>JBNKCG010000018.1:0-174743 GCA_050287605.1 Gammaproteobacteria bacterium | reverse complement strand
CAGGGCGAATAGGGCATATACCGCGGTGTCCATCAGGTAGCTGACGCCCACCGCGCATACTAGGAAGATTCGGTAGAGTCGACGTTTCTGGGCGCGGCTGAAGCGCGTCCACCCCTCCATTTTGTCCAGCCAGATTTCGTCCAGCTCGACCTGCATCATCTGGCCTTTCTATGTTCTGGGGATTGCCATACCCGACTGCGCACGACGGCCTGCTATCCACCCCTCCCCTCGGGTTATCGTCTACGCACAGCGATTTCTTAAGTACCGTAGCTAGGGGGGATAGGCGTTGGTGCGCGCTGCGCGGGCTGCGCGGGCTGCGGCCCATTTCGCGTCAGTATATCTCGCGATTCGTTCGGCGCGGCACGACTCCCCGTTTGGCCGGATTTGGGGGGTGCGTTGATTTGACTGCGGGTCGTTATACACTGCCAGCCCTTGCTTGCAACGATGACGGGGTAACACACGATGGCCGATAGACCATTGCGCCATGCGCGGGGGACCATCAAGGATGTCGCCCGACTGGCCGGTGTTTCGACGGCGACGGTTTCGCGTACCCTGAAATCGCCGAATAAGGTCTCCCAGGAGACGCGCGACAAGGTGATGCAGGCGGTGCGGGCGGTCAACTACACCCCTAATCGGGTGGCTCAGAGTCTGCGCGCCCGCGAAACCAGGACGGTGATTTTGGTGGTGAGGGACATCGCCAATCCCTTCTATCTGGAGATTTTTCGCGGCGTGGAGCAGCAGGCGCATGACCTCGGCTACTCGGTATTGATGGGCAACACCCGCGACGATCCCGATCGCGAGCGCCTTTACTTCGATATGGTGGCCGGGCGCCATGCGGACGGCCTGATCCTCATGACCGGCACGCTGCCGGGCGAGTTTCTCCAACAGCAACGCCGCCTGCCGCCCATGGTGGTCGCGCTGGAGTACATCGACAACGTGCCCCTGCCCACCATCAAGATCGACAACGTGTTAGCGGCCAAGAAGGCCGTCGATCATCTGTTGTCACTGGGCCATCGCCGCATCGCCCACATCAGCGGTCCGATGCCGGAGGTGCTGAGCGTAGACCGCGCAGCCGGCTACCGCCTGGCCATGGAGCAGGCCGGTCTGGAACTGCGGGAGGGATGGATCGCCCGGGGAGATTTCAGCGTCGGATCCGGCCACCGCGCCTTGCATCAGATCTGGTCCAGCGAGATCAAACCCACCGCGGTGTTCGCTGCCAACGACGAGATGGCGATCGGTGCCATCAACGAGCTGGCGGCCCGCCGCATCAGCGTGCCGGGGGAGGTTTCCGTGATCGGCTTCGACGACATCTCGTTCGCCCGTGCCTACAACCCGGCGCTCACCACCATCCGCCAGTTGCGTACCGAGATCGGTCGTCAGGCCATGCTGTTGCTGGCCGAGGTGCTGGCGGGCAGGCACATCTCGCGCGAGCCGGTGATCATCCCCACCGAGCTGGTGGTGCGCGATTCCAGCGGACCGGTAAAGCGCGATTCCGTGTAGCCCGTCCAGACGTGTTGGGTGCCCTCAGGGCAGGTTCTCACGAAAGAAGACACGCATGCCTGGCGAGGGGGGCTCCAGCGGGCCGGGACGGATACCGCTAAGGGTCAGTAGCACCTCCTGCACCTGACGGGCTTCGGCCGCGGGGTGCTGGTCGATCACCACATCCATGACGCCGTCCAAGAGATATTGGCGCGAGTAGGGGGTGAGCTCGTGGCCGATGAAGACCACCTCCTGCTGACGATTGCGTTCCTGCAACGCCTGGGCGATACCGCGGTTGCCGGCGCCGATGTTGTAGATGCCCACCAGGTCGCTGTATTTGTCGAGAGCGTTGAGGGTTTCAGCGTAATTCCTGCGGTAGTCGTCGTGGTCCTCGAGGTGGGCGACGATATTGACCGGGCTCTCGCCGAGCACGCGGCGAAAACCGATCTCGCGCTCTTCGTGATCGCGCAAGCTCATACTGCCGGCAATCAACAACACCGTACCGGGGCCGTGGATGAAGCGCCCCATGAGATACCCCGCCGTGCGACCGGCGGCGCGGTTGTCCAGCCCCACGTAGGCCTGCTGCCCACCGTTGCTGAGATCGGAGACCAGGGTTACCACGGGCACGCCGGCGCTCGTCGCAGCGTTGACCGCTTCCCGTACCAGCGGGTCCTCCAGCGCCACTATGGCGATGCCGTCGCTGTGGGGAGTCAGTTCCTGGATGGCGTCCGCCAGGGGGCGCGGATTGAAGCCTTCGATCTGGTGCAGCGTGAAGTGCGCGTCGTCATTGCCGCCCTCGTTGAGGGATTCGATGTGCTGCGTCAGCGCCTGGTAGAAGCTGTTGGTGCCCTCCGGAAGCAGCACATCAAATCGCTTGCGCGGCCGCCGCCGTGCGCTCCTATCCGATTGGGACTGACTGGACTCCATCTCCCGGATAACCGCCTGGATGTGGTTGACGGTATGGGGTTTGACACCGGGGCGGCTATGGATGACGCGATCCACGGTGGCCGTGCTAACGCCTGCCCGGCGCGCGATGTCTGCTAGGCGCAGGCGATTTCTGGGTCTGTCTGATGGCTCCAAGGTTCGGCCTCTATATGGGTGTGCTGCGGCGCGCCGCTGGCTGGTCGCCGATAGCGTAAGATAACCTCAAAATGAGGTACTGTAAAAGATCACTCCGTTGTCATCCGGACCACTCCCTCGGTTTCGTCCAAAACAATACAAAGATTGGATGAATTAAAAATATGGTAATCAAAAAGTTATATACAGTTCTTCATATTCTCGTTGAGTCACTCAGGCTGTTTTATTTGATTGAAGCGGTTTGATAATGATGAAAGAAATACAATCAAAATCATTGACAACATCTTTTTGATTAATGTAAACGTTTACACTACACTCCACGAAAATACAATAAACGGGCTGCAGCACCACCCCTATCCGGAGGAGGAACCATCATGAAGACCCTGAAAGGTCCGGCGTTGTTTTTGGCGCAGTTTGCCGGGGACGAGGCTCCCTTCAACTCGTTGTCCGCCATCGCCGCCTGGGCGGCCGAAGTCGGCTACGAAGGCGTGCAGATGCCCAGTTGGGACGGCCGCCTGTTCGACCTGGAGAGGGCCGCCGCCAGCAAGGATTACTGCGACGAGGTCAAGGGCATCCTGGGCGAGGCGGGGCTGCAACTGACGGAGCTCTCCACGCATCTGCAGGGACAGTTGGTGGCGGTGCACCCGGCCTACGATCTGGCGTTCGATGGCTTCGCTGCGGAATCGGTGCGCGGCAATCCCCGCGCGCGACAGGAGTGGGCGGTGAACCAGATGCTGCTCAACGCCAAGGCCTCGCACAATCTCGGATTGACCGACCACGTCACCTTCTCCGGCGCCCTGGCCTGGCCCTATCTCTACCCCTGGCCGCAGCGGCCGGCGGGACTGGTGGAGAGTGCGTTCAACGAACTCGCCAAGCGCTGGCGGCCCATTCTCGACGCCTTCGACGAGGCGGGCGTCAACGTCTGCTACGAGATTCACCCGGGCGAGGATCTGCACGACGGCATCACCTTCGAGAAGTTTCTCGACAAGGTCGACGGACATCCGCGCTGCAACATCCTCTACGATCCCAGCCATTTCGTCCTGCAGCAGCTCGACTACCTCGGCTTCATCGACGTCTACCACGAGCGCATCAAGATGTTTCACGTCAAGGATGCGGAGTTCAATCCGTCGCCACGACAGGGCGTTTACGGCGGCTACCAGGCCTGGGTCGATCGCGCTGGACGGTTCCGTTCACTGGGCGACGGCCAGGTGGATTTCGTCGGCATCTTCTCCAAGCTGGCGGCCTACGACTTCCCCGGCTGGGCGGTAGTGGAATGGGAGTGCTGTCTCAAGCATCCCGAAGACGGCGCGCGGGAAGGCGCGGCCTTCGTGCGCGATCACATTATCCGTGTCACCGAAAGAGCCTTCGACGATTTCGCAGACGGCGGCGTGGACCAGCGCACCAACGACATTCTGCTGGGACTGGTCTGAGGAGGGGGCATGGCAATCGAAGGAGGGCAGGGGGAGTCGATCGGCCGGCGTCTGCGGCTGGGAATGGTGGGCGGCGGCCAAGGCGCGTTCATCGGTGCTGTGCACCGCATCGCCGCGCGGCTGGATGACCGCTACGAGTTGGTCGCCGGAGCGCTGGCGTCGGATGCCAAGCGCGCGCTGGCCTCGGCCCGCGAGTTGGGTCTTGCCGAGGAGCGCAGTTACGCCAGTTTCGAAGAGATGGCCGAGCGCGAGGCCGCTCGCGATGACGGCATCGACGTGGTCTCCATCGTCACGCCCAATCATGTCCATTACGCCGCCGCCGAGGCGTTTTTGCGGCGTGGCATCCACGTCATTTGCGACAAGCCGCTCTGCACCACGCTGGAGGATGCGCAACGACTAGCCGCACTGGTGAAGGAGACGGGATTGGTCTTTTGCCTGACCCACAACTACAGCGGCTACCCCATGGTGCGGCAGGCCAAATCCATGGTCGCCGACGGCGTTTTGGGCGCCATCCGCGTCATCCAGGTGGAGTACCCCCAGGATTGGCTTGCCACCAAACTGGAGGACACGGGTCAGAAGCAGGCCGCCTGGCGCACCGATCCCAAGCGTTCCGGCGCCGGTGGCTGCATCGGCGACATCGGCACCCATGCGTTTCACCTCGCGGGCTTCATCAGCGGATTGCGCCTGCAATCGCTGGCGGCCGATCTCACCACCTTCGTCGCGGGGCGGCTGCTGGACGATCACGTGCAGGTGATGCTGCGTTACGAGGGTGGCGCGCGCGGCATGTTGTGGTCCAGTCAGGTGGCACCGGGCAACGAGAATGCGCTGCGTATCCGCATCTACGGCGAGAAGGGCGGCCTGGAGTGGGCCCAGGAAGATCCTAACTATCTGCTCTATTCGCCGTTGGGCGAGACGCCGCGGCGTATTACCCGCGGCGGTCACGGTGCCAACTCCATCGCCGCGGCGGTGACGCGCATTCCTCCCGGTCACCCGGAAGGCTATCTGGAGGGCTTCGCCAATCTCTATCGTGACGTCGCCGAGGTGATCAGCGCCCGTCTGGAGGGCCGCGACCCCGATCCGTTGTGCACCGGATTTCCGACGGTGGACGACGGCGTGGACGGCGTGCGTTTCATCACCCGTGCCATCGAATCGAGTCACCGGACCAGTACCTGGGTGAATTTTTAGGGATCAGTCCATGACGGCACTCAGGATCTCCGGCCTGCACAAGCGGTTCGGTGACATCGTTGCCCTCGACGGCCTCGATCTCAACGTCAACAGCGGGGAGTTTTTTGCCTTGCTTGGCCCGAGTGCCAGCGGCAAGACGACGACGTTTCGCTGTATCTGCGGTATCGAACGCCCGGATGCCGGTGCCATCTATCTCGATGGCGTTGATATCGCGACCCTGCCGGTGCGTGAGCGCGGCGTGGCGATGGTTTTTCAGACCTTCGCCCTCTACCCGCATCTGTCGGTATTCGACAACCTGGCGTTTGCGCTGCGCGAACAGCGACTCCCGCGCGCCCAGATCGAGGCACGCGTCGGCGAGGTCGCCGAGCTGCTGCGCCTCGGTCATCTTCTGGGGCGCAAGCCGGATACCGCCTCGGGTGGTGAACGCCAGCGCGTTGCCATCGCCCGCGCCCTGATCCGGCGGCCACGGGTGCTGCTGCTCGACGAGCCGCTGACCAATCTCGACGCCAAGCTGCGCCACGACACGCGTGCCGAATTCAAACGTCTTCATCGCGATCAGCAGATGACCATCGTCTACGCCACGCCCGACGAACTGGAGGCCCTCACCATGGGCGAGCGTATCGGCGTGTTGCGCCAGGGGCGCATGGTGCAGGTCGACAGCGTCGACGCTATCTACGAGCGGCCCGATGATGCGTACGTGGCCGGTATGGTGGGCTCGCCGCGCATGAATCTGTTGAGTGCGCGACGCAGTGGCAGTGCGGCGGCGCCGAGTGTGGAGACGGCGTTCGGCGAATTCTGTGGCGGCCCCTGGGCCGAGGCGCTGCGCGCCTTTCCGGTGGGTGAAGCGCTGACGTTCGGCGTGCGCCCGTACGATCTGAAACCGGTCTCGGACGCGGCCAATGCGCCGACGTTCAAGGCCACCGTTCATCTCACCGAGCCGCTGGGAGACATCGTCATCCTCGACATCGAATCCGCTGGCGTGTCCCTGAAGATGGTGCTCCCCGAGGAGCAGGCGGTTCGCTGCGGCGTGGGCAGCGAGCTGTTGGTTGGCGTTGGTATCGAAAACACCCACGTGTTTGCAAAGGAGACCGGCACGGCCATCCGCTAGGCCGGCGCCGCGGTCTCCTTGACGAAATAACGACAAATCTATTCAGGAGGAGGTGACCATGAAGTCCTTGAACTTGCTGATCAAGACCCTTACCGCCGGGTCGCTTGTAGCTGCCGCGACGTTGCCAATGCTGGCGCAGGCGAAAGATATTACCATCCACATGGTCGGCCCCGATTGGGGTCCGACGCGCTTCATGCAACAGTATGCCGACAAGACGTACAAATCGCCCACCGGCAACAACGTCAAGTTGGCCATCGATTTCATTCCCTGGGGCAATTTCTACGATACCGTGGCCGCCTCCATGGTGAGCGGGGAGAAGAAATACCAGTTGGTTGTTTCCGACAGCCAGTGGATGGGCACTTTCATCGAAGGCGGCCAGTTCATGAAACTCAACAAGTACATCGATGCCGACCCGCAATTGCAGGCGCTGCTCAAGGATGTGCACCCGGCGCTGACGGAGGCCTATGCCACCTATCCCTACAAGTCGGACAACATCTACGGTTTCCCGCAGATGCCCGACACCAAGGTGGCGGTATACCGCAAGGACTTGTTCTGCAACAAGGGCGAGCGGACGGCATTCAAGGCCAAGTACAACAAGACGCTACCGTGTAGCTACGAAGACTGGGCCAAAGTGGACTGGAACACCTGGGGCAACATCGGCGAGTTCTTTACGCGCAAAGCCGGCGCCAAGCTGGCGGGCAAGACCCTCAGCGAAGATTTTTACGGCGTCGCCTACCAGGCCGGCAAGGGCTACGACTTCTCCTCCTGCCAGATCAACGCCTTCATCTGGCAGGGCGGTGCCGACATCTGGGACGAGAGCAACCAGCCCAAGGCGCAGGCCGTGGGTGTGGTCAACTCACCGAAGGCCGTCGCCGCCTTCGACAAGTATCTGAGCTATCTGAAGTATGCGCCGCCGGTGGCGAAGACCGGACAGATGGATATCTTCCAGATCAACGATCTATACATGCAGGGCAAGATTGCCGCCATCATCGACTGGAACGCGGTTTCCGCCACGGCCATCGATCCCGCCACCTCCACTGTCGCAGACCGTACCGCGTACGCCATGCCGCCCGGCACCCTGGTCAACGGCAAGATGGTGCGCTGGGACAACATCGGCGGTCAGCCCTTCGTGGTGACTTCATGGAACGACGAGGAGGTGGTGCAGGAGGCGCTCAACGTCGTCAAGTGGTGGCTGTCCGAGGACACCCAGCTCAACTTCGCCAAGAACGGCGGAAGTTCGGCGCTGCAGAGCGTGATGGCACGGCCCGACTACAACTCGTTCCAGCCCTGGAACCGCGCCCACGTGGAACTGCTGCCCTGGCAGAAGGATTTCTGGCATATCCCGGAGTTCTTTGAACTGCTGACCCAGCAGCAGGAGCAGTTCGACAAGGCCATAACCGGGCAGATCGGCGCGAAACAGGCCCTCGATACCATCGCCAAGTTTCAGCAGGAAGTGCTGACCGAGGCGGGTCGCATCGAATAGGGATGGTACAGGTAACCGGGCGGCCGGTGGACGGCCGCCCGGTGGAACCCGTAACGATGAATCACTTCACGATGCGCGATCGGAATTGGATTTGAGTGCCACCAAAACTCGCATGGGGGACAGCGGCCACGATTCGCTGGAGAGTGCCAGTGCCCGTCAGGGAAACAAAGCGTCATCCGGAGGCTTATGGGCATGGTTGATGGACCCCGCCCGTCGTGGTCCGCTGCTGGTGGCGCCGGCGATCTTTCTGCTGTTCATCATGAACATCTTTCCGTTGATGTGGTCTTTCGGCCTGAGCTTCTTTCACTTCAAGGCCTCGGTGGCCAAGGCGCCGCGTTTCGCCGGGCTCTACTACTACGAAAAGGTGTTGGGGGACCCGGTGGTGTGGGACCGGCTGCAAACCACTGCCCTCATCGTCGCTATGAGCGTGGCGATACAGCTCATCGTCGGTTTCCTGCTGGCGATGCTGTTCGCGAAAAAATTTCCCCTGCGCCGCGAAATTTTGATGTTGGTATTGACCCCGATGATGCTCTCCCTGGTGGCCGTGGGGGTGTTTTTCCGCTTGTTCTATGAGCCGACCTTCGGTCTGGTAAGCCAGACGGTCATGCAGTTCACCGGTACCCCCTTCGCCCTACTGGCCACGCAGTGGGGCGCCATCATGGGGGTGGTGATCGCCGATGCGTGGATGTGGTCGCCGTTCGTGATGTTGCTGGTGTTGGCCGGCCTGGTGAGCGTGCCGGACTATCTCTACGAAGCGGCGGCGGTGGACCGGGCCTCGCCTTGGCAGCGTTTCAAGACCGTGACCTTTCCCTATATCAAGGGGCTGTTGCTGCTGGCGCTGCTATTCCGCACCATCGAGACCTTCAAACTCTTCGACGCGGTGTACATCATCACCGCCGGCGGGCCGGGCTCGTCGACCGAAACCATTGCGGTTTACGTCTACCGGGTCGCTTTCCAGTTCTTCAAAACCAGCCAAGCGTCGGCTATCTCGTACATCCTGCTGTTCGTGGTCATCGTGTTGACCAACCTGTATCTCTATTTCGTCAACCAACGCAAGGAGGGGACCTGATGTTCGCCCGCCGGCGGGAACGCGCTCTGCGCGAAGCGGGGCTGGGCCGTACGCTGGTCGCCTCGACAATCGGGCTAATTTATTTCTTTCCGGTGTTGTGGATACTGCTCACCGCGTTCAAGAGCCGTGAGGATGCGTTGGCGACGCCGCCCAAGCTGTTTTTCACACCCACCTTTGACAACTTCGTCAACGTTTTCCAGCGCGCCTCGGAAATCGGCGGTGAGGCGCTCAGCACCGGGTTCGGACTCTATTTCTTCAACTCCATCTTCGTCGCCTCGGCGGGGGTGCTGTTGGCGCTGGTGGCGGGTACGCTGGCGGCCTACGGCTTCTCCCGTTATCCGCTGCGCGGCAACGACACCTATCTGTTCGTCATCCTCACCACCCGCATGCTGCCGCCCATCGTGGTGATCATCCCGATATTCCTGATGTTCCGTATCTTCGGGTTGAGCGGCACGTACTGGGGCATCATTCTGCTTTACGCTGCTTTCAACCTGCCGTTTTCGGTGTGGATGATGAAGAGCTTCTTCGACGAACTGTCCACCGACGTGGAGGATGCGGCGCGCCTCGACGGTGCCTCGGAGCGCCGCGTGTTCTTCAGGATCTGCCTGCCGCAGCTGAAGGCAGGGCTGGCCGCTACGGCCGTCTTTGCCATGATTCTGACCTGGAACGAATTCCTCTTCGCGCTGCTGTTGACCGGCACCGACACGCGGACGGTCCCCGTCGCCATGGCGCAGTCCATGGGCGGCGAGATCGGCGTCGACTGGGGCTTGCTGGCCGCCATCATCACCCTGTTTCTGATTCCGGTGTTCATCGTGACCTACGTGCTGCAGCACCATCTGTTGCGCGGCGTCACCTTTGGCACGGTGAAGAACTGACCATGAGCACCATCGAAGTCAGCGAGCTGACCAAGCGTTTCGGCGATTTGTGCGCCGTGAACCGCGTCTCCATGCACATCGATGCCGGCGAGGTGTTGTGCCTGCTGGGACCTTCCGGATGCGGCAAGACCACCACACTGCGCATGATCGCCGGGTTGGAGCGTGCCACCGCCGGCGATATTCGCATCGCCGGTCGGCGGGTCAACGACTTGGCGCCGGACGAGCGCGACGTCGCCATGGTATTTCAGTTCTATGCCCTCTATCCGACGCTCACTGTGGGGGAGAATCTCGCCTTTCCGCTGCGTGCCGAGGGACTGAGTTCGCAACAAATCCGCCAGCGGGTGCAGACGGTGGCAAAGGCGCTGGGCGTTGTCGACATCCTGCATCGCCGCCCGGGAAAACTGGCCGAGGGCGAAAAGCAGCGAGTCGCAGTGGGACGGGCTATCGTGCGCGATCCCAACTGTTTCCTGTTCGATGAACCTCTCAGCCGGCTCGATATCACGCTGCGGGAGTCCATGCGCGGCGAAATCAAGGAGATCCTCAACGGTCTCTCCAAGGCCACCGTCATTGTCACCCACGATCAGTTGGAAGCGCTGACCATGGCCGATCGGATTGCGGTGATGCGTGACGGCGTGATCGAACAGATCGCCACGCCGCACGAGATCTTCAACGCGCCGGCGAATCTCTTCGTGGCCGGCTTTATCGGTACGCCAGCGATGAACCTGCTGCCGGCCGAAGTCCAGGCGTATCAGGGCGACCTCGCCCGTTACCGAGTCGGCGGTCAGATACTGTCGCTACCCGTCAACGAGTCCCAGCGCAGGGTGGCGCCCGGTCACCCCGTTACCTTGGGTATCCGTCCCCGGGCCTTTGAGGTGCAGGAGGTAAGCGGCGAGTCCATCGGTATCGGCGTTGATTTGGTGGAGCCCATGGGGGCGGAAACCCTGGCGCACGCCTACCTGGGCGATCACCCGCTGCGGGTGGTGGTGGAGCGCAGTCAGCGGCTGCAAACGGGGCAGCGACTGCATCTTGGCGTCAAGCCGGGCGCGACGCTGATCTTCGACGCCAACGAAAGGCTGGTGAACTGATGGATGGCTCCCGTTCCAGTGCCATGAGCGATCGTCAGGCCAAGGGGGTCGAATACAGCATCATCGGGTTTTGCATCCTGGCCTTGCTGTTCATCTTTCAACCCTTCAGTCAGGTGCTGTTCGGCGTCGGCGCGGTCATGGTCGTAGTGGGTGGGCTCGCCTTCAATCTCATCCCGCAGTGTGTGGCCGGCAAACCGGCGAAGGCCGTCGTGAAGACGGCGCTGATCGTGTTGGCGACTTTTGCCGTGGTCGTGCTGCTGGCGCTGGGTTCGGCGACGCTGTACGGCATCTATTTTGTTAAGTAGCTGCGCCCGGTCCCGGGTGCCGCGGCTGCTGCGAAAAATCCATTGAAGCGACTTAGCGAGGCAGTTCCATGAAAGAGACCTATTTTAGAGAGATCGAGCGCATCACCTACCAGGGACCCGGTAGCGAGGAGCCGCTTGCCTATCGCTGGTACGACCCCGATCGGGTGGTGCTGGGAAAAACCATGCAGGAGCAGCTGCGCCTGGCGGTTTGCATGTGGCATACCTTCTGCTGGCAGGGCAACGATCCCTTCGGCGGGCAGACCCTGTTCCGCCCTTGGTTCGAAGCCGGCGATCCGATGCAGCAGGCAGCGCGCAAACTGGAGGTGGCCTTCGAGTTTTTCGAAAAGCTCGGCGTTCCGTTCTTCTGTTTTCACGACCGTGACGTGGCACCCGAAGGCGATACCCTGGCCGCCAGCAATCGCAATCTCGACATCATCGTCGAGCAGATGCAATCCCACATGGAACGCACCGGTGTGCACCTGCTCTGGGGTACCGCGAACCTTTTCAGCCACCCTCGCTACATGGGCGGCGCCGCCACCAACCCGGACCCCGCGGTATTCGCCTACGCCGCGGCCCAGGTGAAACACATCCTGGAGTCGACCCACCGTCTGGGTGGCGCCAACTACGTCCTGTGGGGCGGTCGTGAGGGCTACGATTGTCTGCTGAACACCGATCTCAAACGCGAAGCCGATCAGCTCGGGCGCTTCATGAATCTGGTGGTGGAACACAAGCACAAGATTGGATTCGAGGGCACTATTCTGATTGAACCCAAACCCCAGGAGCCCACCAAACACCAGTACGACCACGACTGCGCGACGGTGCTGGGATTTTTGCTGAAGTACGGCCTCGAGAATGAAATCAAGCTCAACATCGAGGCCAACCACGCGACGCTGGCGGGTCACAGTTTCGAACATGAACTGGACTTCGCCACCGCCCACGGTATCTTCGGCAGTATCGACATGAACCGCGGCGATCCCCAGAACGGTTGGGATACCGACCAGTTCCCCACCAACCTGCCGGACGTGGCCATGGCGATGTACACCATTTTCCGTGCCGGCGGTTTCGGCACTGGCGGCGTGAATTTCGACGCGAAGCTGCGACGCCAATCCATCGATCCGGTAGATCTGTTTCACGCCCACGTCGGCGCCATCGACGTGTGTGCTCGGGGGTTGTTGGTCGCCGAGCGCATGCTGGACGACGGCACGCTGGAACAACTGCGCCAAGCGCGCTATCACGGCTGGAATGAGAGCATGGGCAGGGCGATATTGCAGGGTGTGATGTCGCTACAGCAGATCTCCGACACCGTTCTCGACCAGAAGATCGAGCCTTCGCCGCGATCCGGGCGCCAGGAGTATCTGGAAAATCTGGTGAATCGTTACCTGTAATTCGCTGAATCGCCCGTTGTCATGGGGTGGTCCGCTGCGAATGCGGGTACCGTGCTCTCTTCGGGCGCACCTAAAATCGACAAAGGGTCACCCGCTGCGTGACCCTTTGTCGGCCCGGAGGCAACGACAATCATCCCGCCTCGTTTTCGTAGAAATTACGTCGTCGATTTGCGCCAATTGCGAAGCGCTGACTAAAGGCGCATGCCCAAGCTCGTGTTTTACGGCGCTCAACGCAGCACGCAACTGCCCATCTGTTTGCGGTAAGGGCGATTGCATTCCCAGTCGTTACCGGAATAGTCGACATGAGCATTGTCGGGCAGTTGCAGCGCGACGCAATCGTCGTTCGCAGCATGGAAGCCACGCTCGCACGACCAACCCGGGCCGTATGTCCGGTCCGACAAGTACCCGTTTTCCGGCACCCGAATGGCAACGCAGTTCTCCCGGTCTTGTTGATACCCACGATCGCAATTCCAGCCCGGCTTTGTTGATGCGTCCGACAAATGTCCGTTGGCGGGAACCTTGATGGCGATGCACGCATTGTTGTCAGCTTGGAATCCGCGGTTGCACCGCCAACCGGGTCCGTAAGAATCGTCCGTGAGGTATCCGTTTTCAGGAACTTTGATGGCCACGCATTCGTCACGGGATTTCCGATAACCGCGCTCGCATTGCCACCTGTCGCCGCGCATCGCACTCAGGTAAGCATTGTTTGGCAGTTCGATCGCAACACACGATTTGCCATACTGTGTGTAGCCCCGGCCGCACTCCCAGCCGCGTCCGTACTTCGTATCGGTTGCATACGCGTGGGCCGGTATGTTCAGCGCGACGCAGTGGCTGTCCACATCGCGATAGCCGCGATTGCACTCCCACCCAGTGCCGTAACGTTTGGTACTCGCGTTCTCTGGTGCGTTGGCTGAACGATCTTGTGCTACGGCGCTCACCGGATACGTTTGCGGTAGCATGGCGAGGATCAGCGGGATAATGAAACGAGCTATCTTTGCGCGTCGTATAGTCATCGGTACTCCTTAGCGCAGAGCAGCCGTGGCTCTACGGTCAACCCATCTTTATATTTGATCGGTGGAGTGGGTGTCTGTGCGTTGGCGCGCATAGGAATTGTCGGTTCACGGGTTCTAAGCGATTTTTGCGTGCGTTGCGGACACGCCTGCCCTGGCACTTCGCGGCGACGGGCGACCGATTGCATGTTCGCTGCCGCGCAGAGCTGATAGCATCCGATGCGCCGGATAGCCACAGTGGGCAGCGCGCAAACGGGACTCGCGTCGCGGGGTTCCGCTAGCACTATCAACGTGGTAGGGACGATGGGAGGGAAATTGGGAAAGTGAAACCGACAGAGGATGCCGATGACCTGAAACAGAATCGTCTGCTCGCGGCGCTTTCCGCTGATGCGCGGGATCGCCTGCGGCCCCATATGAAACCGGTGCAGCTTGCATTGGGGCAAGTGATATATGAGCCGGGCGAATCGCTTGCGTACATCTACTTCCCCACCACCGCCATTGTTTCCCTGCTCTACACCATGGAGAACGGCAGTTCGGCGGAAATGGGGATCGTCGGTCGAGACGGTGTGGTGGGTATCGCCGTTTTCATGGGTGGCGATACCACTCCCAACAGGGCATTAGTCCAAAGCGCGGGCTCTGCGTTCCGCTTGGAGTTGGAGTTCTTTCGCACCGAATTCAGGCGCGTCGAAGACCTGCATCGGAGCCTGCTTCTCTACACGCAGGCATTGCTCACTCAGATGTCGCAGACTGCCGTGTGCAATCGTCTTCACTCGGTCGAGCAGCAGTTGTGTCGGTGGCTTTTGCTTAGTCATGATAGGCTGCAAACCGATGAACTTATTCTGACTCAGGAGTTGATTGCCAACATGCTTGGGGTGCGCAGGGAAGGTGTGTCGATCGCGGCCCATAGACTTCAGGAGGCGGGATTCATCCGTTATCGACGTGGTCGTATCACGATTGTTGATCGTGCGGGTTTGGAGCGAGCCGTTTGTGAGTGTTACCGAGTGGTCAAGACAGAGTGCGATCGCCTGTTGGGTCCGTCGAGTGCAGCTTTTCCAGGCATGGACTGAACCAGACGAGTCGACGAGATACCCTTATTGACCAACGTGCACGCGCCTTCGTTAAATCGGGAGAGGAGATGATCGAATCCCTGTTGCTCACTGCGGCACGTATTCTTACCTTCGAGGGGCGGCAGACGCTGACCAACGCCAGCGGATTCTTCTTCGAGCGCAACGGGCGCTTGTTCCTGGTGACGAGCCGTCACGTGGTTGTCGACGAACCCAGCGGGCACTTTCCGGACCGTATCGAGATCGAACTGCACATTGATCCCGAAAATTTGGCGAAATCCACGGGATTCTCGATTCCTCTGTACCGTGACGGAAAGAGTATCTGGCGTCAGGGCCAGGACACCGCTGGGGAAATCGATGTGGCCGTGATCGAAATCCAACGATCCGCACTGCCCGATACCGCCGTCTACCGCGCCTTTACGCCCAACCACCTGCACCGCCCACCGATGACCGTAGAGGTGGGTAGCGCGTTGCTGGTGGTGGGATTTCCGCTGGGTTTCCACGATGCGTTGCACCACATGCCAGTTGTTCGTCACGCGGTAGTTGCGTCTTCCTTCGGACTACGCTTCCAAGGGGAGGGCTATTTTCTCACAGACGCCCGTACCCACCGCGGTACGAGTGGCGCACCGGTGGTGATGCGCATTGCCGAGACGGCCCCGATGCTTGGCGATCTGCCGTGGATGTTGCTCGGTGTGCACTCAGCGCGACTCGACCTGGGTAGCCGCGACCGGACGATTGACGAGGCGCTCGGTCTGAACTGCGCCTGGTATGCTGACATTCTGTCGACTCTGACTGAGCGCTAGCGGTACGTGCTCGGTGGGCTCAATCGGGCCGATCCGCTAAGGGTTCAGCGTCGGCAGGAAATTGATTTGGGTGAGTGCCAGATGCGCGAAGCGCGCCCGCTGGTTTAGTCGGGAAACGAGACTTCGGTGTTCAGCGCAGCTTGGCGGCGGCAGGTCGGATCCGAACCTCGGTATCTACTTCTCACCGCCAAAATACTGAAGGGCCGCCTGCTGGGCGACCCTTCGTCGATTGGTGGAGGCGGCGGGAATCGAACCCGCGTCCGCAAGCTCTCCGCCTTCGGCTCTACATGCTTATCCCACCTATTGATTTAACTGCCGGCTACCCGATGGGCAGGGAAAACCGACGGCGAGTCCCTAGGGGTTTTAGCGGATCGGCTCGGGACACGCTTCACCGCGATCTTGTGAGAATCGACGCCTGAGTCGTCCCGAGGGACTCCGGGCGCACAAGCACGGCCCCGGTCAGACGGCACCCTACCGGGTATTAAGCGGCGAGTGCGTAGTTGTCGTCGTTGGCAACTATAAGGTTTGCAGCGTGTTTAACGAGGTCACCGCACCTCGGCATGCACCTAAGGTTTTGCAACCCACGTCGAAACCAGGTCGCCCCCAAGGTTGTAGAGGATAGAGAGTGTAAAGCAGCGATAAGTTCCGCGCCACTGCGGGGGTCAGTGTGTTTTCAGTAGACGCTGTTTCTCGCGCTCCCAGTCGCGGTCTTTCTCCGTGGCGCGTTTGTCGTGCTGTTTCTTGCCTTTTGCGAGTCCGATCTCGAGTTTGGCGCGACCCTTGCTCCAATACAGGGCGAGCGGGACCAGGGTGTAGCCGCGGCGCTCGACGGCGCCGATGAGTTTGTCCAGCTCCTGGCGGTGCAGCAGCAGCTTGCGGGTGCGCAGCGGGTCGGGGTGGATGTGGGTCGACGCGGTGGGAAGCGGGGAGAGGTGCGCGCCAAACAGCCACGCCTCGCCTTCGCGGACCAGGACGTAACTTTCCTTGAGCTGCACGCGTCCGGCGCGCAGGCTCTTGACCTCCCATCCCTCCAGGGCCAGCCCCGCTTCGTAGCGCTCTTCGATGAAGAAGTCGTGGCGGGCCTTTTTATTGAGCGCAATGGTGGCGCTGGCTGTGGCATTGTTCTTTTTGCTGGACATTCGGATATTATAAAAAATTTGCTGGTCTGCGCCGGGGAAAATTGCGAATTACGGTGTTTGCCGGATCGACCGTGGGTTTCCGCGCACGGGAATCCGCTATCGAGGAGGATGAATCAGTCGTGCCGGTAGTCAAACGCAGTTCGTTGGTTCCCTATAGCGCGGAGCAGATGTTCGAATTGGTGAACGACATTGAGTCGTATCCCCAGTTTCTTCCCGGGTGTACCGGCAGCCGCATTCTGAGCCGCCAGGGAGACGAGATCCGCGCCTCGGTGGATCTGGCGCGGGGTGGCGTGCGCAAGACATTCACCACCTGCAACCGGGTCCAACCCGGCAAGATGATCGAAATCCGCTTGGTGGAGGGTCCGTTCCGTCTGCTGGAGGGATTTTGGCGCTTCGATGTTTTGGCGGAGCGGCGCACGCGGATTCTGCTGGATCTCGAGTTCGAGTTCTCCAGCCGGTTGATTCAGTTCGCGTTCGGTCCGATCTTTCACCAGCTCGCCAACTCCTTGGTTGATGCATTTTGTAAGAGGGCGCACGAAATCTATGGCAACTCCTGATTCCATCACCGTGGAAGTGGTCTATGCGGAGCCGGGTAAGGCAACGGTGTTGCCCGCGACCGTGGCATCCGGAACGTCGGTTCAACAGGCCATCGAACAATGCGGCATCTTGCAACGCCATCCGGCGATCGATTTGCAGAACAACAAGGTGGGCATCTTCGGCAGGGCTTGCAAGCTGGACCACGCCTTGCGCGACGGGGATCGCGTGGAGATCTACCGGCCGTTGGTGGCGGATCCCAGGGCGGCGCGCAAGAAGGCGTCCGCTGAATGATGCTCCGCCGCCTAAAGAGAACCGGAGTGGCGACAGTCGGTATGGGGTGCGAGTGCGGGGCGTTCCGATCAGCCTTGGGCGGCCTCGTCGTTCAGGGGGCGACGCTCCACGCGCGCGACCTTGCCATCCTCGAAATAGACCGTGAGCGACTCCAGCTTAGAGGTTCCCTTGCCGGGTAGCAGGTAGTAGACGTAGTCCCACCGCTCGGCGTGAAACGGGTCCCGCACCGCCGGGCTGCCGAGCAGGAACAGCACCTGACGCCTGTCCATCCCCACGCTGAGCTTCTCCGCGGCGGCCGCGTCGATGATATTTCCCTGTTGAATGTCGGCTTTATACACCCATGAACTGCAGCCACTGAGGAGTGCCGCGAGGAGCACGGCTGCGAATGTGGAAGGCGGAACGATTTTCATTTAAGGTTGCCCAGAAGGTCATAAAGACCGTGAAGGGGCGGGATAATAACCAAAAGTGCCTGCCTTGAACACGGGCGGACGCTGAGGAGGACAGCGAGGTGGAAGGCGACGAGATCCGTAACGCCGGGTTGAAGGTGACGCAGCCGCGGCTGCGTATTCTGGAGATGTTCGAGTCCAGTCCTGCACTGCACATGGGGGCCGAGGAGGTCTATCGCCGGCTGCTGGAGGATGGGCACGACATCGGACTGGCGACCGTCTATCGCGTGCTTACCCAGTTCGAATCGGCCGGCCTGTTGACCCGCCACCATTTCGAGAGTGGCCACGCTGTCTACGAACTGGCCCAAAACAAGCACCACGACCATATCGTTTGCGTGCGTTGCGGTCGCGTCGACGAGTTTCACAACGACGATATCGAAATGCTGCAGCGCTCGATCGCCCAGAAAGCCGGCTACGAGATCACCGATCACGTTCTCTATATCTACGGCTTGTGTTCTGGATGTCAGGCCAAGAGCACCGGCTAGGCGTTTTGCCAGCGCTCCATCATTTCGCGGGCGTGGGCTTCGGTTTGGGCGGTGATCTCGAGTCCGCCCAGCATGCGGGCCAATTCCCGCACCCGTTCGGTCCCGCGTAGCGGGCGAATTGCCACTTGGGTGGTGTGGCCGTCGCTGCTCTTGCTGACGGCAAAGTGATGATGACCCAGCGCCGCCACCTGCGGCAGGTGGGTGACGCAGAGAACCTGCCGGTTGGCGCCCAACTGCCGCAGTAGGGTTCCCACCGTTTCGGCGACGCCGCCGCCGATGCCAACGTCGACCTCGTCGAAGACCAGGGTGGGAATGGTGGCGTTACGGGTGGTGACGACTTGTATGGCGAGGCTGATGCGTGACAGCTCGCCGCCGGAGGCGACCTTGCTGAGGGGGCGCAGGGGCTGCCCGGGATTGGCGCTGACGAGAAATTCCACCTGGTCCCAGCCGTGCGGCAGCGGCGTTTCGTCCGCCACCGGTTCGAGGGTGATGTCAAAGCGTCCCCCCACCATGGCCAGGTTTTGCATGTGCTCGGTAACCGCCTGTGCCAACTCGGTGGCGGCGCTCCGCCGGGCCTCGCGCAGGGACAGCGCCACGTCGCGGTAGGCGGCGCTGGCTTGCTCCAATTCCTCGCGCAAACCGTCGAGGCGTTCATCCGCCGATTCCAGGCCGCGTTGCTCGTCGCGTAGCGCCTCTAGCAGCGCTGGCAGTTCGTCGCCGGCGACACGGTGTTTGCGGGCGAGGTCGGAGGTCTGGGCGAGCCGCGCATCGATCGCGCTCAACCGTTCCGGATCGAGCTCGATGTGATCCGCTGCGTCGCGCAGGCTGCGTACCGCCTCCTGGAGCTGGATGGCGCAGTTGGCCAGCAGTTCGTGGGCTTCGGCCAGGCGTGGGGCGTAGGCGGTATAGGGTTCCAGGTCGCCCAATGTGTGACTGAGCATGGAGGCGGCGTTGCCCTCGTCAGCGTCATACAGCGTCTGGCGTGCCGCTTCGCAGGCGCTGAGCAGGGCCTCGGCGTTGGCAAGTCGGCCGTGTTCGGCTTCCAATTCCGGCAGTTCGCCGGTCTGCGGATCGAGTTCCTCCAGCTCGCGGATCTGGTAGGCGAGCAGCTCGCGCCGCGCGCTGCGCGCGGCATTGGTCTGATCCAGGGTCTCCAGTTCGGCGCGTAGCTGACCGTAGGTTCGTGCCAGCCGCGCCGCCTGTTCCCGCAGCTCGCCGTTGCCTGCGTAGGCATCGAGCAGGTCGCGCTGCAGGGCGCGTTGCAGCAGGGATTGGTGTTCGTGCTGACCGTGGATGTCCACCAGGCGGTCGCCCAACGACTTGAGCTGCTGCAGGGTGACCGGGCGCCCGTTGATCCAGGCCTTGGTGCGTCCCTGCACACTGATCACGCGGCGCACATGGCACTCGCCATCGTCCTCCAGCGACTCCTCCTGCAACCACCGGCGGGCATCGGGCGCCTGCGCAAGATCGAAGCTGCCGATCACCTCGGCCTGTTCGGCCGCCGGACTGATCAGCCCGCTGTCGGCGCGTTCGCCCAATATCAGCCCGAGCGCGTCGACCACGATGGATTTGCCCGCTCCGGTCTCGCCGGTCATTACGCTCATGCCGTCGTGGAACTCCAGTTCGAGGTGCTCGACGATGACGAAATCGCGAATCTGCAGATCTGTGAGCATCGGGTATTGACGCCTGACGGTTCATTCCAAGGTAGCGAGACGGGCGGGGTCGAGGGCCTGTTGCGGCCGGACAAAACAGGCTTGAGACCGCAACCGGCGGCTCAACTTAGCATGCCCGCAAGGTGTCGCCAAGCGACCTTGACGATTAGCACTCGGTAACATAGAGTGCCAAAGAAGTGGTGGTCCGAACGCGCAGATTGTCCGATGTGATCGATGGCCGAACTCAGTAGCCGACAACCCCTTTCCGAACGTGGCCAGCACCTCCTGAAGGCACTGGTGGAGCGCTTTATCGCCGACGGCGAGCCGGTCGGTTCGCGGACCCTGTCGCGGGACAGCGGGCTCGACCTGAGCCCCGCTACCGTCCGCAACGTGATGGCGGACCTCGAGGATCTGGGGCTAGTCGCCGCTCCGCACACCTCAGCGGGGCGGGTGCCCACGGTCAAGGGGTATCGGGTATTCGTCGACAGCCTACTCACCGTCAGCCCGTTGGGTCGCAAGGAGATCCAGAAGCTGCGCAGCGAGCTGCGCCTCAACGCCGATCCCCAAGAGCTGCTGGGCCACGCCTCCAGCCTGCTCTCCGAGCTGACCAAGATGGCAGGTGTGGTGACGCTACCGCGCCGCGACCATGTGGTGCTGCGCCAGGTGGAGTTTCTCTCGCTGTCGGGCAACCGGGTGCTGGTGATCCTGGTTTCCTCCGAAGGCGAGGTGCAGAACCGTGTGATCCAGACCCAGCGCGCCTACACGCGCTCGCAGCTGGAGCAGGCTGCCAACTACATCAACCAGCACGGCATCGGGCAGGAGCTGGAGGTGCTGCGCCGGCGCCTGGTCAGCGAGATGGACGACCTGCGCCAGAGCGTCACGCTGGAGATGCAGGTGGTGGTGGAGATGGCGGAAAAGACCTTCACGGACGAAACCGCCGAGCAGGCCGACTACGTCATGAGCGGCCAGACCAACCTGATGGGGTTTTCCGAACTCTCCAGCGTGGATCGGTTGCGCGGTCTGTTCGAGGCGTTCAACCAGAAACGCGATCTGCTGCATCTCTTCGATCAGTGTCTGGAGGCGAAGGGGGTGCAGATCTACATCGGCGAGGAATCGGGTTACAGCGTCCTGGACCAGTGCAGCGTGGTTACGGCACCCTACCGGGTCAGCGACGAGACCGTCGGCGTGCTGGGGATCATCGGACCGACGCGCATGGCGTACAACCGCGTCATCCCTATGGTCGACGTCACGGCGCGGTTGCTGACTGCGGCCTTGAATCAGCGCTAGCCATCCCCATGTGTCGGTTTGGATCGTCCCGCCGCGGTTGCGTGGCGTGGCGGCGGGTCGCGCGAAATTGACGTCGACGTCCCGAGGTAGGGCGTTGTTTTATTTTGAATTCAACAAGTTGAAGACGGAGTTCGGGTAAGCGATGGCAGAAAAGAAAACTCAGAGCGAGGAGATGCCCGGCGGCGTCGTGCCGGAACCGGCGGCTGAGACCGCTCAGGTTGAGGCCGCAACGGAGGCGGCTGCTGCCGACATGGCGCCGGGTGGCGACGAGCCGGAGCAGTTGCGCAGCCAGTTGAGTGCCGCCGAAGCCAAGGCCAGCGAGCACTGGGATCAGCTGCTGCGCACCAAGGCGGAGATGGAGAACCTACGCAGGCGCACCGAGCGTGAACTGGAAAACGCCCATAAATACGCCCTGGACCGCGTGGCCCAGGAGCTGCTTCCCGTGATCGACAGCCTGGAGTTGGGGCTGGCGGCCGCGACGGGAGAGGGCGCCACGGTGGCCAAGCTCCGCGAAGGGAGCGAACTGACGCTCAAGCTGCTGACCGGGGCCTTGGAGAAATTCGGCATTCGGGCGGTCAACCCGGAGGGCGAGCGCTTCAACCCGGAGTTCCACCAGGCGATGACCACCCAACCCGCCAGCCACGTGGAGCCCAACACCGTGCTCAACGTGTTCCAGAAGGGCTATCTGCTGAATGACCGGCTGATCCGTCCGGCCCTGGTGGTGGTTTCGTCGGGGGCGGCACAGGAGCCGGGTTCCAAGGTGGACGAGCGCGCTTGAAAACGCAATCGCTGCCCCCATTTAGGCAACACGCTTGGTAATCAGCCGACGAATTTGAACATCCAGCCCCGCCCAGCGGGAGAGAAGAGCGGAGATCGCAGTCATGGGTAAGATCATTGGTATAGACCTCGGGACCACCAACTCCTGTGTGGCCATCATGGAAGGTGACAAACCCCGCGTCATCGAGAACAGCGAAGGGGATCGCACCACGCCCTCCATCGTCGCCTACACCGACGACGGCGAGATCCTGGTGGGGCAGTCGGCCAAGCGCCAGGCGGTCACCAACCCCAAGCACACCCTGTTCGCCATCAAGCGCCTCATCGGCCGTCGTTTCAAGGACGACGTCGTGCAGCGCGACATCAAGATGGTGCCGTACACGATCATCGGCGCCGACAACGGCGACGCCTGGGTGCAGGTCAACGACAAGAAGATGGCTCCGCCGGAAATCTCCGCGCGCGTGCTGATCAAGATGAAGAAGACCGCCGAGGATTACCTGGGCGAGCCGGTCACCGAAGCGGTGATCACCGTGCCCGCCTACTTCAATGACTCCCAGCGCCAGGCCACCAAGGACGCGGGCAAGATCGCGGGCCTGGAGGTCAAGCGCATCATCAACGAGCCCACCGCCGCGGCCCTGGCCTACGGCATGGACAAGAAGCGCGGCGATACCAAGATCGCGGTCTACGACCTGGGCGGCGGCACCTTCGATATCTCCATCATCGAGATCGCGGAAGTGGACGGCGAGCACCAGTTCGAGGTGCTCTCCACCAACGGCGATACCTTCCTGGGCGGCGAGGACTTCGACCTGCGCATCATCGATTACCTGGCCGACGAGTTCAAAAAGGACCAGGGTATCGACCTGCACAACGATCCGCTGGCATTGCAGCGTCTCAAGGAGGCGGCCGAGAAGGCCAAGATCGAGCTCTCCTCCAGCCAGCAGACCGAGATCAACCTGCCCTACATCACGGCCGATCAGACCGGGCCCAAGCACCTCAACATCAAGATGACCCGCGCCAAGCTGGAGTCGTTGGTGGAGGACCTGATCACCCGCACCATCGGCCCGTGCAAGATTGCGCTGAAGGATGCCGGACTGTCGGCGTCCGACATCGACGACGTCATCCTGGTGGGCGGCCAGACCCGCATGCCCAAGGTGCAGGAGGCGGTGAAGGACTTCTTCGGCAAGGAGGCGCGCAAGGACGTCAACCCCGACGAGGCGGTGGCCATCGGTGCCTCCATCCAGGGCGGCGTGCTGGCCGGCGACGTCAAAGACGTGCTGCTGCTCGACGTGACCCCGCTGTCGCTGGGCATCGAGACCCTGGGCGGCGTCATGACCAAGCTGATCGAGAAGAACACCACCATCCCCACCAAGGCGGCACAGGTCTTCTCGACGGCGGACGACAACCAGGCCGCGGTGACCGTGCACGTGCTGCAGGGTGAGCGCGAGATGGCGCGCGACAACAAGTCGCTGGGGCGTTTCGATCTCGCCGACATCCCGCTGGCCCCGCGCGGTGTGCCGCAGATCGAAGTCACCTTCGACATCGACGCCAACGGCATTCTCAACGTCTCGGCCAAGGACAAGGCCACCGGCAAGCAGCAGTCCATCGTCATCAAGGCCTCCAGCGGCCTTAGCGACGACGAGGTCGAGCGCATGGTCAAGGATGCCGAGGCCCACGCCGCCGAGGACAAGAAGGCGCGCGAGCTGGTCGATGCCCGCAATCAGGCCGACAACATGATCCACGCCACCCAGAAAACGATGAAGGAGCTGGGCGACAAGGTGGAGGCCGCTGAAAAGGCCGACATCGAGAAGGCCATCGAGGAGCTTAAGGAGACTCTGAAGAGCGACGACAAGCCGGCCATCGAAGCCAAGACCGAGGCTCTGGCGGCCCTCTCGGGCAAGCTGGCCGAGCGGCTCTACGCCCAGCAGGCGGAGTCGGGGCCGCAGGGCGAAGCGCCCGCCGAAGGACAGGGCGGTGCGGGCGGCAAGGACGACGTGGTCGATGCGGAGTTCGAAGAGGTGCAGGACGACCGCAAGTAGTTCGCTATCGACCGTTGTAGCTCAAGACTGTGAGCGTGCAGGCGTGATCGCCTGCGCGCTTACGTCGTTTAATAGGATCCGCCGGCCAGTCACGGAGTCGGTCTACCGCTAACCAAGAACACACGAGCGATGTCGAAACGCGACTACTACGAAGTGCTGGGGGTCAACCGCAACGCCAGCGAGGCCGAGCTGAAGAAGGCCTATCGGCGCCTGGCCATGAAGCACCACCCCGACCGCAATCCCGGCGACAGCGTTGCGGAGGAGAACTTCAAGGAGGCCAAAGAGGCCTACGAGGTGTTGGGCGACGCCCAGAAGCGTGCCGCCTACGACCAGTTCGGTCACGCCGGTGTCGATCCCTCTGCCGGGGCGGGCGGATTTGGGGGCGGCGGACCCAATTTCAGCGATATCTTCGGCGACGTGTTCGGCGACATCTTCGGTGGCGGCCGCGGGGGTGGCGGGCAGCGGGTTTACCGCGGCGCCGATCTGCGCTACAACCTCGAGTTGACGCTGGAGGACGCGGTTCGCGGCACCACAGTCAAGATCCGCGTCCCTACCCTGGTCCATTGCGACAGTTGCGGTGGCAGCGGCGCCAAGAAGGGCTCCAGCCCCACCACCTGTCCCACCTGCGGCGGGCATGGCCAGGTGCGCATGCAGCAGGGCTTTTTCGCCGTGCAGCAGACTTGCCCGCGCTGTCACGGGCGCGGCACCATCATCAGCGACCCGTGCGGGGAGTGCCACGGCCGCGGCCGTAAGCAGGAGCAGAAGACGCTCTCGGTGCGGGTGCCCGCCGGCGTCGATACGGGAGATCGCATCCGTCTCGGGGGCGAGGGCGAGGCAGGGGAGAACGGCGGACCGCCCGGCGACCTCTACGTGCACGTGATGGTCAAGGAGCACCCCATTTTCACCCGCGAGGACAACCACCTCTACTGCGAAGTCCCTATCAGCTTTACCGCGGCGGTGTTGGGCGGCGAGCTGGACGTGCCGACCCTGGATGGCAAGGTGGTGCTCAAGATTCCTCCGGAAACCCAGACCGGCAAGCTCTTTCGCCTGCGCGGCAAGGGGGTGAAGCCGGTGCGCGGGGGCGCGGTGGGTGACCTGATGTGTCGGGTGCAGGTGGAGACCCCGGTCAATCTCACGGCGCACCAGAAGGAACTGCTGGAGGAGTTCGAGAAATCCCTGGGCGAGGATGTCGACCACCACAATCCGCGCGCCACGACGTGGCTGGACGGGGTGAAGAAGTTCTTTGAAAACATCGGATTCTGAGCGAGTCTTCTGTACCTCTCCGCGACTCAGCGTTGGGTGTTGGTAGCCAAGTGAAGGGCCACGTAATGACCAGGATCGCAATCACCGGTGCCGCCGGACGTATGGGACGCACGCTCATCGAGGCGTGCCGTCAGACCGAAGGGCTGGAACTGGGCGCCGCCGTCGAACGCCCCGGAAGTGCGGCGCTCGGGGTCGACGCTGGCGTGCTGGCGGGTGGCGACGCCTTGGGTGTCGAGGTGACCGATCGTCTCGACGAGGCGGCCGAGCGCTTCGACGTGCTGGTGGACTTCACACTGCCCGAAGCCACGGCCGCCAACCTGGCGGTATGCCGCGCGGCGGGGCGGCGCATGGTGATTGGTACCACTGGGCTGGATGAGGCGCAGCGCGCGGCGCTGCAGGACGCAGCCGATAGCATCGGTATCGTCTTTGCCCCCAATATGAGCGTCGGCGTCAATCTCTGCTTCAAGCTGCTCGATCTCGCGGCGCGGGTGTTGGGCGACGAGGTGGACATCGAAATCATCGAGGCCCATCACCGCCACAAGGTCGATGCCCCGTCGGGCACGGCGCTGCGTATGGGCGAGGTGGTCGCCGAGGCGCTGGGCCGCGATCTCAAGAGCTGTGCTGTTTATGGCCGCCAGGGCCGCACCGGCGAACGCGACCGCAGGACCATCGGCTTCGAGACCATCCGCGCCGGTGACATCGTCGGCGATCATACGGTTCTGTTCGCCGGGCTTGGCGAGCGGGTGGAGATCACCCACAAGGCCTCCAGCCGCATGACCTTCGCCAAAGGGGCGATGCGTGCCGCGGCGTGGATCATGCAGCGGCCGGATGGGCTCTACGATATGCAGGATGTGCTCGGTCTACGTGATTGACGGGAAAGGAAAGCGGGGCCTCGCGTGGACACCCGAGGGGCTCTTCCAGTAAAATCCCGGCGGTTTACCGAGCGTCATTCTTCGAATCTTCAAGGAAACGGGAGGAGGCCAGCGCCTCGTCCCGTTTTCTGCGTCTGAAAGTTAAGGAGACCACCCTTGAGCGAGCCCGCCCTGTTGGCTTTGGAAGACGGGAGCCTCTTTCGCGGCCAATCGATTGGTGTTACCGGGCAGACGACAGGGGAGGTGGTGTTCAATACCGCGATCACCGGGTATCAGGAGATCCTCACCGACCCCTCTTACAGCCGGCAGATCGTAACCCTGACCTATCCCCACATCGGCAACGTCGGCACCAACAACGCCGACGCCGAATCCAAGGTGGTGCATGCGGCCGGGTTGGTGATCCGCGACCTGCCGTTGCTGGCCAGCAACTGGCGCGACGAGCAGTCGCTGGACGACTATCTCAAAGCCCATAACCTCATCGGCATCGCCGAAATCGATACCCGGCGCCTGACGCGTCTGCTGCGCGAGAAGGGTGCGCTCAGCGGCTGCATCATGGCCGGGACGGGGATCGACGAGACGGTGGCCCTGGAGGCGGCGCGCGCCTTCCCCGGCCTCAAGGGTATGGATCTGGCGCGCGAGGTGACCACCCGCGAAACCTACGAATGGGCGGAAGGCACCTGGGATCTGGATGCCGGCACGCCGCGCGAGTACGGCGACCTGCCGCGCTACCGTGTGGTGGCCTACGATTTCGGCGTCAAGCACAACATCTTGCGCATCCTGGTGGATTACGGTTGCCGCGTCACGGTGGTGCCGGCGACGACGCCGGCTGCCGACGTGCTGGCGATGAAGCCCGACGGGGTGTTTCTCAGCAACGGTCCCGGCGATCCGGAGCCGTGCGACTACGCCATCGCCGCCATCCGCGACATCATCGAGGCGCGCATTCCGGTGTTCGGCATCTGCCTGGGCCACCAGCTGCTGGCCCTGGCCAGCGATGCGCGCACGATGAAGATGAAATTCGGCCATCATGGTGCCAACCATCCGGTGCTGGATATCGCCGGCGGCCGGGTGATGATCAGCAGTCAGAACCACGGCTTTGCCGTGGACGAGGTCAGCCTGCCGGCCAACCTGCGCGCCACCCACCGTTCGCTGTTCGATCAGTCGCTGCAGGGCATCGAGCGCGCCGACCGGCCTGCGTTCGGCTTCCAAGGACACCCCGAAGCGAGCCCTGGGCCGCACGACGTGGCACCACTGTTCGAACACTTCGTCGAAATGATGGACAACAAGGTCCAGGCCACCGCCAGCCGATGATGGCGCGGCATCGATCCGTTACCCGAACCGAAGCGCAACCACCGACTCGCCGTTAACTATGCCCAAACGTACAGACATCAAGAGCGTCCTGATCATCGGTGCTGGCCCCATCATCATCGGCCAGGCCTGCGAGTTCGATTACTCCGGCGCGCAGGCCTGCAAGGCGCTGCGTGAGGAGGGTTACCGCGTCATCCTGGTGAACTCTAACCCGGCCACCATCATGACCGATCCCAACATGGCCGATGCCACCTACATCGAGCCGGTGACCTGGCAGACCGTCGCCGCGGTGATCGAGAAGGAGCGCCCCGATGCGCTGCTGCCCACCATGGGCGGGCAGACCGCGCTCAACTGCGCCCTGGACCTGGCGCGCGAGGGGGTGCTGGACAAATACGGCGTGGAGATGATCGGCGCCGACCGCGAAGCTATCGACAAGGCGGAGGATCGCGAACGCTTTCGTGAGGCGATGCGCGACATCGGGCTGGAGACCCCGCGCTCGGCTATCGCCCACAGCATGGAAGAGGCGCTGCAGGTGCAGGCCCAGATCGGCTTTCCTACCATCATCCGCCCCTCGTTCACCCTGGGCGGCTCGGGCGGCGGCATCGCTTACAACCGCGAAGAGTTCGTGGAGATCTGCGAGCGCGGGCTCGACCTCTCGCCCACCAACGAGCTGCTCATCGAGGAGTCGGTGCTGGGGTGGAAGGAGTTCGAGATGGAGGTGGTACGCGATCACCGCGATAACTGCATCATTATCTGCTCCATCGAGAATTTCGATCCCATGGGGGTGCACACCGGCGACTCCATCACCGTGGCGCCGGCACAGACGCTCACCGACAAGGAGTACCAGCGCCTGCGCGACGCCTCCATCGCGGTGCTGCGCGAGATCGGCGTCGACACCGGCGGCTCCAACGTGCAGTTCGCCATCAATCCCGACGACGGGCGCATCGTCATCATCGAGATGAATCCGCGCGTCTCGCGCTCCTCGGCGCTGGCCTCCAAAGCCACCGGGTTTCCCATCGCCCGCGTCGCTGCCAAGCTGGCGGTGGGCTACACGCTGGACGAGTTGCGCAACGAGATCACCGGCGGCGCCACGCCGGCATCGTTCGAACCCACGATCGACTACGTGGTCACCAAGATTCCTCGCTTTGCCTTCGAGAAGTTCCCCCAGGCCGAGCCGCGGCTCACTACGCAGATGAAGTCGGTGGGCGAGGTGATGGCCATCGGTCGCACCTTCCAGGAGTCGCTGCAAAAGGCGTTGCGCGGCATGGAGACTGGAATCGACGGGCTGGACGAGATCATCGACGCTGACGACAGCGACATTCTGCCTCGCATTCACCACGAACTGGGCCAGCCCGGCCCCGACCGGATTCGTTACCTGGCCGACGCCTTCCGCCGCGGTATGGAGCGCGATGAGGTTTTTACTATCTGCAAGATCGATCCGTGGTTCCTGGCGCAGCTCGAGGATCTGGTCGTGATCGAGACGCAACTGCAGGGACGCTCGCTCACCGCTTTGAAAGAGGATGAGCTGCGGCGCCTGAAGCGCAAGGGTTTCTCGGATCGGCGCCTGGCCACGCTGCTGGGCAGCACCGAGTTTGCGGTGCGCGAGTGGCGTCATGCCATGGGGGTGCGTCCGGTGTTCAAGCGCGTCGACTCCTGCGCCGCCGAGTTCGCTACCGCCACCGCCTATCTCTACTCCACGTACGAAGAGGAGTGCGAGGCGCAGCCCACCCAGCGCGACAAGATCATGGTGCTGGGCGGTGGTCCCAACCGCATCGGGCAGGGCATCGAGTTCGACTACTGCTGCGTGCATGCCGCCTTCGCCATGGCGGAGGACGGTTACGAGACCATCATGGTCAACTGCAATCCGGAGACGGTGTCCACCGATTACGACACCTCGGACCGCCTCTACTTCGAGCCGCTGACCCTGGAAGACGTACTGGAGATCATCCACGTCGAACAGCCCAAAGGCGTCATCGTCCAGTACGGCGGGCAGACGCCGCTCAAGTTGGCGCGAGACCTGGAGAAGGCGGGCGCTCCCATCATCGGCACCTCGCCCGATTCCATCGATCTGGCGGAAGACCGTGAACGCTTCCAGCAGATGATCGACAAGCTGGGCCTGCGCCAGCCGCCCAACCGTACCGCGCGCGATCCGGAGCAGGCGGTGGTGCTGGCCGGTGAGATCGGCTATCCGCTGGTGGTGCGTCCCTCGTACGTGCTGGGCGGGCGGGCCATGGAGATTGTCTACAGCGAAGAGGACCTGCGTCGCTACATGCGCGAGGCGGTCAAAGTCTCCAACGATTCGCCGGTACTGCTCGACCGTTTTCTCGACGACGCCATCGAAGTGGACGTCGACGCCATCTGCGACGGTCAGCGGGTGCTCATCGGCGGGATCATGGAGCATATTGAGCAGGCGGGCGTCCACTCGGGGGACTCGGCCTGTTCGCTGCCTCCGTACACCTTGAGCCCGGCGCTGCAGAACCGGCTACGCGAGCAGACCGCGCAGATGGCGCGCGAGCTCAACGTGGTGGGATTGATGAACGTCCAGTTCGCTATCCAGGGCGATGCCATTTACGTGCTGGAGGTCAATCCGCGCGCCTCGCGCACCGTGCCGTTCGTCTCCAAGGCGTGCGGGCTGCCGCTGGCCAAGATCGCAGCGCGCTGCATGGCGGGGCGCTCGCTTGCCGAGCAGAGCGCTACCGAAGAGCGGATTCCCGACTACTATTCAGTGAAGGAGGCGGTGTTCCCCTTCAACAAATTCCCCAACGTCGATCCGCTGCTGGGACCGGAGATGAAATCCACCGGCGAGGTGATGGGCGTTGGCGCCAGTTTCGGCGAGGCCTTCGCCAAGGCCACGCTGGGTGGCGGCATGAGCCTGCCAGGTAGTGGACGCGCGCTGATCAGCGTGCGCGACGCCGACAAAGTCGGCGCGGTACAGGTGGCACGCGAACTGGTCGAACTCGGGTTCGAGCTGGTGGCAACGGGGGGTACCTGCAAGGCGATTCAGGAGGCGGGGCTTGAATGCCTGCGGGTGAACAAGGTCAAAGAGGGACGCCCTCACGTGGTCGACATGATCAAGAACGACGAGGTCGATCTGATCATCAACACCACAGAAGGCAAGCAGGCCATCGCCGACTCCTCGCAGATCCGCCGCGAGGTGCTGCATCGCAAGGTTAGCTACACGACGACCCTGGCCGGAGCACGTGCCACTGTGCAGGCGCTGCGCGAGAACAACCTGACGGTCGTTCACCGGCTGCAGGACCTGCACCAAGGAGTGATGTAATGAACAAGATTCCCCTCACCGCCACCGGCGCGGAGCGCCTGCGGGAAGAGTTGAAACGGCTCAAGAGCCAGGAGCGTCCGGCAGTGATCAAGGCGATTGCCGAGGCGCGCGCTCACGGCGATCTCAAGGAGAATGCCGAGTACCACGCAGCGCGCGAGCAGCAGGGTTTCATCGAAGGGCGCATCCGCGAACTGGAGTCTTCGTTGTCCCATGCACAGATCATCGACGTGACCCATGTCAACGCCAACGGCAGCGTGGTGTTCGGCGCGACGGTAGATCTCGTCGACGAAGATACGGGCGACGAGATCAGCTATCAAATCGTGGGTGATCTGGAGGCCGACATCAAACACAGCCGCATCTCTATCAGCTCGCCCATCGCACGCGCTTTGATCGGCAAGCGCGAAGGCGATGTGGCAGCGGTCCAGGCGCCGTCGGGCGTCAAGGAGTTCGAGATCGTCGCGGTACGCTACGAGTGAGGCGGCTGCTCAACCGGCGGGTTTGCGCGCTGCCGGCAGCAGGATCCTGGGTTTATCGGGGTGACGGCGGTAGAACAGGGCAATATGTCCGATGCTGTTGACGCATTCGCAGCCCAGGCGGTCGACGATGCGATCGATCATGGCGCGACGCTCCACGCGATCGCCGGCATTGATGCGCATCTTGATCAGTTCGTGATGGCCGAGCGCGCCGTCGGCTTCGGCTAGCACCGCGTCGGTGAGTCCTGCCTGCCCCACGATAACCACGGGTTTGAGCGCATGGCCCAGCTGTCGCAGATGTCGCTTTTGATGTTCCGCCAACGCCATGTCTGAATTGCCTGCACAAGTCGAAGAGGGCGCGAGTGTACCGCAACACTCGCAGCGAATCACCGTTGCGGCCGCGTCCCTCAACGGGGTCAAGCGGGAGTTGGCGGTGGTCATTGTCGTGGCATTGACGCTCTATGCGCTGGTGGAGGTGCTGTTGGCCACAGGCTGGCTGCAGGTGGCGGTGCTGGGGCTCTATGGGTTGGCTGCCGGGGCTTGGCTGGCGTTTCGTGCGCGCCGGGTGGTTGGCGCCGCGCTCGTCACTCCACCGGACACTCCGCCGTGAGTCAGCGCAAGAAGAACCGGCGCTGGCTGGATGAGCATTTCGCCGACAGCTACGTCAAACGTGCGCAAAAAGAGGGCGCCCGTTCACGAGCGGTGTACAAACTGGAAGAGCTGGATCGGCGCGACCAACTCATCAAGCCGGGCATGACCGTGGTCGATCTGGGTGCAGCCCCCGGCGGTTGGTCCGAATATGCAGCGCAGCGGGTCGGGGAGAGTGGTCGGATTGTCGCGCTGGACCTGCTGCCCATGAACCCCATCGCCGGTGTGACGGTGCTACAGGGGGACTTTCGCGACGACGAGGTGCTCGCGCGCTTGCATGCCTGTCTGGAAAATCGCCAGGTAGACCTTGTACTTTCCGATATGGCCCCCAACTTGAGTGGGGTGAAGGTGGTCGACCAGGCGCGTGCCATGCATCTGGTAGAGCTGGCACTGGAGTTGGCGCGGGAGGTGTTGAAGCCGGGAGGCGATCTTCTGGTCAAGCTGTTTCAGGGCGAAGGGTCGGAACAGTTTCTGCGTGAACTTCGAGGAAGCTTTTCTAAGGTATTGATTCGTAAGCCACAAGCATCGCGGTCGCGCAGTGCCGAGGTCTATGTTTTGGCGCGTAACTGTATTATAAAGAGGTAAGTTGGTGCGCTGGGTCTGTCACCCAGAGCGCAAAAGCAGAGCAATAGAGTCAGGAACTTACACTTCGGGGACAGACCTAAATCCTGGGGCCTCCGTGTTTCGGGGAAGTGTTGACCGGCTCTTGGCGTAATCCGGCTCAAGCCGGCAGTCTCACCTCATACCGGGGTTGGGGTTGGAGGTAACGGAACCTTGAACGATATGGCTAAAAATCTGATTTTGTGGGTCATCATCGCCATCGTGTTGATGTCGGTATTCAACAACTTTGGCAACCGCCCGACCTCGGCCAACTCCATCCCGTACTCGGAATTCCTCACCCAGGTGCACCAGGGCAACGTGGCTGAAGTGATCATCGAGGACAAGACCATCCACGGCAAATACCACGGTGGCGGGAATTTCACCACCTACAGCCCGAACGACAACGGGCTGGTGGGCGACCTGCTCAACGCCGGCGTCAAGATCAGCGTGCGCGAGCCGCAGCAGCAGGGGCTGCTGATGCAGATCTTCATCTCCTGGTTCCCTATGCTGTTGCTGATCGGGGTGTGGATCTTCTTCATGCGCCAGATGCAGGGGGGCGCCGGCGGTCGCGGGGCGATGTCCTTCGGCAAGAGCCGCGCGCGCATGTTGAGCGAGGATCAGGTGAAAGTGACCTTCAGCGACGTGGCGGGCGTCGAGGAGGCCAAGGAAGAGGTGGGTGAGCTGGTCGATTTTCTGCGTGACCCCAGCAAGTTTCAGGCGCTGGGCGGCAAGATTCCGCGCGGCATCCTGATGGTGGGTTCGCCGGGTACCGGCAAGACGCTGCTGGCCAAGGCCATTGCGGGTGAAGCCAAGGTGCCGTTCTTCACCATCTCGGGTTCCGACTTCGTCGAGATGTTCGTGGGTGTGGGTGCCTCGCGGGTGCGCGATATGTTCGAACAGGCGAAGAAGCATGCGCCCTGCATCATCTTCATCGACGAGATCGACGCCGTCGGCCGTCACCGCGGTGCCGGCCTGGGCGGCGGTCACGACGAGCGCGAGCAGACCCTCAATCAGCTGCTGGTGGAGATGGACGGTTTCGAGGGCAACGAGGGCGTCATCGTCATCGCCGCCACCAACCGCCCCGACGTGCTTGATCCGGCGCTGCTGCGCCCCGGTCGCTTCGACCGCCAGGTGGTGGTGCCGCTGCCCGACGTGCGCGGCCGTGAGCAGATCCTCAAGGTTCACATGCGCAAGGTACCGGTCGGCGACGACGTCAACACCAGCATCATCGCCCGCGGCACGCCCGGATTCTCGGGCGCTGATCTGGCCAACATCGTCAACGAGGCGGCGCTGTTCGCCGCGCGAGCCAACAAGCGCCTGGTGGGTATGGAGGATTTCGAAAAGGCCAAAGACAAGATCATGATGGGCGCCGAGCGCCGCTCCATGGTGATGAGCGAGAAGGAGAAGCGCCTGACCGCCTACCACGAGTCCGGCCACGCCATCGTCGGGCGCATGGTGCCGGATCACGACCCGGTGCACAAAGTGACCATTATCCCGCGTGGCCGGGCCCTGGGCGTCACCATGTTCCTGCCCGAAGAGGACCGCTACAGCATGAGCAAGCAGCGTTTGGAGAGCCAGATCTCCAGCCTGTTCGGTGGTCGCGTGGCTGAGGAGCTGATCTTCGGGGTGGAGAACGTCACCACTGGCGCGCAGAACGACATCCAGCGTGCCACCGAGATCGCCCGTAGCATGGTGACCAAGTGGGGGCTCTCCTCCCGCTTGGGGCCGCTTACCTATAGCGACGAAGAGGGCGAAGTGTTTCTCGGCCACTCGGTGACCAAGCACAAGGAGGTCTCCGACGAGACCAGCCACGCCATCGACGAGGAGATCCGCGCTATCATCGATCGCAACTACGATCGCACTTCCACGATTCTCAACGAGCACATGGACAAGCTGCACGTCATGGCCGACGCGCTGATGAAGTACGAGACCATCGATAAGGACCAGATCGACGACATCATGGCGGGCAAGACGCCGCGGCCTCCCAAAGATCTGCAGAGTCCGAAGGAGCCCCCCTCGGGTGTCGGTGCGGAGGCGACCGACCGCGACGGCAAGCCGGAGGGACCCATCGGAGGACCCGCCAGCCAGCATTGATGAACCCCACGACCGCAGCAGGCGCCGGTTATTCCGGCGCCTTTTCCGTTCTGGACTGTGCCGGTCGCGCCCTGGATCTGGCGCGACCCCAGGTGATGGGTATCGTCAACGTCACGCCCGACTCGTTCTCCGACGGCGGCCGTTATCGCAATCCGCGACATGCCATCGATCACGCGCTGGCGTTGGCGGAGGCGGGGGCGGCCGTTCTCGACATCGGCGGCGAATCCACGCGCCCCGGCGCGGCGGCGGTGAGTGCGGCCGAGGAGATCGACCGCGTGGTGCCCGTCATCGAGACGCTGCATAGCCAGTGCGATCTGCCCCTGTCCGTCGATACCAGCAAGCCCGAGGTGATGCGCGCCGCGGTGGCGGCGGGCGCCGGCCTGATCAACGACGTTCGCGCCCTGAATGAACCGGATGCGCTGACGGTGGCGGCCCAGTGCGACGTTCCGGTGTGCCTGATGCACATGCAGGGCGAGCCGCGCACCATGCAGCAGGCACCCGTCTATCGGGACGTGGTGGCCGAGGTGCGCGACTTCCTGGCCAAACGGGTGGCCGCCTGCGCGGCGGCGGGTATCCCGCGCGAGCGCATCGTGATCGACCCGGGCTTTGGTTTTGGTAAGAACCTGGATCACAATCTGCAACTGCTGCGCGGATTGACCGAATTCCGCGACATGGGCCTGCCCATCCTGGTGGGGCTGTCGCGCAAATCGCTGATCGGGACGCTGCTGGACCGACCGGTCGAACAGCGCCTGATCGGCAGTGTCACACTGGCGGTGCTGGCGGCGTGGCTGGGCGCAGCGCTGATTCGCGTCCACGACGTGCGCGAAACGGTCGATGCGCTGAAGATCGTCGCTGCCGTGCAGGGCTAGAATCCAAAAGGGGGTCAAGGATGTCGCAACGCAACTATTTTGGAACCGACGGCATTCGCGGCCGCGTCGGGTCCGAGCCCATTACCGCGCCTTTCGTGCTGCGCCTGGGCTGGGCCGCCGGGCGGGTGTTGGCGCGCCACGGTCGCGGCAAGGTGCTGATCGGCAAGGACACCCGCTTGTCGGGCTACATGTTCGAATCGGCGCTGGAGGCGGGGTTGTCGGCGGCCGGTGTGGATATCGAGCTGCTCGGTCCCATGCCGACGCCGGGGGTGGCCTACCTGACGCGCACCCTGCGCGCCCAAGCGGGGATCGTCATCAGCGCCTCGCACAACCCGTTCCAGGACAACGGCATCAAGTTCTTCTCTGCCGACGGCGCCAAGCTGCCCGACGAGGTGGAGCTGGCCATCGAAGGCGAGCTGGATCGCCCCATGGAGACGGTGGATTCGGCCAACCTCGGCCGCGCGCGGCGCATCGGCGACGCCGTGGGGCGCTACATCGAGTTCTGCAAGAGCACCGTCACCATCGGCCTGCGCCTCAGCGGGCTGCGACTGGTGATCGACTGCGCCAACGGCGCCACCTACCAGATCGCCCCCAGCGTATTTTCCGAACTGGGCGCGGAGGTGACCACCATCGGTTGCCAGCCGGACGGACTCAACATCAATGCCGGATGCGGCTCCACCCACCCCGACGCGCTGTCGCAGGCGGTGGTCAAACGGGGGGCGGACCTGGGTATCGCCTTCGACGGCGACGGCGACCGGGTGGTGATGGTCGATGCCCGGGGCGAGGTGGTGGACGGTGATCAACTGCTCTACATCATCGCCCTGGCCCGCCACCGCGCCGGCGCGCTAACCGGCCGGGTGGTGGGCACCCAGATGACCAACCTGGGCATGGAGAAGGGGCTGCAGCGCCATGGCATCGGTCTCGAACGCACCCGGGTGGGGGATCGCTACATCCTCGAGACGCTCAACCGCGAAAACTGGAACCTGGGCGGTGAGTCGTCGGGCCACATCATCTGCCTCGATCGCACCACCACGGGCGACGGCATCGTCTCTGCGCTGCAGGTGCTGGAGGCGCTCTGCCAGCAGGGCTGCGACCTGCGCGAGGCGGTCTCCGGCATGGAGCTCTATCCGCAGACCATGATCAACGTTCCGCTACCGGGCTGCATCGAAGTGATGAAGGCCCCCGGCGTCGCCGAGGCGGTCTCCGCGGTGGAGAGCGAGCTGAACGGCCGCGGACGCGTGCTGTTGCGCCCCTCGGGCACCGAGCCGGTGGTGAGGGTGATGGTGGAGGGGGAGGACGGCGCCCAGGTGCAAAACCTTGCAAGCGAGCTGGCGCAACGCGTTCAGCGCGTAGTGGCGGCCCTCGCGGATACCCCTTAAGGGTGGAGCGCTACGCCGTACGGTCAATTGATTTCTCGCAGGTGCATCGGTAAGCTATCGCGCCTTTGCGATGGAGGGGAACGCCATGCGTAGGCCACTGGTTGCCGGAAACTGGAAGATGAACGGCTCTCGAGGGAGCATCGAGACGCTGCTCAATGGCATCAAACAGGGGCTGAGTCCCGAACTGCGGGCGGAAGTCGCGGTCTGTCCGCCCTTCGTCTACCTGGAGCAGGTGGCGCAGGCGCTGCAGGGCTCCGGCGTGGAGTGGGGCGCGCAGAACGTTTCCCAGTTCGCCTCGGGCGCGTACACCGGCGAAGTGGCGCCGGCGATGCTCGTGGACTTCGCTTGCCGCTACGCCATCGTCGGCCATTCGGAGCGTCGCACGCTCTATGGCGAGGATGATGCGACCGTCGCGCTGAAATTCGAAGCGGCCCGCCAGGCGGGATTGAAACCGATTCTGTGCGTGGGCGAACTGCTGGAAGAGCGCGAACAAGGCATCACTGAGCAGGTGGTCGGACGCCAGTTGGATGCGGTCATCGCCCATTCGGGTGTGGCCGCGCTGAGCGACGCCGTGGTGGCCTACGAACCGGTGTGGGCTATCGGTACCGGTAAAACCGCCACGCCCCAGCAGGCGCAGGATGTGCACGCCTTCATCCGTGGCCGTGTGGCGGAGCATGATGCTACAATTGCCGCCGCTTTGCGCATCCTCTACGGCGGCAGCGTCAAAGCGGCCAATGCCGCAGAGCTGTTCGGGATGTCCGACATCGACGGCGGTCTGATCGGTGGTGCCGCCTTGCAGGCGGAAGAGTTTCTCGCGATCTGCCGCGCGGCGGTGTGAGCGGGCAGTTGAAGAGACGGTATTGATGCAGACGATTTTTCTGGTGGTACACGTGCTGTTGGCGCTGGGCATCATCGGCCTGGTGCTGATTCAGCATGGCAAAGGCGCGGATGCGGGCGCGGCGTTCGGCAGCGGTGCCTCGTCGACGGTGTTTGGTGCGCGGGGTTCGGCGTCGTTCCTGACGCGTACCACTGGCATTCTTGCGGCCCTGTTCTTCTTCACCAGTCTGACGCTGGCATACTTGGCGGCGGGCAGTCACGACAGCCGCAGCGCGCTCGAAAAGCTGTTGCCGACTACGACCGAGACGGTGGCGCCCATGGTACCAGCGCCGGTCGAACAGCCGATGCCGTCGACGTCGGACAAACCGGATAGCCTCCCGGCGGCGCCGGATACAGGTGACAGACCCTCGCAGTAAATAAGCTTTGCCGAAGTGGTGGAATTGGTAGACACGCCGTCTTGAGGGGGCGGTGGCGCAAGCCGTGCCGGTTCAAGTCCGGCCTTCGGCACCAGTGAGAAAACGGCGTCCGCTAGCAGTGGACGCCGTTTTTGTTTTGGGGACTGCGTAGCGACGCTACGGAAATACCTTCCCCGGATGAGGCGGACCGCATACCGCGACGCGACTTGGAATGCTGCTCGCAGACGTCGAATAATCGACTTCAGGGGTGCTTATAACGGGCGTTTATAGTATGATGCGGCGCCGAGCCGGAGGGTGCAGCGAATCGTTTCGACAGTGCAGCAATGCGGGTGTCTCGAGGTGGTGCCGGGACGCCGTGTGTCACTATTCACCTCGCGGCCATCCGACCGGCAGTCACGCACCGGCTGATTCCACTGGGGGGCTTTCATAGCGACGGCCATGTTAGAGAATTATCTGCCGATTCTGCTTTTCATACTGATCGGACTGGCGTTCGGCGTAGTCCCGATGCTGGTTGGCGCGATACTGGGACCGCAGCGCCCCGACAGCGAAAAACTCTCGCCTTATGAATGCGGCTTCGAAGCGTTCGAAGACTCCCGCATGAAGTTCGATATCCGTTATTACCTCGTTGCGATTCTATTCATCATTTTCGATCTGGAAATCGCGTTTCTCTTTCCTTGGGCCATCGTGCTGGAGCGTATCGGCATGTTCGGCTACCTGGCGATGGTGTTGTTCCTGGGGATTCTGGTCATCGGCTTTATCTACGAGTGGATGAAGGGCGCCCTGGAGTGGGAGTGACCGCGGCAGTTGCCAGAGACGGGGAGCGGGGGAACGTTCTCGTGACCGCTTCATTCGCAACAGATAGTGGGCTTGGTCAATTAAGGCTGTAATGCGATGGGTATAGAAGGCATCCTCGAAAAAGGCGTGGTGACCACGACGGCCGACAAGGTCATCAACTGGGCACGTACCGGGTCGCTGTGGCCAATGACCTTCGGCTTGGCGTGCTGCGCGGTGGAGATGATGCAGGCCGGCGCCTCGCGCTACGATCTCGACCGCTTCGGGATCATCTTCCGTCCCAGTCCGCGCCAGTCGGATGTGATGATCGTCGCCGGCACGCTGTGCAACAAGATGGCGCCGGCGCTGCGCAAGGTCTACGACCAGATGGCCGAGCCGCGCTGGGTCATCTCCATGGGCTCGTGTGCCAACGGTGGCGGCTACTACCACTACTCCTATTCCGTGGTGCGCGGCTGCGACCGCATCGTTCCCGTGGACGTCTACGTACCCGGTTGTCCGCCCACTGCAGAGGCGTTGCTGTACGGCATCATCCAGTTGCAGAGCAAGATACGCCGCACCGATACCATCGCTCGTTGAGAGAATCGATCCATGGCTCAATCCAATGAGATGCTGGCGGAGCAGGTTCGCCAACAACTGAGCAGCTTCGGTGCCGAGGTCGCGGTTGCCGTGGATGAAGTGACGGTTGAAGTCCCCGCCGGGCAATGGACGGCGGCGTGCCGCGTGCTGCGCGATCATCCCGATCTGGCCTTCGAGGAACTGGTCGATCTGTCCGGCGTCGACTACCTGACCTACGGCCAGGTGGAGTGGGATGCCGATACCTTCTCCAGCGGCGGATTCAGCCGCGGCGCCGAGCGCGGGCAGCCGATGTCCGGGGAACACCGCTTCCAGCCCAAGACGCGCTTTGCCGTTGCCGCCCACCTGCTGTCCATTACCCACAATCAGCGTATCCGGGCGCGCGTCTTCTGCAGCGACGACGCGTTCCCCACCGTCGATTCGGTGGTGGAGATCTGGAATTCGGCCAACTGGTACGAACGCGAGGCGTTCGACCTGTTCGGCATTCACTTCGAAGATCATCCCGACCTGCGCCGCATACTCACCGACTACGGCTTCGTGGGTCATCCGTTTCGTAAGGATTTCCCGCTCTCCGGCAACGTGGAGATGCGCTACGACGCCACGCAGCAACGCGTTGTCTACGAACCGGTTCAGATCGAACCGCGCGTACTCGTCCCGCGCGTGATCCGTCAGGATCACCGCTACCTGGGTGCAGGTCGCAAATCCGACCAGGAACAGACTTGATTACCGGATCGACAAATCATGGCTGAAATTCGCAACTACACGATCAACTTCGGTCCCCAGCATCCGGCGGCCCACGGCGTGTTGCGCCTGGTGCTGGAGATGGACGGCGAGGTGATCCAGCGCGCCGACCCGCACGTCGGGCTGTTGCATCGCGGAACGGAGAAGCTTGCCGAGAGCAAGCCGTTCAACCAGACGGTGCCTTATATGGACCGCCTCGATTACGTGTCAATGCTGAGCAACGAACATGCGTACGTGATGGCCATCGAGCGGCTGCTGGGTATCGAGGTGCCGGTGCGGGCCCAGTACATTCGCGTGATGTTCGACGAGATCACCCGCATCCTCAATCACCTGATGTGGATCGGCACCCATGCCCTGGACGTGGGCGCGATGACCATGTTCCTGTACGCCTTCCGCGAGCGTGAGGATCTCATGGATTGCTACGAAGCGGTCTCGGGGGCGCGCATGCATGCGGCCTATTACCGCCCGGGCGGCGTCTACCGCGATCTGCCGGCCAGCATGCCGCACTATGCCGCGTCCAAGTGGCACAACGACAAGGATGTGCAACGGCTCAACGCCAACCGCCAGGGTTCGCTGCTCGATTTCATCGACGACTTCACCCAGCGTTTCCCGGGCTGTGTGGACGAATACGAAACACTGCTGACCGAAAACCGCATCTGGAAGCAGCGCACGGTGGGTATCGGCGCCGTGTCGCCCGAGCGGGCCAAGCAGTTGGGTTTCACCGGCCCGATGTTGCGCGGCTCGGGTGTGGAGTGGGATCTGCGTAAAAAGCAACCGTATGAAGTCTACGATCGCGTGGAGTTCGACATTCCGGTGGGCGTCAACGGTGATTGCTACGATCGCTACCTGGTACGCGTCGAGGAGATGCGCCAGTCCAACCGCATCATCAAACAGTGCGTCGACTGGCTGCGCGCCAACCCGGGTCCGGTGATCGTCGACGATCACAAGATCGTGCCGCCGCCGCGCGAAGAGATGAAGGAGGACATGGAGTCTCTCATCCACCACTTCAAGCTGTTTACCGAGGGTTACTGCGTGCCGGAAGGGGAAGTCTACGCGGCGGTGGAACACCCCAAGGGCGAGTTTGGCATCTACCTCATCTCCGACGGCGCCAACAAGCCCTACCGCGTCAAGGCGCGCGCGCCCGGGTTTGCGCATCTTTCATCCATGAACGAGATGGTCCAGGGCCACATGCTGGCCGACGTGGTGGCGGTGATCGGTACCCAGGATATCGTGTTTGGAGAGATCGACCGGTGAGTTCCCAAAGCAAGATCGGACTGTTGACGCCGGCGTCGCTGGCCGAGATCGACCAATGGATCGCCAAGTATCCCGCCGACCAGCGCCAATCGGCGGTGATGGCGGCGTTGCGCGTCGCGCAGGATCAAAACGGCGGCTGGTTGAGCACCGAACTGATGGATGCCGTGGCCGAATATCTGCAGATGCCCAGCATCGCGGTCTACGAGGTGGCCACCTTTTATTCGATGTACGAACTCAAACCGGTGGGCAAGACCAAGGTCTGCGTTTGTACCAACATCTCCTGCCAGCTGCGCGGTTCCGAGGAGATCGTCGAACACCTGGAGCAGCGCCTCGGCGTCAAGATGGGCGAGACCACCGAAGACGGCAAGGTCACCCTGAAAGAGGTGGAGTGTCTGGGCGCGTGCGTCAACGCGCCGGTCATGCAAGTGGGGCACGACTATCACGAGACGCTGACCCGCGAAAAGATCGACGATTTCCTGGACAGCCTGGAGTAACGGCATGGCCAACGAGACCTGTTTTCGCACGCTGCATCTCAGCAACCCCGCCGCACTGGACACCTACCGGAGCGTCGGCGGCTATTCGGTGCTGGAGAAGATTCTCAAGGAGAAGACCCCGGCCGAGACCATCATCGAAGAGTTGAAGAAATCCGCCCTGCGCGGGCGCGGCGGCGCGGGGTTCCCCACCGGGCTCAAGTGGAGTTTCATGCCGCGCAACCTGCCGGGGCAGAAGTACCTGATCTGCAATTCCGACGAGGGCGAGCCCGGCACTTGCAAGGATCGCGATATCCTGCGCTACAACCCGCATCAGTTGGTCGAAGGTATGATCATCGGCGGCTACACCATCGGCGCCAGCGTGGGCTACAACTACATCCGCGGTGAGTTCTGGGAGCCCTACGAGGCCTTCGAGAAGGCGCTGCAGGAAGCGCGCGACGCGGGCTATCTGGGCAAGAACATCCTGGGCTCCGGATTCGATTTCGAGATCCATACCCATCTGGGTGCCGGCGCCTACATCTGCGGCGAAGAGACGGCGCTCATCGAGTCCATCGAGGGCAAGAAGGGCCAGCCGCGTTTCAAACCGCCGTTCCCCGCCAACTACGGTCTGTTCGGACGCCCGACGACCATCAACAACACCGAATCGCTGGCTTCGGTTCCCGCCATCCTGCAGCAGGGCGGCGAATGGTTTCTGGAGATCGGCAAACCCAACAACGGCGGCTCCAAGGTGTTTTGCGTCTCGGGCCACGTGGAAAAGCCGGGCAACTTCGAAATCCCCATGGGTACGCCGTTTGCCGAGCTGTTGGAGATGGCGGGCGGTGTCTGGAAGGGCCGCAAACTGAAGGCGGTCATCCCCGGCGGATCGTCGGTGCCGGTGGTGCCGGGCGAGGTCATGATGCAGGCCACCATGGACTACGACGGCATCGCCAAGATCGGCTCCATGCTAGGCGCCGGTTCGGTGATCGTCATGGACGAGACCACCTGCATGGTGAAGACGCTGGCGCGGCTGTCTCACTTTTACTACGAGGAGTCGTGCGGACAGTGCACGCCGTGCCGCGAAGGTACCGGGTGGCTGGCGCGCATGGTACACCGCATCGAGCACGGCCAGGGTCGCCCCGAAGACCTGGACAAGCTCGACGCTGTGGCCGGCAACATCATGGGCCGCACCATCTGTGCGCTGGGTGACGCCGCGGCCATGCCGGTGCAGAGCTTCCTCAAACATTTTCGTGACGAGTTCGCCTACCACATCGAACACAAGCGCTGCATGGTCGGCAACGCCTGAGCGGTCGGTTCAATCAACGGTTACTGAGTGATGGAATTGGGAACATGGTAAAGGTCGAGATCAACGGCATCGAGGTCGAGGCCCGCGAAGGCTCGATGGTGATCGAAGCCGCCGATCAGGCGGGTATCGCCATCCCGCGTTTCTGCTACCACAAGAAACTCTCCATCGCGGCCAATTGCCGGATGTGCCTGGTGGAAGTGGAGAAGGCTCCCAAGCCGCTGCCGGCCTGCGCCACGCCGGTTACCGAGGGCATGAAGGTCTTTACCGACTCGCCCAAGGCCATCGCCGCGCAAAAAGGGGTGATGGAGTTCCTGCTCATCAATCATCCCCTCGACTGTCCGATCTGCGATCAGGGCGGTGAATGCGAACTGCAGGATCTTGCCATGGGGTATGGCGGCGACGTCTCGCGCTACACCGAAGCCAAGCGAGTGGTGAAGGACAAGAACATCGGTCCGCTGATCTCCACCGACCTGACGCGCTGCATCCACTGCACCCGCTGCGTGCGCTTCGGCGCCGAAGTGGCGGGTATCCGCGAGCTGGGCGCCACCGGTCGCGGCGAACACACGACGATTGGTACCTATATCGAGCGCTCGGTGAGTTCGGAGATGTCGGGCAACGTGGTCGACATCTGTCCGGTGGGTGCGCTCACCTCCAAACCGTTTCGCTTCCAGGCGCGCGCCTGGGAGATCACCCAACACAGCGGGGTGGCGCCGCACGATGGATTGGGCTCCAACATCTATCTGCACACGCGGCGCAGCAAGGTGATGCGTGTGGTGCCGCGCGAGAACGAGGCCATCAACGAGTGCTGGATCTCCGACCGCGACCGCTTCAGCTATCTGGGCCTGGATAGCGACGACCGGCTTACCCAACCCATGATCAAGCAGGACGGCGCGTGGCGCGCTGCGAGCTGGGACGAGGCGTTGGAGGCGGCGGCCAAGCAACTGCGCGCCGTAGCCGACGCGGGAAGCGACCAATTGGGGGTGTTGCTCAGCCCCACGGCGACGGTGGAAGAGCTCTACCTGGCACAGAAACTGGCGCGCGCCGTTGGCTGCGACAACATCGATCATCGCCTTCGCCAAGTTGATTTTCGCGACGATGCGCAGGCCCCGCTCCATCCTGCCTTGGGACTCACCCTGGCGGAACTGGAGGAGCAGGAGAGCGTGTTGCTGGTGGGCAGCAACATCCGCAAGGAGCAGCCTATCGCCGCACATCGGCTGCGTAAGGCCGTGCTCTACGGTGCGGCGGTCTACGTGGCCAACCCGGTGGATTTCGACTTCCATTTCGATGTCGCCGGCAAGTGCATTGCCGCCCCGGCGCAACTGGTGGGGCAGATCGCCGCCATCGCACAGGCCGCCGGCGAGCTGTCCGGTGCGGTGTTGCCGCAGGGATTGGATGTCGCTCTCGCAGGGGTGACCGTGAACGATAGCCACCGCGCCATCGCGGCTGCGCTGAACAGCGCGGAGCGCGCCACGGTGCTGGTGGGCAATCTGGCGACGGCTCATCCGGATGCGGCGACCGTGCGCGCGTTGGCCGCATGGATTGCCCAAGCCACGGGCGCCAAGCTGGGTTCTCTTCCCGAGGCCGGCAACAGCACGGGGGCTTGGATCGCCGGCGCGGTGCCGCACCGCACGGCGGGCGGCACGACGGTCGCTGGCGGTCGCAATGCCGCGGCCATGATCGCCGAAGCGTGCCGCGGTTACCTGTTGCTGGGGGTCGAGCCGGATCGTGACTGCGCCGATTCGCGCCGCGCCGTCGCGGCACTGGAACAGGCCGAAAGCGTGGTGGCGTTGAGCGCCTACCGCTCGGCGGTGTTGGAGCGGGTCGCTCACGTGATGCTGCCCATTGCGCTGTTCGCGGAGACCTCGGGTACCTACGTCAATGCCCAGGGCGATTGGCAGAGCTTCCAAGGCGCCGCCAACCCGCCGGGGGAGAGCCGCCCTGCGTGGAAGGTGTTGCGCGTGCTGGCCAACCTGATGAAGGTGCCGGGCTTCGACTACGCCAGCAGCTTGGAGGTGTTGACCGAGCTGCGCGATACCGCATCGGCGGCGCCGAACGCGGTGCAGATCACCGCAATTCCGGCACCTCGCAGTTCTTCCAACGGTGCGTTGCAGCGCGTCGGCGACGTGCCTATCTACGCGGTGGATGCGCTGGTACGCCGTGCCCCGGCGCTGCAGGCGACGGGCGATGCCGACCGTGCGTTCATCGCCGTCTCCCCGGATCTGGCGCAGCGTCTGGGTCTGGAGGACGGCGGGCAGGCCGCGGCGGTGCAGGGTGGGGCGCAGGTGGTACTGCCGCTGCGCATTGATGTCCGCGTGCCGGACGGCGCGGTGTGGCTCGCCTCGGGCCTGGCGGAGACCGCGGGGCTGGGTCCGGCCATGGGGCCGATAGAACTGAACAAGATCGGATAGGACCGGGGGATCGCGTGGATTATTCCGACATCATGTATCTGATCATCACGCTGGCGAAGATCCTGGTCATCGTCTTGCCGTTGATGGGGGCGGTGGCTTACCTCACCTTCGCCGAGCGCAAGATCATCGGCTATATGCAGATCCGCATCGGGCCCAACCGCGTCGGACCGCGCGGCTGGCTGCAGCCCATCGCCGATGCCTTCAAGTTGGTGTTCAAAGAGATCATCCTCCCGGCGCAGGCCAACCGCTGGCTCTTCGTGCTGGCGCCCATCCTGTCGATCACACCGGTGTTGGCGGCGTGGGCGGTGATCCCGTTCGACGAGGGCTGGGTACTGGCCGATATCGACGCCGGGCTGTTGTTCATCCTGGCACTCACCTCGCTGGAGGCGTACGGCGTGCTGGTGGCCGGGTGGTCTTCCAACTCCAAGTACGCGCTGCTCGGCGCCATGCGCTCCGGTGCGCAGATGGTAGCTTACGAGATCGCCATGGGCTTTGCGGTGGTGGGCGTGCTGCTGGCGGCGCAGAGCCTCAATCTGAGCGATATCGTGCGCGCCCAGCAGGGCAGCATACTGCACTGGTTCTGGCTGCCGTTGTTGCCGCTGTTCGTCATCTACTTCGTGTCGGGTGTCGCCGAGACCAATCGCGCGCCTTTCGACGTCGCCGAGGGCGAGTCGGAGATCGTCGCCGGTTTCCACGTAGAGTACGCCGGCATGGCGTTCGCCGTCTTCTTCCTCGCCGAGTATGCGGCGATGATCCTGATCTCGGTGCTGGCGTCGGTGTTCTTCCTCGGTGGCTGGCTGTCGCCGTTCGAAGGGATTCCGCTGCTGGAGCCGCTGTTCGCGTGGGTGCCGGGCATCCTCTGGCTGTGCGCCAAGACCGCCTTCTTCCTCTTCTGCTATCTCTGGTTCCGCGCCACTTTCCCGCGTTATCGCTACGACCAGATCATGCGCCTGGGCTGGAAGGTGTTCATCCCCATCACTATCGTCTGGCTGCTGCTGGTTGGTTTGGGCGTAGTCGCCCATATGCCGCCGTGGTTCGATTGAGGTACCGGCCATGAAGAGTGTGACCAACTACATCCGAAGCCTGTTCCTGTGGGAACTGATACTGGGGTTGCGACTGACCGGCAAGCACCTGTTCAGTCGCAAGATCACCATTCAGTATCCCGAGGAGAAGACGCCGGCTTCGCCACGTTTTCGTGGAATCCATGCGCTGCGCCGTTACGCCAACGGCGAAGAGCGCTGCATCGCCTGCAAGCTGTGCGAGGCGGTGTGCCCGGCGCTGGCAATCACCATTGAAGCCGAACCGCGCGAGGACGGCCAGCGTCGCACCACGCGCTACGATATCGACCTGTTCAAGTGCATTTTCTGCGGCTATTGCGAAGAGGCCTGCCCGGTGGACGCCATCGTCGAGACCCATATCTTCGAATATCACTTCGAAAACCGCGGCGAGCAGGTGATGACCAAAGAGAAGCTGTTGGCGATTGGCGATCGGTACGAGCCGGAGATCGCCCAACGCAAGGCGGCGGACGCGCCGTACCGCTGAGTGCCGTCCGACGACGCGAAATGACGAACGAGAGCTGACCATCCCATGACGCTAGAACAGGGCATCTTCTACTTCTTTGCCGCGATCCTGGTCTTCGCCGCCTTCCGGGTCATCACTGCACGCAATCCGGTCCACGCTGCGCTGTTCCTGGTGTTGTGTTTCGTGACCACGTCGGCCCTGTGGCTGCTGGCGGAAGCCGAATTCCTGGCCATCACCCTGGTGTTGGTCTACGTCGGTGCGGTGATGGTGCTGTTCCTGTTCGTGGTGATGATGCTCGACATCAACATCGACCAACTGCGCGAGGGGTTTATACGCTATCTGCCGGTAGGCTTGGGCGTCGCGGTGATCATGGTCATCGAAATGATGCTGGTGGTGGGCAGGCGCTATTTCGACGGCGTACACATGCCCGCGCCCGTGCCGCACGGTGCCGATTACAGCAACACCCGCGAACTGGGCATGATCCTGTACACCGACTATTTCTACCCCTTCGAGATCGCTTCGGTCATCCTGCTGATTGCCATCGTGGCGGCCATCGTCCTTACCTTGCGGCGGCGGCCCGGCACCCGGCATCAGAATCCGACCGAGCAGATCGCGGTGCGGCGCGCCGATCGCATCCGCTTGGTCAAGATGAGCACCGAAAAAAAGGGATGACGACTCGCCCGCAGCGGGCGGGGTGAATAACAGTAACGAACAGTGTTGCCGCGCCATGAGGCACGGCCTGGGGAAAAGCGATGATTGAATTGTCAGACTATCTCACCGTGAGCGCGATTCTGTTTGCGCTCAGCGTGGCGGGGATATTCCTCAATCGCAAGAACGTGCTGATTCTGCTGATGGCCATCGAGCTGATGTTGCTGGCGGTCAATATGAACTTCATCGCGTTTTCCCATTACCTGGGTGATCTGGGCGGGCAGGTGTTCGTCTTTTTCATCCTCACCGTCGCGGCGGCCGAAGCGGCTATCGGGCTGGCGATACTGGTGGTGTTGTTCCGCAACCGCCACACCATCAACGTGAACGATCTGGATACGATGAAGGGCTGAGGCGATGGAAAAGGTCTATCTGGCAATCGTCCTGCTTCCGCTGGCGGGGGCCATCATCGCCGGGCTGTTTGGCGGACGTATCGGCCGCGCCGGCGCGCACTGGGTCACCAGTGCCGGTGTCGGGATATCGTTTCTTCTGTCGCTGCTGGTGTTGAAGGACGTGGTCGTCGACGGCAACACCTTTAACGGTCCGGTGTACACGTGGCTGACCAGCGGCGACTACACCTTTGCAGTGGGTTTCCTCATCGATCGGTTGACGGTGCTGATGATGTGCGTGGTGACCTTTGTGTCGTTCATGGTGCACATCTACACCATTGGTTACATGGCCGACGATGAGCACAACTGGCCGGAGTCCAGCCGCGCCGGGCGCAACAGCTATCAGCGCTTCTTCAGCTACATCTCGCTGTTCACCTTCTCGATGCTGATGCTGGTGATGTCCAACAACTTCATGCAGCTGTTCTTCGGCTGGGAAGCGGTGGGCGTGGTTTCCTACCTGCTGATCGGTTTCTGGGCGGTGCGCCCTTCGGCGGTGTTCGCCAACCTCAAGGCGTTTCTGGTCAACCGCGTGGGTGACTTCGGGTTTCTGCTGGGCATTGCCGCCGTGCTGCTCTACTTCAACACCCTCGACTATGCGCAGGTGTTCGCCGCGGCCCCCGAGCTGCGCGAGGCGACGGTGCAGGTGATCGGCAGTCAGGAGTGGTCGGTGATGTCGCTGATCTGCATCCTGCTGTTCATCGGCGCCATGGGCAAATCGGCGCAGGTGCCGCTGCACGTGTGGCTGCCGGATTCCATGGAGGGCCCGACGCCCATCTCCGCATTGATTCACGCCGCCACGATGGTCACGGCCGGCATCTTCATGGTGGCGCGCATGTCGCCGCTGTTCGAGCTGTCCGACACCGCGCTCAGTTTCGTACTGGTGATCGGTTCGCTGACGGCGTTCTTCATGGGGCTGCTGGGCTTGGTGCAGAACGACATCAAGCGGGTGGTGGCCTATTCGACGCTCTCGCAGCTCGGCTACATGACGGTGGCGCTGGGCGCCTCGGCCTACTCGGTGGCAATCTTCCATCTGATGACCCACGCCTTCTTCAAGGCGCTGCTGTTCCTGGGTGCCGGTTCGGTCATCATCGCCATGCACCACGAGCAGGATATGCGCAAGATGGGCGGACTGCGCAAGTACATGCCCATCACCCACTGGACTTCGCTGGTCGGTTCACTGGCACTGATCGGAACTCCGTTCTTCTCCGGTTTTTACTCCAAGGACTCCATCATCGAGGCGGTGCACGCTTCGAATATCGCGGGTTCGCATCTCGCTTACTGGGCGGTGCTCTCGGGCGTGTTCGTCACCGCGCTCTACAGTTTCCGCATGTACTTCCTCACCTTCTGGGGCAAGGAGCGTATGGACGAGCACACCCGCGAGCATCTGCACGAGACGCCCTGGGTGGTGACGGTTCCATTGATCCTGCTTGCCATCCCGTCGCTGCTCATCGGTGCGCTGACAGTGAAGCCGCTGCTGGTGGGGGGCTATTTCGGCACGGCCATCAGCGTTGGTACCGGACACGAAGCGATGACAGTGCTGGGCGAGGAGTTTCACGGCTGGAGCGCCATGGCGCTGCATGCCTTTACCAGCGCGCCGTTCTGGTTGGCGGCCGCGGGTGTCTTCGTCGCGTGGTTCTTCTATATGAAGCGTCCCGATATTCCGGCCATGCTGCAGCGGCGCTTCTCGCTGGTTTACGAGATCCTGGTCAACAAATACGGGTTTGACGATTTCAACGAAAAGGTACTGGCGCGCGGCGGGCGCGGGATGGGCAACCTGCTGTGGCGCATGGGCGACCAGACGCTGATCGACGGGGTGCTGGTGAACGGTTCGGCGCGGGCCATCGGTTGGGTGTCGGGGGTGGTGCGTCAGGTGCAGTCGGGTTATCTCTACCACTATGCGTTCGCGATGATCATCGGTCTGCTGGTGCTGCTCACCTTGTTCGTCATCCGCTGAAGGTAAGGGTCTAGGGGAAGTCGCAAATGAATTCGGAGTTTCCACTGCTGAGTCTGCTTATCTGGCTGCCTATCGCGGGCGGACTCGTCACGGCTTTCCTGGGCGACAAAGGCCAGCAGGCGAAGATGACCGCGCTGGTCGTGGCCGCTGCCACTTTCGTGCTGAGCCTGCCGCTGTGGAGCGGTTTCGATCGCACTACGGCCGACATGCAGTTCCAGGAGTTGGCACCGTGGATCGAGACTTTCGCCATCAACTACCATCTGGGTATCGACGGCATTTCCATGCCGCTGATTCTGCTGACGACGTTCACGACACTGCTGGTGGTGGTGTCGGCGTGGGAGGTGATCACCGACCGGCCCAACCTCTACATGGCGGCCTTCCTGATCATGGAGGGCATTCTCATCGGCGTCTTCAGCGCTTTGGATGCGATGCTCTTCTACGTCTTCTGGGAGGCGATGCTGATCCCCATGTACCTGATCATCGGTATCTGGGGCGGACCACGGCGGGTCTACGCGACCATCAAGTTCTTCCTCTACACCTTCCTCGGTTCGGTGTTCATGTTGGTCTCGCTGATCTACATGTACACCAAGACCGGCAGTTTCGCACTGGTGGATTTCTATCAGCTGCCGCTGGGGCTGACCGCGCAAGTGCTGATCTTCCTGGCGTTTTTGCTCGCCTTCGGCGTCAAGGTGCCCATGTGGCCGGTACACACTTGGTTGCCGGATGCCCACGTGGAGGCGCCCACCGGCGGTTCGGTGATTCTGGCGGCCATTCTGCTCAAGCTGGGCGGGTACGGTTTTCTGCGCTTTGCCATGCCCATTGCCCCCGATGCCAGCCACTCGCTCGATTGGCTGATCATCGCGTTGTCGCTGATCGCGGTGGTCTACATCGGTTTCGTGGCGCTGGTGCAGCACGATATGAAGAAGCTGATCGCCTACTCATCCATTGCGCACATGGGATTCGTCACCCTGGGTTTCTTCATCGCCTACCGCATCGTGGCGGCATCCGGCAGCGTCGACGCCGTCATCATGGGCATCGAAGGCGGCATGGTGCAGATGATCTCCCACGGTTTCATATCGGGCGCAATGTTCCTCTGCGTCGGTGTCATGTACGACCGCGTGCACAGTCGCGAAATCGCCGCCTACGGCGGCGTGGTGCACACCATGCCGCTGTTCGCTGGCTTCATGGTGCTGTTCGCTCTGGCCAACTCGGGTTTGCCGGGGACCTCGGGATTCGTGGGCGAGTTCATGGTCATCCTGAGCAGTTTCCAGGCCAGTCTGTGGCTGGCGTTTCTCGCCGCCACCACCCTGATCCTGGGCGCTGCCTACACCCTGTGGCTGGTGAAGCGGGTGGTGTTCGGCCCGGTGGGCAACGAGCAGGTGGCCGCGCTGCAGGACATCAACCGCCGCGAGTTCGCAATTCTGGCATCGCTGGCGGTTGCCGTGCTGGTGTTGGGCGTCTGGCCGCAGCCGCTCACCGAGGTGCTGCATGCGACGGTGGAAAATCTCCTCAAGTACATCATGGTGTCGAAGCTGTAAGGGCGGGGTACGTGTGTGACCTCGACGGAAGTTGTTGATCGAATTACGACGTAGGATCTGGGAATGAATTTTGTGATTCCTGATTTCGCTCCGGCAGCCCCGGAGATCTTTCTTCTGACCATGGCGTGTGTCGTGCTGGTGGTCGACCTGTTCGTGGGCGAACGCAACCGCAACGCCGCGTACTGGCTGTCGCAGGCGACGCTGGTCGTGACCGCCATCGTTATCGTCGCCACCCACTCCAGCGCGACGGTGCTGACCTTCAACAACACCTTTGTGCGCGACCCCATGGCCGATGTGCTCAAGGTGGCGCTGTTCATCGTCACCGCGGGCGTGTTCCTCTATTCGCGCGACTACCTGCGCGCCCGCGAACTTCTCAAGGGCGAGTACTACATGCTGGGTCTGTTCGGCGTGCTGGGGATGATGATCATGATCTCGGCACGCAACCTGCTCACCGTTTACCTGGGTCTGGAGACCCTGTCGCTGTCGCTGTATGCGCTGGTCGCCTTCGATCGCGACAATCGCGTCGCCTCCGAGGCGGCCATGAAGTACTTCGTGCTAGGGGCCATCGCCTCAGGCATGCTGCTGTACGGCATGTCGATGATCTATGGCGCAACGGGGACCCTCGATATCGGCACCATTGCCGAGCGCGTGGCCGCCCGGGGCGGCGAGGGGAATCTGGTGCTGGTCTTCGGGCTGGTGTTCATCATCGTCGGATTGGCGTTCAAATTGGGCGCGGTGCCGTTTCACATGTGGATACCGGACGTTTACCACGGCGCCCCTACCTCGGTGACGCTCTATATCGGTACTGCACCGAAGATAGCCGCATTCGCCATGGTGATGCGCCTGCTGGTGGGCGGGTTACAGGACCTGCACGGCGAGTGGGAGCAGATGCTGGTCATCCTCTCGGTTTTGTCCATCGCCATTGGCAATGTGGTCGCCATCGCGCAATCCAATCTCAAGCGCATGTTCGCCTATTCGACCATTGCCCATGTGGGATTTATTCTGCTCGGCATCCTGGCCGGCACGGCGCAGGGCTACGCCGCCGCCATGTTCTACACGTTGGTCTACGCGCTCACCGCAGCCGGCGGATTTGGCATGATCATCCTGTTGAGCCGCGTCGGGTTCGAGGCCGATAGTCTGGACGACTTCAAGGGCCTGGGTAAGCGCAGCCCGTGGTTTGCCTTCATCATGATGCTGTTGTTGTTTTCCATGGCCGGCGTGCCGCCCACGGTGGGGTTTTACGCCAAGCTTTCGGTGCTGCAGGCGGTGATCAACGTCGATCTGGTGTGGTTGGCGGTAGTGGCGGTCGCCTTCTCCGTCGTCGGCGCCTTCTACTACATCCGCGTCGTCAAGCTGATCTACTTCGACGCCGCCGAGGACGACCACGTGCTCAGTGCAACCGCCGATGTCCGCTGGGTGATGAGCGCCAACGGTCTGGCCGTGTTGGGACTGGGGATATTCCCCGGCGCTTTGATGGCGCTCTGTGCCGCGGTGACGGCTTGAAGGTACGGTGCCGGAACTCGTGATTTGCATGGCCGGTTGATTCATTACCGGGGAGTATGTAGAATTCCGCTCGTTTTCCGGTGCGGGGTGGAGCAGTCCGGTAGCTCGTCGGGCTCATAACCCGAAGGTCGTAGGTTCAAATCCTACCCCCGCTACCAATATTCGTGGTTGCGATGAGAAGCCCCGTTTACGGGGTTTTTTATTAAGGACCCGAGGCAGATTTCGGTCACCCCGGGCTTGGACCACGGAGGCGGCCGGAGCTGAGACGGCAAGGCGGGTGGGTAACGCCCTGTGCCGCACAGTCACGAGGATTTCGACGTGGGCCGCTGGCCCTTTTTTTGTTTATGCGACGCGCATCGGACAGGATTTATCAGTTGTTGCAACCCGTCGTGGTCGGGATGGGCTACGAGTTGGTGGGCATCGAGTTCGCGAGCGCCGCGCGCGGTGGTTTGCTGCGCATTTATATCGACCACCCCGAAGGCGTGGGTGTGGACGACTGCCAGCGGGTGAGCTACCAGGTGAGCGGCGTACTGGACGTGGAAGACCCCATCCCGGGGCACTACAGTCTGGAGGTCTCGTCGCCGGGGCTGGATCGGCCGCTGTTCGACCGCGAGCACTATGAGCGTTTCATAGGGCAGCAGGTCAAGGTGCGCATGGCGGTACCGCAAAACGGGCGCCGCAAATTCGAGGGTCTTCTCCAGGGTTTGGAAGAAGAGTGCGTAGTGTTGATACAGGATGGCGAGACGGTGCGACTGCCCCTCGCTGATGTTGAACAGGCTCGGTTGGTACCGGAGTTCTGAGCGACCAATTGGCAGTGCTCGACGCTCTGCCACGGTGGTCGGTACCCCGGTCTGGAGGCTTGCTGAGATGAACAAAGAGATCTTGCTGGTAGTGGACGCCGTTTCCAACGAGAAGGGCGTGCAGAAAGGCGTCATCTTCGAGGCGATCGAAGCCGCGCTGGCTTCGGCGACGCGCAAAAAACATGGCGGTGACATCGAAGCGCGGGTGGCCATCGATCGCGATACCGGCGCCTACGAGACCTTCCGCCGCTGGCTGGTGGTCGCGGACGAGACCGAGGAACTGGAGCATCCCGAAGCGGAGATCCGCCTCAGCGAAGCCCGCGAAATCCAGCCGGATATCGAGGTGGACGGTTACATCGAAGAGCCCATGGAATCGGTGGCCTTCGGCCGCATCGCCGCCCAGGCCGCCAAGCAGGTGATCGTGCAGAAGGTGCGCGAGGCCGAGCGCGCACAGGTTGTGGAGGCGTATCAGGATCGCATCGGTGATCTGGTGATGGGCGTGGTCAAGCGCATCGAACGCGGCAACGTCTACTTGGATCTGGGCGGTAACGCCGAAGCCATCGTGCCGCGCGAACAGATGATCCCGCGCGAGGCGGTACGCCCTGGAGATCGGCTGCGCGGCTACCTCTACGACGTGCGCTCCGAACCGCGTGGACCGCAGCTGTTCATCAGCCGCACCGCGCCGGAGCTGCTGATCGAGCTGTTCAAGCTGGAAGTGCCGGAGGTGGGCGAGGGGTTGATCGACATCATGGGTGCGGCGCGTGATCCGGGGCTGCGCGCCAAGATCGCCGTGCGCGCCAAGGACCAGCGCATCGATCCGGTAGGTGCCTGCGTGGGAATGCGCGGGTCGCGGGTGCAGGCCGTCTCCAATGAGCTGGCCGGCGAGCGTGTCGATATCATCAACTGGAGCGAGAACCCCGCCCAGTTCGTGGTCCACGCCATGTCGCCGGCCGATGTGGTCTCCATCGTGGTGGACGAGGAGAGCGGCAGCATGGACGTGGCCGTCGGGGAGGAGCAACTTTCCCAGGCCATCGGCCGGGGCGGCCAGAACGTGCGCCTGGCCAGCCAGCTTACCGGCTGGGAACTCAACGTCATGACCGAGGGCCAGGCCGAAGAGAAAAGCGAGCAGGAGGCCGAGCGGCTGCAAACCCAATTCATGGAGCAACTGGACGTGGACGAAGAGGTGGCCGCCATCCTGGTGCAGGAAGGCTTCTCCACCATCGAGGAGGTCGCTTACGTGCCGCCGCAGGAGATGCTGGAGATCGAGGAGTTTGACGAGAATATCGTCGACGAGCTGCGCAACCGCGCCCGCGACGTGCTGCTGCTGCGCGCCATCGCCAATGAAGAGAAGCTGGAAGAGTCCGAGCCGGCCGAAGACCTGCTGACCATGGAGGGCATGGATCGCGAACTGGCGTTTGTGTTGGCAAGCCGCGGCATCTGCACCATGGAAGATCTAGCGGAGCAGGCCGTCGATGAGCTCATCGATATCGAAGGTATCGATGAGGAGCGCGCCGCCGCGCTGATCATGACGGCGCGCGCCCCCTGGTTCGCCGACGAGCAGCAGGGTTAACCCGTTTGGGGAGGAGAGGCCTATGACCGAATTGACCGTAAAACAATTGGCGGATGTGGTCGGCATCTCCGTTGACCGCTTGCTGACGCAGTTGCAGGAGGCGGGCGTCGATGTGAGCAATGCCGAGTCCGGCATCACCGAGCAGCAGAAGCTCGACCTGCTCAGCCACTTGCGCAAGGCGCACGGCCGCAAGGCCGAAGAGGGCGTGGCCGAACCTCGCAAGATCACCCTCAAGCGCAAACAGGTCAGCGAGATCCGCCAGACCGGCGACCGCGGCAAGGTCAAGACCGTCAGCGTGGAGGTGCGCAAGAAGCGCACCTACGTCAAGCGCAGCGTGGTCATGGACGAGGAGCGCAAGCGCGTCGAGGCCGAGACCGCCAAGCTGGTGGAGTCCGAAGAGGAGCGCCACGCCACGCAGCGCGAGGTCGAGGCCCAGCGCGAGGCTGAGGAGGCTGCACGCCGCCAGGCCGCCGAAGAGGAGGCCCGCCGCCAAGCCGCCGAGGAAGAGGCGCGCCGCCTCGCCGAGGAGGAGGCGTTGCGCCAAGCGGAAGAAGAGGCGCGCCGTCAGGCCGAAGAGGAGGCACAGAAGGCGCGCGCCGCCGCCGAAGCCAAAGTCGCCACCGAGACCAAGCCCGCCCGCCCGGGCAAGAAGGAGAAGGAGCAGCGCCGCGACGAACGCGAGACGCGTTACGGGCGTGAAGAGCTGCACGTGGCGGAGAGCAAGAGCGGCCGCCGCAAGAAGAAGGGGCGTACGGTACGCATGCCCAGCGTGGCGCCGTCGGAGAAACACGGTTTCGAGCGTCCCACCGCGCCCATCGTGCGCGAGGTCGCCGTCCCCGAGACCATCACCGTCGCCGAGCTGGCACAGAAAATGGCCGTCAAGGCCGCCGAACTCATCAAGGTGATGATGAAGATGGGGGTGATGGCCACCATCAACCAAGTCATCGATCAAGAGACCGCGACGCTCATCGTCGAGGAGATGGGGCACAAGGCCAAACCGATGGCCGAAAGCAGCGTCGAGGAGGAGCTGTCGCTGACCTCGGAGGCCGAGGGCGAGGAAGAGCCGCGCCCGCCGGTGGTGACCATCATGGGTCACGTCGACCACGGCAAGACCTCGCTGCTGGACCACATCCGCCGCACCCGCGTGGCGGCGGGAGAAGCGGGTGGCATCACCCAGCACATCGGCGCCTACCACGTGGAGACCGCCAAGGGCGTCATCGCCTTCCTGGATACTCCCGGTCACGCGGCCTTTACCGCCATGCGCGCCCGCGGCGCGCAGATCACCGACATCGTGGTACTGGTGGTGGCGGCCGACGACGGCGTCATGCCTCAGACCAAAGAGGCGATCCAGCACGCCCGCGCCGCGGAAGTGCCGCTGGTGGTGGCGGTGAACAAGATCGACAAGCCCGACGCCGAGCCCGACCGGGTCAAGCAGGAGTTGGTGCAGCAGGAGGTAATTCCCGAGGATTGGGGCGGCGACACCATGTTCGTCAACGTCTCGGCTAAAACCGGCGAGGGCATCGACGGATTGTTGGACGCCATCCTGTTGCAGGCCGAAGTGATGGAGCTGACCGCCGTCGCCGACGGTCCCGCTGCCGGCGTGGTGCTGGAGTCCAGCCTCGACAAGGGGCGCGGCCCGGTGGCCACCCTGCTGGTACAGCGCGGCACGCTCAACAAGGGCGACATCATCCTCTCGGGCATGGAGTACGGCCGCGTGCGCGCCATGTTCGACGAAAGCGGAAAACCCATCGACCAAGTGGGGCCATCCATGCCTGCGGTGGTGCTGGGACTCTCCGGTACGCCCAACGCGGGCGACGACATGATCGTGGTCCCCGACGAGCGCAAAGCGCGCGAGGTGGCGCTGTTCCGCCAGGGCAAGTTCCGCGATGTACGGCTGGCCAAACAGCAGCAGGCCAAGCTGGAGGATATGTTCACCCAGATGCAGGAGGGTGACGTCCAGCAGGTCAATCTGCTCATCAAGGCCGACGTGCAGGGCAGCGTCGAGGCGTTGCGCGATTCGATGGAGAAGCTCTCCAGCGACGAGGTCAAGGTCAAGGTGGTGGCGGCGGGTGTCGGTGGTATCACCGAGTCCGACGTCAACCTGGCGCTGGCCTCCAATGCCATCATGATCGGCTTCAACGTGCGCGCCGATGCCTCGGCGCGGCGCTTGGTGAGCGAGTCGGGCGTCGACCTGCACTACTACAGCGTCATCTACGAGGCCATCGACGAGGTCAAGCTCGCCATCGCCGGCAAGCTGCAGCCCGAGATGCGCGAGGAGATCATCGGTCTGGCCGAGGTGCGCGATGTGTTCCGCTCCTCCAAGCTGGGCGCCATTGCCGGCTGCCTGGTGATCGAGGGTGTGGTCAAGCGCCACAACCCCATCCGCGTGCTGCGCGACAACGTGGTGATCTACGAGGGCGAGCTGGAGTCGCTGCGCCGCTTCAAGGACGACGTCAACGAGGTCCGCTCCGGCACCGAGTGCGGTATCGGCGTGAAGAACTACAACGACGTCAAATCGGGCGACCAGATCGAGGTCTACGAACGCGTGCAGGTGGCCAAAACCCTGTGACCACAAAGACCGCCCAGCGTATCCGGTGATGAATCGTCCCAACGATCGATTGCGGCGCGTGGCCGAACAGCTACGGCGCGAGCTGGCGGTGCTGTTGCGCGAAGAGGTCAAGGATCCGCGCGTGCACATGGTGGCACTGTCCAGCATCGACGTGAGCCGCGATCTCGGGCATGCCAAGATCTATATCAGCGTGCTGGGCGACGAGGTGGCGGTGGCCGCCGCGCTGGAGGGGCTCACCCACGCCGAGGGTTTTCTGCGCCGCGAGTTGGGGCGGCGCATGCGCCTGCGCACCATCCCGCATCTGCACTTCCTGCACGACACCTCCATGGAGCAGGGGGCGCGCATCAACGAACTGCTGGAACGCGCCAAACAGCAACACCCGGCTGACGATTAGTTTCTTTCCACGCTTCCTGGTAACGACGAGGTATCGATGTCCCGCCGCGATGGCCAGCGCCGCAACGTCCACGGTGTCCTGCTGCTCGACAAACCCATAGGCCTGACGTCCAACCGCGCCCTGCAGGTGGCTAAACGGCTCTACAACGCGCGCAAGGCGGGCCACACGGGCAGTCTCGATCCGCTGGCCAGCGGGCTGCTGCCGCTCTGTTTCGGCGAGGCCACCAAGTTTTCCGGCTTTCTGCTCGATGCCGACAAGCACTATTGGGTGCGCATGCTGCTGGGCCAGACCACCACGACGGGTGATGCGGACGGCGAGGTCGTCGATACACGGCCGGTCCCCGCGCTGGACCGCATCGCGGTGGAAACGGTGATGCGGGAATTCCTGGGGACGATTGAGCAGATCCCGCCCATGTACTCGGCGGTGCGCCACGAGGGTAAGCGGCTCTACGAGCTGGCCCGTCAGGGCGAGGAGGTGGAGCGCAAGCCTCGCGCGGTAGTGATCCATGCGCTGGATCTGCTCCAAGTGGTGGGTGCCGAGGTGGAGTTCACGGTGCACTGCTCCAAGGGCACCTACGTGCGCACCCTGGTCGAGGATATGGGGGCCAAGCTGAGCTGCGGGGCTCACGTGACCGCACTGCGCCGCACCGGCGTGGGTCCCTATCCGGGCGACCGCATGGTCACCCTGGAGCAGGTCCGCGCCTGCGCCGAAGAGGGAGATGCGGCGCTGGACGCGCTGCTGCTGCCCATCGAAACCAGCGTCGGGCAGTGGCCCGCGGTGCAGCTGTCGCCCGATTCCGCCTTTTACTTGCGGCAGGGCCAGCCGGTGATCATCCCCCATGCTCCCACTGCGGGCTGGGTTCGCATCTACGCCCCGGGTCAGCGGTTTCTCGGCGTGGGCGAGGTGCTGGACGACGGGCGTATCGCCCCGCGGCGCCTACTGCAGAAGGGCTGCGGGTAGTCGAGGCACCCGTTCGGGGTGCCGTCGCGGGCGCCATGGGTTTTTCCTTGTTTAACAAATGGCTGGAAGTTAAAATACCCGGCTTCGTAAAAGCGACCATTCGAAAATTCAGGAGTTTCAATCCATGTCACTGAGCACCCAGCAAAAGGCTGACGTCGTTAAGGAGTATCAGCTCTCCGCTAGCGATACCGGTTCCCCGGAGGTCCAGGTCGCCCTGTTGACCACCCGCATCAATCAGCTTACCGAGCACTTCAGCAACCACAAGCAGGATCACCACTCCCGCCAGGGGTTGCTGCGCATGGTCAACCAGCGTCGCAAGCTGCTGGACTACGTCAAAAGCAAGGACGTGGAGCGTTACCGCGATCTCATCAAACGCCTGGGTATTCGCCGCTAAGCGAATGCCGGCCCAGCCGCGCCGGAAGGTATGCTCGTGACATCATTCAAAAAGCAGTTTCAGTACGGTGACCACACGGTCACTATGGAGACGGGAGAGATCGCACGCCAGGCAGACGGTGCGGTCATGATCAGCATGGGAGATACCGTCGTATTGGCGACGGTGGTGGCCCGCCAGGAGGCGGTCGCCGGTCGCGACTTCTTCCCGCTGACCGTCAACTATCAGGAAAAGACCTATGCCGGAGGCAAGATCCCCGGCGGTTTCTTTAAACGCGAAGGTCGTCCCTCCGAGAAGGAGACGCTCAACTCGCGTCTCATCGATCGTCCGCTGCGCCCGCTGTTCCCTAAGGGGTTCTACAACGAGGTGCAGGTGATCACCACCGTCATGTCGATGGACCCGGAGATCGATTCCGACATCCCGGCTATGCTCGGTGCGTCGGCGGCCGTCGCCCTCTCCGGGGTGCCGTTCAACGGCCCCATCGGCGGCGCCCGCGTCGGTTACAAGGATGGGCAGTACCTGCTCAACCCCTCGGCCTCGCAACTCGCCGAATCGCAGCTCGACCTGGTGGTCGCCGGTACCGAGCATGCGGTGCTGATGGTGGAGTCGGAAGCGGCCGAATTGCCCGAAGAGGTCATGCTGGGTGCGGTCATCTTCGGTCACGAGCAGATGCAGGTGGCCATCCAGGCGATCAAGGAACTGGCCGCCGAGGCGGGCAAGCCGGCCTGGACTTGGCAGGTGCCGGCTACCGATGATGCGCTGGTCGCTGCGGTTGCCGCGGCAGTGGAGGCCGACGTGGTCGCCGCCTACCAGATCAAGGACAAGATGGCCCGTCAGCAGCGCGTGGCCGAGATCCGCAGCGCCGCCGTCGAGCAGCTGGTACAGGGCGACGAGCCGCAGTGGAGCGAAGAGGATGTGCGCTCCGCGGTGAGCAAACTGGAAAAGCGCATCGTGCGCCAGCGTGTACTGGATGGCGAACCGCGCATCGATGGTCGTGACACGCGTACCGTGCGTCCCATCAACGTGCGTGTGGGCGTGCTGCCGCGTACCCACGGTTCGGCGCTGTTCACGCGCGGCGAGACCCAGGCCATCGTGACCACCACGCTGGGAACCGATCGCGATGCGCAGATCATCGACGCCATCGAAGGCGAATACCGCCAGGCGTTCATGCTGCACTACAACTTCCCGCCCTACTGCGTGGGTGAAACCGGCTTCATGGGCAGCCCCAAGCGTCGCGAGATCGGCCACGGCCGCCTCGCCAAGCGCGGTATTCAGGCGGTGATGCCCACCCGCGACCAGTTCCCCTATACCATTCGCGTGGTTTCCGAGATCACCGAATCCAACGGCTCCAGCTCCATGGCTAGCGTGTGCGGCACCAGCCTGTCGCTGATGGATGCCGGTGTGCCCGTCAAGGCACCGGTGGCCGGCATCGCCATGGGACTGGTCAAGGAGCAGGACCGGTTCGCGGTATTGACCGACATTCTGGGCGACGAGGATCATCTCGGCGACATGGATTTCAAGGTGGCCGGTACCGAGCAGGGCGTTACCGCGCTGCAGATGGACATCAAGATCGAGGGCATCACCAAGGAGATCATGGAAGCCGCGCTGGCGCAGGCACAGCAAGGGCGGATGCACATCCTCGGCGAGATGGCCAAGGTGATCCAGGCGCCGCGTGCCGAAATGTCCGAGTTCGCACCGCGCATCACCGCGTTCAAGATCGATCCGGAGAAGATCCGCGACGTCATCGGCAAGGGTGGCTCCACCATCCGCGCCATCACCGAGGAGACCGGTACCACCATCGATATCGACGATGACGGGACCATCCGCGTCGCGTCGGTGAACAAGGCCGATGCCGATGAGGCGCGCCGCCGCATCGAACTGATCACCGCCGACGTCGAAGTGGGCAAGATCTACGAAGGCAAGGTGGTCAAGCTGATGGACTTCGGCGCCTTTGTCACCATTCTCCCGGGCCGCGACGGTCTGGTGCACATCTCCCAGATCTCCAACGAGCGCGTGCAGAACGTCAGCGACAAGCTGAGCGAAGGCGACGTGATCAATGTGAAGGTCCTGGAGGTGGACAAGCAGGGCCGTATCCGCCTCAGCATGAAGGCGGTCAACGAAGAGTAGAGTCCATTACGCAATCGGAGAAAAGGGGCCTGAGGCCCCTTTTTTCTTGATGGCAGATGCGCAGCCGCCTTTTGCCATACCGGTGTGGTCGATCTGTGTTACACCTGTAGATGTGGTGGCGCTTCTATCAACGAAGGCTCCAAGCCGATCCGGATGCGTCACCGGCCTGCTGCAGCCCCAAGGCAGCATGCTGGGTGTGCGAGCGTGGGAGGGTATTCAGCATGGCCGAGGAAATTCTGGTCGTCGACGACGAGCCCAACATCGTCTTGTCCCTGGAGTTCCTGATGACGAAGGAGGGCTACCGGGTGCGCACCGCCAGCGACGGCGAGGAGGCGATGCAGGCCATCCGCCAGACTAAACCGCACCTGGTGCTGCTCGACGTGATGATGCCGCGCATGGATGGCTACGAGGTGTGCGAGGCCGTGCGCAGTGATCCAGAACTGAACGACGTAGTGATTCTGATGCTGACGGCCAAGGGTCGCCAGGTGGAGCGGGAAAAAGGGCTGGCGCTGGGCGCCGACGACTACATCACCAAACCCTTCGCTACGCGGGAGTTGCTGGATCGGGTGCGCGGGCTCCTCGAGACTGGCCGCGCGCAGTGAGATGGTGGGTGGCTAGCCCGCTCGTTTAGCGCCCCGTCGGGAGAGGCCCGAAGAAAAAAAGCCCGGCCGCCGAAGCGGCCGGGCCGGGTTGGTGCGGTTACTTGCTGGCGCGGTTGTCGATGAGATGATCGACCACGGTGGGATCGGCCAGGGTGGTGGTGTCGCCCAGCGTGTCGATCTCGTTGGCCGCGATCTTGCGCAGGATGCGACGCATGATTTTGCCCGAGCGGGTCTTGGGCAATCCCGGTGCCCATTGGATGACATCCGGCGAGGCGATGGGACCGATTTCGCTACGCACCAAGTGCACCAGTTCCTTCTTCAGCTCGTCGCTGGGCTCGATGCCGGTCATCAGCGTCACGTAGGCGTAGATACCCTGGCCCTTGATGTCGTGGGGGTAGCCCACCACCGCCGCTTCGGCAACGGCTTCGTGCAGCACCAGCGCGCTCTCCACCTCGGCGGTACCCATACGGTGGCCGGAAACGTTGATCACGTCGTCCACGCGGCCGGTGATCCAGTAGTAGTCGTCTTCGTCGCGACGCGCGCCGTCGCCGGTGAAGTACTTACCCGGGTAGGCGCTGAAGTAGGTGTCGATGAAGCGCTGGTGGTCACCGTAAACGGTGCGCATCTGCGCGGGCCAGGGACGGGTGATCACCAGGTTGCCGGAGGTGGCGCCTTCCAGCACGTTGCCGTCGGCATCCACCAGTTCCGGGATCACGCCGAAGAAGGGGCGCGTGGCGGAACCGGGCTTGAGCGCGGTACAGCCCGGCAGCGGCGAGATCAGGATGCCGCCGGTCTCCGTTTGCCACCAGGTGTCAACGATGGGGCAGCGCTGCTCGCCGACAATGTTGTAGTACCACTCCCACGCTTCGGGGTTGATGGGTTCGCCCACCGTGCCCAGCAGCTTCAGGCTCTTGCGCGAGGTGCGGGTGACGAACTCGTTGCCCTGACCCATGAGCGCGCGGATGGCGGTGGGGGCGGTGTAGAAGATGTTGACGTTGTGCTTGTCCACCACATCCCAGAAGCGGGAGTGGCTGGGGTAGTTGGGCACGCCTTCGAACATCAAGGTGGTCGCGCCGTTGGCCAGCGGGCCGTAGATGATGTAGGAGTGGCCGGTTACCCAACCCACGTCGGCCGTACACCAATAAATGTCGCCGTCGTGGTAATCGAAGATGTACTTGTGGGTCATGGCGGTGTAGAGCATGTAGCCGCCCGTAGTGTGAAGCACGCCCTTGGGTTTGCCGGTGGATCCCGAGGTGTAGAGGATGAACAGTGGATCTTCGGCATCCATCTCTTCGGCGGGGCAGCCGCTGCTGGCCTCGGCCATCGCCTCCTGGTACCCGACGTCGCGCGCCTCGTGCCAGGGGATGTCACCTCCGGTGTGCTTGACCACGATCACCGAGTGCACGTTGGGGCAGTCGAGCAGCGCCTTGTCGGTGTTGATCTTGAGCGGCACCCTTTTGCCGCCGCGCAACCCCTCGTCAGCGGTGATGACCACGCGGCAATCGGAGTCGAGGATACGGTCCTTGAGCGATTCCGGGGAAAATCCGCCGAACACGATGGAGTGGATGGCGCCGATACGGGTACAGGCCAGCATGGCCACCGCCACCTCGGGGATCATCGGCATGTAGATGGAGACGCGGTCGCCTTTTTTGACGCCGCGCGCCTTGAGGACGTTGGCAAACTTGCACACATCGCCGTGCAGTTCGCGGTAGGTGATCTTGCGATCAACACTGGGATCGTCGCCTTCCCAGATGATGGCCACCTGATCACCGCGGCTTTCCAGGTGGCGGTCCAGGCAGTTGTAGGAGGCGTTCAGCTTGGCGCCTTCGAACCAGCGGATGTGGCCTTTGTTGTAGTCGTGCTCTGTGACCTTGTCCCACGGCTTGAACCAGGTGATGAACTGTTCAGCCTGCTCCGCCCAGAAGCCCTCAGGGTCGTCTACCGAGCGTTGGTACATCGCCTGGTATTTCTCTTCGTTGATGTGGGCTTTCGCGGCGAACTCCGCCGGGACGTCATAGACGTGTACTTCAGACATGCCTCTCTCTCCTCTGCTGGTTTTCTCAACCCGCCGTCGAAACTAGCGGATTTGGCTGTGTTCGTGGCTGCGGGTACCCGACTCCGGGTCCCGCGGACGCTTGATGCGCCTCTGGGCCTATGCTGAGCTACGACGCTCTTTGTCCCAACTGCTGACCTCGACCCGGTGGCCACCGAGCGTGGGCAATGCGCCGTTGGGAACGGTATAAATGATTGGATTATCGGGGAATACTACCCTCCCGTGGCCGCTGGCGCCACCGCCCCATCCGGTGTCAACGGGATTTGCCAGGACCTAGCCGGTGTGCGCTGCACCGCCACGCCTTCAGCGCGTTGACGCGTCGCCCGTTTGCGTTTGGGTGCGGTGCACACGCCACCCCCTCGGCCGGAGGACGACGCCGTCATTTTTCTATCCATAAACAATATTGTCAATGGTCATATCGTTTGTTTATAACCATGGCCGCCTACGTAAATTCCCCTGCGTTGGGGACAGACTCCGCGCAGACACCACTTGCCCGAAACACGACCTGTCCGCGACGCTACGGGTCACCGGTTGCGTGGAATCCCCAAGCGCTGGCGCTTCTCCCACAGGGCCTTGCGGCTAATGCCCAGCTGCTTCGCCAATTCGGTTTCGGTGAGCTCGTCCTGGTGCTCGATCACGAAGCGCCGGAAATAGTCCTCTAGCGAAAGGGCGGGGCCGCCCGCCGCTTGTTCCGGGGCCGCATCGGGTGTGGATTTCGCCGGCTCAATGGAGAGCGTCTCGGGAGTAATGTCGTTGCCGTCGGAGAGGATGACGGCGCGCTCGATGGCGTTTTCCATTTCGCGCACGTTGCCCGGCCAGGTGTAGCGCAGCAAGGTCTCCATGGCGGCCGGCGTGAAGTGCAGCGGGGCGCGGTTGAGGCGCCGGCAACTCTTTTCGAGCAGGAACTCGGCCAGCTTGCCCAGGTCTTCGCCGCGTTCGCGCAGTGCCGGGAGGTGAATCTCCATCACTCGCAGCCGGAAATAGAGGTCTTCGCGAAATTCGCCCGTCTTCACCTGCTGTTGCAGATCGCGGTGGGTCGCGGCGATCAGCCGCACGTTGACCTTGCGCTCGTGCGGCGAGCCGATGCGGCGGATCTCTCCCTCCTGCAATACCCGCAGCAGGCGCCCCTGGGCGGGGAGTGGCAGCTCGCCGATTTCGTCGAGAAACAGCGTTCCCCCGTCGGCTGCCTCCACCAGGCCGTGGCGCGTGCCGATCGCACCGGTGAAGGCCCCTTTTTCGTGGCCGAACAGCTCGGATTCGATGAGCGTGTCGGGGATGGCGGCACAGTTGACGGTGATGATGGGGCCGTCCTTGCGCTGGCTGGTCTCGTGCAGGGCGCGCGCCACCAGTTCCTTGCCGGTGCCCGATTCGCCGAGAATCAGTACCGTGGTGTCGGTGGGGGCCACCTTGGCGATGCGACTGAAGACCTCCTTCATGGGGGGGCAGTCGCCTACCAGGCCCGATACCGGGTAGCTGCGCTCCAGATCGTGCTTGAGGGCGACGTTCTGGCGCGCCAGGCGGTTGCGCTGCAGCAGGCGTTCTACCAGCAGCAGCATCTCGTCGTGGTCGAAGGGCTTGGCGATGTAGTCGGCGGCGCCCTGTTTCATCGACTCCACAGCGGAACGCACGCTAGCGTAGCTGGTCATGATCACTACCGGGGTGTCCTCGCACAGGGCGATGATGTCGGTGCCCGGCGTTCCCGGCAGGCGCAGGTCGGCGATCACCAGATCAAACGAACTCAGGTCGTGGGTCTCCTGCGCTTCGGCGACCGAACCCGCCTCGGCCACTTCGTAGCCGTTGCGTTCCAGCAGGCGGTGCAACGCTTGGCGAATGACGGTCTCGTCCTCGACGATGAGGATGCGGTTCATGAGCTGGCGGCTCCTTCGGTGCGGGTCGGCGCGACCGCGTCGCCGGCGCCATTGATGGGCAGGCGGATGATGAAGCGCGCTCCGTGGCCCGGTTCACTGTCGATCTGAATGCTGCCGCCGTGATCCTGCACGATGCTGTAGACCAACGGCAGACCCAGGCCGGTGCCTTTGCCGGGTTCTTTGGTGGTGAAGAACGGCTCGAAGATCTGCTCCTGCAGTTCCAGCGGGATGCCGCAGCCCTGATCCCGCACTTCGATACGGATCCGCTCGCCGTCGAGCTGCGCGGAGAGAACGACGCGATCGCCGGGTGCGGAGGCGTCGCAGGCGTTGGTGAGCAGGTTGACGAAGACCTGGATCAGGCGCTGCCGGTCGCCGTGCAATTGCAGTCCGGAGTCGCAGCGGTTCTGCAGTTCGGCCTGCTTGCCGGCGTGACTGAGGCGCACCAGGCGCACCGCCTCTTCGGCGCATTCCTGCAGGTCGAAATCGGTGCTGGCTGAACCGTCGGGCATACCGCCGTGACTGAACGAGACCAGCGAATGCACGATGTCGCCGATACGCTGAGTCTGCTCCAGGATGCGCGTCACATGGTCCTTGACCTGGTCGACATCGTGCTCGTCGCGCAGGTTCTGCGCCAGGCAGGCGATCCCGGTGACGGGGTTGCCGATCTCGTGCGCGACGCCGGCGGCCAGGCGTCCGATGGAGGCGAGGCGCTCGCTGTGCATCAGCTCGTCTTCGAGCAGCTGCAGGTCGGTCAGGTCCTCCACCAGCAGCACCAGGCCGCTGCGGTCGGTTTCATCGCGTTCGCGGCGGTAGCGATTGGGCAGGGTCTCGATGGCCGCCTTGTGCAGATTGAGCCAGCGGGTGCGCCCCTCCAGGGTGATGCGCTGCTTATGCAGGTGACGGTCCTTGGTGTGGATGAAATCACTGAACAGCTGTCCCCACGGTGCCGGCAACTCCTGGATGGGCGTGGCCAGCACCTCGTTGCGCTCGATACCCGAGAGCAGCTCCATGGCCAGGTTCCAGACCACGATCTCCTGGTTCGGTCCCAGCGAGCAGACGCCCAGCGGCAGGTCCTGCAGGATCTGGCGGTGGTAGCGGCGCAGCGCGTCCAGCTCGGCGGCCAGGCCCTGGAGTTCGATGCGCGACTCTTCGACGCGCTCTTCGATGAAGCGCATGCCGTCGGCCAGCGCGCTCTGGGCGCGGCTGCTCATCTTGATGGGGTTGTCCACGAACATGCGCGCCATCTGCGGTCCGACCAGGCCTGAGAGGTTGCGCTCGATCTGATCGCGCAGCCGGCGCAGTTGAGCGGGGCGGCGCTCCTGGTTGCCCATGGTCAGATCGCGCAACGCCTGGGTGACCTCTTTGTTGGCGGCTACTTCGCCCATGTAGCGCGCCAGTTGCTCGCGGTATTGATCCGGCGAAAACGCCGTGAGCGCGCCGCTGGCAGGGACCAGGATGTGGCGGCAGCAGGCGTTGGCGGCATCCTGCTCCTCGCGCGATTGGCGGGTCAGCAGCGAGACGCCAAAGAAGATCACCCCGTTGATGAGCAGCGACCAGAAGGTGGAGAAGGTCCACTTGTCCTGTCCGGTGGCCTGCATCAGGGTCTCGACGTCGAAGTCGTAGGTGAGGAAACCGCTGGTCTTGAGCAGCGGAAAGAGCAGCGTCATGGCCCACACCGCGCCGCCTCCCAGCAGGCCCGCGATGAAGCCCCAGGCGGTGGCGCGCGGCCAGTAGAGCAGGCCGATGATGCCGGGCAGGAACTGGGCCACCGCCACGAAAGAGATCAGCCCGAGCTGTACCAGGCCCTGGTGCCTTTCCAGCAGCAGCGAGAAGAAGTAGCCGGTGAACACGATCACCGCGATCAGGATGCGTCGGCCCCACAGCAGCCAGCGGTAGATGTCCAGCTGGGGGTCGGGGTAGCTGGCCGGCAACAACAGGTGGTTGAGGCACATGGCTGCCAGGGCAAGGGTGGTGACGATCATCATCGCGCTGGCGGCGCTGACGCCGCCCAGGAAGGCCAGCGTCGGCAGCAGGGAGTTGCCGCCGCTCAACGTGATGCTGAGCACGAAGTAATCGGCCTCGCTGGAGTTGCTCAGGCTGGTGCCGGCCCACAGGATGACGGGGATCGACAGGTTCAGCAGCAGCAGGTAGAGGGGAAATCCCCAGCTGGCGATGGGCAGCGTGCGTTCGTCGATATTCTCCGCGAAGGTCATGTGGAACTGACGCGGCAACAGGAAGGCAGCGGCGAAGGAGAGCACCATGAAGGTGGACCACGGACCGTCCTTGACCGGTTCGTACAAGGCCGTTAGCGCCTCGGGGTGATCCACCAGCCACTGGTTGAGGTTGCCGAAACCGCCGAATACCCCGAAAACCGCGAACACGCCGACCATCATCAGGGTCACCAGCTTGACCAGCGACTCGAAGGCGATGGCCACCACCAGCCCCTCGTGTTTGTCGCGCGGCGAGATGTGGCGGGCGCCGAACAGGATGGCGAACACCGTCAGGGTGAAACAGAAGCCGAGTGCCAGCTCGCCGGTGTCGGTCTCCTGGGTCAGGATGCGCAGCGATTCGGTCACGGCGCGAATCTGCAAAGCGATGTAGGGCAGGGCGCCGGCCAGCATGAACATGGTGACCAGGACTCCCGCGCCCTGGCTGCGGAAACGGAACGCAAACAGGTCGGCCAGTGAGCTGAGCTGGTAGTCGCGCGTCAGGCGCAGAATAGGCTGCAGAAGAAAAGGCGTCAGGACAAAGGCGAGGGTGACGCCCAGGTAGATGGTGAGGAAGTTGTATCCCTGTGTCTGGGCGAACCCGACGCTGCCGTAATACGACCACGATGTCGCGTAAACCCCCAGGGAGAGGACGTAGGTCAGCGGGTGCCGCGCGACACTGCTCGGAATCCAGCCGCGATCTACCGCATAGGCGATGAGAAACAGCAGGGCCAGATAGGCGACAACGGCCAGGAACAGCTGGCCGATGTCAAAGTTCATGATGTCCCCGACGCACCTGGGCGAAGGCCACCAGGGCGATGATGATCAGCCAGATCAGGTAAGGCAGATACCAGGGGCTGTCTTCCACGGCCCACCAGGTCAGAAACGGCGTGGCGTACATCATGAGCCCGAACAGAAAAACCAGCACCAAGCTGGTGAGGGGTTTTCCGGGTTCGGGTTTGGATGTCATAGGGCAGGCCGTCTCGAGAATCGGCCAAGCCTATCAGAATCTGTTACAAATAGTAACAGGGTGCGCTAGGGTGGGGGCCACACCGCCCCTAGGCGATTCGGGATCGCCGCCACCTCCCAGCGCGGGACCGCCCACTTCAGAATCTCGTCGGGCCGGGCGTGGTGCCACTCGGTATCCACCGCCTGACCCAGGAACGCCAGTGCGGCGATCAGCGCCGGGGTTTCGGACCCGGGCAACAGCGGCGCCGCGCCGGTCTGTTTGCTGAGCTTCTCGCCGCGCGCATTGTTTGCTACCGGCAGGTGGAGGTAGCCGGGCGTCACGTACCCCAACAGCCGCTGCAGGTGGATCTGCTTGGCGGTGGAGTTGAGCAGGTCGCTGCCGCGCACCACCTCGCTGATACCCTGCTCGGCGTCGTCCACCACCACGGCCAGCTGGTAGGCGATCAGGCCGTCGGCCCGCTGCACCACGAAGTCGCCGTTGCTCGCTTCGAGACGCTGCCGCTGCACCCCCTGGATGCCGTCCTCGAACTCGATCGGCTCGTTGTGAGTGCGCACCCGCAGTGCGCTTGCGCCTTTCCGGTTGCGCGGCCGGTTGCGGCAGGTGCCGGGATAGATCCAGCCGTCGCTACCCGGCCGCCCGTGGGCGGCGATGGCGCGACGGCTGCAATGGCAAGGGTAGAGCGCGTCAAGCGCGGCGAGGCGCTCCAGGGCCGCCTGGTAGCGCGCCAGACGCGTACTTTGATAGGTCACCGGGCCGTCCCACTCCAGTCCCAGCCGTTCCAGCGTACGCAGGATGTCGTCCGCGGCACCGGCAACCTGGCGCGGGGGATCGATGTCCTCGATGCGCACCAGCCACTCGCCGTGATGATGGCGGGCCTGCAGGTAGCTGCCTAATGCCGCCACCAGCGAGCCGAAATGCAGCGGCCCCGTGGGCGAGGGGGCGAATCGGCCACGATAGCTGATTTGGGGTGTCACGGTGCGGCTTGGGCGGGACGGTCAGGCGCGAGGGCCCCTGCCGTGATGCGAAAAAGACAGCGGCGGGCGCGCCAGGCACGCCCGCACAGTCAGCCCATCTGTTTTTCGCGGATCTCGTCGAGGGTTTTGCAGTCGATGCAGAGCGTCGCCGTGGGGCGCGCCTCCAGGCGGCGGATGCCGATCTCGACGCCGCAGGACTCGCAATAGCCGTAGTCGCTGCTGTCGATGGCCGCCAGCGACTCGTCGATCTTCTTGATCAGCTTGCGCTCGCGGTCGCGGGTGCGCAGCTCCAGGCTGAATTCCGACTCCTGGGTGGCGCGGTCGTTGGGATCGGGGAAGTTGGCCGCCTCGTCTTTCATGTGGTGCACGGTGCGGTCGACCTCTTCCATCAGCTCGCGTTTCCAGGCCAGTAACATCTGGCGGAAATGCTCCTGCTGACTCTCGTTCATGTACTCCTCGCCCTTCTTCGGCGTGTACGGCGTGAAGTCTTTGATGACTCCGCCGTGCGAATCGGCGTTGGAGGCGGTCGGTTTCTTTGCGGCCATTGGGGACACTCCTGCCCAACAAAAAAGCGGATTCTATACCAGATCAGCGGGTCTTCGGCAAACCCGGTTCACTCTCGCCGGATTCCGCTGACGGCTCCACGATCAGGGCGGCCACCACGGCGCGCCCCTCGGCGATCAGTACATTGTAGGTACGGCACGCCGCACCGGTATCCATGATTTCGACGCCGATGCCCTGGCGCGCGAAGCGAGCGGTGAGCGGGGGGGCGGGGAAGATCAGCCTGGCCCCGGTCCCCAGCAGCACCACCTCCGGTTGTAAAGCCAGGATCGGCTCCAGGTGCTCGATCTTGAGCTGGTCGATACACTGCGGCGCCCAGTCGGGATCGAGAGCGTGGCCGCCGACCACCAGGCTGCGGTGGTAGACCTGATCGTTGACGACGATCTCGCCGGGGCGGTAGGCGCGGATGTAGTGCAGGTCGGCAGCGCCTTCAAGGGTGATCTTCATTCGGTGTACCTTGGTCAAACAGGGTGAATCGGACCTTGTGTGCCGGGGTGGAGCGGTCCGCGTACCGAAGGTTGATTTTAGACGGTAGGCGGATGATTGACAGCCACGAGCCGGCGCCAGTAACGTACTACGTTTTTATCCGCCCCGATTCCAATGGGGGCTCTGCGCAGGGATCTCAGCACTTGATCGACGAATTTCCCAGAATTAAGCGGCTTCCGCCCTATGTCTTCAACATCGTCAACGAGTTGAAGGCCGCCGCCCGTACGCGGGGCGAGGACATTATCGATTTTGGGATGGGGAATCCCGATCAGCCTACACCTGCCCACATCGTCGACAAGCTGGTGGAGGCTGCCCGTCGCAACGACACCCATCGCTATTCGCAGTCCAAGGGTATTCCGCGCCTGCGCCGCGCCATCGCTAACTGGTACGGGCGGCGCTTCAACGTCGATCTCGACCCGGAACGCGAGGCCATCGTTACCATCGGCTCCAAGGAGGGGCTCGCGCACCTGGCGCTGGCCACCATGGGGCCGGGCGATGCGGTGCTGGTGCCCAATCCGGCCTACCCCATCCATCCCTATGGATTCGTCATCTCGGGGGCGGACATCCGCCACGTGCCGCTGGTGCCGGACATCGATTTCTTTGCCGAACTGGAGAAGGCGATCAAGGACTCGTGGCCCAAGCCCAAGATGTTGGTGCTCAACTTCCCCGGCAATCCCACTGCTCAGTGCGTGGAGCTCGATTTCTTCGAGAAGGTGGTGGAAATCGCCCGCGAGCACAAGATCTGGGTGGTGCACGATCTGGCCTACGCCGACATCGTTTTCGACGGCTATGTCGCCCCCTCGATCCTGCAGGTGCCGGGCGCGCGCGACGTGGCCGTGGAGTTCTTTTCGCTCTCCAAGAGCTACAACATGCCCGGTTGGCGCGTCGGCTTCATGTGCGGCAACGCCACCCTGATCGCCGCCCTGGCGCGCATGAAGTCCTATTTGGATTACGGCATGTTTACGCCCATCCAGGTCGCCTCCATTCTGGCTCTGGACGGTCCGCAGGATTGCGTCGAGGAGATACGAAACCGGTATCAGAGCCGCCGCGATGTGCTGTGCGATGGCCTCAACGCCGCGGGCTGGGCGCTGGAGAAACCCAAGGCGACCATGTTTGTTTGGGCGCCCATTCCCGAACCGTACCGCGAGATGGGCTCGCTGGAGTTTGCCAAAAAGGCGCTGCGCGACGCCAAAGTGGCGGTCTCCCCCGGCATCGGGTTCGGCGACTACGGCGATGATCACGTGCGCTTCGCGCTGATCGAAAACGAACACCGTACCCGCCAGGCGATTCGCGGGCTGCGCGACATGTTGCGCAAAGACGGATTGGTGGCCGCTGCGGTCGGCGGGGGTGCCCAGTGAATCCCGTCAAAATCGGCCTGTTGGGCCTGGGGACGGTCGGCGGCGGCACCTACGACGTCTTGCAGCGCAATGCCGCGGAGATCACCCGTCGCGCCGGGCGCGGCATCGTCATCGCTCATGCGGCGGCGCGCGAGATCGAGGGCAGCCGGTTCCAGGAAAATCCCAACGTGCGTCTCACCACCGATCCCTTCGAGGTGGTGGACAATCCGGATCTGGACCTGATCGTGGAGCTCATCGGCGGCTACGATCCCGCCAAGGAGTTGGTGCTGCGCGCCATCGCCAACGGCAAGCACGTGGTCACCGCCAACAAGGCGCTGATCGCGCTGCACGGCAACGAGATCTTCGCCGCGGCCCAGAAAAAAGGCGTGGTGGTAGCCTTCGAGGCGGCCGTGGCCGGTGGCATCCCCATCATCAAAGCGATCCGCGAGGGGTTGGCGGGCAACGAGATCCTGGGCGTGGCCGGCATCATCAACGGCACCGGTAACTTCATCCTCACCGCCATGCGCGATCAGGGACGCGAGTTCGGCGACGTGCTCGCCGAAGCGCAGGCGCTGGGCTACGCCGAGGCCGATCCCACCTTCGACGTGGAGGGTATCGACGCCGCGCACAAGCTCACCATCCTGGCCTCCATCGCCTTCGGCATACCGCTGCAGTTCGACAAGGTCTACACCGAGGGGATCAGCAAACTGACCCAGGGCGACGTGGGCTACGCCGAAGAGCTGGGCTACCGCATCAAACACCTGGGTATCGCCCGTCGCAACAACGGCGGTGTGGAGCTGCGCGTGCACCCGACGCTAATCCCCGAGCGGCGTCTCATCGCCAACGTGGACGGGGTGATGAACGCGGTGCTGGTGGAGGGCGATGCGGTGGGGTCGACGCTCTACTACGGTGCCGGCGCCGGCGCCCAGCCCACCGCTTCGGCGGTGGTGGCCGATCTGGTGGACGTGGTGCGTGCGTTGACCACCGATCCGGAAAACCGCGTACCGCATCTTGCTTTCCAGCCCGACGCGCTGCAGGACCTGGAGATACTCTCCATGGACGAGGTTCAGTGCGCTTACTACCTGCGATTGCAGGCGCTGGACAAACCGGGGGTGCTGGCCGACGTCACGCGTATCCTCGCCGAGCAGGAGATCAGCATCGAGGCGATCCTGCAGAAGGAGCCCGAGGATGGCGCCACGTCGGTGCCGGTGATCCTGCTCACCCACCAGGTCAAGGAGCGCGCCGTCAACGAGGCGATGCGCCGCGTCGAGGCACTGGACAGCATCACCGCGCCGGTGACGCGCGTCCGTGTGGAGCATTTTTAGCGATCTGTTGAGTCTGGTCTCGCGCAACGACGCCGAGCACGCAACGCAGCGCCTCCGAAATATCCGCTCTTTGCGCGAGGCTGTATTTTCACACCCTGACCTGAGCCTGAAGGACAGCACATGCCCTCCAATCGCCGCTACCTCGGCCTGATCGACAAATACCGCGAGCGCCTGCCGGTGCGCGACGACACGCGCATCATCAGTCTCAACGAGGGCGACACCCCGCTGATCCGGCTCCACAACATCCCGCGCGACATCGGGCGCGACGTGGACATCTACGTCAAGTACGAGGGGCTCAACCCCACCGGCTCGTTCAAAGATCGCGGCATGACCATGGCCGTGACCCGCGCCGTGGAGGAGGGTAGCCGTGCCATCATCTGCGCCTCCACCGGCAACACCTCAGCATCGGCAGCGGCCTACGCGGCGCGCGCCGGTATCACCGCCTTCGTGCTCATCCCCGAGGGCAAGATCGCATTGGGCAAGCTGGCCCAGGCGATGATGCACGGTGCACTGGTGCTGCAGATCGAGGGCAACTTCGACGACGGCATGCGTCTGGTGAAAGAGGTGGCCGCCGAAGCGCCGGTGACCATCGTCAACTCCATCAACCCCTACCGCCTGCAGGGGCAGAAGACCGCCGCCTTCGAGATCATCGAGCAGCTGGGACGCGCCCCCGACTACCACTGCCTGCCGGTGGGCAACGCCGGCAACATCAGCGCCTACTGGATGGGTTACAGCGAGTACTTCGACGACGGCGTGGTCAACCGCCGGCCGGTGATGTGCGGCTACCAGGCCTCAGGGGCGGCGCCATTTCTGCGCGGCCATCCGGTGGAAAATCCGGAGACGGTGGCCACGGCCATCCGCATCGGCAATCCCCAGAGCTGGGACAAGGCGGTCAACGCCCAGCAGACCTCGGGCGGCTGGTTCGACGAGTTCAGCGACGAGGAGATCCTCGCCACCCAGAAGCTGCTGGCGCAGCGCGAAGGCATCTTCTGCGAGCCCGCCTCGGCCATCTCGGTGGCGGGTGCCTTGCGCGACGTGCAGAGCGGCAAGATTCCCGAGGGCAGTCAGATCGCTTGCACCTTGACGGGCCACGGCCTCAAGGACCCCGACACCGCCATCCGCCAGAGCGGCGACCAGGTGCGCAAGGTCAAGGCCGAGATGAATGCGGTCAAGGATGCCATCCTCAGCCACCTCGCTTAGCGCTGGGCACTCTGTCCCACGCAGTCGATGGGAGCGAACTGATCCCTCGTGACGCGCGGTAACCCCTGCGAACTCATTCTGGCCGCGCCGGGGCTGGCGGGTGCGGCACCGCAGTGGTTCGAACGCGCCGGCCTGGTGCCTGAGACTCCGCAACTTTCACGGCTGCTGGCACGGGCACAGCGACACCCCAGTCCGTTGACGACGGCGACGTCGGTGAGCGCGCTGACCCTCTTCGATCTCGTCCCCGGTGAGATGCCGCCGCCCTGGGCGGCATTGGCGCAAGCCGGCGACGCCGAATCCGTGGAGCCCGGTTTGTGGCTGCGGCTCGATCCCGTCCATTTGCGCCCGGATATGGCGCAGCTGCTGCTGTTCACCGCCCCCGACGTGCAACTCAGCGGCGATGAAGCGCACGCCCTGGCACAAACCGTAGCGGAGTGTTTGACCGACTACGGCGAGCTGCGTGTGCTGCATCCGGAACGCTGGTACTTGCGTCTGCGGGATGAGACCGCGTTGGAGACGGTGATGCCCGAGCACGTTGTCGGCCGCGATGTGCGCGATGCCATGCCCTCGGGCGCGGCGGGTCGTTCGTGGCGCACGCGGATCAACGAGATACAGATGCGGCTGTTCGAGCACCCCGTCAACGCGGCGCGCGAGACGCGCGGAGAGCCCGCTATCAACAGCGTCTGGCCCTGGGGCTGGGGGCACACGCCGGCGATACCGGCTGCGCCCTATCGCAGTGTGACGGCATCCGCCCCGGTGGTGCGCGGGCTGGCCCGCCTGGGAGCGGTCGCTGCCGTCGGCAGCGCCGGTTCCCTGGCGGACTGGTTGGCGCTCTCCCCCGGTCCCGGACGACACCTGGTGTGGCTGGCAGCGGAGAACCCGCGTACGGCGGGCGAACCCGAGGGGTGGGCCGCGTGGCTTGCCGGGCTGGAAGCACACTGGTTCGCTCCTTTGGCACAAGCGCTGCGCGAACGGCGTCTGGACGGCGCTGTACTGCACAGCGGCGACGGCAACGCCTGGCGGCTGACTTCTGGCGCCGTGCGCCGCTTCTGGCGCCGATCCACACCGTGGCACACACGCCTGCAGCTGCAGGGGCGGTCATGACCCTGCCCGGGACAGGCGCGCTCATTCGTCGCCGCGCGGTGCCCGATGCGCCGACGCAGCTGCCCGCTGATCTGCACCCGGTGCTGCGCCGGGTGTTCGCCGCCCGCGGCGTGCGGGCTGCCGCCGAGCTGGAGACCGGGCTGGGTGCGCTGCCTACCACCGGGCAACTCAAAGGGATCGACGCTGCCGTCGCCTTGTTGCGTGCCGCCATCGATGAGGGGCGCCACATCCTCATCGTCGCCGATTACGATGCCGACGGTGCCACCAGTTGTGCCCTGGGCATCCGAGGATTGCGTGCCCTGGGAGCGCGCCGGGTCAGTTACGTGGTGCCCGATCGCTTCCGCTACGGCTACGGCCTGAGCCCCGAGATCGTCGCGGTGGCCGCCGCGCAAGATCCCGATCTCATCGTCACCGTGGACAACGGCATCTCCAGCGTGGAGGGCGTTGCCGCCGCCAATCAACGCGGCATCCCGGTGCTGGTCACCGATCACCACCTGCCCGGTGACGTGCTGCCCGCGGCGGCCGCCATCGTCAACCCCAACCAGCCCGGCTGCGAATTTCCCACCCGGCACCTGGCCGGTGTCGGTGTGATGTTCTACGTGCTGCTGGCGTTGCGCGCCGCGCTGCGCGAGGCGGGACGCTTTGACCCTGCGTCCGAGCCCAACCTGGCGGAGCTGCTCGATCTGGTGGCCCTGGGCACGGTGGCCGATGTGGTGGCGCTGGATCGCTACAACCGCATCCTGGTGGAGCAGGGACTGCGGCGCATCCGCGCCGGGCGCGCCTGCCCGGGAATTCGGGCGCTGCTCACCGTGGCGGGGCGCGACGCGGCGCAGCTGGTGGCCTCGGATCTGGGCTTCGCGGTGGCCCCGCGCCTCAACGCGGCGGGGCGTCTCACCGAGATGTCGCTGGGGATCGAGTGTCTGCTGAGCGACGACGATGGCGCGGCGCTGGAGATGGCCACCCGGCTCGACACCCTCAACCAGGAGCGGCGCGGCATCGAGCAGGAGATGCAGGCGCAGGCCTGGCACGCGCTCAAAAGCCTGCACTTGGAACGCAGCGAAGGTCTGCCCTTCGGGCTGTGCCTGTTCGACGCCGCTTGGCACCAGGGCGTGGTGGGTATTTTGGCCTCGCGGGTCAAGGATCGCCTGCACCGCCCGGTCATCGCCTTCGCGCCGGGCGAGAGCGGTGAGTTGAAGGGTTCCGGGCGCTCGGTACCGGGCCTGCATATCCGCGATGCGCTGGATGCGGTGGCGGCGCGCCATCCGGGCCTGGTGGTGCGTTTCGGCGGGCACGCCATGGCGGCCGGTTTGACGCTGTTGCCCGAAAATCTGGAGCGTTTCAGCGATGCCTTCGACCGGGAGGTGCGCCGTCATCTGCAGGCCGACGCCCTGCAGGGGGTGGTGTGGAGCGACGGGGAGCTGCCGCCGGGCGATCTGACCCTGGAGTTCGCCCACGCCCTGCGTACGGCCGCACCTTGGGGACAGGCCTTCCCGGAGCCGCAGTTCGACGGGCGCTTTGTGGTGACGGACCGACGCATCGTTGGCGAGGTGCACCTGAAGCTCGCAGTACAGACGCCGCCGGGTGGCCAGACGTTGGACGCCATCTGGTTCCGTGCCCGCGATCCGGAAGGCGTGCGCATCGGCGACGAGGTGCGCATGGTCTATCGGCTCGACATCAACGAGTACCGCGGGCGGCGCACGTTGCAGTTGATCGTGGCGCATCTGGAATCCGCGTAAGCGCCATATAAAGCACGCGCTGAATTGGGTACAATTCCGCGCTTTGCTCGAATACGCAGGCGAACCCGCACATGGCCGAAATCAATCCCATCCACCAGCAGATCAAAGACCTGCAAGGGCGCGCCGAAGCCCTGAGGGGGTATCTTTGACTACGAGACCAAACGCGAACGCCTGATCGAGGTCGAGCGCGAGCTGGAAGACCCCAAGGTCTGGAACGAACCCGCCCGCGCCCAGGAGCTGGGTCGCGAGCGTGCCCGGTTGCAGGAGGTGGTCACCACCTTGCAGACGCTGGATGGCGGTCTCAAGGATGCCGCCGAATTGCTCGATCTAGCCGCCGAGGAGGGCGATGAGGAGAGCATCGCCTCGGTGGAGAGCGATGTGGCGGCGTTCGAGCGCCAGGTCGCCGAATTGGAGTTCCGCCGCATGTTCTCCGGCGAGATGGATGCCAGCAACGCCTTTCTCGACGTCCAGGCCGGCTCGGGCGGTACCGAGGCGCAGGATTGGGCGGAGATGCTGCTGCGCATGTACCTGCGCTGGGGCGAACGGCGCGGTTTCAAGACCGAACTGGTGGAGGTGTCGCCGGGCGAGGTGGCGGGCATCAAGAGCGCGACCATCAGCTTCCAGGGCGACTACGCCTACGGCTGGTTACGCACGGAGATCGGCGTGCACCGGCTGGTGCGCAAATCACCCTTCGATTCGGGCAACCGTCGTCACACCTCGTTTGCCTCGGTGTTCGTTTCGCCGGAAGTGGACGACGATATCGACATCGAGATCAACCCCGCCGACCTGCGCGTCGACGTCTACCGCGCCAGCGGCGCCGGCGGCCAGCACGTCAACCGCACCGAGTCGGCGGTGCGCATCACTCACGCGCCCTCGGGCATCGTCGTGCAGTGCCAGAGCGAGCGTTCGCAGCACCAGAACAAGGATCGCTGTATGAAACAGCTGCGCGCCAAGCTCTACGAGCTGGAGCTGCAGAAACGCACCGCCGAGCAGCAGGCGCTGGAGGATTCCAAGGCCGACATCGGCTGGGGTAGCCAGATCCGCTCCTACGTACTGGACCAGTCGCGCATCAAGGACCTGCGCACCGGCGTCGAGGTGGGCAACACCCAGGCGGTGCTGGACGGTGACCTGGATCAATTCATCGAAGCGAGTCTGAAGAGCGGTTTGTAACCGGTGCTCTTACTGGGAACGCAAACTCTCAACGTGTTGGCTTAGCGGCTTGGCGAGAGAACTTAAGAGATTGAATTATGAACAACGATGAAGAACACGCCCTGATCGCCCAGCGACGCGCGAAGTTGCAACAGCTGCGCGAAGAGGGTGTTGCGTTTCCCAACGATTTCCGCCGCGACGTGGTAGCGGGCGAACTGCACGCCGAGTACGGCGAGAAGAGCGCGGAGGAACTGGAAGCGCAGCCGCGGCGCGTACGCGTGGCCGGGCGCATGATGGGCAAGCGGGTGATGGGCAAGGCGAGCTTTGCCCACCTGATGGACATGTCGGGCCGTATCCAGCTGTTCGTGCAGCGCGATGCGCTGGCGGAAGGCGTCTATCAGCGTTTCAAAGGCTGGGACGTGGGCGACATCATCGGCGCCGAGGGGACGCTGTTCAAGACCAAGACCGGCGAGCTGTCGGTGAAGGTGGAGGAGCTGCGCCTGCTCACCAAATCGCTGCGCCCCCTGCCGGAGAAGTGGCACGGGCTTACCGATACCGAGACCCGCTACCGCCAGCGCTACCTCGATCTTATCGTCAACGAGGAGACGCGCCGCACCTTCCGGCTGCGCTCGGCCATCATCAACTACGTGCGCGACTTTCTGGTGGAACGGGGTTTTCTCGAAGTCGAAACGCCGATGATGCAGTTGATCCCCGGTGGCGCAGCGGCGCGTCCCTTCGTCACCCACCACAATGCGCTCGATATGGGTCTCTATCTGCGCATTGCGCCGGAGCTCTACCTCAAGCGCCTGGTGGTGGGTGGATTCGAGAAGGTGTTTGAGATCAACCGCAATTTCCGCAACGAAGGCCTTTCCACCCAGCACAATCCCGAGTTCACCATGCTGGAGTTCTACGAGGCGTACGCCGACTTCCACGACCTGATGAACCTCACGGAGACGCTGCTGCGTGGTATCGCCAGTGACATCGTCGGCACCACCACCGTCACCCACCAGGGCGAGAGCTACGATTTCGGCAAGCCGTTCGCGCGCATGAGCGTGCGCGACTCCATCCTGCACTTCAACGCCGATATCGGCGCGGCGGAGATCGATGACTTGGAAGCGGCGCGGGTCATCGCTCGGCGTCTTGAGATCCCGTTAAAGGAGAGTTGGGGATTGGGCAAGGTGCAGATCGAGATTTTCGAAAAGACCGTTGAGCACCGCCTCAAGGATCCCACCTTCATCACCGCCTATCCCACCGAGGTGTCACCGTTGGCGCGCCGCAACGACGCCAATCCCTTCGTCACCGACCGCTTCGAGTTCTTCGTCGGCGGGCGCGAGATCGCCAATGGGTTTTCGGAGCTGAACGATGCCGAGGATCAGGCGGAACGGTTCCGCAAGCAGGTGGCGGAAAAGGAGGCCGGCGACGAGGAGGCGATGCACTTCGATGCCGACTACGTCACCGCTCTGGAGCATGGTATGCCGCCAACGGCGGGTGAGGGCATCGGCATCGACCGGTTGGTGATGCTCTTCACCGATTCACCATCCATACGCGACGTGCTGCTATTCCCCCACATGCGGCCGGAAAGCAAGGCATGAGCGGCATGTGATAGCCAAGAAAAAAGGCCCGCGGTGCGGGCCTTTTTTTGTTGCGTCCGGACGGCGGCTATCCTGCCAGCAGGTCGCGCACGGCGTCGACATCTTCACTGGGAACATCGATGGAGATCTCTTCCACGTCGCAAGCGATGCCGAGTTTGGCAAACGCGGGCACGGTGGCCCAATCCACGTTCCCCAATGGGTGCTGGCTACCGAACAACGCCTGCAGCTTGGCGACCTGGACCACGTCCACGTAGTCGGGTTTGTCGCCGGAGTTGCGCTGCAAGTCAAGCACGCCTTTGGGAACCGCCACCAGGGCGGGCGGGAAGCCCCATGTCTTGAGTATGGCCTCGCCCACCGGGCCGGTGGCCTGCTGTAGCAGTGCGTCCAGGCGCGCTTCGTCTTCGGCCAGTGCCGGGTCGTCTTCGGCGCGGCTGAGGATGGGCAACGCGCCGATCTCGTGCACCAGACCGGCCAGCATCGCCTCGTCGGGGCGCAGACGCGTGTACTGCTTGGCCAGCACTGAGCTGATGGCGGCCACCTCGGTGCTGTGCTCCCAGATGTGGCGAAAGCGCCGGTCCAGTGCGTCGGAGGTCGGTTGGAAAATCTGCTGCATCGCCAGGCTGGTGACCACGTTGCGCACCACGCCGAGACCGAGGCGGGTGATGGCCATCTTCAGATCGTCGATGGGGCGGTTGCCGCGATACAGCGGGCTGTTGGCGATCTGGAACAAGCGTGCGGCCAACGCGGGGTCGGTGGCGACGATATCGGCGATCTTCCCCGCTGAGGCGTTCTCGTCTTCCACGGTATCGCGCACCCGCAGCGCGACCTCGGGGAGGGTGGGCAGCACCAGCCGGTTGCCGGCCAAGTCGGCGAGCAGCTGTTTGAGGAATTGGTCGGACGCGTCAGTCATGGCGGTGCATCGTTTCCCTATGGTGGGTGTGATCCGGTCTTATGCGCTTAGGACCTGCAGGGCAGTCTAACAGATCGTTCCCGGCGGCCGGAGTGCGGCGTCACACAGCGCACGGCATGGTGGCGGGTGGAGAGGGTGGGCGTCAGCGACTGCCCGGTTTGACCTGCTCCAGGCTGTATGGCGGATCGCGCAGCACAATCGCGGTCTGGTCGCCTTCCGCAAGATGCACAGGCCCGGCCTCTTTGGCGCTGATCTGCGCCAATACCAGCACCTCGTACCCGCCGTCGGGCGCGGGCGCGACGCGGACGATTCGGCCGGTGGCCTGACCCTCCGCCGCTGCGCTACCCGCCACCTCGGCGCCCAGGCCGGGCGCGGTGCCGGACACCGTTTTCCCCGGGAACATGCGGCGTTTGATGGTGCCGAGAAACTGCGTGCGCGCCACCACCTCCTGGCCGGTGTAGCACCCTTTGCTGAAACTCACGCCGTTGAGCACTTCCAGGTTGAGCATCTGCGGGGTGAACAGCGAGCGCGTTGCCATGACCACCTCGGGTTGCGCTGCCCGGATGGCGAGCAGCTCCCAGCACGCCGCGCCCGCCGGCGTGGCCTCGGCGCTCAGCCGTGACCAGAGGTCGCCGGCATCGCTGCGTGCGACATGCAGCTCGAAACGGGGATGCCCGCCCGGCAGACGCGTGATGCGCAGCGTGCCGTGATCGACGAACTCGTCGGCCGCCGAGGGTACCTCGCCGGCATGGCGCTGGAGCAGGTCGGCAGCACCGTCTCCCGCCAAGCCCATGCGGATGATCTGGTCACTGAGGTCGTGCAGCTCCACCTTGGCGCGCAGGACGAACATGCGCAGCCGCTTGAGGGTCTCCTCGACCAACTCGGCGGGAAGCGTGGCGTGAAAGCCGCCGTCCCGCGGCCAGAGGCGAAACAGCGCCAGCATGCGACCTTTGTGGTCGCAGTAGGCGCTCAGTTGACTCTGATGGGCCTGCAGCTGGCGCACGTCGTTGGTCAGCTGGCCCTGCAGGAACTCGCTGGCGTCATCGCCGGATATCGCCAGCAGCGCAACGTGCGACAGATCGCAGAGAATGGTGCCCGAATCCGCGGCGTGCAGCTCCTCCTGCAGGGCGCCGAAGTGCTCGACGCGTCCCTCGCGGAGGGTGGCGCCACCTGCGCTCAATCGCGCGTGCCAGTCGCTGTGCATGATCGATATTCCCGACAAAAACGCAGTAGAAATCTTAACAACGCAACCCCCGGTCTCCAAGCGGCATGATTACGGGGTGTGCCGTCGACGCGCTCGATGGCGGGGCGAGGCGAGCGGCGTCGCGTTCCAAAATCACGTTTGCTTATGCAAGCATAAGCGATTAAAATCGGGCGCGGCTTTTGGCGTCGCTTTGCGGCGCCTTTTCTCACTCGCAATAACACCTTTGGATCAGGTAATGGTCACTCAGACGCGCCCAAAGAATCTTGACTTGTTGCGCTTTCGATTGCCGTTGGTGGGGTATGCATCGATCGCGCACCGAGCCTCGGGGGTATTGATGTTTTTGGCGATCCCCCTGTTTCTCTACGTCCTCGAGCTCTCGCTGGTCAGCCCGGAGGGTTACGCCCATGTCGCGGCGCTGATGAGCGGGGTGTTTATGAAACTGGTGGTCGTGGCGCTAGTGTGGGCGCTGACGCATCACCTCTGCGCGGGTATCCGCTACCTGTTGCTCGACATCGATATCGGTGTGGAAAAGGTGGCGGCGCGCACCTCGGCGGTCATCGTGATGGCCATCGGTGCGATTGCGGCCCTGATCACTTTGGTGGGGGTGTTCGCATGAGCAGACGGGCACATGGTTTGCGCGCCTGGCTGGTGCAGCGCGTCTCCGCAATCTACTTGGGACTGTTCGTCCTCTACGTGGTGTTCCACCTGATGACCACAGCATCGGGTTCGTTCGACGCGTGGCGCGGATGGATTGCCGATCCGCTGGTGGGCGTGCTGTGGGCGCTGGCGATGCTGTCGCTGCTGCTCCACGCCTGGGTGGGCATTCGCGACGTCTTTATCGACTATCTGCATCCCTTCGGATTGCGGATCTCGCTGCTGGGTGTGGTGGCCTTCGCCCTGCTGGCCTACGCCGTTTGGGCGGTGCGTATTCTCTTCGTGGTGGTGAACTCATGAGTCTCCCTGTTCAGAAATTCGATGCGTTGGTCATCGGTGCAGGCGGCGCTGGATTGCGCGCGGCGCTGCAGTTGGCCGACGCCGGGATCCGGGTTGCGGTGGTCTCCAAGGTGTTTCCGACCCGGTCCCACACGGTGGCGGCGCAGGGCGGCATCAACGCGGCGCTGGCCAACGTGCTGCCGGACAACTGGCACTGGCACATGTTCGACACCGTCAAGGGCAGCGACTACCTCGGTGACCAGGATGCCATCGAGTACATGTGCCGCGTCGCCTCGGAGATCGTCTACGAGTTGGAGCATTTCGGGCTGCCGTTTTCGCGTACCGAGAAGGGGCGCATCTACCAGCGCCCGTTCGGCGGCCAGAGCCAGAATTTCGGCGGAGACCAAGCGGCGCGCACTTGTGCCGCGGCCGACCGTACCGGTCACGCCATGCTCCACACGCTGTACCAGCAGAACATTCGTGCCGCGACGCATTTCTTCGACGAGTATTTCGCCATCGATCTGCTGCGCGGCGCCGATGGTGCCATCCAGGGTGCCCTGGTGATGGAAATCGAGACCGGCGAGATAACGGTCGTGCAGGCAAAGACCACGCTGTTCGCCAGCGGCGGCTACGGGCAGATCTTCCGCACCACCACCAATGCTCGGATCAACACCGGTGACGGTGCCGCCATGGTGCTGCGTGCCGGTTTGCCGATTCAGGACATGGAGTTTTTCCAGTTTCACCCCACCGGCATTGCCGGCAAAGGCATGTTGATCACCGAGGGTGTGCGCGGCGAAGGCGGTTATCTGGTGAACGGTGAGGGCGAGCGCTTCATGGAGCGCTATGCGCCCAATGCCAAAGACCTGGCCAGTCGCGACGTGGTCTCCCGTTCCATGTACACCGAGGTGAAGGAGGGGCGTGGCAACGGACCCAACAAGGATCACGTGCTGCTGAAGTTGGATCACCTGGGCGCCGAGACGATCATGAAGCGTCTGCCCGGTATCCGCGAAAGCTCCATCATCTTCGCCCATATCGATCCCATCGAGAAGCCGATTCCCGTCTATCCCACGGCGCACTACGCCATGGGCGGCATTCCCACCAACCGCTTCGCCGAGGTGGTGACGTTGTCGGGGAGCGGGACCGAAGAGGTGGTGCCGGGGCTTTATGCGGCCGGTGAGTGCGCCTGCGCCTCGGTGCACGGTGCCAATCGCCTGGGCGGTAACTCGCTGCTCGACATCGTGGTGTTCGGGCGCGCAGCGGCCAACAGCATGATCGAGTATGTGCGCAAGAACCCCAATCATCAGGAACTCGACGCCGAGAGCATCGACGCCGCGCGGGCGCGCGCCGCGCGCTGGGATCAGCGTGGCGACGGCATCACGGTCGACGAGTTGCGCAATGAGATGAAAAAGGTAATGGAGGATCACTGCGGGGTGTTCCGCACCGACGAAGTGATGGCCGAAGGCGTCGAGCGCATCGTGGAGGTTGCAGCGAAGCTACCGGACGTGCGCTTGCGCGATCACAGCGCTACCTTCAACACGGCACGCATGGAGGCGCTGGAACTGGAGAACCTGATCGAAGTTGCGACGGCTACCATGGTGTCGGCGCTGGCACGCAAGGAAAGCCGCGGCGCCCATGCGCGCGTGGACTACCCTGAACGCGATGACCAGGAGTGGCTGAAGCACACACTGTTCTTCAAGGAGGGCCGCGAGCTGCGCTACAAACCGGTGCGCATGCAGCCGCTTACCGTGGAATCCTTCCCGCCGAAGAAGCGCGTGTACTGACGGCAAGGTGTTTAAGGGCCTCGACTGAAACCCGGAATTGGATTTGCAAACTATGCGTTTTTCGATCTATCGCTACAACCCGGACACCGACAGCGCGCCGCACATGCAGAATTTCGAGCTGGAGGTCAACGATGAGATGATGGTCCGCGAGGCGTTGATCCTGCTCAAGGCCCAGGACGAGACCCTCACCTTCCGCCACTCCTGCGGCGAAGGGGTGTGCGGTTCCGACGCGCTCAATATCAACGGTCGCAACCGCCTGGCCTGCATCACCCCAGTGGTGACGCTGAAGGAACCGGTGCAGGTTCGTCCCGTGCCCGGGCTGCCGATTATTCGCGATCTGGTGGTCGACATGAGCCAGTTCTACCATCAGTACCGGGTGGCCAAGCCTTACCTCATCAACAACGATCCGGCGCCGGAGAAGGAGCGCCTGCAGAGTGTTGAGGACAACGAGAAGCTGGTTGGCCTTTACGAATGCATCCTGTGCGGCTGCTGCTCCACCTCGTGTCCGTCGTTCTGGTGGAACCCCGACAAATACATGGGACCGGCCGCGTTGCTGCAGTCGTGGCGTTTCCTCGCCGACAGCCGCGATCAGGCTACCGATGAGCGTCTGGATGATCTGGAAGACCCCTACAAGCTGTTCCGCTGTCACAGCATCATGAACTGCGTGGAAGCGTGCCCCAAAGGCCTCAATCCCACCAAGGCCATCGGCCACATCAAACAGCTCATGCTCAAGCGCAGCGTTTGACGCTGCGCCTTGCCGAAGGGCGTTGCGGCTCCGCCATGTCACCGTCCAGCGAAGATCATGCCGCACGCAAGCGCCGTCTGCGCTGGCGGTGCCGGCGTGGGATGCTGGAGCTCGACGAGCTGTTCCTGACATTTTTCGACGCTGGCTACGATCAGCTGAACGCGGCGGAGTGCGACGCCTTCGAGCGTATGTTGGAATCCCGGGATCAGGATATCCTCGACTGGATGCTGCTGCAGTCGGAGCCAGAGGATGGCGAGTTCCGCAATCTCGTCGACAAGATTCGACGCGCCGCTTTGCGTTGAGTTGACCCCGTCGCGCACGCTGCGCCGTGTGGTATGGCTGGGCGTGGGCGCTGCTGTACTCTCCCTTGCCGTATTGCCCTTTCCCGTTGCGTACCGTTTGCTGGCGGTGCTGGGCGTGGTGGTGCTGTCGCGCCTGCGCTGGTGCCAGCGGGTCCACGGCCAGCCTTCGGCTCTGCGCTGGGTGGCCGGGCCTGAGTGGTCGCTTATGTTGGATGGGTGCTGGCGCGACGCCCCCGATCTGCAGTGCACCTACCTGACCCGCGCCCTTCTCATAGTCACGGCGACGCCGACCGGGGCAGCACGCCTGCGCTTTCCCTTGCTGGCCGATCAAACCGATCCCGAGTCGTGGCGGCGACTGCGCCGGCGTTTGCTGCGCGGGAAATCTACTAGTTGACAAAAGTACCAGGAATTGTGGTGTAGTATGGTAAACGGCTGCAAACCCTCCACCCCGTAGCGAGGAGTACAGCATGGCCCAGACCGATACGCTTTCCGAACACGCTGCTCCTCAGTTTCGCGTACAGAAGCTGACCCTGGATCACCCCTGGAACTGGCTGGCCAAAGGTTGGCGCGACTTGAGCCAGGCCCCCACCGTGAGCCTGAGTTACGGTCTCATCTTCGTGATTGCCGGCTACCTCCTGTTCGGCGTCATCTACTATTCGCAGCTCTTCTACCTGTTTTTTCCCCTGATCAGCGGTTTTTTCCTGGTGGGCCCGGTGGTGGCGGTGGGACTGTACGACGTGAGTCGGCGCCAGGAGCGTGGGGAGCCGGTTTCGTTGCGGCATGCGTTGGGTGCCTGGCGCCACAACGGCGGGCAGATCGCCGCATTCGGCATGATTCTGATGCTGGTCTTCGTCGCCTGGATCCGGCTGGCGACGCTGGTGTTCGCCTTGGTTTACCAAGGCCTGACGCCCACCTGGGAGAGCTTCATCAACGTGGTGTTCCTGCAGCCCAGTTCGTTCCCGCTGCTGCTGGCGTCGGTGGTCATGGGCGGCTTGCTGGCGGTGGCGGTATTTGCCATCAGCGTGCTCTCGGTGCCGTTGCTGATGGACACGACGACCAACGCTCTGGACGCGGTGCGCTTCAGCGTGCAGGCGGTGCGCCGCAATCCGCGGCCGATGCTGCTGTGGGCGGCCATTATCGGGGCCTTTACCGCCGTTGGCTTGATGACGTTTCTGCTCGGGTTGCTGGTGGCGTTGCCGCTGATCGGACACGCCACGTGGCACGCCTACCGCGATACCCTGGGGCGCCAATAAGCGCGTTATTCGGGGGTCAGAATTGTCGGGCGAGGCGTGCGCTGCGCGTCGAGCTGGGGATAGTCGAGGGTGAAGTGCAGGCCGCGGCTCTCCTTGCGTTGCATCGCGGAGCGGACGATCAACCCGGCGACCACGACGAGATTGCGCAGCTCCAGCAGGTCGCCGGTGACGCGGAAGTTGCCGTAGTACTCGTCGATTTCGCGTTGTAGCAACTCGATGCGGCTGCGGGCCCGCTGCAGTCGCTTGTCGGTGCGCACGATTCCTACGTAGTCCCACATGAAGTGGCGCAGTTCGTTCCAGTTGTGCGAGACCACGACCTCTTCGTCGGAATCCGTCACGCGGCTTTCATCCCACGCTGGCAGGTCCGGGGGGGGCGGGGTATCAGCGGCGCGCGCCAGAATGTCGTCCGCAGCGGCCATGGCAAACACCAGGCACTCCAGCAACGAATTGCTCGCCATTCGGTTGGCACCGTGCAGGCCGGTGAAGGCGATCTCGCCCACGGCGTAGAGGCATTCGACGTCGGTGTGTGCGTGCAGATCGGTCACTACGCCGCCGCAGGTGTAGTGGGCGGCGGGAACGACGGGTATCGCTTCGCGAGTGATGTCAAAGCCGAAATCGAGACAACGCTGGTAGATCGTAGGGAAGTGTTCGCGAACGAAATCTGCGGGTTTGTGGCTGATGTCCAGATAGACGCAATCGGTACCCAAGCGCTTCATCTCGTGGTCGCTGGCGCGGGCGACGATGTCGCGCGGCGCTAGCTCCGCGCGCGGATCGAAATGCGGCATGAACCGGGTACCGTCGGGCAGCAGCAGTCGGCCGCCTTCGCCGCGCACCGCCTCGCTGATCAGAAACGACTTGGCGTGGGGGTGGTAGAGGCAGGTGGGGTGGAACTGGTTGAACTCCAGGTTGGCGACCCGGCAGCCTGCGCGCCAAGCCATGGCGATACCATCGCCGGTCGCGCCGTCTGGGTTGCTGGTGTAGAGATAGACTTTGCTGGCGCCGCCCGTCGCCAGGGCCACGAAGCGGGCCCGAAAGAGTTTTACCTCGTCGGCTTCGCTGTCGAAGACGTAGGCGCCGACACAGCGGTTGTGGGGCAGGCCGAATTTGGCGCCGGTGATGAGATCGACCGCGACGTGGTGCTCGAGCAGTTCGATGTTGGCGCGCGCGCGCGCCTGGTCGGCCAGTGTGGTCTCGACCGCGCGACCTGTGGCGTCGGCCGAATGGATCACGCGGCGCCGGCTGTGCCCCCCCTCGCGGGTTAGGTGATAGCCGCCGGCACTGTCGGAGTCGTCGCTGCGGGTAAAGGTGACCCCTTCGCCGATCAGCCACTCGATGGCTGCCGGCCCGTGGCTGACGGTGAAGCGCACGGCTTCGGGATCGCAGAGACCCGCGCCGGCGTCGAGGGTGTCCTCGATGTGGCTCTCGAGGGAGTCCTCTTCGTCGAGCACCGCAGCCACTCCGCCCTGGGCGTAGTAGGTGCTGCCCTCCATGAGGGGGCCTTTGGCCAACACTGCGACGCGCAGCGTGGTTCCCAGCCTAAGGGCCAGGGTGAGCCCGGCAGCGCCGCTGCCGATGACCAGCACGTCGTAGAAGTCCGCCTTGTTCATGCCTTGTTGGGGGGTGGGCTATAGGGTATTTTGAGGCACTTTCTGCGCCACTACGGGGCGCGGCGGTAGGGTACCCTACCCATACGGGCCCCCGCAAACCGAATCTCGGTACATTGATGAGGAAATTTGGACCTTTAGGCGAACTATCCCCCCACGCGAGTGTCTATCCAACCAGGCGGGAGGGTACGCCTAAACATAAAAGGGGCGTGCCCGAATGGGCGAGCGGAATATCGATCAGGATCTGGTAGAGCGTGTTCAGCAAGGCGAACGAGGGGCATTCGATGTGCTGGTTCGGAAATACCAGCACAAGATCCTCAAGCTGGTGTCGCGCTACATCCACGATCCCTACGAGGCCATGGACGTTTCGCAAGAGGCGTTCCTCAAGACCTATCGTGCCCTGCCGAAATTTCGTGGCGATAGCGCTTTTTACACGTGGCTTTATCGCATTGCCATCAATACCGCAAAGAACTATCTGATTGCGCAAGGGAGACGGCCGTTGGAGACCGATATCGACTCGCAGGTGCTGGAACAAAATGGTGGCATGGGCCATCTGAGGGACATAGATACGCCGGAACACTTGATGTTGCGTGATGAGATCGAACGCACCATCTACCAGGCGATCGAAGACCTTCCCGAGGATCTGCGTACGGCCGTGACCCTAAGGGAAATGGAAGGTATGAGCTATGAAGAGATCGCCCAGACCATGTCGTGCCCGGTGGGTACCGTTCGGTCGCGCATCTTTCGCGCCCGAGAAGCGATCGACAAACGATTGAAAGATTTGATTAGGTGATTGAGGGGAAGATGATGACTGACAAGGTTGGTGAGCAGTTGTCAGCGTGGATGGATGGCGAACTTCCTCAGGAGGAAGTGCCGCTGCTGCTGAAACGCCTGGAAGAGGATCGCGAACTGCGGCTGCGGCTGCAGCGTTTTCAGTTGATACGGGATGCAATGAAGGGTGGTCTCCCCGAATTGGTGAACTATCGAATGGCTGATCGTGTCGACGCCGAACTGCGCAACGAAACGGCTGCCGCTTCTTCCGACGCTGACATACCGATACCGGACAAAGCACGAAGCCACTGGGCGCAGCGGCTACTGGGTGCCGGGATCGCGGCTTCGGTAGCGGTGCTGGCGCTGGTCGGCGTGCAGATGCTCAATTCGCGAACGACACCGCCCACGGTGGCGCAACCCGGCGTGGCAGATGCCGGTCTTGTGGTGATGCCGCAACCGGCGATTCAGCGCGCTGCAGTGAATCAATGGCAGGTGGCCGATCCGGAGGTGGCGCGGCGGCTCAACGACTATCTGGCCAAGCATAGCGAACGTGCGACCACTTCCGGTCTGCAGAGTATGCCTCCCCACGTGCGTATCGTCGGTTACGAACAGAGCGAGTAACCGTCGACTATGCGCCATGTCGTCATCGCGGCCACGCTGCTCGTTACCTGCAGCACCTACGGCTGGGCCGCCGAAAACGAAACCGAGGCTCCGGGGCAGTGGTTCGCCAGAATGGCGCAATCACTGCGCAGCGTGAGTTACGACGGCACGTTTGTCTACGTCAGCGGCCCGCGCATGGAGACGCTGCAACTGCAGCATGAGGTCGATGATCAGGGTGAGCGCGAGCATCTGTTTTCCCTGACCGGGGCACCGCGGGAGGTGCTGCGTCGAGGCGGGGCGGTCACCAGCATCCTGCCGGACGCCAGGTCGGTTTTTACCCAGTCGCAGCATAGCGCCAGCGCCTTTCCCCTGGCGCTGGGCGACGCGTTCGGGCACCTCGGCAAGTTCTATGATTTTCATGCGATCGGTCGCGACCGCATTGCAGGCCGGGAATCGCAGCAGTTTCGGGTCCAGCCCAAGGACGGATTTCGCTATGGATACCGGGTTTGGCTGGATGGGGAGACGGCCATACCGCTGCGGGTCGATCTGCTGGACGAATCCGGTTACCCGTTGGAACGCGTGATGTTCACGTCGTTTCGCGTCTTGGACAAAGGGGAGATCGCCGGCGACGAGAAGTCCGCTGCCCCGGAATCGTCGTCGGTCCCCGCCATGCCGCCCACCGACGCCGACGCTCCAGCGTTGCTCAAGCATTGGCGCATAACCGCGCTCCCCGATGGGTTCAGCCTGTTTTCGCACATCAAAGAGACGATGCCCGGAACTAACCAGCCGGTTGACCACGTGGTTTTCAGCGACGGTCTGGTCTCGGTTTCCGCGTATATGGAACACATGCCTAATCGGCGGGGGCTGGTGGGCCTGTCGCGCATGGGCGCATTCAGCGCATTCGGCTTGCAGCACGACGACTATCAGGTGACCGTTGTTGGCGAAGTGCCGCCGAAAACGGTGGAGTCTATCGGACGGGCTATTATCCGCGATTCCGACCACAATGATTGAGCAGGTGGGACAGGTTGTGCGCGTCGAAGACGGGCGCGCCTGGGTGGAGACCGAACGCCGCTCCAGTTGCGGCGACTGCTCGGTTCAAGCCGGGTGTGGGCACGCGGTATTGAGTAAAGCGCTGGGCGATCGCCGCAACACGGTGGAGGTTGAAACCGAACAGAAGGTCCACGCCGGTGATTGCGTGGTGTTGGGGATAGCGGAGGATGCGTTGCTGAAAGGCTCTTTTGCCGTCTATCTGGTACCGTTATTGGGATTGATAGCCGGGGCTTTGGTGACGAATTTGCTCGCCGGGGGCGGTGATCTGGCCGCGCTGGTGGGCGGTGGCGCGGGGTTTGTAGCGGGGCTATCGTGGGTGCGGGGATTCGGCGGACACGCCTCGCGCCTGCGTAAGTATCGACCAGTCATACTTCGGCGCGTCGGTTCGGAGAGTGGCGGCGGGCTGAACCCGTAGTTCGTTTACCTGTGCGTTGATGGTGTGAGACGATTAACCGTTGCCGCATTGTTCCTGAGGAGTGTAAGTCGATGTCGCGACGTTTGATTCAATGGGGTTCCCTGCTGATCGTGCCGCTGATGATGGGTGTGCACGAGGCGCAGGCGCGCAGTCTTCCCGACTTTACGCAGTTGGTGGAAGAGAACAGCGCTGCGGTGGTCAATATCAGCACTACGCAGAAGGTGCAGCGTGCCCAGCGTCTTCCGCCGGGCCTGCGTATCCCCGATCTCCCGCAAGACAGCCCCTTTGGTGACCTGTTCCGTCATTTCTTCGGCGATGGTGGTGGCGACGGTGGTGCTCCGGAAGAGTTCGATTCCAAGTCGCTCGGGTCGGGATTTCTCATTTCCAAGGACGGATATCTGCTTACCAATGCCCATGTGGTTAAGGGAGCCGATGAGATCATCGTCCGGCTCAGTGACCGGCGCGAGTTGGAAGCCAAGGTAGTCGGGTTCGACGAACGCAGCGATATCGCACTGCTCAAGGTCAATACGAACGATGATCTTCCGGTCGTTCACATCGGCCGTTCCGACGAATTGAAGGTCGGGGAGTGGGTGCTGGCCATCGGTTCTCCGTTCGGATTTGATCACTCTGTGACCGCGGGCATTGTCAGTGCCAAAGGCCGCAGCCTGCCCCGCGAAAACTACGTGCCATTCATTCAAACCGATGTCGCCATTAACCCGGGAAATTCGGGCGGTCCCCTGTTCAACCTCAAGGGCGAGGTGGTCGGCATCAATTCACAGATCTACAGCCGCACCGGCGGATTCATGGGATTGTCGTTTGCCATTCCAATGGATGTTGCGATGAATGTGGTGGAGCAGCTTAAATCGGGCGGCAAGGTGGTGCGCGGGTGGCTGGGGGTGCTGATTCAGGATGTGACCCGCGAACTGGCCGAGTCTTTCGGTCTGGACAAGCCGCGCGGAGCGCTGGTGGCACGGGTGCTACCGGACAGTCCGGCGGAGAAGGCGGGATTTGCGGTAGGCGACGTGGTGCTGGAGTTCGATGGCCACGAGATCGATAGTTCCAGTGCCCTACCGCCGCTTGTCGGTCAGACGACGGTGGGGAACAGCGTGCCGGTGAAGGTGCTTCGTAACGGCAGTACGCACAAACTGACGGTTACGATTGGTGAACTGCCTGCGGAAGAGGAGTTGCGCCTCAGCGAACGGGGCGAGCCCCAGCATGATATGAACCGCCTCGGGGTCGAGGTACTGGCGTTGACCGCCGAACAGCGCAAGGAACTGGAGCTGGACAACGGCGGCGTCATCGTCAAATCGGTCTCGGGCGGCCCGGCTCAGGAAGCCGGGGTGCGTGAGGGTGATGTCATTGCCCGCCTCAACAACGAAAAGGTCACCAGCCCCAGCCAGTTTGAATCGTTGGTCAAAGCGCTTCCCAAGGGCAAGTCCGTGGCCATGCTGATCTATCGCAAGAGCGGACCGCTGTTCCTCGCCCTGAAACTTCCGGAATGACCGGGGTTCGGCTCGAACTCTTTGGCAACGGCTATTGCCATTTATGCGACGAGATGCGCCGGGCCCTGGCTGCGTGGCAGGAACGTTACGGGTTTGAGCTGGAGTTCGTGGATATCGAGGGTGACCCCGAGCTTGAGGGCCGCTTCGGGGAGCGCATTCCGGTGCTGATGCTGGACGGTCAAGAGGTGTGCCACTATTTTCTCGACGAGAACGCACTTCTGGCACGGATCGGTACGGTGGCGAGGGACCGCTGACCGACCCGCTGCAGATCGGCTATACTATCCCCCTTTTTTGGACGGCCGCGCCAGGAGTTCCCTCCCGGCGCGGCCTGTTTTCATTCCCGCAAGAGCACAGCACTCGCAGCGCCGTGAACTACCTCGATTTTATCCGCAATTTTTCAATTATCGCCCATATCGATCATGGCAAATCGACGTTGGCGGACCGCTTTATTCAGATCTGTGGTGGGCTCGACGAGCGCGAAATGAAGGAACAGGTCTTGGACTCGATGGACCTGGAGCGCGAGCGCGGCATCACCATCAAAGCTCAGTGCGTTACGCTGAACTATGCGGCGAACGACGGTCAGACCTATCAGCTCAATTTTATCGATACCCCCGGACATGTGGATTTTTCCTACGAGGTATCGCGTTCTCTGGCCGCCTGCGAGGGGGCGCTGTTGGTGGTCGATGCCGCCCAGGGCGTCGAGGCCCAGAGCGTTGCCAACTGCTATACGGCGATCGACCAGGGGCTTGAGGTATTGCCGGTACTCAACAAGATCGACCTGCCGTCCGCGGATCCCGATCGCGTGAGCCACGAGATAGAGGAGATCATCGGGCTGGAGGCTGGAGACGCATTGCGTGTCAGCGCCAAGACCGGCATCGGAGTGCCGGAATTGTTGGAGCAATTGGTGCACAGGATACCTTCTCCCCAGGGCGATCCCGAGTTACCGTTGCAAGCGTTGATCATCGATTCCTGGTTCGACAACTACGTGGGCGTCATATCTTTGGTTCGTGTTGTCCAGGGTAAGCTGCGGCAGGGGGAGAAGGTGCGCATCATGTCCACCGGCAGAACCTATCAGGCCGAGCAGACAGGGGTCTTCACGCCGCGCATGGTGCGCCAAGCCCAATTGCGTGCCGGCGAGGTGGGCTACCTAGTCGCGGGGATCAAGGAGATTGATGGCGCTCCCGTAGGCGACACCGTGACCGACGCGGTCCGGCCGGCGGAAAGGCCCCTGCCGGGATTTAAACAGGTTCAACCGCGAGTGTTTGCCGGACTCTATCCGGTTGACAGTGACGATTACGAAGATTTCCGGGATGCGCTGCAGAAATTGCGTCTTAACGATGCGGCGTTGCATTTTGAACCGGAGACTTCGCAGGCGCTCGGATTCGGATTCCGCTGCGGATTTCTGGGCATGTTGCACATGGAAATTGTGCAGGAGCGGCTGGAGCGTGAGTACGATCTCAATCTGATTACCACCGCTCCGACAGTGGTGTACGAGGTGCTGGATACCGGAGGAGATGTCGTTTATGTGGACAATCCCGCGCAGCTTCCGGCACCCAATAAGATCCAAGAGATTCGCGAACCGATCATCGAGGCGCATATTCTGGTTCCCCAGGAGCACCTTGGGGCAGTCATCAATCTCTGTATCGAAAAGCGGGGCGTGCAAAAACGGTTGCAGTATCTGGGTAATCAGGTATCCGTGGCCTACGAACTGCCGCTGAATGAAGCGGTATTGGACTTTTTCGATCGACTCAAATCGGTTAGCCGCGGATACGCATCCTTTGATTACGAATTTGTCCGGTTTCAGGCGGCTCCGCTGGTCAAGTTGGATATTCTCATCAACGGCGAAACGGTCGATGCGCTGTCGACCATCGTGCATCGCGATTTCTCGCAGCAACGGGGGCGCGATCTGACCGAAAAGATGAAGGAGTTGATCCCCAGGCAAATGTTCGAGGTGGCGATTCAAGCTGCAATCGGCTCCAAGATCGTCGCGCGCACAACAGTCAAGGCGTTGCGTAAGAATGTCACGGCGAAGTGCTACGGCGGTGACGTGACGCGCAAACGCAAACTGTTGGAGAAGCAAAAAGCCGGGAAAAAGCGCATGAAGCAGGTGGGCAGAGTCGAAATACCCCAGGATGCGTTTTTAGCGGTGCTCAAAGTGGGGAAAAAGTAGTGCGTAAGACCGATTCTGAATCGCATCAGTAATAGGAAGACAAGAGCCCGTCATGAATTTCGATTTCGCAACGGTATTGGTAGCGGCAACTTTTGCCTGTGGATTGATTTGGGGTATCGATGCTCTCGCGTGGGCTCCGCAACGAAAGCGTGCCCATGCTGCGGTGCGCGCCGATGGTGAACAACCGCCGCCGCAGGGCGATGTGAAAAGGGAGCCGGTTATCGTGGAGTATGCCCGCTCGTTTTTCCCCATTCTGCTAGCAGTACTGGTGCTGCGTTCGTTTGTGGTTGAACCCTTTCGCATTCCGTCGGGATCGATGATGCCCACTCTGCAAATCGGCGACTTCATTCTGGTGGAAAAGTATGCGTATGGGTTGCGCTTACCGGTGACTAATACCAAGGTTGTCAGTACCGGCGAGCCGCAACGAGGCGATGTCGTCGTTTTCCGGTATCCGAAGAATCCGTCGCTGGACTACATCAAGCGCATCATCGGCCTTCCGGGCGATCATATACGCTATGATCGTAAGAGATTAACTATCAATGGAAATCCGGTCGACCTCGAGATCGAGGGGAAATATGTGATCGATTCCGAGCTGCGATATCGGGTGGAGCTGGCGCTGTTGAAGGAGCAGCTCGGTCCGGTGGAGCACCAGATACTGGTCGACCCTGTAGGGGATATGTCAGCACCGCAACTGCGCAATGGAGAATTCGTGGTTCCGCCTGGACACTATTTTGTCATGGGGGACAATCGCGACAATAGCAACGATAGCCGCGTCTGGGGAACCGTCCCCGAGGAGAATCTCGTCGGGAAGGCGTTTCTCATCTGGATGAATTGGAATGGCGGCGTCGAATGGAGTCGAATCGGGAATAGCATTCGATAGATGAAAGGGGGAAACTGACGATGGGCCTGAACAACAAGCAGCAGGGGATGACCGCGATCGGCATACTCATCATTTTGGCCTTGATCGCGTTTTTTACGTTACTCGTCCTACGACTAGCGCCGCCCTATCTGGAACATTTCAATGTCGCGTCGTCGCTCAAATCGTTGCAGCAGGAGACGGGGCTTCAGGAAAAGACCCCTGGCGAGGTGCGATCGCTGTTGCAACGGCGTTTCGATATCAATGACGTGGAACACGTCAAAAAAGACGATATTAAACTTGAGAAGAACAGCAAGAGCGGTCTTCTGACCGTTTCAGTTGTGTACGAGGTGCGGGTCCCAATCATGTTTAATGTCGATGCCGTGGTGAGTTTTTCCGACAGTATCGAGGTTAGTTCGCGTTGATGGCAGATCATTCGAAACTGCTGCGCAAGCTGAACGCGCAGTTTTCGGATACAGTCCTGCTGGAGCAGGCGTTGACGCATCGCAGCGCCGATAGCCGCAATAACGAGCGTCTGGAATTTCTAGGTGATGCGGTGCTGGGGTTGGTGACAGCCGAGGCACTTTACCGTACTTATCCTCAAGCGGACGAAGGTGAATTGAGCCGCTACCGTGCCCGCTTGGTTAGGCGCGAAACGTTGGCGGAAATTGGGTTTGAACTGGATCTTGGGGATCATCTCAGGCTCGGTTCGGGAGAACTCAAGAGCGGAGGATTTCGGCGTGAGTCCATTCTGGCCGATGCCCTGGAGAGTATTATTGGAGCGGTATATCTGGATGCTGGATTTGACGCGGCGATCGCCCTGGTAACCCGGCTGCTAGGAGAAAGAATTGAAGCGCTGGACGAGTTGATTGAAGTCAAGGACCCAAAGACACAACTTCAGGAATACCTGCAAGCGCGCCAGAAAGAGCTTCCCGAGTACGAAGTCCATGACGTAAAGGGGCAGCCCCATGCGCAGACGTTTGTCGTTACCTGCCGCGTCTCTGGTCTTGACGATGCCGTAACGGGATCAGGGAGCAGCCGCAGGCGCGCCGAACAGCAAGCTGCGCAGGAGGCGTTGAAGAAGCTGGGTGTTTTGCAAGGTGACTAGAACTCGCAGCGGATACGTTGCCCTCGTAGGCCGGCCCAATGTCGGGAAGTCCACGTTGCTCAATCGTTTGTTGGAGTACAAACTCAGTATTACTTCCCGGCGTCCGCAAACCACGCGTCATGCGTTGCTGGGTATTCACACTGTCGGGAAGGCGCAAATAGTCTACGTCGATACCCCGGGACTGCATGGTGGTGCCAAGCGTGCGATGAATCGCTATATGAATCGCACCGCTGCGGCCGCATTGCAGGATGTCGATGCGATCATTTTCGTTGTGGAGGGGCTGCGCTGGACTGACGACGATGAGAGAGTCCTGGAACGCATTAAGGCTATTCGCACCCCGGTGTTTCTTGCGGTCAACAAGATCGACAGAATTGACGACAAGACGCAATTGCTTCCGTGGCTCGATTCCTTGAGTCGCAACGGAAATTATGCAGCAGTCGTTCCACTCTCGGCCCTCAAGGGGGATCAGGTGAAAACACTCGAACAGGCAGTGATTGAGGTGTTGCCTGAAGGTGATTTTCTTTTTCCGGAAGATCAAGTAACGGACAGAAGCGAGCGCTTTCTGGTCGCGGAAATCATACGCGAGAAACTCATTCGCCATCTTGCTAAGGAGCTTCCCTACGCACTCACCGTGGAAATTGAACAGTACCGAGACGATCCTGAAATCACGCACATCGAAGCGGTCATATGGGTCGAACGCGCGGGACAGAAGGCCATTGTTATAGGAAAAGGAGGTCAGATGCTGAAGAAAATCGGTGCAGTTTCCCGAGTGGACATTGAAAATCTGATCGGACGCAAGGTGTTTCTTCGGTTGTGGGTTAAGGTCCGTGAAGGATGGGTTGACGACGATAGGGCGTTGCGCTCCCTCGGTTACACCGAGACATAAGGGCCTCGTGAGAGGCAGCAGCGAGGGATGAGTGCAAACACGTCGAATAGAGTTGCAACCAGCTTACGTATTGCATGCGCGGCGATACCGTGAGACAAGTCTGATTGCCGAGTTTTTTACTGCCTCGCATGGTCGAGTGGGTGTGGTCGCGCGCGGAGTGCGGGCTCCACGTTCATCACTGAGAGGGCTTATCCAACCCTTCATGCCGCTCAAGGTGACGTGGATCGAACGGCACGAACTGGGTACGTTGATCGGCGCAGAGAGCGGGGGAGTGGCTCACCGACTGCAGGGCCGCGATCTTGCGTGCGGGTTCTACCTGAACGAGTTGTTGATGCGGCTACTGATTCGTCACGATCCGCACCCGACGCTATTTGCGGCGTACGAGCACGCATTAGACGGTGTCGGTAGGGACGGCCAGCAGTTGCAGGCACTGAGGATGTTCGAAAAGCAGTTGCTGGAAGAGATCGGGTACGGACTGATTCTTGATCACGATGTGAACACGGGTGAAACGATTCACCCCGATCGACGGTATTGTTACAAACTGGAAGAAGGACCGGTCAGCGGGGAGTGCCCGGGGGAACGAGTGATCAGTGGATCGACTTTGATTGCGTTGGGCAGTGGGCAACCAATGAGTCTATCTCAGCTGAAGGAGGCGCGTTGGCTTCTCCAAAGAGCGCTTAAGCGCTATTTGGGTGATAAACCGCTCAAGAGTCGCGAGCTTGTTCGTGGCTATTTAGGTGCGAACAATCGTGTGGATCCGTGAGAGCTTATCATGAACGACAGTATCGGGGGCAGTGATCATCAGATAGCGCTGGGGGTCAATATCGATCATGTGGCGACTTTGCGGCAGGCGCGGGGAACACGGTACCCTGATCCCGTGCAGGCCGCGTTTGAGGCAGAACTTGCGGGAGCCGATGGCATAACAATTCATTTGCGAGAAGATCGCCGCCACATCCAGGAACGCGATGTTGTTCTGTTGCGCGATACTCTGCAGACCCGAATGAATCTGGAACTGGCCGTGCACGAGGAGATGCTCTCCATCGCATGCGATATCAAGCCGGAGCACTGTTGTTTGGTCCCAGAAAAACGGCGGGAGTTAACCACGGAAGGGGGATTGAATGTCGCGGGAAATCGTGATCGTGTTCAGGCGGCGACGACACGGTTGCGGAACGCGGGAGTTTGCGTTTCACTGTTTGTCGATCCCGACCCCGCTCAAATCGATGCTGCGGCTGCTGTCGGCGCTCCGGTAGTAGAGATACACACAGGTGCCTATGCCGACGCGAAAGATCCCCGCGAGGTAGAGAAAGAATACCAGCGTATTGCAGAGGCGGTAGCGTACGCACATAGCCTAAACCTCGTCGTCAATGCCGGACATGGCCTCAACTATCACAATGTGAAATCCATTGCTAGGCTGCCGGCAATTCATGAGCTCAATATTGGTCACTCAATCATTTGTCGGGCACTGTTTGTCGGGCTGGCGAGGGCGGTGCGCGAGATGAAACAGCTGATGCAGGAGGCCAGGAGAACGTGATCGTAGGGATAGGGGTGGATGTGGTATCGGTCCCGCGAATGGAAAGAATCGTCGCACGACATGGAGATCGCCTGGCTGCGCGCATACTCGCGGAGCAGGAACTGGAGGACTACAAAAATACCGGACGTTCCGTAGCCTTTTTGGCAAAACGGTTTGCGGCTAAAGAGGCTGCGGCAAAAGCCTTGGGTACGGGATTCGGTCAGGGTGTGAGGAAATGCGACATTGTCGTTACGCATGATGGGGCCGGGCAACCCTTGCTTGTTTTGAAGGGCCGCGCGCTGGATGTTAGTTTGAAAAAGGGGGTTACCAGCGCTTGGTTGAGCTTGGCAGATGAAAAAGAATACGCACTAGGTTTTGTCGTGCTGGAGCATGCTTGAGGTGTTGTGTACTGAAGCGATTAGGTTGGACGAGCGTTTCCGGTAGCATTTTTTGAGTGGCGACCAACCAGCAATCGATCGATTTCGTGAAAGACTTGAGCAACCATGTCAGTGTAGTCGGTGTCGTCGGGACTAGTGGCAAGCGCCTCCTCAAAAGACTGAGTTGCCTTCAGGAGGCCGGGTAACGCGCAATAGGCGGCGGATCCGCGAAGTTTATGTACCTCTTCCCGTAACTCCAGCCACAGACGCTTGTCGTACATTTGCTGAATCGCCCGCATGTGTTCGGGGAGTTGACGCAGTAACATCTCAAATAGTTCTTCGGATAGTTGGTTGTTCCCCCCGCTTGTGCGGATCGCTGCAGAGATGTCTCGCGTAGGAAGTGATGAATCGGCATGATCTGTAGTCTGTCTATCCAGCGGATGCTGAGTCCCAGGAGAAAGCAGACTTTCGAAAATATTCCAAAGCAGCTTCTCGTCTATGGGCTTCGAGATAAACTCGTCCATACCTGCGTTCAGTGCGCGCTCGCGCTCGCGTGGTTGAGCGTTGGCGGTCAACGCGACAATAGGGACGTGTGATCCGGGTGGCTCATTCGCGCGAATCTGTTCTGCGGCCTGTAAACCGCTCATTTCTGGCATGTGTATATCCATCAAAATGAGATCGAACGATTGGCGTTGCGCGAGATCCACGGCCTGAAATCCCGTTGTCACATGGTGGGCTACGATTCCAGCGTCGCGCAACAGAATGGTGAGCAGTCGCGCGTTGATCAGGTTGTCTTCGACCACCAGTACTCTACGACCGGAAAAACGAAGCTCGTCAACGGCGGGGTGTGCAATGGTGTCGTGTCGGAAGGAAAGAGATACCGATTGATCGTTGGTGTCGCTTAACAAGTCACATAAGCGAAAATAGAGTTGATCGGTTCGTACGGGTTTCGATAAGCACAACGAGACGCACTCCTCGCATTGTTCGCTTATCTCTTCATGAGCCATTGCGCCGGATAAAACAATGACAGGTGTATGTGAGATTTGATCCACGTGCCGATAGAACGAACGACAGTCATCGCCTCCCATTTGAGCACGCGTTAGTCCCACAACTGCCGCGTCATAGTGGAGGCGTGACTCTGCGGATCGATTGATCAAACCGATTGCCTGGTCAAAATTGGACGCCTCGTCGACCAATAATCCGAAAGACTCGAGAGTGTGGCGTAGTGCAAGGCGGGAAAGATCTTGGCTGTCGAACAAGAGGGAGCGCATCCCCGCAAGTGGGTTTGGTCGGGTGGGAATCTTGGGGTCGATCTCGGTGTCACACTTAAGGGGTAATTTGAACCAAAAACTTGAGCCTGCACCGAGTTCGCTTTCCAACCCGACTTCGCCATTCATCTGTTCAATCAATTTCTTCGAAATGGCCAATCCTAGACCGGTTCCCCCAAATCGACGGGTTTCAGAGGTATCTGCTTGGGTGAACGCCGTGAACAGTCTGTGTTGGTCCTCGGTACTCAGCCCGATGCCCGTGTCGGTTACTCGTAGCTCCAATGTGACCTCGTCGCCGCTGCGCTCCTCGAGCATGACTCGAATCGCGACTGTACCTTGGTTCGTAAATTTGACCGCATTGCCAACTAGGTTGATGAGCACTTGACGAATCCGTATTGGATCGCCGATGAGTTGACAAGGCACGTCGGCATAAATCAGCGTTACCAACTCTAGGCCTTTTTCGGATGCCGAGGGAGCCAGAAGGGATATGGCGTCCTCAACGCATTCGCGAAGATCGAAGGGGGTTTCGTCTATTTTCAGTTTCCCTGATTCGATCTTCGAGAGATCGAGTACGTCGTTGATAATCGCTAGCAGACTGTGGGCGGACTTTCTCACTGTTGAAACGTAGTTGTGTTGCTCGCGGGTGAGCCGGCTGCGCAGCAAGAGATTGGTAAATCCCACGATTCCGTTCATAGGAGTACGTATTTCGTGGCTCATGTTGGCGAGAAACTCACTTTTTACCCTGGAGGCCATCAGCGCTTGATCGCGCGCATCGGATAGTTCACGTTCGGCATAAATGCGATGGATTTCGATGCCGGTGCGCCGTGACACCAAATGCAAGAATGCCTGTCGCGCGGGCGCAAGAACGAGGGGAATTTTGTCAGTGGCAATTAACCAGACATCTTCGGTGTCGGGTGATTCCGCAACACGCTCCAGTATCAGTGACGTCGCATCGCTTGCGGTGAAGAAGCGGTCTAGATCTTTTCGTCCCAGTCGGGCTAACTCGAGACGTCGGATTCCTTCGTGTAGCGCATACTGGAGAATATCGGCCAACCCGGAGTCGGCAATATCAATGCGGGACTGGAGATCACGATGCCAAAAACCGAGCAGTGACACTTCCGTTTCAGTATTTATGGAAACAACGTACGCGGCGACGGAATCGAGACCGACCTGGGTTGCTCGGGCGATATCATCGAATACGGTATTCTCCGCGCCTCCGGCGGAAGCGAGCAGCTCCATAGCGATTTCGATGGTGCGACGTTCGGTAATGTCGTGACCGATGCAGATAATATCTACGAGTTTTCCATCGATATCGAGAACCGGGCGATTGGACCAACTCACGTACACACGGCGACGGTCCTTCGCTATGGTGATGTCGTCGGGGATCATTACATTGTCGGGGTCACGTACCATGGCGGAAATCGATGCAGTTGCTTGAACGGGAAATACCGTCCCGATCACGTCTCTGCCCAATAGGTGTTCGGAGGAGATACCGAGATACGTTTCAGCATAAGGGTTGACGTATAAGATTCGTCCTTCAGGGTCCAGCTTCATGATGAAACTGTTCGCGTTCTGTACTAGCTCGCGGTACCGCGACTCCTGTACCGCGAGCGCTTCTAACGAGTTGCGCAGCCCTTCGGTGGCGTTTTGCACCTGCTCCTGCAAACGCTCCTGAGCCGTTTGTAACGACGACGTCATACGATTGATGCCGGATTCCAGCTCCAGTAGCTCACCCTCAGCGCTCAGCGGAACGCGAGTTGTTAAATCGCCCGCCTCGATACTGCGAACTGCGTTTGTTAGAGAGAGTATTGGGTCGACCACTCCACGACTCATTCGGTGAGCGACCCATGCGCTCAACAACAATCCACCGAGAAGGAACGCGATGGCTCGTGCAACGATTTGGCGTTGTTCTGCGCGTAAGGCGTCCAGTGACATTTCAACCGTCACCCACCCGAGTTGGGGAGAAGAGGGTTTTTTGCCACTATTGGATGCGGATGAGTCTTCTTCAAAATCGTTGACCACTACAGAAGTCAACTCTATGGGTTGATTGATCAATATGGTCCCGTAGTCGGTTTTGGTCGGTGTCCCGTTTGATTCGACCAGTCGCACCTCTCCAAGGTGGGCGGTGGTCTCGCCATACGTCATCAAAACCAATCCGCTTGCGTCACGGATGATTGCGGCTCGAATATCAGGATCTTCGTTGATTTGAACGCTTACGCCTGGAAATCTAAGATACGCGAGATTGCCGGAAAATACGGCGTATTCACTCATCGACGCGAGCTGATGTGCGAAACTCTGTCCGCGGTCTTTTAGATTTTCTTCTGCGGCATCAAGCCTGCTGGCAACGAAATAGCTCAGCATGAACAACGAAATTACCAGCGCCGGCACCAGGGCGACAAGGAGTACGCGTCTGCGGATACCCAGGCTCACTGCGGCCTACCTTTCGTGTGCCAACAGCATGTCCAGCAATGACTCATCGGCAGGTAGATTGAGGCCGAGCGAACGGGCAACTTGGTGGTTGGTGGTGACGGAGTAATACAACGGAAAGCTCGATTGGGGTGGATTCTGTTTTCCCACGATGCGGACGGCGATTTCGCCGATATGCCGCCCTATTTGATCGGGCGATGAATATACTGCTATTGAAGCGCCGGCGCGGACCAGGGCGGCGGAAAATGATACGACGGGAATCTGGTGCCGGTAGGTAGTTAACAATATCTTCTGAACCGTAAACCGGTTGTATATTAGAGGATCCGGCACGGCGAGCAGGACTTGGCTCTGCTTGAGCAAACGTTCGAGCGCAGTGATCAGTTCCGATTGGTCGGAGACTTTTTCAATATGCAAGGTTAGGCCATGGTTTTTTCCCGCTCGCCCCAAATCACTCTCCAGCGATGACGAAGAGGGACCCAAAAGCACCGCAACGTTGTTGTCGTAGGGGAGGGCGAGTTTCAGTAGTCGCATGAGGCGAGGGACGGGTTGGTCGAGATAGATGTCATATACCCGCACGTCTGCATTGTTGAGGAGGACCGATTCGGCAGTGCGTTTCGGAATTAGTGCTCGCAGTAGTGAGGTTGCTTTGCATCGGTCGCGGCAGAGCAGTGCAGCTTCTAGGCCAACAGTAATAATAAGATCCCGCGGTGCTTTCAATAGTGAGTCGACGGTGCTGCTTTCGATTTTGATCGTCGTCACTGAAATGCTATTGACCAGCGATTGCTGCAATATCCGCTCAATCTCGTGTACCACTTCACTCTGTGCAGCAGAGTGCTCAGAATAGAGAATCCCTATTTTCGTGGTGTCGGCGAAGACGGAGAAAGAAACTGGAAACACAAGAATGAACAAGACAACGCTTGTCGCAAGTCGGCGACCTCGCGGTTGTAACAACTCTATGAAAACTCGGCTGTGCATCCGTAACCACATCGCGATTTTGCAAATTGATGGGTGCCGCTAATACTGTGTGCTCAAGCTAACGTAAGCACGCTGGTCCATGGTGTTTGTCTCGGAGAAATCCGAGTAATTTCCGAAAATATTTTGAAAGACAAACGCGATTTCGCCGGCATTGTTGCGGGGGCCGAACTTTTGGGAGACTCGAAAATCCAGCCGGCTGACGGCATCGATTTGATCTCCTCCTAGGTATCGACACTCGTCGGTGTAGTAGTACGAAACCCCAGTCGACAGGCCGGTCAGGGAGCGATGAATCCACAATAAATTGACAATGGCTGAGGGAACAGTCTTGGAATACTCCTCGGCGATGTTGTCGCTTTCGGCGTGAAGAAGAGCGCCTCCCGCGATGATTCGATTCCGACTGTCGGGACGCCACTCGATTTGCGCCTCGACGCCGTCTATCGTGGCGCTGTCGACGTTGCCAAAGGTAGAGGATTCACCACCTATGTTGGGTAAGCCATGACTAGTGATCAGCGTGAACGTGTCGTCCGAGATAAGGTCGCGAATACGTTCGCGGAATAGTTTTATATCTCCGTTAACGCCTTTTCGTGGAAGGTCGAAGATGTACCCGAACTCAATGGAATCGATTTGTTCGGGTTTGAGCCGGTCGGTGGTCAGGTAGTTCTGCAGTATCACCGGGGTGCCGCCAAAATCGAGGATGTGGTAGAAATCGACGGCGCCTTCGAAGAGGGAGGGTGTTCGGGTAGCGTGGCTAGCGGTTATCCGCACGCTGTGGTTTGAATTGATGCGATGGTTCAGGGCAATGCGAGGAGAGATATCGGTTCCGGTCAGGTCGTTTTTCTCGATCATTGCACCGGTGTTGAGTATGGTGCCGGGTACGAACTCCCACACCACGTTGCCGAACAGGCGTTTGACATCGTTGGCGTAATCGCCTCCGATGAACATATTATTTGACAGCCCCTGATCTCGCCGCAACTCCGCACCCCAAGCAATCTTCACCGTATCACTGGGAATCAGGGTGTGTTCCAGTTCGATGTCGGTGCGTCGGCCTTCGCGGCCGAAATCGATTTCGCCGGAAAGTGGGCCGCTGGTGGCAAAAAACGTATCCTCGGATTTGAAACTGTTGCGATAGAACTGGATGCTGATCTCTTCGTTGGGACTAAGTGTTCGACGCCAATGGCCTTGGACGTAATAGCTTTCGGCGTCGATATTGCGCGTGGGATTGGTGTCGGTGGCTTCGCCTTCGCGGCGAGGTCCAGCGCTGTACCCGGTGTTGAGCACGAAGTTATCCCGCGCGGTGGCTTGATAGTCGGCCCGTACATTGAGGCGATCGGTCTGTTTGGTGTCTTCGACGCCGGGAAATCCGGTGTCGCGATCTGTCTGAATCGTAACCCGTAGATCAAGGTCGCCGAAATTAGTCCCGTTGCGCACCAGGACGGAGCCATAGTCCGGGTCACCCGCGGCGGCCTTCACCAGCGTTCCCGGCGTGTCGGCGGCGTGGCGCGTCGTGATACTCACGATGCCCATGAAGGAGTTGGGACCGTAGGTGGCTGCATTGGGTCCACGCACCACTTCGATGCGTTCGATATCTTCGAGCGCCAGCGGCAGATCGCTCCAGCGGACGCCACCGAAGGTGGGGGTATAGACCGACCGTCCGTCCACCAACACCTGCATGCGGCGGTTGAAGCTGTCGAGCAATCCGTGATAGCCGACGGAACGCTGGTGACCGTCAAAAGACCCTACCAAGAATCCCGGCACCAGGCGAAACACATCGGCCAGTTCGCGCGCACCCGAGGCTTCGATCATTTCCCGGTCAATAACGGTGACGGCCACCGGTGCCTCGGCGATCGGCTGGTTGAGCCGTGTCGCGGATAGCACAATGGGCAGTTCCCCGAAGTAGACGTCTTCTCCCGAGACCGGTAAGTCGATGTTCTCGGCGTGAGCCGAAACGCCGGCTTGGATCAGCAATAATCCCAACAGCGCGCCCGGTCCACATCGTGCCAAGGCCGGCTTGCCGAGGTTAGCGTCCACTCTCCGCACAGATCCCCTCCACCTGTGACTCAATATCACGAAATTCTTATGCGAAACTAGAGCTTATGCTAACTCAGTCAGAAGTGACACGCTACGTGCCCGAAGCGGGTTCAATCGTCATGGGTAGATCGTTGGGGTAGAATGCGGATCATGACGTTTCCCACCATAGAATCCTTCGTCGGCGGCACTCCGCTGGTCCGTTTGCAACGGCTCCCGGTCGGCGGCAGCAACACCTTGTTGGTCAAACTGGAGGGGAATAATCCCGCCGGTTCGGTCAAGGACAGGCCCGCCATGAGCATGATCCAGCACGCAGAGGCGCGCGGCGAGATCAAGCCGGGTGACGTGTTGATAGAGGCGACCAGCGGCAATACCGGCATCGCGCTGGCCATGGCGGCCGCCATTCGCGGATACCGGATGATTTTGGTTATGCCGGACAATATGAGTGCCGAGCGGCTGGCCTCGATGAAGGCCTACGGTGCCGAGATCGTCCTGGTGACCAAAGCGCAGGGTATGGAGGGAGCACGGGACCTGGCCGATCAGATGGGTCGGGCCGGCGAGGGCCGGGTGCTCAACCAGTTTGCCAATCCCGATAATCCCCTGGCCCATTACGAATCCACGGGTCCCGAGATTTGGCGCGATACCCAGGGCGCCGTGACCCACTTCGTCAGCGCCATGGGGACCACGGGAACCATCATGGGGGTTTCGCGTTATCTGAAAGAGCAGAATCCGCGAATCCAGATCGTGGGCGTGCAGCCGACCGAAGGATCCAGCATCCCGGGAATACGGCGCTGGCCGCAGGCTTACCTTCCGCAGATCTTTGAACCGGCGCGCGTCGACCGGGTGATCGACATGGACCAGTCCGAGGCGGAGCAAACCGCACGCGTCCTGGCCGAGCGCGAAGGGATCTTTGCCGGGATCTCTTCCGGAGGCGCCGTGGCTGCAGCGTTGCGTCTGTCGCAGGAGGTCGATGATGCGCTGATCGTGTGCATCATTTGCGACCGCGGTGACCGCTATCTCTCCACTGGCGTTTTTTCCAGTTGATTCCCGGAAATCTGCGTTCTTCCGCGATCGGGCGGATCGCGGACAGCATCTGCGTGGGGAGTGACCGTGGCCCGTAACAAACGCAAGCGCCGCCGTCTTCCCGAAGAACCCGTCCCGCTGCTCATCGAGTCGTTGTCACACGACGGCAAAGGGGTGGCGCATTGGGAAGGTAAAGCGGTGTTTGTCCACGGAGCGCTACCCGGTGAGTCGGTCATCGCGCGCTTGGTGGCGAAGCACAGCAAATACGCCATCGCTCAAGCTGTCACAGTTTCCAGTCCCTCATCCGATCGGGTCGTCCCCCGCTGTCCACATTTCGCCAACTGCGGTGGCTGCAGCCTGCAGCACATGGATTCGCAGGCACAGATTGTGGCCAAGCAACGGCTACTCCTCGATCAGCTACGGCGCATCGGCAAGGTGGAGCCAGCCCAGATCTTCGAACCGTTGCGCGACCAAGTGTGGGGCTATCGGCGCAAGGCAAGGCTTGGGGTGCGCAACGTGGTCAAGAAGGGCAGAGTGCTGGTGGGGTTTCGCGAACAGCACAGCAACTATATCGCGGAGCTGGAAGGCTGTGACGTGCTCGACCCGCGCATTGGCGAGCGCCTGCTCGAACTCGGCGCCCTCATCGCAAGCCTCAGCCTAGTCGACAAGATACCCCAGATCGAGGTGGCGGTGGGCGATGACGAGGCGGCCTTGGTGTTCCGTAATCTTGACACCCCTACCACCGAGGATTGCGAGCGGCTCAAGGCCTTCGGCCAGCAGTACAACCTGCAGATCTACCTGCAGCCGGCCGGACCCGAGTTGCTGGTGCCGCTGCGGCCTGAGCAACCCGGGTTGGCGTATGGCCTGCCCAACCACGATTTGCGGTTACGGTTTCGACCCACCGATTTCACCCAGGTCAACGCCGGCCTCAACCGCCGGATGGTCGATCGCGCACTGGAACTGTTGGATCTTTCCGCCGCCCATCGGGTACTGGATCTGTTCTGCGGGTTGGGTAACTTCACCTTGCCGTTGGCACGCCATGCCGGTTCAGTGACCGGCGTGGAAGGCGATGCAGGCCTGATCGAGCGTGCCAGCGAAAATGCGCGACTCAACGGGATCGACAACGTTGTGTTTCATACCGCGGATCTCACGGCCGCTCTGGCGGAGGCCGTCTGGCTGCGTGAACCCTATGATCGGTTGCTGATCGACCCCCCACGCACCGGCGCTATCGAGGTGTTGCATCATATCCCGCGCATCGCAGCACCGAAAATCGTCTACGTCTCCTGCAACCCCGCCACCCTGGCACGTGACGCGGGGGAACTGGTTCATCGCCACGGCTATGCGTTATCGGGCGCCGGGGTTATGGATATGTTTCCCCATACCGGTCACGTGGAGTCGATCGCCGTTTTCGAGCGCTGAGCCGGTGGCGCTCGCCCCGCCCTGAATAGTCGCCGCCGGTCACCGGTCGACGATGCCGCACCGCGCAGCAATAACGATAAATCCAACACGCCGTCGGCCGATGTGCGGGTATCGTCAGTGCCGTGACGCGCTCGCGCACGTACAGGTTTCCACACTCTTCGTACCGGTCCAGCAGCGGCCAGTGGAGGCGTGGATGACGCAGGCGCACGATGAGGCCACGGATGGTTTGCGCGCTCGCCGGGTCGGGAAGAGCGCCGGGGTAGCCGTCCAGGTGGTAGAGCTTGCCGGGTACGGTAGCGGCGCTGACCGGCACCAGGGCGCGTGTTATCACGCGGTCCATTGCGGGGCGGCCGGTGCCGGTGAGCAGCGTACCGTAGACGAAGAGCAGTGACTCTGGATCTGTCCGCAGGCGCACTTCAATCCCTTTGGGTGTGGGTTGAGGAAGGCGACCCGGCTGCCGCTGAACGCGTCGTAGGCTACACTGGTACGCCTTCACCGGAGGCATGTCGCCGCTACCGAACGGGAACCGTACATGGGTGTCGAAATCGAGCGCAAGTTTCTCACCCGATCCGACGACTGGGAGCACCAGGCGGTCAACTCGGTGCCGGTACGCCAAGGGTATCTGGCGCGCGGGCCCGAGGCGAGCGTGCGGGTGCGCATTGCCGGCGACCAAGCGTGGCTTACCGTCAAAGGACCAACCCGGGGCATCGCGCGATCCGAGTTCGAGTATCCGATTCCCATCGAGGATGCTCGGCAGCTCCTCGACCACCACTGCGCCGGGCGGCACATCGAAAAGCGTCGCTTTTTCGTGCCGGCAGGTGAACACCTCTGGGAGGTGGATCGTTTTGAAGGGCCCAACGCCGGCTTGGTGCTGGCGGAGATCGAATTGAGCCGACCCGACGAACATTTCGTCATTCCCCAGTGGGTAGGCGAGGAGGTGTCGGATGATGTGCGGTTTTTCAACGCCTACCTGGCCGAGCATCCCTACCCGGAGTGGACGTGACAAGCGAGCGCAGCGAGTCCGCCGCAACCCCGGATCGTTATTTGCGCATCGATCTGGGCCGCCAGCGGCTGGAGTTCGTCAGCGCAGGTCGGTGTCGGTTCAGCTACCCGGTCTCCACTGCGGCGGCGGGTGCCGGGGAACTCAGTGGCAGCGGGCAGACGCCGCGCGGCTGGCACACGGTGCGTGCCAGAATCGGCGCCGACCAGCCCCGCGGGGCGGTGTTCGTGGGACGCCGTCCCACCGGCGAGATCTGCACGTCCGAGCTGATGGCTGCACACCCGGGGCGCGACTGGATTCTCAGCCGCATTCTCTGGTTGTGCGGGCTGGAGCCCGGGCGCAACCGGCTGGGGGAGGTCGATACCCAGCGCCGCTTCATCTACATCCACGGCTGCCCCGACACCGAGCCCGTGGGCGAGCCCGGCTCCCACGGCTGCATCCGTATGCGCAACGACGACGTGATCGCATTGTTCGAGCAGGTGCCGGCGGGGATGCGGGTGCTCATCGTCGAGTGAGCGGTGTACCTCCGACCGGCAATGCCGTCGCTGACGGTGATTACCCCTGCGTCATGGCATCCAGGTAGCGTTCGGCGTCCAACGCCGCCATGCAGCCGGCCCCGGCGGAGGTGATGGCCTGACGATAGATAGGGTCGGCCACGTCGCCGGCAGCGAAGATGCCCGGGATGCTGGTCTGGGTGGCGTTGCCGCGGATACCGCTCTGCACGATCAGGTAGCCGTGGTCGTCCATCTCCAGCTGGCCTTTGAACATGGCGGTGTTGGGGCGATGGCCGATGGCGATGAATACCCCGTGCACGTCCAGCTCCTGAGTGGCGTCGTCGATGCGGCTGCGCAGGCGCATGCCGGTCACACCGCTTGCGTCACCCAACACCTCGTCCAGGGTGTGGTTCCACTGAATGGTGACCTTGCCCTCCTTGACGCGCTCCATCAGCCGGTCCTGGAGGATTTTTTCCGAACGCAGGTGATCGCGGCGGTGCACGAGGGTGACGTGCTCGGCAATATTGGCCAGGTAGAGGGCCTCTTCCACCGCCGTGTTACCGCCGCCGATGACGGCGACCTTGCGTCCCCGGTAAAAGAAGCCGTCGCAGGTGGCGCAGGCAGATACCCCTTTGCCGCGGTACGTCTGCTCCGATTCCAGGCCGAGGTACATGGCCGATGCGCCGGTGGCGACGATGAGCGCGTCGCAGGTGTATTCGCCGGAGTCTCCGCGCAGCAGAAAGGGACGGCGCTGCAGGTCAGCGGATTGGATGTGGTCGAAGATCATCTCGGTGCTGAAGCGTTCGGCATGCTGACGCATCTCCTCCATCAGTCCCGGCCCCTGCAGGTCGGCGGCGCCGCCGGGCCAGTTTTCCACTTCGGTGGTGGTCATTAATTGGCCGCCCTGTTCCAGGCCGGTGATCAGGACCGGGTTGAGATTGGCGCGGGCGGCGTAGACCGCCGCGGTATAGCCGGCCGGACCGGAGCCGAGGATCAGCAGGGGACAATGTCGCGGTTCGCTCATGGGGTGTTCTCCAAGGGGTTGGCAGCGCGGTAGTCAGGGCTCGCGCATCGCAAGAGAAATCCGGGTATGCGCCGCGACGATACGCTCGACGCGAAGGCGAGACGGTCGGTAGCGGGCGCTGGAAAGTGCCTAATGGTACGGATTCGTGGCAGGGGGGTAAAGCCAGGTCGAAGGCTTATCGATGCGGCGCGGATGAGAGCGCGGTCACCCCCGGCCGGGGATGGAATCTGCTATTCTGAGCGCCCTGCCGAGAGTGGCACAGCGGCATCCGGAACCGTGCGCTGCCGCGGCCTGCGACCGACCCAATAAGGGGTGGTGGTCGAATACCAAAAAGCTTTAAAATTAATACTGTTATTGGAAGTATCTTACAACTCAGTTTAATTTGATTAGGATCTAACTTGGCCCAAGCGACACGAAAAAAGAGCGCCGGGCCGCAGCTCACCCGGCACCTCTCGCGCGGCCTGCGCGAAGGGGTGCTGTTGATCTGCACCGTCATCGCGCTCTATCTGCTGATCTCGTTGGGTTCCTACGATCCCAATGACCCCGGCTGGTCGTTCAGCGGCACCAACGGACAGGCGCTCAATCGGGGCGGCATCGCCGGGGCTTGGTTTGCCGACGTCGGACTCTACTTGTTCGGGTACTTGGCCTTTCTGCTGCCCATCGTCTTTGTCTACGCCGGTTGGCTGGTCTTTAAAGATTCGGCGGCGCAACCGCATCTCGATCCGCGGCGCCTGGCGTTGCGCGGTGCGGGATTCGTGCTGACCTTGGTGGGCGGGTGCGGACTGGCCGCGCTCCATTTCGGCACGAACCTGCTGACGCTGCCGGAAACCGCCGGGGGCATTCTGGGTACCGGCATCGCTGGCGGACTGGTGCACATCGTCAACATCCTCGGTGCCACGCTGTTTCTCCTGGCGCTGTTTCTGGTGGGCATCACATTGCTGACCAGCCTCTCCTGGCTCGCGGTCATGGATGCGGTGGGCTACTACACCTTGGCGGGCGTTGCGGCGCTGTCGCGCGGCTACGACCGGCTGCGCGACTACTGGGCCGGGCGCCAATCGAAGGTGGAACGCGAGAAGGCCAAGGTGGTCGAGACGGCCAAGCGCAAGGAGCGCACGCCGGTGCGCATCGAGCCCGTGATCAGGCCGGTGGAGGTGAGCGAACGGGTGGAGAAGGAGCGCCAGGTCGAGCTGTTCCAGGCGTCGACCAATGCCGAACTGCCGCCGCTCACGCTGCTCGACAAGGCGCAGAACTCGGGGCAGGGCTATTCGGCCGAGACCCTGGAGGCCATGTCACGCCAGGTGGAGATCAAGCTGCGTGATTTCGGCGTCGAGGTGGAGGTGGTGGCGGTCAATCCCGGTCCGGTGATTACGCGCTTTGAGGTGCAGCCGGCGCCGGGCGTCAAGGTGAGCCAGATCAGCAATCTCGCCAAGGATTTGGCGCGTTCGCTCTCGGTGGTGAGCGTGCGCGTGGTGGAGGTGGTGCCGGGCAAGTCCGTGGTAGGGCTGGAGATCCCCAACGAACACCGCGAACTGGTCTACCTCAGCGAGATCCTTAAGTCGCGCCACTACGACAAGGCCGCCTCGCCGCTTTCGCTGGCCCTGGGCAAGGACATCAGCGGCCAGCCGGTGGTGGTGGACCTGTGCAAAATGCCCCACCTGCTGGTGGCGGGCACCACCGGCTCGGGCAAATCGGTGGCCCTCAACGCCATGCTGCTCAGCATCCTTTACAAAACACTGCCCAGCCAGGTGCGGCTGATCATGGTCGATCCGAAGATGCTGGAGCTTTCCATCTACGACGGCATCCCGCACCTGCTCACTCCCGTGGTGACCGATATGAAGGAGGCCGCCAGCGCGTTTCGTTGGGGCATCGGCGAGATGGAGCGCCGCTACCGGCTGATGGCGACCCTCGGGGTACGCAATCTGGCCGGTTTTAACCGCAAGGTGCAGGAGGCGATCGATCGCGGCGAGCCCATTCAAGATCCACTGTGGGATTTGGCCGCCCAGGGAGCGGACGAGGAGCTCACGGCGGTCCCCACGCTCGATCCGCTGCCCTTCATCGTCATCGTGGTCGACGAGCTGGCCGATATGATGATGGTGGTGGGCAAGAAGGTGGAGGAGCTCATCGCGCGCTTGGCGCAGAAGGCGCGCGCCGCCGGCATCCACCTGATCCTCGCCACCCAGCGTCCCTCGGTGGATGTGATCACCGGTCTTATCAAGGCCAATATCCCCACACGTATCGCCTTCCAGGTCTCGTCGCGCGTCGATTCGCGCACCATCCTCGACCAAATGGGTGCGGAACAGTTGCTGGGGCACGGTGACATGCTCTACCTGGCGCCGGGTACCGGCATCCCCCAGCGGGTCCATGGCGCCTATGTGGCGGATCACGAGGTGCACGAGGTGGTGGCCCATCTGAAGAAGAGTGGGGAACCCAACTACCTCGACGAGATTCTCAACGATAGTGATGAAAGTGGTGGCTTGGGTGGCAACGGTAACGGCGGCAATGGCGACGCGGAGGAGGATCCGCTCTACGACCAGGCAGTGGCTATCGTCACCGAGACCCGTCGCGCCTCGGTCTCCGGGGTGCAGCGCCACCTTAAGATCGGCTACAACCGCGCTGCGCGTCTGGTCGAGGCCATGGAGCGTGCCGGTATCGTCAGCTCCATGCAATCCAACGGCGCTCGTGAGGTGTTGGCGCCACCCCCACCCAGGGATTGAACCGTAGATGATCAAACGACTGGTATCGCCGTTGTTGGCGTTGATTGGATGTGCCGTCTGGACGGCACCGACGGCGGCGGGCGATGCCGTGGCCGCCCTGCGCAGTTTCGTGACTGAGACCCGCACCTTCACCGCGGCGTTTGACCAGAGCGTGGTGGATACCCAGAGCAAGCGCATCCTGCGCTCATCGGGGAGGCTGGAGCTGCAGCGCCCGGGACGCTTCCGCTGGGATTACGACAAGCCCTACCCGCAGCAGATCGTCGCCGACGGCGAACGTATCTGGATCTACGACACCGAACTGGAGCAGGTGACGGTGAAACCGCTGTCTGCGGCGTTGGGCAGCGCACCGTCGCTGCTGCTGAGCGGCGGCATCGACCTTGATGCCAGCTTCACCTACCAAGCGATCGGCGTGCGCGACGGCGCAGATTGGGTGGAGTTGGCGCCCAAGGAGCCCGACAGCAACTTCGAAAAGGTACGCATCGGATTCGCCGCCGGCACGCTGAGCGCCATGGAGCTGGTGGACAATTTCGGTCAGGAGACGCAATTCCGCTTCACCCAGGTGCAGGTGAATCCTCCCATTGATGCGGCGAGGTTCCAGTTCGTGCCTCCGCCCGGCGTCGATGTCGTTGGAGAGTGACCTTTTCGCCGACGCGGCGCGTGACGGCGTCGACGCCGAGCGGCCGTTGGCCGATCGCATGCGTCCGTTCCGTCTGGACGACGTGGTGGGACAGGATCATCTGCTGGGCGTGGACAAGCCGCTGCGCAGGGCCATCGAAGCCGGCCGACCCTACTCCATGATCCTGTGGGGACCGCCGGGCACCGGCAAGACCACCCTCGCCAAACTGATCGCCCAGCAGAGCAAGGCGCAGTTTCTGCAGCTCTCGGCCGTTCTCTCGGGGGTCAAGGACATCCGTGCCGCCATCGATCAGGCGCGCCGCTACCGCGAGCTCAACGGCGGTGCCACCATCCTCTTCGTCGACGAGGTGCACCGTTTCAACAAGGGGCAGCAGGATGCCTTCCTGCCTTTCGTCGAGGATGGCACCGTCACCTTTATCGGCGCCACGACGGAGAATCCCTCCTTCGAATTGAACAACGCATTGCTGTCGCGTGCCCGTACTCACGTGTTGAAGGCGCTGGATCAATCCGCGATCCAGTCGCTCTTGGAACGCGCCCTGAGCGATTCCGTCGCGGGACTGGGTGGCCGCGCGTTGACGCTAGAAGCGGGTGCGCTGGAACTGTTGGCATCCGCCGCCGACGGCGATGCGCGGCGCGCGCTGACCTTTCTGGAGATCGCCGCCGAGCTGGCGGCCGACGACGGCACGATCACCAACGCGGTGCTGGGCGAGGTATTGAGCGGAGGCGTGCGCCGTTTCGACAAAGGCGGCGAAGCCTTTTACGACCAGATCTCGGCGTTGCACAAGGCGGTGCGGGGATCCGCGCCGGACGCCGCACTCTACTGGCTGGCGCGCATGCTGGATGGCGGATGCGACCCGCTCTACATTGCCCGGCGCCTGGCGCGTATGGCGAGCGAGGACATCGGCAACGCTGATCCGCGCGCGCTGCAACTGGCGCTGGCGGCGTGGGACGCGCAGGAGCGACTCGGTAGCCCGGAAGGCGAACTGACGCTGGCGCAGACGGTGCTTTATCTGGCGTGCGCGGCCAAGAGTAATGCGGCGTACACCGCGCTGAGCGCGGCGCGCCAGGATGCGGTGAAATACGGCTCGCTGGAGGTACCGCTGCATCTGCGCAACGCCCCCACGCGGCTGATGAAAGAGCTGGGCTACGGCGACGGCTACCGCTACGCGCACGACGAACGGGATGCCTATGCGGCGGGAGAACGCTACTTCCCGGAAGGGATGCCCGAGTCGGTCTATTACCAGCCGGTGGAACGGGGGCTGGAACAGCGGATCGCCGAACGCCTCAGGGAATTGCGGACGCGCGATCGTAAAGCGGGCACCAAACCATGATCAACCAGACACTCGCCATTGCCGTCGGCGGTGCCTCCGGGGCGCTGGCGCGCTTCTGGGTGGCGACGGGGATCTACGCGCTACTGGGGCGTGGGTTTCCCTATGGGACTTTGGTGGTCAATGTCCTAGGTTCGTTTGCCATGGGGTTTTTGTACATCTGGCTGATCGAACGCGTTGCCGTCAGCGCCGAATGGCGCGCGGCGTTGCTGGTCGGCTTTCTCGGTGCCTTTACCACGTTTTCCACCTTCTCCATCGAGACGTTCAATCTGTTGGAGGAGGGTGCGATGTTGCGCGCGGCACTCAACGTCTTGCTGAGCGTGATGCTGTGCCTGACAGCCGCATGGATTGGTGTTGTGTTGGCGCGCCAGCTATGATCCTGGGGCACGTTCCACCTTCCAGCGGACGATGACGATGACGACGATACCGGTCACGATGGTGCGCATTTTCTTGACGGAGGGCGATCATCGCCTGAACGATCTGGTCAAGACGCTGCACGACGATGAGCAGGTGCGCGGCCTGACGGTGTTTCGGGGCATCACCGGTTTTGGAAAATCCGGTAAACTGCACTCCTCCACGCTGCTGGACGTCTCCCTCGACCTGCCGCTGGTAATTGAATTCTTTGATTTGCCCGAACGGGCTGCCGCCATCATGGCGGACCTGGAGGGGGTGATCGCTCCCGGGCACATGGTGAGTTGGCCGGCCCAGGTCAACGGTTGATGTAAGGGGTGTCATGCTTGATCCAAAACGTTTGCGCACCGAGCTGGATGCGGTTGTCAGCGGCTTGGCGCGTCGCGGTTACGCATTTGATCGCGAGCAGTATCTAGCGCTGGAACAGCGCCGTAAGGCGCTGCAGATCGAAACCCAGGAGTTGCAGAACGAGCGCAACGCGCGTTCCAAGCAGATCGGACATGCTAAGGCCAAAGGGGAGGACACGTCGCCTCTGATGGCGCAAGTCGCCGATCTTGGGGACAGGCTCAAATCCGCCGAGAGTCAGTTAAGCGCCGTACAGGCCGATCTTGACGCGTTGCTGCTGGGCATCCCCAACATTCCCCAGGAGAGCGTTCCCGTCGGGCGCGACGAGAACGACAACCTCGAAGTGCGCCGCTGGGGCGAACCGCCACGCTTCGACTTCGAACCGCTGGATCACGTAGCACTCGGCGAACGTGGCGGGCTGCTCGATTTCGAGACAGCGGCCAAGATCTCGGGCTCGCGGTTTGTTGTCATCCACGGCCCTTTGGCGCGGCTGCAACGCGCGTTGACCCAATTCATGCTCGATCTGCATACCTCGGAACACGGTTATCTGGAGACCTACGCGCCCTATTTGGTCAATGCCCAAAGCCTACAAGGCACGGGGCAGTTGCCCAAGTTCGAGGAGGATCTGTTTGCCATCCGTGGCGATCAGGGGTTTTATCTGATCCCCACCGCGGAGGTACCGGTGACCAACATCGTGCGCGACACCATCACCGAGGATGCCGACATGCCGCGCCGTTTCGTCTGCCACACCCCCTGCTTTCGCAGCGAGGCGGGCTCCTACGGCAAGGATACCCGCGGCATGATACGTCAGCACCAGTTCGAGAAAGTGGAGCTGGTCCAGGTGGTGCGCCCGGGCGAATCCGATCAGGCGCTGGAAGCGTTGACCGGCCATGCCGAAACGGTGCTGCAGCGCCTGGGGCTGCCCTATCGGGTCATGGCGCTATGCACTGGGGATATGGGTTTTTCCTCGGCCAAGACCTACGATCTCGAGGTGTGGCTGCCCGGTCAGGGTAAATACCGGGAGATCTCCTCGTGCAGCAACTTCGAGGATTTCCAGGCACGGCGTATGGGTGCGCGCTGGCGCAATCCCGCCACTGGCAAGCCGGAGTTGGCACATACCCTCAACGGTTCCGGGTTGGCCGTGGGGCGTACACTGGTGGCGGTGATGGAGAACTACCAGCAGGCCGACGGCACGATTCAGGTTCCGCAGGCGCTGCAGCCTTACCTGGGCGGTCTTGAAACCATCGGCTGATCCTGCGCCGTCGGCGGGGATTGGACAGGGGCTGGGGTGGACTACTTACCGATATTCCTCGATCTGAAACAGCGTCGCTGTCTGGTGGTGGGCGGTGGCGAGGTGGCTGCGCGCAAGATTGCGCTGCTGTTGCAGGCCGGTGCCCGGGTGGTGGTGGTGGCGCCCGCGTTGGCTCCCGTGCTGACCGAGCGCCACGCGCAGGGCGAGATCGAGTGGCGGCAGCGTACGGTATCGGATGACGACTTTGATGCCGGATATGCCCTGGTGTATGCCGCCACCGATGACTCGGCCATCAACCGCGTCGTGTCCAACGCGGCGAAGGCGCGCAATATCCCGGTCAATGTGGTGGACAGTCCGGCACTGTGCAGCTTCATCATGCCCTCCATCGTCGATCGCTCGCCGGTGATCGCTGCCGTGTCCAGCGGTGGTGCTGCGCCGGTGTTGGCGCGTCTGATCCGGGCGCGCCTCGAGTCCATGGTGCCCGCCGCTTACGGGAGGCTGGCCCTCCTGGTCAGTCGGTTTCGCGACCGGGTCAAGGCCCGTATCCCCGAAGGCCGGCAACGTCGCGTGTTTTGGGAAAGCGTGTTGCAGGGTCCCATCGCCGAACGCGTGTTCAGTGGTCAGGATCAGGCCGCGGAGCAGGCCTTGGAACTGGCCCTGGAGAGCGCTGCCGGCCACGCGTCAACGATAGGGGAGGTCTACCTGGTGGGTGGCGGACCGGGCGATCCCGATCTGCTCACTTTCCGCGCCCTGCGCTTGATGCAGCAGGCCGACGTGGTGCTGTACGACCGTTTGGTGGCGCCCGCCGTGTTGGAGATGACGCGCCGCGATGCCGAGCGCATCAACGTGGGCAAGGAACGCGACCGTCACACCCTGCCGCAGGATGACATCAATCAACTCATGGTCAAGCTGGCGCGCGAAGGCAAACGCGTTGTGCGTCTCAAGGGCGGCGATCCTTTCATTTTTGGCCGCGGCGGCGAAGAGATCGAGCGTTTGTCCCAGGAGGGCATTCCGTTCCAGGTGGTTCCCGGCATCACGGCCGCCGCCGGGTGCGCTTCCTACGCCGGCATTCCGCTCACGCACCGCGCCCATGCTCAGGCCTGCGTCTTCGTGACGGGGCATCTGAAGGACGGCACGACCAATCTCAACTGGCCGGCGTTGGCGCATCCCCAGCAGACGGTGGTGTTCTACATGGGACTGCATGGGCTGGCCATCATCTGTCGCCAGCTCATAGCCCACGGCATGCCGCAGCAGACACCTATCGCGTTGATCCAGAAGGGAACCACGGCCGATCAGAAGGTGTTGGTGGGTACCCTGGCGACCATGGAGCAGGTGGTGGAGGGGGAGGAGATCCGCCCGCCGACGCTGATCATCGTCGGCGAGGTGGTCAAGCTGCGCGACAAACTGCGCTGGTTCGAGGGTTGGAGGACCGCAGAGGCGTAGCGAGTGCCGTCGCGCTACATGAAGTAGAACTGCATCTTGGTGTCCACCATTTCGATGACGTCCTTCTCTTGGAGGCGGACGCTGCTATCACCCACCGGTTCGCCGTTGACCGTCGGCAGGTCCGAGGCGCGACGCAACTTGCGGCTCTTGATGCCATGGATGGTATAGCCGGTACTCTCGCGTGAGATCAGTGCCACTTTGACGCCGTTGATGCCGACGGTATTGAAGGGTTTGCGCAGCTCCAGCACTTTCCCTTTCATGGGGCCGCTGAGGATCTTGACCGCACCCAGCCTTCCCTCTTCCCGCGGGTCGGCCGTCACCTGCCGTTGCCCGGAGTCGGTATCCAACGTCATGGTGGGCTCGAATTCGGCCTTGAGGAACATGGTGGGTTCGTAGGGCATCTCTTCCTTGGTGAGGTAGGTGAATTGGTGCCCCCCGATCTGGATTACGTCGCCGTGTTTGACGATGGCCTTTTTGACCTTTTTGCCGTTGACCAGCGTGCCGTTGGTGCTGCCCAGGTCTTCGATGTAGGTGTTGTGCATCGCGCTAAACAGCGCGTGGCGGCCGCTGACGGCCAGATCGTTGAGCTGCACGTCGTTGCCGGGACGGCGTCCGATGCTCAACGTCTCCCGGTCGATCTTGATCTCTTTAATGACCGCTCCGTCCAGGGTCATCACCAGCTTGGCCATGCAATTCTACTCCCGCAGCAGTCGGGTATTCGTCAAATGCAGAAATTCAATCCCGTCGGACCATTATCTGCAAAAAAACGCATCTGGCAACGTAAAAACGGGGAATGGCTATTCCAGCGGGTCTTCGCAGTACTGCGCAAAATCCGCTTTGTTGTTGGCCTTCATGTAGGCCTCGGTGCCCGATATCTGTTTAGCGTCCAGCAGTCGCCGCAGTGCCGTGTCCATGCTCTGCATACCCAGTAGCCCGCCGCCTTGGATAACGTTAGCGAGTTGCTCGGTTTTCCCTTCGCGAATCATATTGGAGGCGGCGGCGGTGTTCAGCATCACTTCGATGGCTGCAACGCGACCCCGCCCATCGGCGCGTCTTACCAGTTGCTGGGACAAGACGCCCACCAACGACGTTGACAGGATGGTACGGATCAGCGCCTGCTCTTTGGCGGCGAAGACGTTGATCATGCGGTCCACTGCGGCGGCTGCACCGTTAGTGTGCAGTGTCCCCATTACCAGGATGCCGGTCTCTGCAGCCGTTGCGGCGAGATGAATGGTTTCCAAGTCGCGCATCTCGCCCACCAGCAGCACGTTGGGATCTTCGCGAACCGCCGAGCGTAGTGCGGCGGCGAAGCTCTCGGTATGGATGCCCACTTCGCGTTGACTGATCAGGCAGTTCTTGCGGTCGTGCAGATATTCGATGGGGTCTTCGATGGTGATGATATGCGCTTTACGCATTTCGTTGATGTGATCCACCATCGCCGCCAAGGTGGTTGATTTACCCGATCCGGTGGGGCCGGTGACCAGCACCAGACCTTTACGTTGTTCGCACAGCGTGCGGCAGATGGGTGGCAGATGCATGGAGTCGAGGCTGGGGACTTTGCTGGGAATCACGCGAAACACCGCACCGATGCCGCCGAGGTGGCGAAAGGCGTTGACGCGAAAGCGCGACATGCCGGGTATCTCGTAGGCAAAGTCGACCCCGTGTACGCTCTCGAAGGTGCGTTTCGCCATGGGCGGCATGATCTCGTAGAGCAGGTCCAGGGTCTCGTCGGGGGATAGAGACCGATATTTGATGCTTAGCACTTCGCCGAACAGCCGAATGCGAGGCGGATTGCCGGAGACCAGGTGGAGATCCGATCCCCCTTGCTTCACCACCAGCTCGAGAAAGGAGTCGATGCGATGCTGAATCGCAGCGCTGGTGGTGGAGGGGGTGGCGTCGGGGGTTTCCATGCTGCCGCTATTGTCCAACCAAACTCACCGTGGGTAGCAGGCTGGGATCGGTGACGAAGCGCTGGAACTGCTTCTTGTCCACCGCGTGGCGGTAGGCGTCGTCCGGGTCGATCTCTTTCGCTTGCACCGCCTCCAATAGCGCCTGATCGAGTAGTTGCATGCCGCGATCGCGCCCGGTTTGCAGCTTACTGGGAATCTGAAACACCTTGCCGCTCATCAGCAGATGGGAGATCGCCTGGGTCATGACCATGATCTCGCAGATGGCCTTGCGACCACGCCCGTCGGGGGTGCGCACCAGGGATTGGCTGATGACGGCGCGCAAGTTTTGCGACAACGACGTCATACCTTGAAGTTTTTGCTCGACGGGCAGGGCGTCGATGATGCGATCAAGGGTCTTGGTTGCCGTTGTGGTATGCAGCGTGCCGAGCACCAAGTGCCCGGTTTCCGCTGCCACCATGGCCAGATTCACCGTCTCCAGGTCGCGCAGCTCGCCTACCAGGATAATGTCGGGGTCTTCGCGCAATGCCGCTCTCAGGCCCTCGGCGAAACTGGGCACGTGCACACCGACTTCACGCTGCACGATCAACGATTCGGCGCTCTGATGTACGAATTCAATAGGGTCTTCGAGCGTGATGATGTTGAGTTTGCGACGTTGATTGATGTGGTGGATCAGCGCCGAGAGGGTGGTGGTCTTGCCCGTTCCCGTCGCTCCGGTAACCAGCACCAAACCCTGGTGCAATTCGGTGAACTTTTCTACGACAGGCGGCAGATTGAGGCTGTCGAGCGTTGGGATATCTGCGGGAATGACGCGAAAGCTGGCGCCCAGTCCTCCCATTTTACGAAACAGGTTGACGCGAAATCGTCCAGCCGACTCGCTCTCATAAGAGAGATCGAGATCGCCGCCGCTGTTGAAATGGGTGCGTTGTTCGTCGTTGAGGATTTCGTCGACGAGCCGCTCCAGTTCATCGATGTCGAGATCCCGGTAGCGTACCGGCGTCAGCTCTCCGTGAAGGCGCAGGATAGGGGGGGTGCCGACCGCTAGGTGTATGTCGGAACAACCCTGTTCCCGACCCAGTTGCAGAAAGGCGTCGATGCGCGCCGTCATGACGCCTCATCCCCCAGCTGCTTGAGCAGCAGTTCGACGGCTTGGCGCAATTCTTCCATATTGGCGAAGCGATTGTCCGGCTTGCGGGCGATGGCTTTGCGGATCAGAGCATCGAGCTCTTCGGGAATCTCGGGATTGACCTCGCGGGGCGGCTTGGCCTTGCCCTCCATGTGCTGAAACAGGATTCCCATCGGATCGTCGGCCACATAAGGCGGACGGCCGGTGAACATCTCGTACATGATGATGCCGAGACTGTAGACATCGGTGCGGGCGTCGACTTTGGCGCCTTTGACCTGCTCGGGTGCCATGTAGGTTGGCGTGCCGAGGATGATTCCGGTCTTGGTCAGCCGGGACTCGCCTTCACGCGCCGCGGCCGCGAGACCGAAATCGACGATTTTAACCAGATCGTTGTCGTCGATGAGGATGTTCGAGGGTTTGAGGTCGCGGTGTACCAGGTTGCCGCGATGGGTGATGATCATTCCGGAGCAGATGTCGCGCAGAATGCGCAGTCCACGCTGCAGCGTCATCGGTTTGCCGGATTTGAGCTCCGCTGCCAGGGAGTGGCTCTCGAAGTACTCCATGGACATCGCGTAGGAGTTGCCGAAGGTGACGAAGTCGTAGATGCGGATGACGTTTTCGTGCGTGATCTTGCGGGCGTATTTCATCTCCAGCACGAAGCGTTTGATGACGTCTTCGGAGGAGGTGAGCTGCGGGGTGATGAACTTCAAGACGATATCTTCATGGACCATTATGTCCTGCACCAGCACCACCACGCCAAAAGCGCCGCGCCCGATGTGTCGGATGACGCGGTAGCGGTCCGCGAGGACTTCGCCGGCCTTGAGTTTTGCCGCATCGATAGCGCCTGCCGCAGCAGGGGTGGATTGGGCGCTCGGCGGTGTGACGTCGGATACGATGGTGACATCGCTGGCATTGCTCGGTGTCTCCATTCCCAGCATGGAGCGAACCTGGAGCATGGTCGAGCCGGTGCGCACCGGTTCCTCGGCGGCGCCTTTCTTGCGTTGCGCCAGCGGCTTGGTGATCAAGGTGCTGACGGTGGTGTCGGCGAGCGCCCGGATATCGTCGTTGGAGGAGTTGCACAGCTCCTGCGCGGCACGCCTGACCTCGTCGACGTTTTCCTCATCAGCAAGAACGGCCAGGGCGCGCAGCGCCTCTTTGCGCACCCCGGTGTCGGGGTTGTGCAGCATCTCCATGATGGGTTTGACCGCCCGGTTGTCGCCCATTGAGGCCAGTGCCTTGATCACGACGGGAGCGGCACGATTGTCGCGTTTCATCAGATCGACCAGTTTCGGAACGGCCGAGGAATCGCCGATGGCCGCGAGGGCATCCACTGCCCGTTCGCGCACCCACCAATCCTCGTCCTTGAGTGCCTCCTCCAAATAATTCTTGGCGCGGCTGTCTTTGGTGGAGTTGAGGATTTCGATGGCGAAACGGCGGATGAATTCATCTTCGTCCTTGACCAGCGAGAGGACGGATTCGACCACCCGCGGACCGCCGATGCTCCCCAATGCGTCGGCGGCACGCACCCGTACCCACCAGTCCTTGTCGCGCAGGGCGCCGATGAGATCCTTGATGGCGTTGGTGTTGCCAACCTCGTTGAGCACCTCCACCGCGGCGCGGCGCACGTACTCGGAATCGTCCTGCAGTATCTCCAGCAGGTAGTGGACGGAGTCGGGCGAGTTGATGCGTATCACTGTGTCGATGGCCTTGCTCTGCACAGTCATGTCCGCGTCGCGCAACATTTTGCAGATGGGTTTCACGTCCACCGGTATGCTCATGTCACCTAGCCCCGTCAGCGCCTCCAACCGCACGGCCTTGGCCTGGTCGCCCAGCAGTTTCATCAGTGCGTCGCGAACGGCTTCGGTACTGAAGCGTCGCAGGACGCGCGCGGTGTGCAGGCGGATCACCGGGTCTTCGCTGTCGACGAAACCGATGAGATCGTTGACATTCTCCGGGCTGGCGATCTCCTCCATCATGCGGAATACGCCGCTGCGTGCTTCGGGCGGAATGCGACCCATCAGTCGTAACAGCGATCGGATGTTCAATCGCTCGCGCTGGGCGAGCAGGATGCGCGAGAGCAATCCTTTGGGGCTGGTGGGGTCGGCGTAGACGTCCAGCAGCAGGTTGGGGTCGTAGCGCTTGCCAGCGCTGAGAACTTTGGCGACACCGTCGACGACAGTGGTGTCCTTGCTGCTCAGGGCGTTGGCGAAGTGGTGCAGTGTGGAATTGTCGAGAAACGTGCCCAGTACGGCCACCACGGTGCCAGGGGTGCGGGTACGACCGAGGGCATCGATGAGCTTTTCGGCGGCGCCTTCGCCGACCTGCTTCAGTTGGAAAATGGCGTCGGCAACCTCAGGTGTCGCGGCGCTCTTGGCCTTGACGATGGTCGCGACCGCTTTGTTGATGCGGATTCCGTCCAGAATTCCCATAGTCAGCCGCTAGTCGCCGGTCGCAGCAGGATCGGTCGGTTTCGTCATGAGCGTCATTCAGCGCGCGCTCTCATCAAGACCGCATACGATGTAGGATTTGTTCACCAGACACACTTGGCCATCGTCGAGGTGGATTTTCGCAAAGCGCTCTTGTTCCAGGTTGAGGAAGTCATAGAATCGTGAACGATCAGGCGGTAGGCTGCGCCGGATCTCGCCTCGCAGCAGGCTGCCGTCCATCATGTGAAAGGTGCACCGCAGGCGCGCAGTGGCAGCGGAGTCCGGCTCGTCGGCGCTGTAGTGGACGCGCACGATGGAGCTTTTGTTGTAAAACCGCAGCTCGCTGGGGTCTTGGCGACGAACGACGATAAAGGGGGAGGAGTAGTTGAGCACCTCCTCAGGATCCTCGGGGTTGGTGGGGTCGTGTTCGATACTGACGAACAGTGCCCCCTCGACAATCCCTTCGGGATGAACCCATAGTGTCACCTGGCTCAGTTGCTTCGGAACGATCAGGTTGTCGGACCCCATAGTGGTTTTCCCCACAAATCCCTGTCGGCAGGAAGACGCAGACTCCCGCCCGGTTAACATTAATTCGGTTTAAGAATACCCTGGATTGTCAACGGCGAGCAGGGCCTCAGACGGTTGCGCGATTCCGCTTTTTGTTGCGGGGTGGAGGGTGCGGGGCAGTTGATCTGGTCGAATTCCATCTGCACCATTGGTGATTTACCCGACGGCGCACCTAACACCTCGTTCCTGCGCGGGTTTATGGCCGTTACTCTAACATAGTGTGTGATTGCCCGACCAGACTGATACCGTCAAGATTCAAACGGAATGACTGGGGAACTTAACCAATATTTATGGTAACTTGCGCGCAGTTGATGTTGTAATAGTTGAGGTTGACGAGCAAGGGGTTTGAGTAAGGATCATGGCTACCCTGCAAATCCGCGAAGGCCACGATACGGGGCGGGTCTTTAAACTCGCGGATGAGGTCTATTTGGGAAGATCGCCGGAAGGGATCGATCCCCGCATATTTTTGCCGCTTCCCGACGGTCAGGTGAGCCGGCGCCACGCGCATATCCGCTCAAATAATAAGGGATATGTCCTTGAAGATTTGGGGTCTACCAACGGCACCCTGCTCAATGGTTCGCTCCTGGACGCCAACCGCGTGCATACCCTGAACGATGGTGACGAGATTCGTATTTCGTCGACCTTGCTGGTTTACCGAGAAGACATCAAGGACACCTCCCACATTGGCGTTGGTCTGACCACGACCGGGCGATCGAAGGGCGGGGTGTTCAGCCGCCACTCCGAAAGTTCCCATCCCGAGCTGAAGGTCGAAGACCGTACACCGGGGCAGATGAGCGTGATGCTCGATGCTTCGAAGAGTGTCCTTGCCCGCTTCTCCCTTGATCAGCATGCCGATGAGTCGCTGGCGGTGGCCTTGCGCCGGTTGCAGGCGCTGGCTCAGGTCAGTGTGGCGCTGGGGGCGTTGGACGACCGCGACTCGCTGATGCAAAAGATGCTGGATTACATCTTTGACATATTTCCCGGGGCCGAGCGCGCGTTTGTGCTGTTACGTTCGCGGGATAAAGAGCAGCTGATACCCGTCGCCCAGAAGACCCGGGGGGCAGCGGGAGAGCATGACAGTGAGATCGCCATTTCGAGCACTATCGTCGAGCAGGTGGTAGCGCACAAACAGGCCATTCTGTCGGTGGACGCCATGGGCGATGAGCGCTTCGGGGCTCGCGATTCGATCATCAACCTGTCGCTGCGCAGCATGATGTGCGCGCCGTTATTGGTGGGCGACGAGGTTCTCGGCCTGATTCAGGTCGACAGCACCACCGATCCCAAGGCGTTTGAACAGGCCGATCTGGAGATCCTGACCGGGATCTGCGCGCAGGCGGGGATAGCCGTGCGCAATGCGCAATTGTATTCGGATATCGAGGAGCTGTTCGAGAGCTTCATTCGGGCCTCCGTTCAGGCCATTGAAGCACGAGATCCCGTCACGGCGGGACACTCGTTCCGAGTCGCCGAATACACCGAGCGCTTGGCGGCGGCGGTGGACCGAGCATCGGGTCACGGTCTGAAGCAGGTGCAGTTCTCCCCCGATCAGATGCGCGAGCTGCGCTACGCAGCCCTGTTGCACGATTTCGGCAAGGTTGGCGTTCGCGAGCATGTTTTGACCAAGCCGAAGAAGCTCTATCCGCACCAGCTCACGCTGATCAAACAGCGGTTTGCCTATGCGCGGGCGAGCTTGGAACGACGCGCGTACAAGAAACTGATTCAGCTGCACGAGCAAGGGTCGCTGAGCCCGAAAGAGCTGCTCGAGATGCGCCGGGCCACGGAAGACGCGTTGGTCAAAGAGCGCGATCGCCTTGACCATTTTCTGCAGTTGGTGGTGAAGAGCAACGAACCCACGGTATCGCGTCGGGAGGTGCCTACGGAACTCAGCGAACTGCTTTCGTACACGTTCCCCGTTGAGGATGGCGGCGATGCGCCCATCCTCGAGGATTTCGAGTTCTCCGATCTCACCGCCGCGCAGGGGAGTCTCAGCCCCGACGAGCGTCTGCAGATCGAATCCCACGTCAGCCACACCTATGCGTTCCTCAGTTTGATTCCGTGGAGCGGGACGCTGCAAAACGTGGCGAGCATCGCCTATGCGCATCACGAAAAACTCGATGGCTCTGGTTACCCGTTGGGGTTGGGCACCGATGAGATTCCGCTGCAGTCAAAGATCATGACCGTTGCGGACATCTACGATGCGCTGACTGCGGGCGATCGGCCCTACAAACGGGGCCTGCCGGAAGACCAGGCGTTGGATATTCTCCACAAAGAGGTGGCGGCCGGAAAGATCGATCAGCGGTTGGTCAAGGTGTTTATCGAGGCAGAAGCGTTTCGTGTGATTCAGTGAGGTGGCGCTGGTTTACGCCTTGGGAGGCAGTTGTTCCGGACGCAACGGCGGTGAAAGGATGGATTCCGCGGTATCGCCGTCGATGAGCGAGCCTCGCGCGTCACTCAGTGGCTGATCATAGTCGTTCCAACCCTTCAGTCCGGTGGCCAACGAACGCACGTTGCGATACCCCATCTGCTGCATCACTTTGCCCGCCAGCAGGCTGCGGTTTCCTGATCGGCAAATCACAATGATCGGCGCTTGGCGTGCGGCGACCAGCTCCGGGATAGTCTCCTCGTAGCCGTAGTCGCACGACGGTTCCAATACTCCGCGGGGCACGTTGATGGATCCGGCGATATGCAGTGCCGCATATTCGTACGGCTCGCGGATATCGACCAGAAGTAACGCCTCGGAACTTGCGAGGGCGTCGGCAAGGTCCCAGGGATAGAGTTCGTCGACTTCGGGCCGGCAGGAATCGACGAGATCGCGGAACGTGATCATGGGAACGGGCGTGATGGGACTACGCCGGTGACTCAGGCGCCGTGGGATTCCATCTGCTTGCGGTTGAGTCCGTGCTGGACGGCCATGACTGCCGCCTCCACGCGGGAGTGGACACCGAGCTTGCGCAGAATCGCCTTGACGTGAAGCTTGACGGTACCGTCGGAGATTCCCAGGTTGCGCGCGATGACCTTGTTGCTCTGGCCTTCGGCCAGGTGGCACAGGATCTCGGTTTCGCGTGGCGTGAGTTCACCGAACGGGCTGTCGTTGACTTCGCTTTCGCTGGGGTCGGAACGAACCGCTTGGGCCAGAACGCTGGTGAGGCCGGGCGCCACGACGGTCTGACCGGCGATGATTTCACTCAGCGCGTTGACCACCTCGTCGGGCTCCATATCCTTAATCAAATAGCCTTGCGCACCGGAACGCAGCGACTCCACCAGGTCGCGTTCGTCGCTGCTGGTGGTTAGCATGACCACGGGCATCCCGAGTCCGGACTCGCGTATCGATTTCAATACGGTGAGGCCGTCGGTGTTGGGCATGCGCAGATCCAGCAATACGATGTCCGGTTGCAGTTGATCGGCAAGACGCAGTCCCTCCAGACCATCGCCGACAGCTCCGCACACCTCAATGCCACGGCGCTCCAGCAACTCCTGAAGTCCGACCCGGAACAGGGCATGATCGTCAATGATCAGCACACGCATGAGAAATCTCGCTCTTCTTTTCGGGGTGTTGGGAAAGGTCGCGTCGATGCCGGAAGGTCAGTTCGACGCGGGTCCCTTCGTTCGGTTCGCTTTCGATAGTCAGGGTGCCACCCAGGCGATGGGCGCGCTCCTGCATGATGCCCAGTCCGACATGCTCGCCAGGGTGCCCTTTGTCAGGGGGGCGGGCGAATCCTACTCCGTCGTCTTCGACCAACACGCGGTAGTATTCGCCGTCGGTGCAGCGCATCAGAATCCGCACCGTTTGCGCTCTGCTGTGTTTGCGGATGTTGGCCAGCGCCTCCTGAATGATGCGCAGCACCTGCATTTCGAGTATCGCCGGTAAGTTGGAGCCTCCGCAGTCTTTCTGTACGAACAGCGTTATGCCGGTTTCGCGGCGGAAGCGCTCGATCAATTCTTCGATAGCGGGTAACAGGCCGCGTTCGTCCATGGGTGCGCGGTAGTGCACCATCAACGAACGCAGTTCCGTGTGCGCTTCGTCGAGGGTGTTGCGAATCTGCATCAGCTCGGTGCGAACCTTGTCCGAGGTGTCCGCCGGCAGCAGCTCGTCCATCGCCCGCACGCGGTAACGCAAGCTGGCGATGGTCTGTGCGACGGAGTCGTGGAGTTCGTGGGAGAGCATGGTCCGCTCTTGCATGATGGAGAGGAACTGGGCCTTTTTGTCCACCTGCGCCTTTTCAATGGCCATGCCCAGATGGCGGCCGATGCTGATCAGCAGTTCGCGCAGATCGTCGTTGGGTTCCACGCCCTGGTCGAGGAAGAGGTTGTAGACGCCCAGGGTCGTGCCGCGGTATTGCAAGGGTACGGCAATGAAGGTGGAGGAGGCCGCGCCGATGGCGGAACGTCCCAGGTAGCCTTGGCAGGAGCGGCCCTTGGAATCGATGATCAGTTGGTTGTCGTCCGCGGCCTGCCCGCAGAGACAGCTTCCCATGGGTACCAGCGCCTCCTTCTCCAACACGTCGGGTTCCAGTCCGACCGCGGCGATGAGACGCATTTCACGATGGTCGTTCAACAAACGCACCACACCCGCGCGCGCATCGACCAGATCCACCAATGTGTACAGGAAGCGTGTCAGCAGCTCGTCGAGGTCGCGCGCGACGTTCACGCTCGCAGCCACGTCGTAAAGAATCTGCAAGGAGCGTGTTTTTAGCGCCAAGCGCTCGGTGTGGCGCGTGACTTCGCGATCCAGATCGCGCGCCAGGTGCTGGAACTCGTCAGCGAGGCTGTTGATGTCGTGGGTGAGATCCGCCGCCGCTGTGCACCCGGAATTGGGCAACCGCGCGCTGAGATTGCCGCCGCGCATGCGCAACGCCCAGAGGCGGATATTCGACATCGGCAGGATCAGACCACGCTCGACGATCCGATACATCCGCACCAGCAGCCAAACGCCGATGCCGAGAAGCATCAGTTGGGCGATGACGAACCAGGTGATCGGCATCTCAATGGAGAGGGCGACGCAGCCCAATCCCAATTGTGCGGCGAACAGGGTGGCAAGACCTACAATGGTAACAGTGACCTCTTGGCTCTCGCCCGCGCGCTTGGGAATGGCCGGAGCAAACTCGCTACCGCGCGAGTGAGTCGCACCGGCGATGGGTTGTGTCTTAATTGCTGTCGTCATGGCTGTCTGTCACGAGCAGACCAAGTAATTTTCTCAACTTGAGTATACCCCTCAACGGGCCCCATCCATAGGGGAGGGGGAGCGTTGGTTCCAGGGAGCGACCTATCCTTGGACGCGGGTGCGGGACGTCTGCGACAGACGGTTTTGCTTGTGCCGGCGGACGAAGGCCGCGAAACGGCTCGTCCAGTGGTTGCTTCCCACATCGCGGAAGTGGCAATAGCAGGCGAGCAGATTACGGTGGACGATCCCGTCATGGGTACCGTCCACTCCCACGCCACGACGCACCCGGAAAGCGTACCGCGTGTCGGAGGGTAGTCCCTCGATCGACGAGTAGTGGAATTCGTGCGCGGGGTAGTGTTCAGGCTGCTCGGTTCCCGGCACGCCGTACCACGGGTGGTCGTCGGTCGCTTCCAGCACGGTATAGCCCCGGCCGACGGGTTTCGCGTGCATGGTGACTTCGCCGGGCAGTGCACCCGCCATTTCGTAGCGCTCGCCCTGCCAGGTGATAGCCCGCGACAAGTACATCAGTCCGCCGCATTCTGCGTAACAGGGTAGCCCGTCGTCGATCGCCTGTCGGATCTCGCCGCGCAGGCTCGCGTTGTCCTGCAGTGCACGCAGGTGCGTTTCAGGGAAACCGCCACCGATAAGCAGGCCGTCGACGTCGGGTAGGTGCGGGTCGCGGAGGGTGTCGATGGTGACCAGATCGGCACCGGCGTGTTCGAGCCGCTCGAGATCGTCGGGATAGTAGAAACCGAACGCCGAATCGCGCGCGATTCCGATACGCAGCCGCGGCGCGTCGCTGTGCGGTCCGAGATCCAATGGCTTGGCGGCAAGGGCCGGTGCGTCGCTGGCGATGGTCGTGATGGTGTCGAGGTCGACGTGAGCCTCGATACACTCGCGCAGCGCCGTGATCCGCTGTTCCGCATCATCGGCTTCGTTGCTGGGAATCAATCCCAAGTGGCGCATGGTCAGTGCCATGCGCGTATCGCGCGGGATGGCGCCCAGGACGGGGACGTCGAGGTAGCGGTCGATCGCCGCGCGGATTTTCGATTCGTGCCTCGCGCCACTGAGATTGTTGAGGATGACCCCCGAGATGTTCAGCTCCGGGTCGAAGTTTGTGTAGCCCAGCAGCAACGGGACGACACCGCGGGTCATGCCTTTGGCGTCAATCACCAGCACCACGGGCGCCTCGATAAGCTTCGCCAGCGCGGCGTTACTGTCGCTGCCTTCGACATCGATGCCGTCGAACAGCCCTTTGGTACCCTCGATCAGCGCGAATTGGGTTTGGTCGGCGTAACGAGTCAAGGTGGCGCGGATGGTTTCCCGATCCATGGTATGGAAATCGAGGTTGATGCAGGGACGCCCGGCCGCCTGCGCGAGCCACATGGAGTCGATATAGTCGGGCCCCTTTTTGAACGGCTGAGGTGCGAGGCCGCGCGCGGCCAGCGCGGCAGCGATGCCTACGCTGACGGCGGTCTTCCCGGAGGATTGTCGAGCGGCGGAAATGTAGAGACGTGGCATGGAGTCGGTCCGCGGGCGGGGCCGTGCCTGCTCAGCGGCCCGTTACGGGCATACTATTGGGCCGGCTTCGCATCGTCCGACTCGCGTGGATCTTCGCGGCACTGCGGCATCATCGGCAACAACTTGACGGTGAGCGACAGAATCAGCAGCGCGAACGCCATGCCACCCAGGCCCAGCAGCAGCTCGGGCAACGTGGCCGCGTATTGATTGACCTGTCCGTCGAAGAAACTGCTGGTGACCTCTTTACCGGGAAACAGCACCAGGGGATAGGCCTGGCCGCCGACGATGATGACGTAGATTTGGCACAGGCCGCCAACGACTACCAGGATCGAGGCGACGGTCACCCAGCCCATTTTGATACGGAAATCCGGATGCAGCAGAATGATCAGTGGGATCACTCCGCCGAACAACACCTGGCCGACCCAGAATAATTGCGAGAAATTGTTGTCGGAGAACAAAATAAAGTGCTCGACGCCCTGGTGTTCGGCCGCGTAGAGGTTGGTCAAATGCTGTACGGCGGTGAAGTAGAGCACCCCCGCGACAAAGACGGCCAGCAGACGCGACAGACGCAGCAACAGTTCGCGATTGATGCGGCGGTGCGCGGTTTGGCAGCTGAAATTGAGCACCAGCATGATGATGGCCAAGCCGAACGATAGCGACATGGAGATGAACAGCGGCGCCATGACGGCGCTGTCGTAGGCTTCGCGCGCCACCAGGAAGCCGAAGATGGAGCCGGTACCGGTGGTCAGCACCAGGCGCCATACGAAGGCGACGAAACCGGCGATGCGGTGGTAGCGGTACATGCGTCGCTCCAGCATCCACCACAGGTAGACGGCGACCACCACCAGGAAGCCCACGTAGAGATAGATGTTCCAGGCGAATATCGATTTGAAGTTGTAGGTTGTCATGGCCACGATGAGTCGGTCGGGACGCCCCAAATCCAATACCAGGACAGAGAGTCCGCCGACCAGCAGCGAAATGGCCAACAGCGCAGACAACGGTGCCAGGGGTTTGTATTCAAGGTGCCCGAACACCGATCCCACGGACGCGGCGTTCAGCGCGCCAGACGCGGAGACGATGAGAAACACCGCGAACACGTGCGGCATTCCCCACACGATCTGATTGCTCATCCCGGTGACGTAGTGGCCGTTGTGCTCCATGTACCAGGCGGAGCCGAGTCCCGCCAAGACCAGGACACCGAGTATGGCGAGCAAGGTGTAGTACGGTGAACTCTTGCCCTCGATGGTGCGGAACGTGATCGTCGACATGGTCTGCCCTTATTCCCGGGTTCAGATACCGCGGTAAAAGATACCGGGATTGGTTCCAAGATCGTTGCGGACCCGAGACGCACCCAGTTCGCGCAATTTGGTACTGATGGCACTGTGGGGATCGTTGAGATCGCCGAACAGGATGGCCTGATGACCCGCTGCAGCGCATGCTTCAACGCAAGCCGGTTCGCGCCCGACGTCGATTCGGTGTACGCACATCGTGCAGGATTCCACCGTACCTTTGCCGCGCGGTGCGTAGGGTTTTTGGTCAGTCAGTTCCTCGTGCACAAACGAACGCGCCTTATAGGGGCAGGCCATCATGCAGTAGCGGCAGCCGATGCAGATGTGCTTGTCCACCAGAACGATGCCGTCGGCACGTTTGAACGAGGCACCTGTCGGGCAGACGTCTACGCAGGGCGGATGCTCACAGTGTTGGCACATCATGGGCAGCGACTGTGTATTGCCCGTCGCCGGGTCGCGCACGGTGAGTTTGCGTATCCACTGTGCATCGGTGGCAGGCCGGCGGTGTCCGCGCAAGCCATTCTCTTTGTTGCACGCGTCCACGCAGTCGGAACAACCTTCCTGGCAGCGATCGGCGAAGATCAACATGCCCCAGCGTACGGCGGCGTTTGCGGGTTGGTCCGCTTCGCGCGCGGCGGGAGAGCGCCACAGCAGCACGCCGGGGGCGACGGTGACCAATACCGCTGCAGCAGAGCCCTGCAACCAGCGGCGACGGCTCGCGTCTACGGGCGGCTGATTGGGAGTGGGGTTCTCGCTCATGGCGGTCCTTATTGCTGGGGCTCGGCGTAGCGCGCGTGGCACTCGAAACAATCGATTCGCACGCCGGCGTAAGCATGGCAACTTTGGCAAAAGTGTTGTGGCGTGGACTGATCCGCGGTCGGTTTCTCGGGTGCGTGACAGGTGAGACAGTTTTTCAAACTGTACTTCTTCGTGCGGATTCCGCGATGCACGGTTTCGCCGCGCTGATGCATGAGCAGCTTCATGTGGTTGCGGCGCATGAAGCTCGTGTCCTCTACGCAACTGTCACCCAGCGCCGGAGCGGGGTGGGGTAGGGGAACCCGCGAATCCGCCGCGCCGGCACTACCCGCAATCGCCAGCAGCAACACCAGCACTCTTCCCAAACGTCTGCAGCATGTCATCGTCGGAGCCCTGCGCCTACTCACCGAGTCCCATCTGGATGTAACCGGTGGGGCAGACGTCCTGGCAGATGTGGCAACCGATGCACTTGGTGTAGTCGGTATCCACGTACCGACCGGTGGTGCGGTCCTTTTTGCCCACCCTATAGACCGCATCCTGCGGGCAATAGACCACACACGCGTCGCACTCGACGCAGAGGCCGCAACTCATGCAACGCTTGGCTTCCTCGATCGCCTGCTCTTCGGTCAGGCCCACCACGCGTTCGCCGAAATCGCCCAGTACGTCGTCAGACGTAACGTGACGCTCTTCGCGGCGCAGGCGCGGCGTGTAGCTGAAGTAGCCGAGATAGAGTTGGTCGGCGGGAATTACCTCCTGCGCGGCGCGCGAGTCGAAATTGTGAACGGCGAATTTCGCTTCCGACGTTCCACGGGTCGGCTCGTGTACCTCTTCGGGGTCGAGACCGGCTTCGTGCAGCTTGCGCAACAGGCTGAAGTGGTTGGCGTCGATCTTGGGACGCTTGGGCAACTCTTCGCCGCGCAGGAAGTGGTCAATACTGTCGGCGGCGACGCGTGCCTGACCGATGGCAGTGGTCAGCAGATGGGGGCGGATGATGTCGCCGCCGACGAAATGGCCCTCGTGGCCGGGGATGCGGAAGTGCTTGTCCGCGTTCATCAGGCCACGCCCGTTGTTGAAGGCCTCGATTCCCTCGAAGTCGCCCTGCTGTCCGATGGCGGAGACGATCAGGTCGGCCTCCACCTCGATGTCGGTACCGGGGTAGCAGACCACGCTGCCGTCGGGCTGTTCCTCGCACTGGATCAGCTTCAGACCGTAAGCGCGCCCATCCTCGCCCACCAGGATTTCACTGGGGTTCATACCGCCGCGGATCTCGACGCCTTCGCGCAGGGCGTCCTCGATCTCCTTTTGCGCGGCGTGCATGTGTTCGACGGGACGGCGGGCCACCAGCATCACCTCGGCGCCTTCGCGCTTGGCGGTGGCGGCGACGTCATGCGCCACTTGGCCCATGACGGCGTTTTCGGGACGATCCTTCTCATGGATGTGTTCGATGTGACCCAGGCGTCGTGCCACCGAAGCCACATCGATGGAGGTGTCTCCGCCGCCGATGACTACCACTTTGCCGGAAACGTGCTGGAGGCGGCCGTCGTTGAAGGCGTTGAGAAATGCCACACCGGTGATGCAGTTGGGGGCGTCGCCACCGGGCACGTCCATAGCGCGGCCGGATTGGGCACCGATGGCCCAGAATACCGCGTCGAATTCGTTCTCGATTTGTTCCAGGCTGATATCCCGTCCGACTTTGCAGTTGGTGCGGACTTCGACGCCCATGTCGATGATGCGCTGGATCTCGGCGTCGAGCAGTTCGCGCGGTGTGCGATAGCCGGGAATGCCGTAGCGGACCATGCCGCCCAGTTCCGAGGCTGATTCGAAGACGGTGCAGCCATGTCCTTTGCTGCGTAGTTGGTGCGCGCAGGCGAGGCCCGCGGGACCGCCGCCGATGATCGCCACGCGCTTGCCGCTCTCCTGCTCGGGCTTGGGATACGCAAACTTGTGGGCAACGGCATAGTCACCGATGAACTGTTCTACCGAGTTGATGCCGACCTTGTCTTCCACCTCGTTGCGATTGCAGCCGTCTTCACACGGTGCCGGACAGACGCGTCCCATCACGGCGGGGAAGGGGTTGGATGCGGTGTAGCGTTGGAAGGCGTACTCCTGCCAGCTCATCCCTTCCGGCGGAGTCTCCAAGCCGCGCACGATATCGAGCCAGCCGCGGATGTCATGCCCGCTGGGGCAACTCGCCTGGCACGGCGGCGTGCGTTGAATATACGTGGGACACTTGTGCGACCAGCCGGCCTGGAAGATCTTATCGGTCAGGGCGCGGTACTCGGTGTCGCCGTCTTTGTAGCGGCGCCACGTGCGTTTCTGCTCCTGATTCATCGTGTCGGGCGATGCTGCCATGTTCGATATCTCCTCTGCCAAGCGGGGGAGTGAATACTCCGGCTATTCTTTGGTACCGAGCTGGATCGCGTTGCTCACCAACTGGTGAACGCTGACGATCATGTCCATCGGGAAGTCGTAATAGGGCAGCACTTTGCTGAACTGGCTTTTGCAGATTGCGCAGATGGCTGCCATGTGAGTAACACCGTGCTCTTGCTGGACTTCGCGCAGCGCCTCCATACGCGGCAAGGCTCCCTTCACGCGCAGTTCCATGAGGTCGTCTGTGAGCAAGCCACCGCCGCCGCCGCAGCAGAAGGTCTGGTCGTGCGTGGTGTCGGGACGCATGTCCACGAAATGGTTGCAGCTCGCCTTGATCACTGCACGGGGAATGATGAATTGTCCGCCTGGCATGCTGCCCATACGCGATGCACGCGCCACGTTGCAGGAGTCGTGGAAGGTCAGCACCATGTGGTCGTTGGCGGAGCGGTCGAGATTCAACGCGCCGCGCTGGATCAGATCGTAGGTGAACTCGCAGATGTGCTGCGGCACCGGGTAGCGCGGATCGAGAAAATCGAACGGCCCGGCCAGGGTATTGAGGAAGCTGTATGCGACGCGCCAGGCGTGGCCGCACTCGCCGAAGATGATGCGCTTCACGCCGAGGTCAAGGGCGGCTTTACGGATGCGCAGCGACACTTCGCGCATGTTCTGATAGCTGCCGATGAACATGCCGAAGTTGGCCGCCTCGGAGGCGTAGGAACTCAGCGTCCAGGATATGCCTGCCTGGTGAAACACCTTGGCGTAGCCGATCAGCCCGTCGATGTGCGGTTCGGCGAAGAAGTCCGCTGACGGTGTGACCAGGAGGACCTCGGCGCCTTCCACGTCCACCGGTAGTTTCACGTCGACGCCGGTCTCGTCCTTGATATCCTCTTCCAATCCCTCCAACGTGTCCTCAAGGGCAGGGCCGGGAAGGCCGAGGTTGTTGCCGATCTTAAAAACCTTACCGATGATTTCGTTGCAATACTTCTGGCCGACGCCGACGGCGTCCAGGATTTCGCGTGCCGCCATGGAGACCTCGGCGGTATCGATGCCGTAGGGGCAAAATACCGAGCAACGGCGGCACTGCGAGCATTGATGGAAGTAGCTGTACCACTCGTCGAGCACCTCACGCGTCAGGTCGCGCGCGCCGACCAGCTTGGGAAAAACCTTACCAGCCGGCGTGAAATAACGGCGGTAGACGCTACGCAGCAGATCTTGGCGCGCCACTGGCATATTTTTCGGATCTTCGGTGCCAATGAAATAGTGGCACTTGTCGGTGCAGGCCCCGCATTTGACGCAGCTGTCCAGATAGACGCGCAACGCACGATATTTACCCAGCAGTTCGCCCATCTTGTCGATGGCCACCTGCTGCCAGTTGTCCACCAATTCGCCGGGAAAGCCGAGACTCTGCTGGTGATCGGGTTTGGCGACGAACGGGGAGAGACCCTCCATAGCCCCCCGTTTGAGGTGGGGGATAACGGGGTACTCTCTGAGCGCCGGTGTCTCGAAGTCGGCCACTAGTTAGCCTCCATATCGCGCGCCCAGGGCGCCAGATGGCGGCGTTCGCGTGAGTTATCGACCTGGTTGCGGGTGGGGCTGAAAAACACGCCCGGGGCATGGAGCAACTTGCTGAACGGAAAGACTGCCATCAGCAACATCACCAACGCGAGATGAACCAGAAACGGTGTGTCGTGCGGCATCGGCTGCCAGTCGAATCGCAACAGCCCCAGCATGAACGCCTTGACCGCGACGATGTCGGTGTGCGCGACGAATTTCATCATCAGTCCGCTGAAGGCAATGAAGATCAGCAGCAACAGCATCAGGTGGTCCGAAGGCGCAGAAATGTAGCGGATGCGTTCCAACACGAGGCGCCGCAGCCACAATGCGACCAGCCCGCCGAGCATGGCGAAGCCGGCGTAGATTCCAAACGGCTGGATTAGTACCACCCAACTCCATAGGGGATCGGTGAAGTAACGCAGATGGCGCAACAATACCAATGCCAACGCAACGTGGAACACCCACCCGAACAACCATATCCATTTGTTGGAGCGGAACAGGCTTTCGAAAAACGCCACTTCCCGGAACACGCGCAATACGACACCCTGTTTCGTAACCGGCGCAGGCATGGTCGGGATCTTGAGGGGAGCGGGAGTACGCGCGAATAGCGCGATGCGCAGGACGACGCCGATGACGAATACCGCCATGGCCGCGTAAAAGGCCACGCTGTACACGATGTCGATCAACGCCATGCGGATATCCCCCTCCGGTGGTCGCAGTGGATTGGGGGGCGGGGCCCCCCGATCACCGATTGTTTGCTAACGTCTGATTAGATACAGCCGGTCGGTTTGGGCAGGCCGGCGATTTTGCAGGCCTGTTTGGCCGGACCGTACGGAAACAGCTCGTAGAGGTATTTGCTGTTACCCTTATCCGGGCCGAGTTTCTTGCCGATGGCTTTGGTCAGCACGCGCACCGCCGGTGCGATCTGGTATTCGTCGTAGTATTCGCGCAGGAAGTTGACCACCTCCCAGTGGCTCTCGGTCATGTCGACGCCTTCTTCCTTGGCCAGGTAGTTAGCTACGTCCTCGTCCCAATCGGCGAGGTTGATGATGTAACCCTCTTCATCGGTCTCGATCGACTTGCCGTTGATATCAATTGCCATCACTTTCTCCTTACACTTACGCTGCTGGTAGGCCCGTTAAATGAACGAGCACCCGGTGGATGGCTGATTACAGCCAGGATTGCACTACGTCGTGTTCGACGGTGAGATCGACGAACCCGCCGTAGTCCACGCTTTTGATACCTTCCATCACTTTGTCGGCGACACCGCGAGTTTCCAGGTCGGGCTGCAATACATAGATCGCAACGTCTCCCATCGCTTCGCGAATCCGGCCGGATATGGCCGTCCCTTCCAGTGCGCCGAGCACGCCGTCTTCGATCAAGAGTACCGACGAGCCTTTGTTTACGGTGCGCAGGCAGCTGTCCAGAGAGTTGCGCTCAAAAGGGGATTTGTTGATTACGTGAAGCATCATATCGCGGGTCCTCAGAAGCTCAGAATGACGTCCTGCTCGTCCATGATCGCGGCAATCTCTTCGCGTGAGACGAGGTGAATGGAATCCTTCTCAGCCCAATCCTCGTTTTCGTCTTCCCAGGTCAGGTGCTGAAGGTCGTCCAACGTAAGACCGCGTTCCTCCAAGGATTGCTTGTCGACGTAGATTTTGTTGACGTCGTAGTCGCCCAGCGCTGCATAGGTGGGTGAAAAGGTCTTCATGCCGACGCTTTTTGCATTCTGCCCTTTGGTCAGCTGGTAGACGCCGTCGTCCATGAACACCAGACTCACGTCCTGTTCGAACGCGGCCCCGATCAGGACTACTTCCAGGGACTCCAACGCATAGATGGTGCCGTAAGGGGCTTTGCGGTTGACGTAGAGAAATTTCTTGGTTGCCATGATCTTCCCCTCAGTCGCCGAATACCACGAGGCGGTCGGCTTCGATTCCGGCCTCGATCAGTTGGCCCAGACCCGAGATCCGGAATCCTTTGGCCAGGTTGTGGCCGGCCTTGCCGTGACGTTTCATCTCGTCCTCGTCGACGATACCGCGTCGTTGGGCGGCTGCGATGCAGACCACCAAGTCAAGGTTGTGCGCTTCGGCCAACTCGGACCAGCGATTGACGACGTTGCGATCGTCTTGCGGCGGCGTAGTGAGCGCTGTCGCGTTGTTGACGCCGTCGTGGTAGAAGAAGATGCGAAAGATTTCGTGCCCCTTCTCCAGCGCTGCTTGGACGAACTGATAGGCCGTATCCGACGCTTCGTGCGTATAGGGCCCTTCGTTGATCATGACGGAAAACTTCATGCCTATCTCCCGCGGTCCCGGCGATTCAGAAGCGTATCTGCGCCGAGGCGTTCAGCGTCGCGCGCGAGCCGCGCCAGTCGTCGATGTGGTACTTGGTGAACGGCAGCTCGGTGAGCTCGAAGAAGCGCGGCCAGCCGATGCGGTCTATCCACTCGTTCATGCGCTCCCATTCGCGGGCATCGGCCTTGTAGGCACTTAGGATTTTGCGTACCACCTCCGAGACCTCCGGCCAGCGCGGCGGGTTGTTGGGCAGCCCTGACGCGACCAGCTTGTGGAACGTGGGCTTGCTGCGCGTGCTGGAGTTCTTGCCACCGACCCAGATGGCGAACTTGGTGTAGTCGGGGTCATTGATCTGCATGGGCGGGCAGGGTGGGAAACAGGCGCCGCAGCAGATGCATTTGCGCTCGTCCACTTCCAGGGAGGGCTTGCCGTTGACCAATGCGGGGCGGATGGCCGCCACCGGGCAGCGAGCCACCACCGAGGGGCGTTCGCAGACGTTGGCCACCAGATCGTGATTGATCTTGGGCGGTTTGGTGTGTTGGATGTTGATGGCGATGTCACCCTGACCACCGCAGTTGATCTCGCAGCACGAAGTGGTGATGCGCACGCGGTTGGGCATCTCCTCGTTCTGGAATTCGGCGATGAGATCGTCCATCAGCGCCTTCACCGCGCCCGAGGCGTCGGTGCCGGGGATGTCGCAGTGCAACCACCCTTGGGTGTGGGAGATCATCGACACCGAGTTTCCGGTGCCGCCGATGGGGAAGCCCTCAGCGGTCAGCTTGTCGATGAGCGGCTGTACCTTGGATTCTTCGCTCACCATGAATTCGATGTTGCTGCGAATGGTGAAGCGCACGTGACCTTCGGCGTACTGGTCGGCGATATCGCACAGCTTGCGGATGGTGAAGACGTCCATCTGGCGCTGGGTGCCGGCGCGCACGGTCCAGATCTCGTCGCCGTTCTCCGCGACGTGGTGCAGAACGCCGGGGCGAGGGCGGTCATGCCATTTCCACTGACCGTAGTTCTTCTTCATCAGCGGATGCAGGAACGGCATGTGATCCGGCACTCCACTCTCAATCGGTTGACGCGGCTGACTCATCGTTTCCTCCCACTCGTTCCTGTCTCGTTGACCTGCCGTAGCGGTGACGTCAGGCGTTTACTCGTCGGTTCCCACAGCGCGTTTACGCTGCTCCCACTTGGCGGCCTCTTCTTCCCATCCGTCGGCTCGCACGTAGGGGTTGGCACGGGGGTGGTTGATCATGTTGGGGTCGATTTCGAGACCGATCCCTTCCAGGAAATTGGCGAGACCGATGCGCTCGATCATCTCGCCAGTACGCTCGTGCTCCAGCGCGTTTTCGGCGAAGAAGTCGATGATCTTGCCGGCCAGCTCTTCAAGCTTCTCCCAGTCGTCGTCGTCCTCCAGTTTCATGAAAGGAACGATAACGGTGCCCATCAGATCGCCGATCTTGAGGGTGCGTTTGCCACCCACCAGGATTGCCGCACCGCGATCTTTTCCGGGGGAGAGGGCCTTGGTCATGACGTTGATGCAGTGCATGCAGCGTACGCAGTTGCGGTTGTCGATCGCCAGCGTGTCGTCGTCGTTGAGGCTTAGGCACTGCGTGGGGCAGCGGGTGATGACGTTGTCCACCACGTACTTGCGACCCTTTTGTGCGACGAAGGCCTGGACCTCTTTCTGATCCGCCTGGATGTCGTCACGCCAGGTACCGATGACGGCCATGTCGGCACGCTGGACGGAGTTCATACAGTCGTTGGCGCAGCCCGACCACTTGAACTTGAATTTGTAAGGCAGCGAGGGGCGGTGCATATCGTCGAGGAAGGCGTTGATGATCTGGCGGTTGCCGCGATGGGTGTCGTAGCACGCGTGCTCGCAGCGGGCCTGACCGACGCACGACATGGAGGTGCGCAGCGCCGGGCCGGCGCCGCCCAGGTCGAAACCCATTTCGTTGATTTCGTCAAAGGCCTTCTGCACGTTCTCGGTGGAGCAGCCCTGGAACATGATGTCGCCCGACTGGCCGTGGAATGCGATCAGACCCGAGCCGTACTTCTCCCAGATGTCGCAGAATTTGCGCAGAGTCGCGGTGTCGTAGTGCATGCCAGGAGGCGGCATGACGCGCAGGGTGTGGAATTCGGCTGCCTCGGGAAACTGGGGTTTGCCGTTCTCGTCCAGCAGTTCTGTGAAGCGGGGAATGACGCCGCCGCCGTATCCAAACACACCGACGGTACCGCCCTTCCAGTATCCCTTGCGAGTCTGGTAGGAAGTCTCCAGCTGACCCATCAGGTCAACCATCATGTCGTTGTTTTCAGCCAGGCGCTTCAGGCCGGTCACGAAGCTTGGCCAGGGACCGCTCTCCAGCTGATCCAGATACGGTGTGTCGTGCGGTTTCTTTGCCATTATCCGGGCTCCTGTCTGATGATTCGCAAGGAGGGGAATGGCAGCGGGCTCAATCAGCGGCGTGCTCAAACGCCTCGGGCGGAATCTCTCCGTCCGCTACGTTTAAGGGTACCCTGGAGGCGGAAATGCTGCCCCCTGATCGCTATGCCACTCCTCCTCAACTTCATCTCCCGGTACGGGCCGGCGAGATGTTTTCAAAACCTAGCTATTTAGGATGTTGTATTAGAATATCAGTAGATCCTAACGTAGCCTCAGTCTACAGAGAACTGCGGGTGGTGGGCAAGGCCAAACCCATGTCTCTGTTGGGATAGGCCGGAAGTCGGAACTACCACCTTGGACTAGGGTTATGGCGAAATGCCGTCGTTCGATGTTGCAATGCGTCCGGACATCTCCGACAAATGTGACTATAGGAATTGGCCGCCCTGCTGGGGATTTCGCCTAAGAGGTGGGGGCAGGTATCTCTTTAGAGAGGGGCGCGAGCGGCGGGTACGCAGCTGCCGCGCATTGCGGGCAATTTCCCCATTGGCGAGCGGGTTTGGTGGCGCTACGGATGATACGTATTGCAGCGGAGTCGAGTATGTCGAGTGAACAGGTAGTGGATATCGAGGAGTTTCCGGCTCCTTACAGCAAGCAAATTAAGATCCAAGAGGTTATTTACGACAACGAGTTTCGCCTGCTGCGCGTGCGCATTCGGGAACGGAGTCGGTTCACGATACTCGATCTGGATGCGGCGACTGCGCGCCGTTGGGCTGAGGTGATGCTCGATTGGGCGGAACGGCAGCCGAGCGGAGGCTGAGAGGGTTATGTTCTGGCAGGACGATACTGAGCAACGCACCTCCACTTCCTCCAGTGACGTGGTGGACGTCGTGTTTCACCTGCAAGGCAACGAATTGCCTTGTGACCACGCGTGGGCGCTCATGAGCGCACTCCGGGTGCTGTTGCCCTGGTTCGGGGACGATCCACGTCACGGTCTGCATCTGATCCATCCCGCCGCGTCGGGCAACGGTTGGTACAGTCCGGAGGATACGGCGGGTGCAACGATGTACCTGCCTCGGCGTGCCCGTCTGGCGCTGCGGCTGCCGCAATCGCGGGTCGAGGAGGCAGGCGTTCTGCAGGGACAGATGCTGCACATCGACGGTTACCCGCTACAGGTGGGGCGCAGCGAACTGCGTCCGCTCAGTCCTCACACCACGCTGCACGCACGCCACGTGGTCAGCGGTGCCTCCGATCCGACGGAGCTGGAGTTTCTGGAGTGGGCGGCACGGACGCTGGCGGCACAGGGAATTCGCTGTCGCAAGATGGTGGCGGGTCGCGAGTCGCGGATCGCTACGCCGCAAGGCACCCGCCTGACGCGCAGCCTGATGGCGGCCGATCTGAAGCGCGATGTGGCGTTCAGGCTGCAGGAGTTGGGCCTGGGCGACGACCGCTGCCTGGGGTGCGGGGTGTTCGTCCCCCACAAGGCCGTGCGCGACCTGTTTGGGGAGGAGTAACCGTGGCGCGATTGCGCAAGGCCTGGCACAGCACCACTCGCGAGCGTACGCCGGAGGAGGTGGGGCAGGCGTTGGCCGTCTCGGCGTGGAAGGTGGCGCGCGAGAGTGTCCAACATCTGCTTGCCGCCGATTTCGATTTCGAGGGCGAGGTGTCTCGCTTCGGCATTCTGGAAGAGTGGCTGGCTTTCCTGATCCACGTCACGGATCGGCTGGCCCAGCATCATATGGATGACCTGAGGCGGGCCCGCTTGGTCAAAGCGATGGCGGTACGCCTTGCCGAAACCGTTGCGGACAACGCGCAGGAGCGGGTCGGCACCGACGATGCGCGCAAACGCTTTATCGACCGGGTCAACCGCGTTGGTCGCGACTATGCCGAATGCGCCATGCAGGATGACTTGCCGGGGATGAACTTCCTGCGCTGCCTGGGAGCGGGGGTGTCTCGCGAGGCACCCGAGGTCGATCGGCGCTGGCTGATGGAGCAGGTGGTGGAGGTGGAGGCACCCCAGGCGGTCAAGCCTTTCGTGCGGTCGGCCGTGGGTCTGATGAGCGTGGGGTTGGGTTGATGCGGGTAGTGTGCTCCTAGAGTCCCCTGACGATCATGACCAGCAGCGCCACGAATACGATGACGCCGATCAGGGGAAGAAGGGCGGCACGCCAGTCGTCGCTGCTCCCCCGGGGCCCGTGCTGAAGCCAGTGGCGGGCCGCTGGCCATACTAGTACCAGCATCAGGATGACGGGGAGGGCCCAGGCGAGTTTCATCCACAGTGACATGGGAGATTCCTCATTGGGAAAGCAAAAACCCCGGCAAGGCCGGGGTTTTTGCCATTGGAGCGCCGGATTACTCGTCCCCGCTCAGAACACCCAACAGGTTCAGCAAGTGAACGAACAGGTTGTAGATGCTGAGGTAGAGCGACACGGTGGCGAGGATATAGTTGTCGATCCCGCCGTTGACCATGCGGCTGGTGTCGAACAGGATGAATCCGCTCATCAGTATTACCACTACGGCGGAGATCATCAGCGACATCGCCGGGATCGCGAGGAAAATGTTGGCCACGATGGCGAGCAGAACGACGATCATGCCCGCGAAGAGGAACCCGCCCAAAAAGCTGAAATCACGCTTTGTGGTCAGGGCGTAGCCCGATAACGCCAAAAAGATTGCGCCGGTGCCACCCATGGCGGTGGCGATGATCTGTGGACCATGCGGTAGGCCGGCGTAGAAGTTCAGGATAGGCCCCAGCCCCAAACCCATCAGGCCGGTGATGGCGAAGACGACGCCGATGCCCGCTGCGGAGTTGGCGGTGCGCGGTAATACCAACCACAGCAGAAGGAAGGCTCCGCCCAGGCTGAGCATATACGCCATGGGAGGCAGTGCAAGCACCATGGAGATGCCTGCTGTCACTGCACTGAACAGCAGCGTCATCGACAACAGCATATAAGTGTTGCGAATCAGCTTGTTGGTACCTAGTGCACTGACGCCGCCGTGGGCGACGGTCGCGTTGATGTCTCTCATGCTGCATAACCTCCTGAATCGATGGGGGTATAGTCGGAAGATGTAGACTGGATCGGGGGCAATTGGTTCATAGCATAACCGCCTACCGATAAAGATCAACCGGGGTAATCTCGGGCGAATGACGGGGGCGCTTGGGGGCAGACGAGTGTGCTAGACTCTCGCCCCGCCAGCGGCGCAGGCGTGTGACGGGAAGACTGATTTGCGCGCGGGAGTTCGCCATGGGACTGTTGCGCACCGCAGTGTGCAGGCGGCCGGTGGTGGTTGAATCGGGAGAGGTGGCTGAGTGGTCGAAAGCGGCGGTCTTGAAAACCGTTGACCGGCGACGGTCCCAGGGTTCGAATCCCTGCCTCTCCGCCAAAATAAATAGGCCCCCGTTGGGGGCCTATTTATTTTTGATGGCGCAGAATGTCTCCAAGCACTTCAGTTGGGATTATGCGGGTGTCAGTTACCCGTAACACCGCCGCGTAGCGCGTGACGTGAATACGGGGTTGCGGAATCGGTGTGCGAGTTTGCGGCATCTCCCACCGCTTGGTGGTCATCGTTGCGCTAAGCTTGAAATTGGATCAAGAAAACTGTTGATCAGCCGCTACATTCTTCGCCTGGCAATTCAAGGAAGGTAAGTTATCGTTGATGCAGGGATATTCGCGCCCATTGGCGGATAGGCAATACCGTTTTCATGGTGTATGTTTAGCGGCTTGAGGTGGCGCGTACAGGACGATGTTAGGCGATGATGGATCATGCCCAGCGCAGCTTCAGATTCGGGAAGGGAGTTGCCTGATTCATATACCTACAGGGGAAGGTAGTGGCAAGTATCCGAGTGGTTCTCGTCGACGATCACGAACTGGTACGCACCGGCGTTCGCAGAATCCTGGATGATGCGGCGGGTATTACCGTCGTGGCCGAGGCCAGCAGCGGCGAAGCGGCGGTGGCTGCCACCAACGAGCAAAAACCGGATGTCGTGCTCATGGACATCCACATGCCGGGCATCGGGGGTATCGAGGCCACGCGCAAAATTCTGAGATCGCATCCGAAAACCAAAGTCATTGCGCTGACGGTGCATGGTGACAAGCCCTACGCCGTCCAGTTGCTCAAGGGCGGTGCGCAGGGGTTTCTCACCAAAGGCTGTCCCGCCGAGGAGGTGGTGAAGGCCATTCGCGCCGTTCATGCAGGTCAACGTTATGTGGGCACCGATGTGGCGCAGGAGTTGGCGTTGGCACTGCTGCCCGGCGCCGAGTCTTCGCCCTTCGATACGCTCTCCCAGCGCGAGATGCAGGTGTTATTGATGTTGACCGAAGGGCAGAGCGTTCAGGAGATTTCCGACCGTCTTTGCCTCAGCCCGAAGACCATCAGTACCTACCGCTATCGGCTCTACGACAAGCTTGATGTCGACAACGACGTTGAGCTGATCCGCATGGCCATCAGCCATGGCATCATTGAGGGCATGCGCTCGGCCTGAGCCTTGCCGTTTCGTTGTTTCACCGAGAATGATCGTTCGGATCGCGTTAGAATGGCGCGGCTTCCGCCGTGCCACAGACATTGACAACGATGGAAAAACCCTTGTCGTTTGACCCCGGTTGCGCGCGATGTCCGCGGTTGAGCACTTTTCTCGACCAGGTCAAGCGGCAAAACCCGACCTACCATTGCGCACCCGTGGCGCCGTTTGGCGATCCTCAAGCGCCGCTGCTGATCGTCGGGCTGGCCCCGGGTATGCATGGCGCAAACGCTACGGGACGACCGTTCACGGGCGATTTCGCCGGCATATTGCTCTATCGCACCCTGTTCGAGTTTGGATTCGCAACGCTCCCGGAATCGAAAAGCCGTGATGACGGGCTGGTGCTGCGCGATTGTCGTATCACCAACGCCGTCAAATGCCTGCCACCTGAAAACAAACCCCAGGGCAGTGAAATCAACGAGTGCAACCGCTATTTGGCCGTGGAACTGGCGCAGCTTCCCAAACATGGCACGGTGCTCGCGTTGGGCACCATCGCTCACAACGCGGTCCTTCGGGCAAGCGGCTTGAAACTGGGTGCTTTCAAGTTCGGCCACGGCCGACAGCACGATCTCGGGGCGGGGCGATGGCTGATCGACTCCTACCACTGCAGTCGCTACAACACGCAAACCGGCCGACTGACCGAGGTGATGTTCCGCGAGGTCTTTCATCGCGTGCGTGAGCGTCTTGCTGCGGTCGCTTAGCGAGGCGCTCCCCGCTTATGGAGCGGTCTACCGACCACACCGCGCCGTTTGACGCCAAGTCGTTTCTCGCGACGCTAACCACTCGGCCCGGCGTCTATCGCATGCTGGGAGAGCGCGATGAGGTGCTCTACGTCGGTAAGGCGGGCAATCTCAAGAAGCGGGTTTCCAGCTACTTTCAGCGCGGTCAGAGCAGCCAAAAAACGCGCTCGATGGTGGCGCTGATCCGCAATGTGGAGGTGACGGTGACCCACACCGAAGCCGAAGCGTTGCTGCTGGAAAACAATCTCATCAAAGCCTTGCGTCCGCGCTACAACATCCTGCTGCGCGACGACAAGAGTTACCCCTACATCTTTTTGTCCGGCCACGGCGATTTTCCGCGTCTCGGATTCCATCGCGGGGCCAAACGGGAGAAAGGCCAGTACTTCGGCCCCTATCCCAGCGCCTACGCGGTGCGCGAGAGCCTGCAGTTGCTGCAAAAGCTGTTTGGAGTTCGCCAGTGCGAAGACAGCTTCTTCCGCAATCGCTCCCGTCCCTGCCTGCAGTACCAGATCAAACGTTGCTCGGGACCTTGTGTCGGATTGATCGATCCGGCGGCGTACCAGGAAGATGTGCGCCACACGGTGCTGTTTCTGCAGGGCAAAAACGTCGAGATCGTCGACGAGTTGGTGCGCCGCATGGAGACGGCCTCCAACGTCCAACGCTACGAGGAGGCCGCGCGCCTGCGTGATCAGATCATCGCGTTGCGTAAGGTGCAGGAACGTCAGTACGTCAGCGGCGACCAAGGCGATGTGGACATCGTCAGTTGCCATCAGTCGATGGGTGTGGCCTGCGTCCAGGTGCTGTTTATCCGTCAGGGACACGTGTTGGGCAATCGCAGCTACTTCCCGAAATTGCCCGATGTGAGCGACGAGCCGGAGGTGCTTGGTGCGTTTGTGCGCCAACACTACTTGGACCGTGCCATCCCCGACGGCATAGTGCTGAGCCACGAAGTGCCCGATCAGGAGATACTGACGCAGGTCCTGGCACACCAGAAGGGGCGACGCGTTACCGTTGTCTCCCGCGTGCGCGGTGAGCGCGCACGCTGGTTGGCGATGGCCAGGACCAACGCGGAACAAGCGCTCGCCAGCCGGTTGGCCAGTCGTAGCGGCATGCGATTGCGCTACGAAGCATTGCAGGAGGCCTTGGGCCTGGATGAGATTCCCAACCGCATCGAGTGCTTCGACATCAGCCATACTATGGGCGAGGCGACGGTGGCGTCCTGCGTGGTGTTCGGTTCTGAGGGCCCTCTCAACAGCGACTACCGCCGATTCAACATACGGGCAGCCACCGGTGGCGACGATTATCGAGCGCTTGCCGAAGCGGTACAGCGCCGCTACACGCGGCTACAGAAAGGTGAGGGAACATTGCCGGACATCCTGTTCATCGATGGCGGCAAGGGGCAGGTGGCGAGCGTCGCGCAAACGCTGGAGGAGCTGCAGGTTCAGGGGCCGCTGCTGGTGGGGATTGCCAAGGGTGAGGGCAGAAAGCCTGGCTTGGAGCGCCTATTCTTGTCGGGCCACAGTGAGCCCACTATACTGCCGGCGGATTCGCCCGCCCTTCATTTGATACAGCAGATCCGCGACGAGGCACACCGCTTCGCCATTACTGGGCATCGCCAGCGACGCGGCCGCAGCCGCCAGGTCTCAATATTGGAAACCCTTCCCGGGTTGGGGCCGAAACGGCGCCAGTCGTTGCTTAAGCAGTTCGGGGGGCTGCGGGGCGTGGCGCGTGCCGGAGTGGAGGATCTCGCCAGTATCCCGGGAATCAGCAAGGAGCTCGCGCAACGGATTTACGATGCGCTGCACCTCGAATAGCAAACAGCAGATGGTAGACGGCCTATTCCGATCGCGTAGACGATGAAATTTCCGCTCAATATTCCCAACGCGTTGACGCTGTTGCGAATCGGCTTGATCCCCATCTTCATGGTGGCGTTCTATTTGCCGTTTCATTGGGCGGCGACCGTCAGCACTGCGGTGTTCGGATTGGCGGCGGTCACCGACTGGCTGGACGGATTCCTCGCCCGGCGACTGGGCCAGAGCTCGGTATTCGGGGCGTTTCTCGATCCGGTGGCCGACAAACTCATGGTCGCCGTGGCGCTGGTGCTGCTGGTGGATGCCGACAACTCAGGCCTGCTGATGCTGCCGGCAGTGGTCATTATCGGCCGCGAAATTGCCGTATCCGCGCTGCGCGAGTGGATGGCCGAAATCGGCGAGCGTACCAAGGTCGCCGTGTCGGTCATCGGCAAGATCAAGACCACCTTCCAGATGTTGGCGCTGCTGCTGCTGATCTACCGCGATCCGCTGTGGCAGTTCCCCACCCACGACGTAGGCGTCGTGTTGCTGTACGCCGCAGCGGTGCTGACCCTGTGGTCGATGTACCTTTATCTGCGCGCGGCTTGGCCTCTGCTGGTGGGGCAGGGCGCGTCGGAATCTGATGGAAATTGAAAAGCTTAGCGGCGCTTGACAAGCCGGGGACGGCCAGTAGAATAAGCGCCTCTGTTCGGGCGGGAATAGCTCAGTTGGTAGAGCACAACCTTGCCAAGGTTGGGGTCGCGAGTTCGAGTCTCGTTTCCCGCTCCAAAATCTTATATGCTGAAGACGGCCCTAGCGGGCCGTTTTCGTTCCAGACCCTGGCTGGGTGGCAGAGTGGTTATGCAGCGGCCTGCAAAGCCGTGGACGCCGGTTCGATTCCGACCCCAGCCTCCAACTACCTATCCGTACTATCAGTGGCATAAGGCGCTTTCGGGCGCCTCTTCCCATGGGAACACGATCCCGCCGTCTTCAGCTCGTTTCCGGCTGATTTACGGGCGGTCAGAGGCGAAAGCACGAACCTTTGCCCGGCGCACTGTCGAGTTCAATGCGGCCGTGGTGTTTTTCCATGATCGAGTAACTCAACGACAACCCTAGCCCGGGTCCCGCACCGACTGGTTGGGTGGTGAAGAACGGTTCGAATACGCGACCGAGGTACTCCGTCGTGATGCCACGCCCGGTGTCACTCACCGCAGCAGATCGGCCACGATGGGGCGCTCCTCGTCGTCGCCCCCTTTTCAATGGCCACGGGTGCCCAGCACATCCTCGGCGCGTATTCCGTTGACCGCCTCCAACGCGCGATTCCAGACGACGACCCGGTGATCCAGATCGATGACGAAGGTGGCGACCGGACTGCTCTCGAAATAGCCCTGGCAATTACCGCTCCACGGCTAGTCCCGTCTAAGCGGAGGGGGCATCAACTAGGGCGTAGATTCGGGGGCAGGTGGGGGAACGCACAGGCGATTCTGCGGAGATTGTTCAACTGCCCTTGTCGTGGACGATTCAGCCAAGCGGCGGCGCTGCGGCGGGCGGGACTTGGCCTGTCAAAAGGTGCTATATATGGAATCCAGGGTGCACTGCGCCTAGGGAGCCTGCACATGGATGTCGACATCGATGTGGCCTGATGCGAAAGTGAGCTGTGGTCTTGCCGGGAGGCTCTGGGTCGTTGCGCTGGTAATTCTCGCGCTGTTTTCCCCAGCCCCCGCCGTCGCAGACGGCAACCGCATCGCCCTGTTTATCCACCATCACAGCCCGTTCTGGGACAACTTCGTCGCGCATACCCAAGCCGCGGCCCAGGATCTGGGCGTGTCGCTCGAAGTCCACAACGCACAGAACAGCCGCGAAACCATGTTGCGGCAGGTGCGGGAGGCATGCCGGTCGGGCGTGGACGCCATCCTGTTCTTCAACTACGAAGGTCTCGGCGAATCGATCCTGCAGGTTGCCGAAGAAACCAAAACGCCCGCGTTCCTGGTCAATACGCCGCTCGACGACCTCGGCCTGATGCCTCGCGAGCGTTATCCCCACTGGATCGGCTCCATCGTTCCCGACGATCAGGTCGCTGGCGAACTGCTGGCGCAACGCCTCCTCGACGCCGCATCTAAAAAGGGGATCTCCCGATTCAATCTCTTGGCCCTCACCGGACGCGAGGCGTCACGTGCCCATCAGCGAAGAGTCGCGGGTCTGCACAAGCTCGTGGATCGGCGCAAGGACCTGACCGTCGTCGCCCAGTTTCCCGCAGCCACCGATGAGGCGGCGGCACGCGCTTGGCTCAAACGGACGTTGCTCGGGCACCCCGAGGTGAATCTGGTGTGGAGCATCAGCGATCAGATGGCCCTGGCGGCGGCCCAAGCGGCGCGGGAGTTGGGTGTCCAGGACCGCCTGGTCATCGGCGGCATTGATTGGAACGCCGCGCCGCTGCAGGCGGTGGCGGACGGCACGCTGCAGATGGACGTCGGCGGTCACGTGTTCGACGGGGCAATCGCCGTGGTGCTGGTTCATGATTACCTGAATGGCAAGGACTTTGCCAACGAGCATGTCACCTTCCATAGCAGCATGCTGAGTCTGGACGCTAGCAACATCGATGCCTTCAGCCGCTTGTTGCGCAACTCCACCAAAGCCAATTTCCGCCTGTTGTCGAAGACGCACAATCCATCGCGCCTAACCTACGACTTCAGTCTCAGCGCCCTTGCCGAATCCATCACTCCGGAGATCGACCTGGACGCAACGCTGACTCCGACCGAGCGCGAATGGTTGGAAAGTCACAAGCGCATCCGAGTGGGGGCCATGAACGCCTGGCCGCCGTTCAATTACGTGGATGAGACGGGCGAGCCCAAGGGTATCGGAGCGGATCTGTTGAAGTTGCTCAACCAGCGTCTGGGCAATCGGTTGGAGATCCACCCCGGCCCGTGGAGTCAGATCTACGACGACGTAAGTCAGCGCCGGCTCGATGTGCTCATGGACGTCACGCCGAAGCCGAGCCGCGAGCCGCTGTTCAACTTCACTTCCCCCTACCTGAACATCCCGCACGTCATCGTGGCCCGCACGGACACACCGTTCATACGCAACGAGAACGACCTTGCCGACAAGGTTCTGGCATTGGAGAGCGGTTTTGGCAATAACGAGCATTTCCGACAGAACTTCCCACAAATCCAAATCCGGAACTACGAAAACACCAGCGCTGCATTGGGCGCGGTCGCTCGCGGCGAGGCGGATGCCTATGCCGGCAACCGGGCGGTGGCAACCTATCTCATCACCCGGGAGATCATGCACAACCTGCGGGTGCACGGTCGTCTGAACAAGCCCGGCTCCATTTTGGCGCTCGGGGTCCGCAAGGACTGGCCGATATTGCGCGACATCCTGCAGAAGGCGCTCGATACGATTCCGGCGCGGCAGATGCAGGCCATCCTGCTGCACTGGACCGGTGACAGCACTCAATTGGATGCCGGCGAAACGCGTGCCGTTGCGCCGGTTGCGCTGACCGAAACGCAACGCGCGTGGCTGGCGCAGCATTCGTTTATCCGTCTGGGCGTGGATCCCGAGTGGCCCCCGTTCGAGTTCTTCGACAGCCAGGGACGCTATCGGGGAATGTCGGCGGACTTCATGAACCGCTTCGCGTCCCAGGTGGGGATCACGTTGACAACACCGCAGCGCGTACCGTGGCGCGAGGTACTTGAGGCGGCCCGGGATCGACGCGTTGACGTCTTGCCGTTGCTTGTACCGTCGGAAACCCGCTCGCAGTATTTGAGCTTCACCAAACCCTACGTGTCGTTCCCGTTCGTGGTATTCACCCGCGCGGACGCAAGTCTCATCACCGGTCTCAAGGATTTGCGAAACCGGCGCGTGGCCGTTGAGCGGGGGTACATCTCGGGAGAATACATTGCCCGCGACTACCCCGACATCGAGTTGGTAGAAATGGATACCACCCGTGACGCCCTGTTCGCACTCTCCCGGGGTAGCGTCGATGCCTACGTGGGCAACCTGGCGGTGACCAGTCACATGATAGCCAGCGAGGGGCTGACGGATCTGAAACTAGCCGCGCCCACGCCCTACACCAGCACCCTGGCCATTGGCGTGCGCAAGGATTGGCCGGAGCTGGTCGCCGTTCTCAACCAGGCGATCGATACCTTGACGGCGACCGACGTCGATCGCATACGCCAGAAATGGCTGGCCGTCACGCCGCAGCCGCGCGTTGACTACACGTTGGTGCTCCAGGTCATCGGCATCGGCGTGATCATTTTCGGTCTCGGTTTCCTGTGGCACATGCAGGTGCGGCGCCGCAGCCTAGCGCTGGCGGTCAGCGAGGAGCGGTTCGACGCCGCGATGCGCGCGGTGTCGGAAGCCGTGTGGGAATGGGATCTGGAAACCGACGCGCGTTATTTCAGCCCCGGATTTTTCCTGACCATCGGCTATTCCGAGAGCGAAGTACCGACCAATACGGCGCAATGGGTGCAGATGATTCACCCCGACGAACGCGAAGCGTTCATGCAGCAGGTCACGGAGCACAGCCGAAACAGTGAAAAGGGCGATGCCCCGCTGGTTTTTGCCTACCGCATTCACAAAAAGGATGGCGGTTACGTGACGGTGGAAACCCGGGGCAGCGTCGTGGAATGGAGCGACGAAGGCAAGGCGCTGCGCCGGCGCGGCACCTTGCGCGACATCAGTGCCCACAAGGCATACGAGGACGCGCTGAAACAGGCAAGAGAAGAAGCCGAACGGGCCAATCAGTTCAAGAGCTCGTTTCTGGCCAACATGAGCCACGAGATCCGCACGCCGATGAACGCGGTGGTTGGCTTCAGTCACTTGGCGTTGCAAAGCGAGCTCAACCCACAGCAGCGCGGATACATCGAAAAGATCCAGGATGCCGCGCAGACCTTGTTGGGCGTGCTCAACGACATTTTGGACGTATCCAGAATCGAAGCCGGCAAACTGGAGGTCCATAGCGAACCCTTCGCGCTGGACGAAGTGCTGCGCCGCCTGGCCGGACTCACCATGCTGAAGGCCGAAGAGAAGGGCCTGGAAATTATCTTCCAGCGCGATCTCGAGTTGCCCAACTATTTACTGGGCGACGCCATGCGCCTGCAGCAGGTGCTTACCAATCTCGTCGGCAACGCGGTCAAGTTCACGGAACAGGGAGAGATCGTCGTGCAGGTCGCCGTCGAGAGGCACGAGGACAACCGCATCTGGATTCGATTCTCCGTGAGCGACACCGGAATCGGCATGGCGGCCGAAGACGTACCGCGTCTGTTCGACGCCTTTACCCAATACGACGCTTCCACGACTCGCAAGCATGGCGGCAGCGGTCTGGGGCTCAGTATCTGCCGCGACCTGGTCCATTTGATGGGTGGTGAAATCCACGTGGAAAGCGAAGTCGGCGCGGGCACGCGTTTCAGTTTCGTTCTGCCCATGGAGATCGTCGACGAGGAGGGGGAGAGCGAGACGTACCGGCTTACCCCCGATCTCAGAGGGACCCACGCGTTGGTGGTGGACGACAATGCGCATGCGCGCGAAATCCTGGCCGGTCTACTCAGCGCGTTCACCTTCAAGGTGCAAACCGCGGCCGATGCCACCCGTGCTTGGAAGATTCTTGAGGAGGCCGACGCCTCGGAAGACCCGGTCCGCCTCGTGCTCATGGATTGGCGCATGCCCCTGATCGACGGCGTCAACGCGGTGCGTCACATCAAACAGGATATGAAGTTGCGCACCGCTCCCGCCATCCTGATGGTCTCGGCCTATCCCACCGACGAATCGCACGACGAGTTCCGCACGCTCGGCCTTCAGGGCTTTCTGCGCAAGCCGGTCAGTCCCTCGGAGCTGTTCGACGCGGCGGTCAGCGCCGTCAGCGGCAAGGTCTATCCCGAGGGGGGGGGGCCCTGAGCCACGTTCCGCGCCGTCGCCTGCGTGGGACGGTGTTGGTAGTCGAGGACAACCCCGTCAATCAGCAGGTGGCCCAGGCACTGCTTGAAGGCATCGGTGTGACGGTGCAGTTGGCGGGCAATGGGGAACAGGCGTTGTCCAAGCTCGGCCGCGGTACATTCGACGTGGTCATGATGGATATTCAGATGCCCGGGATGGACGGTTTCGAGGCCACCCGCCGCATACGTGCCCTCGGCCGGTGCGGAAGCATCCCCATTGTGGCGATGACTGCCCATGCCATGGCCGACGATCGACAGCGATGCCTGGAAGCGGGTATGGACGGGTATGTGCCCAAACCGGTCGATCCCGACCGATTGTTCCGAGTCCTCGCACGGTGGCTGCCTGCGGTGGATTCCGCTACTCCGCCTGTGTCTGCCCACATTGCCGATCGCTCGGCGCTGCCGGAGTCAATCGCCGGTATCGATCTTGCCTGGGGTTTGGAGCGGGTGGGCGGCAACAGCGACCTGTTCCGGAAACTGCTCGCCGATTTCCTGCAACAGCACGGTGATGCCGTCGGCTATCTGGAACGAACGTTGGCGGTGGGTGACGAGGCGGAGATACTGCGCGAGGTTCACACCCTGCGGGGGGTATCCGGCAATATCGGTGCGCGCGAGGTTGAACAGGCGGCGCATGCATGGGAGACGGCGTTGAGAAAGGGCGACAGCGTGGCTGGCGGAGCGCTGCCCGCGGATTTTCGAAGCGCCTTCGACACCGTCATCGAGAGCCTGCGCCAGCTCGACTTGCTTACCCGGGAGAATTTGCCATCGGCGTTAGACGGTGACGGGTTTGTGCATGCCCTGGAACGGTTGGACGGCTTACTGGTGGAGGGGGATCCGGAGGCGCGGGACCGGGTGGCGGAGTTGCTCAATGCGGCCTTGAGCGACGATGTTCAGGCCGAGGTCGAGCAGCTCCGCGATGCGGTGGACGAATATGACTTCGATCTGGCTCGGGAAAAGGTACAGCAGTTGTTGAGTGGGTGGAGGACCAGCCATGAGCAACGATAAGGCGAAGATACTGATTGTGGACGACGAGAAGTTCTACATCGACGTCCTGGTCGACCTGCTGCGGGACGATTACCGTACGGTGGTCGCGCGCGACGGAGAACAGGCGATGAAACGCGTTCTGTCAGACTCGCCGCCCGACCTGATCCTGCTCGATGTGATGATGCCCGGGATGGATGGCCACGAGGTGTGTCGGCGCCTCAACGAAAACCCGGCGACCCGCGACATACCCGTGATCTTTCTCACCGTAAAAAGCGAAGTGGCCGACGAACTCAAGGGATTCCAGCTTGGCGCCAACGATTACATTACCAAACCGATGAGCCCGCCCATCGTGATGGCCAGAGTTCGCACCCATCTCGCCCTCAGACGCGCGCATCGCGAACTGGCCGACCAGAACCGAATTCTGGAACAGCGCGTCCGGGAACGCACCGAAGAACTCAGTCGCACCCAGGACGTGGCCATCTATTGCATGGCCTCGCTGGCTGAGACCCGCGACGCGGAGACCGGGATGCACATCATGCGCACCCAGCGCTACGTAAAGACCCTGGCAATGTATCTCAAGGACCGCGAAGGTTTTCGTGAATATTTGACAGACGAAACCATTGAGCTGCTGTTCAAGACCGCCCCTCTCCACGACATTGGAAAAGTGGGAGTTCCGGATCACATCCTGTTGAAACCGGGAAAACTGGACGCGGACGAGTGGGAGGAGATGAAGAATCACGCCGCGATGGGACATTGCGCTCTGATGCGGGCGGAGCAAGCGTTCGGCACTACGGCATTCGTTTCCATGGCGAAAGAGATCGCGCTCACCCACCACGAGAAATGGGACGGCTCCGGCTACCCGCGGGGTCTCAAAGGTGACGGCATCCCCATTTGCGGCCGTCTCATGGCGCTGGCCGACGTGTACGATGCCCTCATCAGCGCGCGCGTCTACAAGGCGGCCATGCCGCACGAAAAAGCGGTGGAGATCATCGAAGCCGGCAGCGGCACGCATTTCGATCCGGCTGTGGTGGACGCTTTCCGTGGGTCAAAGGAGACGTTCAAGGCAATAGCGACCGAGTACGCCGATTAACCCGTATATTAAGTCGGGAATTCGTTCCGTATATCCGTAGTGGGGCTTTCCGGCCACAGGGGACGGGACGGGCCAGCTTACTGCCCCCGGAACGGGGTGAAAAACGCTATACTCACCAGCCTTCTAGCCTGCCCGCCGTACTGCGCTCCGCGCATCGGTGATCCCCCTCTGCCCGGGTGGCGGAATTGGTAGACGCAGGGGACTTAAAATCCCCCGGCTTTTGCCGTGCCGGTTCGAGTCCGGCCCCGGGCACCATAAATCAAGTTTTGGCGATAAATGGATCTGTCCCCAAATCCGGGTACCGTTCGGTCAACACCTCGTGTTTGCCGTCATGTCCGATGCGGCTCACGCTCTGGCTCTGGTACTCGCAGGATATCAAACGACCTTGGCTATCGGGGGTGTGGCCATTCTGATTGAAACATGGCTGCAGGAAGGTCGGGACCAATCCGTCGGTTTCGACCTGGCGCGTCAGTCGGTTGCTGGGAGTATCCGACCAAATGAGATGTTTTCCCGCGGAGAAACAGGCCGGACCTTCACACCAACGGCCGCCGCTCCGCAGCTGTTCGAGACGCGCATTTGGATGGATGCGGTGCGAAAAATGCGATTCCTGATTTCATGAAGATCGGATGTGCGTCAGCCTCTATGACGTCACTTTTCCGCCGCGGCCATAAACCAAGAGCATGCCCACAATGACCGTGCCGTAGATGACCTGCCGCCCCGCCTCAGGCATCTGCATGATCGAAAGCACCGAATTCAACAGCACGATCAGAACGACGCCTACGAGCGTTCCCAAATACCGACCCTGCCCCCCAAGAATACGTGTTCCGCCAAGCACCACGGCCGCAATTGCCGGAAGAAGGTATGGCGTGCCCATGCCCTGGTAAGCCTTGGCCGAATAGCCCGCGAGGAGCACGCCGGCGATTCCCGCGCACAGGCCGGATATCATGAATGCGCCGATGATAACGGCGCGCGTGCGGATACCGGAAAGATAAGCCGCACCCTCGCGATTGCCCGTCGCGTAGACCGATCTTCCAAAGCCGGTTCGGGTAAGAATAAGTGCAATGGCAATCGAGACGACCGCCCAGACGAAAATCGCGACCGGAATGCCTAGGAGCCGGTCAGCGGCCAAATAACGCATCAGCGATGTTGCCTGATCTTGCGGTGCGAAGCCTCCAGTTTGAGCAACCATGAGGCCGCGCATTACCGAGTCGACACCGAGCGTGAAGATCATCGAAGGGATCCGTAGGTAGGCGACACCGAGGCCATTGACCAGCCCCACGGTGAGCCCGACCAGGATGCCTGTCGGCAAAGCCATATCGCCACCGACGGCGGTTGCCACCATCGCGGCAGCGGTCAACGTCCACGGTACCGAAAGGTCGATATGGCCGAGCAGGATCACCATCATCATTCCCGCGGCAACAATGCCCAGGAAGGCGCCTGTCTGAAGCTGCTGCAATAGGTAGTTGATAGACAGGAGCGGTGCGGTTCCCTGGGTAGTCAGGGTGTAGGCCGTGCCGACCAGTAGGATTGCAAGGACAAACAGGGACGCGATGAAAACCGGTTTGTCTTCAGCTTTGATTTGGGAGAAATTGGTGATCATCGCTTCATCTACCGGAAAAGATCGAGTCGATTCTTGACCCGAAGCGCACGCACTGCGCCAAGACTGACGGCTGCGAGCAGCACGATACCCTCGACAAGTGGCTGCAACAGGGGATCAATCGATATCACGCGGAAGTAGAAGGAAATAACCCGCAGAATGAGCGCGCCGGCAAGCGACGCGATCGCTCCGCCCGTACCACCCAACAGCGAGGTTCCGCCCAGCACCACAGCGGCAATTGAGTTGAGCGTGTAGGCGCCGGCCTGCATGACGTTCGCATTGCCCGACGACGTCTGGATGGCGAGATAAAGACCGCCGCAACCGGCAAGAAACCCACCGAGCGTGAACGCGACAATTTTGGCCCGATTGATGGGCAGCCCCGACATGAAGGCCGCTCCTTCCGCCGACCCGATGGCGTAGACCGTGCGGCCAGTCACCGACTTCTTGAATGGGGTCCAGACGAGCGCCGCAATGCCGATCAACAAGATCAGTGGCACCGGCATCCAGGCAACGGGGGCGAACCACGCGGCATTCGGATCGAACAGTTGGTAGGTATCAACAAAGTCCCAAAGGCTGTTGGTCACCGCCCAATTGAGATCTCCGTCAATGTCACCGCCCGGTTTGGGGCGGATGAACAGCGCAAGCCCGATCGCGATGGCACCGGTCGCAAGCGTCGCGATAATTGGCTGCAAACGGCCGTAAACAACGATGATGCCGTTCATCAGTCCAAACGCGGCACCGGCGGCAACGGTTACCACCATGCCGAATACGATCTCGATCGGCGAACCATTGACCAGTACCGATGCGATGCAGGCCGTTAGCGTCATCAACGCGCCGACACTCAGGTCGAGCCCACCCATCAGCACAGGCAAGGTCTGCGCCATGGCGACAAAGGCAAATGCGACGGATTCATTGGCGTTCTGGATCAGCACTGCGGAAGAAAAGCCACGCGGATGAAGAACGTTGTAGACGAAGTACATCGCGACGAGCAGAACAAGTGCGCCGTAGAATCCGCGTCGTTGTCCAAAATTCATGGCGATTGCGGAACTGACAGTACTCATGTGGATTCCCGGAGCACTTCTTTTTGTGCGGTCATGTTGAGCGACGCGGCAACCAGCGCTTCTTCGCTGATGGCGCCGCCATTGAGTTCGGTCGTGATCGCACCGTCGTACATCACTGCCGTGCGGTCGCAGCAGCCGATGAGCTCGGCGTAGTCCGTCGAATAGAAAAGAATCGCTTTGCCACTCTCAGCCAGGTCCCTGATGAGTTTGTATATCTCCTGCTTGGTCCCCACATCGATACCGCGCGTCGGGTCGTTGAGCAAAATGATGTCAGGGTCCGTTATCAGCCACTTGGCAATCACCACCTTCTGCTGGTTGCCACCGGAGAGCGTCGCCACGGCATCGTCAACTCCTCCGAGTTTGATCTGCAGCTTTTGTATACCCTGGTTCACGGCCGCATTTTCCAGGCCCCGATCGATGAAGAGGCCCTTCGAGACCTTGTCGAAGGAGGCGGCCAGAAGATTGTCCCCAATCGACATGGGCAGCATAAGGCCTTCCGTCTTGCGGTCTTCGGGCACCAGTGCGATGCGTGTCTTGCCGGTTTTGGCATGGTAAGGCGAGGAGGGAATCTTAGGTTCGCCGTTCACCAGCACTTCACCGCCGACGCCACGCAACACACCGAAGAGCGCCAATAGCAGCTCTTTCTGCCCTTGTCCATCGAGACCGCCAAGCCCGACGATCTCGCCCTTGGCGACGTCGAGATTTACCCCTTTGAGCCGCCCCTCCCATGTGAGGCCGCGAATGCTCAGGCAGGCAGACCGTTTTCCGGCCTTCGGTTTGGGCGGGAATTGCGTCTCGACGTCGCGTCCGACCATCATATTGACGATTTCACGATCGCTCGCTGTGCCTTTGGCAAAGGTTTCGACATGACTGCCGTTGCGAAAAACACTCAACGTATCGCACAGCTTCTCGACTTCGTGCATACGATGCGAGATGAAGAGCGATGCGACGTTGTTGGCCTTGAGTGCGGCCAAGAGATCGTAGACGGTTTCCACATCGCGGCTGGTCAATGCGGACGTGGCCTCGTCCAAAATCAGAACTTGTGGGTTCATCCCGAGTGCTTTGGCGATCTCCACCATCTGGCGGCGGGAGAGCGAGAGATCGCGCACCAGGGAATTCGGGTTCACGTCTTCGCACTTGATGCGCCCAAGCAGCTCTTCGGCCCGTCGCCGTTGTGCCCGCGCATCGATCAGTCCGAACCGGCGTGGCGGATCGGCAATGGAGATGTTGTCAGCAACGCTCAGATCCGGCATGAGCGACAATTCCTGGAATACGCAGACGATCCCGGCTTTTGCCGCCTCCGACGGCGATGTAAAAGTCATCGGTTTGCCGTTGACGCGCAATTCTCCCGTGTCGGGGCGTAGGACCCCGGAAATGATCTTGATCAGCGTCGATTTGCCGGCGCCATTTTCCCCTAGAATGGCGTGGATGCTACCTTTGCGGCACGCGAAATCCACGTTTTTCAGCGCTTGAGTACCGGCGAAAAACTTCGATATACCCGACAGCTGAACGAACGGAACCTCGATGTCTTCCCGATTGGCCAATGCAGAACTCTCTATCCCTATCCGGCATCTCGTATCGTCTTGTGCCGCAAGGTAATCCATTTGCGGGCTCACGCCAACGGCCATCAGCATCTCCTCCGCGCTAGGGGGGCGCAATGCCACGCCAACGGGTCGCCGACCTCGGCAGTCGGCGGCCCGTTGTACTCGGTTCGCCCTACTTCAGATCAGCAGCAGTCTGCGCCATGATCGACGGGCCGGTGATATTGACGCCACAGGGCGGGAACTCGTTGATCGTGTAGAACCCTGCGGGTAGATCAGACCAGTAGTTCACCCCATCCTCAAACTGGTCGTACGTGGCGACCGGTAACGGTACCGAAATGAGCTGAGGCATGGTATTGCCTTCGAGCGCGGAAATCGCCGCTTTCATGGCGATGGCGACCAATCCTGGTGATTGCCCGATCGAAATGCCCTTCAAGCCTTTGTCGGCATTCTCAGCAATCAGTTTGCGGAAGCCGTTTTCAGATTCACCCGCGATCGGAACCATCGGATGTTTGGCATCCATCATGGCCTGGATAACGCCGTTGCCGCCCGCTTGAGTGATGACAGCGTCAAAGGGTCCGTTGGCGGCGATCGCGTCGGCCGTCACCTTTTGCGCGGTGCCGTCGTCCCAGTTACCGACGACCTGGGTTACGTTCCATTTCCCGCCCGACGCATTGAGCACGTCATGGACACCCTTTGAACGATCGCGGTCAACCGAATTGCCCGGTAGGCCGCGCACTTCCAAAATCTTGCCGCTGTTTTTTCCGATGGCCTTCAATTCCTTGAGAATGAATTCGGCCCAGCTGCGGCCCATGGTCAGCTGATCTTCGTTCACCTGCATGACCTTGTCGGTATCGAGAACGTTGTCGAAAGGCACAAGTACAACATTGTTCTTATCGGCGAGCTTGATCACCCGGTTGAAGCCATCGGGGGCGACGGCAATGGTAACGATGGCGTCAAAACCCTGATTGATGAAATCCTCAATCGCACCAAGCTGAGTTGCGACATCGGTGCCCGTGGAGACCACTTTGAATTCGGAGATTTTGCCTTTGATGGCCGGGTCGTCACGGTACGCTTTCGCGGTCTTAATCATCTGGATGCGCCAGGTGTTGCCCACGAAGCCGTTCACGACAGCCAGTTTGAAAGGACCTTTTCGTGCCGGCCACTTCATGAACTTCGTACTCGCATCCCATGGCGCAAAGCATTGGGAATCGACGCCGGGTCCCGAGACGTACTTCGGTCCGGCCAGTGATACACCGGTGGACAGCAGCATTGCTGCGGCCGACGTAGCTACTAACGTTGCAAGTTTCATATCTTCCTCCGTTGATGCGCGATTGCACCATTTGTTGATGCCGCTCTATACGTCGAATTGCCATGAGCCGGCGCTCATCCTCGGCGAGGGCGGCGTTGTCTGCCACTAGTCGTCGAAATGCGGGAAACCCGCTTCGAGATGGGCTTTCATTTTGTATTGGTAGGCCAAACGGTCGCGTGCCTCGATCGCCGCGACAATCTCCGCATGCTCAGAATAGGTTGTGGTCGAAAAAGTGCGCCGCGTCTTGCCGCGGATCATGATCTTCAAGATCACCGGTTTCATGATCTTGTAGACATCAAGAATGGCTTTGTTGCCGATGATTTGAACCAGTCTGGTATGAAACCGGAAATCCGCCTCCGAGGCATCAACCGCCGATTCCGCACGCAGGAGTTCCGCATTGGCGCGGTTGAGATCGTCGATGTCCTCCGGTACGGCGCGGTCGAACAGCAAATCGACGGAGGCGGTTTCAATAAGTCCGCGAAAACCCTGTATATCCACGAAGGTCGACCGCGACACTTCCAGCGTATTGAAGGCGAACAGGTCGAGTGCCCGCTCCATCCGGTCGTCGATGATTGTTGCACCAACTTTCGGCCGTACCGAGACAATGCCGTAGGCCTTCAGTATCCGCATGGCTTCGCGGACGGTATTGCGGCTTGCCTGAAAGTGTTCGCACAGTTCGCGCTCGGTTGGCAGGTTGTCTCCAACCGTGAGGCCACGGTCCGAAATGAGGGTGCGTATTTTGGCAACCAAGTCGTCAACCGCGGAACGCGACGACGGGCGAATGACCACGCCCGGTTCGGAGCGGGGGGAGGCTTTCCGTTTGCGGCTTCCGTCTTCCATCAGCGGGTATCGTCCCTCATAAAATTTGTTTGAATTGTTGGACAAATAACATAGTTGCACAAGTTTGGTCCGTCAAGCCCCCAGGGTAATCGCCGTTTATCTGTATATTTTTAACGGTTTTTTGGTGAGTTTCTATTTATTCTTCATACAAATAGAGAGCTTTAAGATGAAATGTCTCAATGCTTTAAGGGGGACCGAGAAAGGAATTCGGGATTCGCTAGACTAGGCAATCGCGTCGCGGGCGGCAGCTCGCAAACGCTGAATGGGATACCTCATGGAATCCAATTCCACTATTGGATGTAGTCTTTTTCGAGAGCGGAACCACGGCCGTTCGGAGTCTGGTTGGCAGGTTGCGCTAAGGATTCGGGCTCGGGTTCAATCTGGCGACTTGGGTCGGATGCCTACCAAGTCGTTGCCCTTAGTGAGAATTTCTTCATCCATGGGCCGCCTTGGCGCTACAGGCGGGCTAACTTCAATTGCGACAAGGTGGCCCGCTCTACGCAGTGTGATGTTGAACGACTGCTCGAGGATGACGTCGAGGAAACCACTTCCGGCGATCCCATGGGATCACGGATGCGCAAGAGCCGGTGGGTGATTCGGCCCCATCAACGGGCGTATCAGATTTCCGCCTCTGACTTAATCCGTTTTCTCCGCCTCCCGTTTCGCCAACCGCGCCTTGATGCTGGTGACATCGGCGCGGGGCGTCGCGGCAAACAGGGTCTTGGTGTAGTCGTGCTGCGGATCGGCGAAGACCGTGTCCCGTGTCCCGTATTCGACCACTTCACCGAAATACATCACCATCACTTCGTCGGCGATGTACCTGACGACGGAAAGATCGTGGCTGACGAAGACATAGGTTAGGTTGAACTCGTCCTGCAGGTCGGCAAGGAGATTGAGGATTTGCGCCTGCACCGAAAGATCGAGGGCGGAGACCGGCTCGTCAAGCACCAGAATCTCGGGGTTGAGCATGAGCGCGCGCGCGACGGCGATGCGCTGGCGCTGGCCGCCTGAGAACATGTGCGGATAGCGGTTGTAGTGCGTCGGGTCCATGCCGACTTTTTCGAGCATGGCATGGGCGCGGTCGCGCCGTTCGGCGCCAGACATGTCGGTGTTGATCTTCAGCGGTTCACCGAGCACGTCGCCAATCTTCTGGCGCGGGTTCAACGAGCCGTACGGGTTCTGGAAGACCATCTGCACCTTGCGGCGCTGCTCTTTGGTCGCCGGGTGTTTGGTGATGTCGATGGGCTGGCCGTCGATGAACAACTCGCCGCCGGTCTGGCGGTCGATCATGGTGAGGATGCGGGCAAGGGTCGACTTGCCGCAGCCGGACTCGCCGACGATGGCGAGGGTCTTGCCGCGTTCGAGGGTGAAGCTGATGCCCTTGAGAGCACGCACCGTCTTGGCCGGCGAGAGCATGGAGCCGGTGATAGTGTAGTCGCGGACGATGTTGCGGGCGTCGAGGACGGGCGTACTCATGGTTGGCTTTCCCCGACGAAATCGAAACCGGAAAGGGTCGGCAGGCGGTCGCCCGTCGCGTTGTCCGGTAGGGCGGAGAGCAGGGCCTTGGTGTAGGCATTCTTGGGGTTCTCGAAGAGGGACAAGACGTCGGCCTCTTCCATCTTGCGGCCCTTGTACTGGACGACGACGCGGTCGGCGGTTTCGGCGACGACGCCCATGTCGTGGGTGATCAGGATCAGACCCATGCCGCGTTCGGCCTGAATTCTCACGAGCAGGTCGAGTATCTGCTTCTGGATGGTTACGTCGAGCGCGGTGGTCGGCTCATCGGCGATCAGGAGTTTGGGTTCGCAGGCGATGGCCATGGCGATCATGACACGCTGGCACTGGCCGCCCGACATCTGGTGCGGGAAAGAGCGAAGACGCTGGGCGGCGTCGCGAATGCCGACCTGTTCGAGCAATTCGATGGTGCGGGACCTCAGTGCTTCGCCCGTGAGGCCGAGGTGAGTCTTCAGCACCTCACCGATCTGGAAGCCGACGGTGAAACAGGGGTTGAGGCTGTCGATCGGCTCTTGAAAGATCATGGCGATATCCTTGCCGATGATCTTGCGGCGTTCATCGGCCGCAAGGCTCATGAGGTCGAGGCCTTCGAACTCCACTTTGTCGGCGCTGATATGCGCGGTGGGTGGCAGCAATCCCATGATCGCCAGCATGGCCACCGATTTGCCCGATCCGCTTTCACCGACGATGGCCAGAACCTCGCGCGCATCGAGCTGGTAGGAAACCCTGTCGAGTGCGAGGAAGGGGCCGGCCGCGGTATCGAAGCGGACCGAGAGATTGACCACCTTGAGAAGGGGCTGGGACATAGGTCAGCTCCCTTTCAGTTTGGGGTCCAGGGCGTCGCGCAGCCCGTCGCCCATCAGGTTGATGGCGAGCACGACGATGAGGATGGCAAGCCCCGGGAAGGTGACCACCCACCAGGCGCGCAGGATGAATTCGCGTGCCTCGGCGAGCATCGTGCCCCATTCGGGCGTCGGCGGCTGCGCGCCCATACCGAGGAAGCCGAGCGCCGCGATATCGAGGATGGCGTTGGAGAAACTGAGCGTCGCCTGCACGATCAGCGGCGCAAGGCAATTGGGCAGAATGGTCAGGAACATCAACCGCACGTGGCCGGCGCCGGCCAGACGCGACGCGGTCACGTAATCGCGGTTGTATTCGGTCATGACGGCCGCGCGGGTCAGCCGGGCGAAATGCGGCTGGTAGACGATGGCGATGGCGATCAACGCGTTGAGGAGACTCGGGCCGAGAACTGCCACCAGAACGAGTGCCAGCAACAATGACGGAAACGCCAGGATCACGTCCATGATGCGCATGATCAGCGTGTCGACCCAGCCGCGGAAATAGCCGGCGAGGAGCCCGACCAGGATTCCCCCGACCAGCGAGATGATCACCACAATGATGCCGACGAACAGCGAGAAGCGCGCGCCGTAGATCAGCCGGGAGAGAATGTCCCGCCCCACGGCGTCGGTGCCGAGCAGAAAGCGCGGATCGCCTCCGGCTTGCCAGACGGGCGGCGTCAGAAGCGCATCGCGGGCCTGCTCGTTGGGCATGTGTGGCGCGAAGAAGGGCGCAAAGACGGCGATCACGACGATGGTCAGGAAGACGACAAGACCGATCAGGGCGCCCCGGTTCTGGCGGAAATAGTGCCAAAACTCGGCGAGCATCTCGAGGCGGGTGGTGGGGGTGTACCCGACTTCAGGGGAGGTGTCCGTCATTTCCCTTTCCCCTATTGCCGGCGGATGCGCGGGTTGATCAGGCCGTAGAGAATGTCGACGGCAAGGTTCACCAGCATGATGATGATGGCGATGATCAGCAGCCCGCCCTGGATGACGGTGTAATCGCGGCGGAACACCGAATCGACCATCCACTTACCGATGCCGGGCCAGGAGAAGATGGTTTCGGTCAGGATGGCGCCGGCCATCAGCACACCGACCTGCAGCCCGATGGTGGTGATCACCGGGATCATGGCGTTCCTCAGGGCATGGATGCCGATCACCCGGCGCGGTGGCAGGCCCTTGGCCCGTGCGGTGCGCACGTAGTCCTCGCCCAACACCTCGAGCATGGCCGAGCGGGTCTGGCGGGCGATGACGGCCAGCGGGATGGTTGCGAGAACGATCGAAGGCAGGATCAGATGCGAGACCGCCGACGCGAATGCGCCCTGCTGGCCCGACAACAGACTGTCGATCAGCATGAAGCCGGTGACAGAGGGGAAGAAATACAACAGATCGATCCGGCCGGACACGGGGGTCCAGTGCAGAACGCCGGCAAACAGGATGATCAGCAACGGACCCCACCAGAAGATCGGCATCGAATAGCCGACCAGCGCCGAACCCATGATGCCGTGGTCGAACGAGGAGCCGCGTTTCACCGCCGCTAACACGCCGGCGGGGATGCCGATGCCGGCCGCGATGATCATCGCGCACAGCGAGAGCTCCAACGTGGCGGGAAAGCGGGCGAGGAATTCGGAAAGCACCGCGCGCTTGGTGACGATCGAGTGCCCGAAATCGCCGGTCAGGGTGCCCTTCAGGTAGTCGAAATACTGGATCGGCAAAGGCCGGTCGAAGCCGAGCGCATGCATCGCGGCTGCGTGCTGTTCGGGCGTCATGCCGTGTTCGCCGGCCAGAAGCAGGACCGGATCTCCGGGCAGGACACGGATGAAGGAGAAGGCGACCAGCGAGACGCCAATGAATGTCGGGATCAGAACGGCGAGGCGCCGAAGCAGGTAGTGAAGCATGCGCGACTCTGGGTGCGGTCCGTTTCTGTGCGGAAACGGACATTGAATGAAGATGCGCCCGGAGAACCGGGCGCATCTTCCGTTTGGGTCTTATTAGTTGGCGAGGTCGACGCCGTCAAAGCGGTGGACGCCAAGCGGGTCCAGCTTGAAGCCGACCACCTTCTTGCTCATCGGCATGACGACGAGCGAATGGTCGAGGGTCATCCATGGCGCCTGGGCCTTGAAGAGTACCTGGGCCTGCTGGTAGAGCTTGGTGCGCTCGGCCATGTCGGCGGTCGCAGCCGCTTTCCGGGTCAGGCTGTCGAATTCCGCGTTGCAGAACTCGGCAACGTTGTTGGACGTGCCCACGCCGTCGCAACCGAGCAGGGTGGCCAGGAAGTTGTCGGGATCGCCATTGTCGCCGGTCCAGCCGAGAATGACGGCGCCGTCGTGGTCCTTCTGGCCGGCACGTTTGAGATAATCGCCCCATTCATAGGTGACGATTTTGGCGGTGACGCCGACATCGGCGAAACCGGCCTGGATGATCTCAGCCGCACGCCGCGCGTTCAGCATGTAGGGGCGCGACACGGGCATCGCCCAGATGTTCATGTGAAGATTCTTCACGCCGGCGGCGGCCAGCATCTGCTTGGCCTTTGCCGGATCGTAGGGATCGTCCTGGATCGCATTGTTGTACGACCACATGGTCGGCGGGATCGGGTTCTTTGCCACTTCGGCTAGATCTTGGAACACCGCCTTGACGATCGCCTTCTTGTCGACCGCCATATTGAGCGCCTTGCGTACCTCGACCTTGTCGAAGGGCGGCTGGGTGGTGTTGTAGGCGAGATAGGCGACGTTCAGGCCTGCCTGTTCGATGACCTTCAGGTTGGAATCGGCCTTGAGGTCGTTCACATCGGCGGCATTCGGATAGGGCATGATGTGGCATTCGCCGGATTTCAGCTTCTGGGTGCGCACGGTGGCATCCGGCGTGATCGCGAAGACGAGATCGTCGATCTTCTCCTTGCCCTTGTAGTAGTCCGGATTGGCCTTGTAGCGGACGACCGCGTCCGGCTGATAGGCGACGTAGGTGAAGGGCCCGGTGCCGACCGGCTTCTGGTTGAAGTCGTTCGTTTCACCCGACGCCCGCAGCTTGTCGGCGTATTCCTTGGATACGATGGAAGCGAAGTCCATGCCGAGGTCGGCGAGAAACGGCGAGTTGGGTCGGTTCAGCGTGAATTTCACCGTCAGGTCGTCGATCTTTTCGACGGACTTGATCAGGTCCGGAAAGCCCATCGCCTGGGCGTATTCGTAGACCGCGCCGCTGACGTACTGGTTGAACGGGTTCGAGGATTTGAGCTGGCGCTCGATGGAGAAGACAACGTCATCGGCGTTCATGTTGCGGGTGGGGGTGAAGTAGCCGGTGGTCTGGAACTTGACGCCGGAACGTAGCTTGAAGGTGTAGACCTTTCCATCGTCGGAGACGCTGTAGCTTTCGGCCAGACCCGGTTCGAGCTCGGTGCTACCGTGCTTGAATTCCAGCAGACGGTTGTAGATCGTGCGCGCGGCGGCATCGAAGGTGGTACCGGTTGTGTAAAGACCCGGATCGAAGCCTTCGGGTGATCCTTCGGAGCAATAGACGAGGGTCTTGGCGTGGGCCGCGCCGGAGAAGGCCGTCACCAAAGCAGTAGCAGTCAACAAAGAAATCATCGAACGCATGAGTTGCTCTCCCTTACAGAGTGCTGCCGGTCCTTGCCGGCGGATTGAGGCTTACAAACCCCTTCTTTTTGGTAGCCGGGGTATCGGAAGAATAAACGGGGTATTCGGCGGAGCGCCGCTGCAACAGCCCGCGGGTCACTCCTCGCGGATAACCCGCAACCATCCATTCGGCCATTTGCGCGCGCAACCGCGAAGGCGGATGAGCGCTAGTCATGCCGAGAGTATAGTGAGTCACCGGGGAAAGACTAGTTGCGTGGCACCGCGAGAGCAACTCGTCGTTGGAGAACGAGACGAATTGATTCTTTGGTGAAGTTGTCAGTCGGCCAGGCTCAATTGTTCGCTAGAAAGCCTTCAGGAGCCGCGTCGTCTCGGGGTCCAAGAACCCCGCGACGGTGGCGTCGGTCTCCAGTTCCAATGCCCTGTTCAACTCCATCACGGCGGTTGCGTTGAGGACACGCTTCATGGCGCGAACGGAGAGCGGCGGAAGTGCGGCGAGTTGAGTGGCGACGGAGCGTGCCTCGTCGATCAGTTTTGCATCCTCGACGACCCGCCAGGCGACGCCGGCCTCGGCGAGTTCGCGTGCGCTATAGCGCTGTCCGAAAAACAGCATCTCCCGTGCCTTGTTGAGTCCGACGAGCGCCGGGAGCAGCGACGTGACGCCGCCGGTGACGAACAGGTTGAGCGAGACCTCGGGGAAGAAGCCTGTGGCGGACTCGGCCCAGAGCGGAAAGTCGCAGTTGATCGCCCATTCGAATCCGCCGCCCACGGCCCAGCCGTTGATGGCGCCGACGACGGGTTTGGCGCCGAACGCGATCGACCGGGTTGCCTGCTGGATGGCGTCGACCAGTTCTCGCGCATCGGCCTCATGGGCCGGCTGCACGTGCTCGCGCCGGTCGTCGCCCGCACAGAACGCGCGGCCCTCGCCGGTGAAGATGATCGCGCGGGTGTTCGGATCGGCGTTGGCATCGTCGAAGGCGCGCGCCACATCGTCGATCAATTGCCGGTTCATGGCGTTGAGGCGCTCCGGGCGATTCAAGGCGATGCGCCGCACCCCGGCCTCTTCGAGGGTGCTCAACACGGTCGGGTACTGAAAGTCGGTCACGGGTGGCTCCTGATCACGCGCTTGGTCTTGCCTTCGGTCACCGGGAAGCTCGCGGCGGGCAACACGGTTACGCGAGCGGTGGCGCCGAGCGCGGCTTTAATCGCGTGTGCCACCTGCGCGGCCAGATCGGGATGGCCAGGTTGTCCCTGCGCCAGCTCCACCTGCACCGGGAGGTAGTCGTACGGGGGCGGGGTGTCCAGCACGATGCGGTAGTCGCCCGAGAGTTGCGGGATTGCCGAGATCACCGCGGCGACCATGGTGGGGAACAGGTTCAGGCCACGCACTACCACCATGTCGTCGCTGCGGCCGACGACCCGGAAGCGAAAACCGGTGCGTCCGCAGGCGCACGGCGCTGTGTCGTCGACGGCGATGATGTCGCCGGTGCGGAAGCGCACCAGGGGCTGGCACTGGCGTTCCAGGTGGGTGAGCACCAGTTCCCCCTCGGTGCCGGCCTCCACTCGGAGGGGTGCGGCCGTTTCGGGATCGATCAGTTCCGGCCACAGCACGTCGCCGGCCATGAAGTGCAGTCGGGAGTCGTGTGCGCACTGGGCGGCGAAGTTCGAGAACACGTCCGATACGCCGTAGTTGGCGTTGCGGGGTTCCATGCCCCAGGTGGCGCGGATGCGCTCGCGCAGCGCGGGATCGTCCAGACCCGCCTCGCCGCCGAAAAGGCCCAGCTTGAGGCCGAGATCGCGGGGGGCGATGCCAGGAAACTTCTCACCCAGGGTACGCTCGAGGACGGCGGGGTAGGAGGGCGTGCACGAGATGGCTGTAATGCCCAGCTCGCGAATGGTACGGATCAGCAGCTCCGTGCTGCCCACCCCGAACGGCACCACCAGGGCGCCGGTCTGTTCCAGCGTCAGGTGGTCGGTTACCCCGCCCATCCACATCTGGTAATTCAGGCAATGGACCACCCGGTGTCCGGGGCCCAGCCCTGCCGCCCGATGGCAGCGCCCGCCAACCACCTCGGTGATCCGGCAATCGCGGGCCGACAACGCCAGGTTCATCGCCTGACCCGTGGTGCCCGAGGTGCGATGCAGGCGAATCGCGGCTTCGGGAGAGGAGGCGATATAGTCGCCGAACGGTGGCTGCTGCGCTTGGGAGACGCGCAGCTGTGCCTTGTCCGAGAGAGGTAGTCCGGCCAGATCGCGCAAGTCCTCCGGTGCGCGCCTGCCGTCCCACAGGGCGCGATAGAACGCCGAATGCCGGGCAACATGGTTCCGCTGCGTCTTCCACCCGGCCTGCTGGTGAGCCAGCAGTGCGTCCGGGTTGAGGAATTCCGCGCCCTCGATGAGGGTCATTCGCCGAGTCCCCGCTTCCAGATGAAGCACAGGGTATCGATCACCGCGTCCCGGTCCTTGGACACCGAGGCGAGCGTCGGGTCGTTGTTGAAGAGCAGGGCGATCAGGTACTGGTCGACCATCCCCCCGAGCGCGTAGGCCCGGCGCAGCAGCTCGTCGCGCGTCGGTGGCGTCTCGCCTTTGCGGGCGTAGCGCCGCAGGGCGGCGTCGACCACGGTCTGCGTCCACTCGCGGTTCAGCTTCTGGAACGCCTGCGCGGCTTCGGGGAAGGTGTCGAAGTGGCTCACCAGGGCCCGCATCAGACCCGGACTCTGTTCGTAGAGCTGGAAGTAGGCCTCGGTCGTGGCTCGGATGCGGTCGCCCGCGCGCTCCCGCGGGGCCTGCCGCATGATCTGCTGTACGGCCTCGACGAAAGCGACCAGTGAATCGCTGACGGCCGCACGGACATCCTTGAAGTAGATGTAGAAGGTGCCGTGGGCGATTCCCGCGGTCCGGCAGATCTCGGCCACCTTCAGCTGGTCCGGCGTCTGGGTATTCAGCAGTTGGCAGGTCGCCGCCTGAATTGCCGTTCGCGTCCGTTCGGCCTTTCGTGTCGGCTTTGAAGCGTTTTCCGCCAGTTGATTTGCGAAGTCCACGGCCATGTACCCCGGATCAGTGCTGTAGTCGCATCGAGTGACAAATATGACATCATTTTCATTTTTGTGTGTCAATCGGGATCG
>JBNKCG010000017.1:0-13054 GCA_050287605.1 Gammaproteobacteria bacterium | reverse complement strand
TTCATCCACTTTCACGCAATGCGCTTTTTCGACATTGCCGCCTTTCCCGGAGAAATGCGTCGTCATGATGCTCCACATGCGCTCCGCGCCTTCCAGATGGCTGGAAGAGGTGCGCAGCTTCATAGGCCAATTCGGCCATGTGGCCAGTTTGTTTTCCTTCTCGGGCGGCTTGGGCAATATTTCGAGTTGCGTAACGCTCAGTGCGCCTTGGCGGAACGACGTGCCGATACAATCCGATCCGGTATCGCCGCCGCCGATCACCACCACATGCTTATCCGTAGCCAGAATGGGTTCCACGTCGCCCAGCGACTCTTTCTCGACGCGGCGGTTTTGTTGCGGCAGGAAATCCATCGCAAACTCTACGCCGTGCAGGTCGCGGCCTTCGATGGGCAAATCGCGCGGGGTTTCCGAGCCGCCCGCCAGCAGCACCGCGTCGTAATCGCGCTCCAATTCGTCGATGGGCTTGTTAACCCCCACATGCACATTGCAGTGGAAGGTAACGCCTTCGGCCTCCAACTGACGCACGCGGCGATCCACCAGCTTTTTTTCCAGTTTGAAATGAGGGATGCCATAGCGCAGCAATCCGCCAGGATGCGCGTTTTTCTCATACACGCTCACTTCATGTCCGGCGCGCGCCAATTGCTGAGCGGCGGCCAAACCTGCCGGGCCGGCTCCGACGATAGCGACACGCTTGCCCGTTAGCTGTTCGGCGGGTTCCGCCCTCACCCAGCCTTCGTCCCATGCCTTATCGGCGATTGTGCTTTCGATGGTCTTAATGGTGACTGGCGCATCTTCCAAATTCAGCGTACACGCTGCCTCACAAGGCGCAGGGCAGACGCGCCCGGTGAACTCAGGGAAGTTGTTGGTGCAATGCAGGTCCAGCGCCGCTTCCCGCCAGTTGCCACGATATACGAGATCGTTCCAGTCGGGGATCTGGTTGTTGATAGGGCAGCCGCGATGGCAAAACGGGATGCCGCAATCCATGCAGCGTGCGGCTTGGCGTTGCACGTCGCGATCATCTAGCGGGATGAGAAACTCACAATAATGGCGCACGCGATCGCCTGCTGGGGCGTAGGTGCGGTCCTGCCGTTCGATCTCAAGAAAGCCGGTGATCTTTCCCATCGTTGTTTCTCTCGCTCTTAAGTCTGCCTAGCGCCGATTTGGGCGCACTTGTGCCGGTCATTGCTGCAGTGCAACATATTGCACTGCAAAACTTGCCCCAGGATGTTGGCGTTAACGTTCGTTGCGCAACCCAATTTCGATGACGTCCAGCCCCGTTGTGTCGGCGGCCTGCTGGTACGCCATTTTTTCCAGCGCCTTGCGGTATTCAACCGGCATGACCTTCACGAACTTGGACAAATATGTCTCCCAATCATCGAGAATGGCCTTCGCACGTTCCGATCCGGTGTAGTGCTGGTGATTTTCGATAAGCTGGCGCAAACGCACAGCATCGAAGCGGCTCATGTCGCGCATAATATCCACCACGCCGTGGCTGGTCAGGTCGCCCGACTGGTGGCTAAGCCTGGCCATACGCTCTTCCTCGGCGGGGATCGGTTCCAGATCGACCATCGCCATATTACAGCGGCGTTCGAATTCGCCGTCTTCGTCGAGTACATAAGCGATGCCGCCTGACATACCCGCCGCGAAGTTGCGGCCCGTTTTGCCGAGCACAACAACCACGCCGCCTGTCATATACTCGCAGCCGTGATCGCCGGTGCCTTCCACGACGGCCACCGCACCGGAGTTGCGCACCGCGAAACGTTCGCCCGCCACGCCGCGGAAATAGCACTCGCCGCTGATGGCGCCGTAAAGGACGGTGTTGCCGACGATGATGTTCTGTTCCGGCACGATGCCGCTTTCGGCCGGCGGCCGGATGACGATGCGTCCACCCGACAGACCCTTGCCTACGTAGTCGTTGCCCTCGCCCTCCAGGTCCAGGGTGACGCCGCGCGCCAGCCAGACGCCGAAGCTCTGCCCCGCGGTGCCTTTGAGCTTGATGTAGATGGTGTCGTCGTTGAGCCCTTTGTGCCCGTAGCGGCGCGCCACCTCGCCGGAGAGCATGGCGCCCACCGTGCGGTTGGTGTTGCGGATCGCGGTCTCGATGCGCACCGCTTCCAGCTTCTCCAGCGCCGGGCGCGCCCGCTCGATCAACTGCAGATCCAAAGCCTTGTCGAGGCCATGATCCTGCAACTCGCGGTTGTAGATGGCGACGCCCTCGCGCGGCTCGGGCTTGTAGAGCACGCGCGAGAAATCGATGCCCTTGGCCTTCCAGTGATCGATGGCCTTGCGCATATTGAGCCGGTCGCTCTGGCCGATCATCTCCTGCCAGGTGCGGAAGCCCAGTTTGGCCATCAACTCGCGCACCTCGGTGGCGATGTACATGAAGAAGTTCACCACGTGTTCCGGTTGACCGGGGAACAGCTTGCGCAGCTCCGGATCCTGCGTCGCCACGCCCACCGGGCAGGTGTTGAGGTGGCACTTGCGCATCATGATGCAGCCCTCGGCGATCAGCGCCGCGGTGCCGAATCCCACCTCGTCGGCGCCCAGCAGGGCCGCTACCACCACGTCGCGCCCGGTGCGCATGCCGCCGTCGGTCTGCACCGCGATGCGGCCGCGCAGTTCGTTGGCCACCAGCGTCTGGTGGGTCTCGGAGAGTCCGATCTCCCAGTGCGAACCGGCCTGCATCACCGAGGTGAGCGGGCTCGCGCCAGTACCGCCATCGTTGCCGGAGATCAATACGTGATCGGCGTGGGCCTTGGAGACGCCCGCCGCCACGGTGCCCACCCCCAGCTCGGAGACCAGCTTGACGCTGATGCGCGCCTTGGGATTGACGTTCTTCAGGTCATGTATGAGCTGCGCCAGATCCTCGATGGAGTAGATGTCGTGATGCGGCGGCGGCGAGATCAGCCCCACGCCCGGCGTGGAGTGGCGCACCTTGGCGATATATTGATCGACCTTGTGCCCGGGCAGCTGCCCGCCCTCGCCGGGCTTGGCGCCCTGCGCCATCTTGATCTGGATCTCGTCGGCGTTGACCAGGTATTCGGTGGTGACGCCGAAACGCCCCGAGGCCACCTGCTTGACGGCCGAACGCATGGTGTCGCCGTTTTCCAGCGGCACGAACCGGCTCGGCTCCTCGCCACCCTCGCCGGTGTTGGATTTGCCGCCCAGGCGGTTCATGGCGATGGCCAGCGTGGTGTGCGCCTCCCAGGAGATGGAACCGAAGGACATGGCGCCGGTGGCGAAGCGTTTGACGATCTCGGTAGCCGGTTCCACCTCATCCAGCGCCAACGGCTGCTCGGCGAACTTGAACTCGAACAGGCCGCGCAGGTTCTTCAGCTTCCTGCCCTGGTCGTTGATGATCGCGGTGTACTGCTGGAACTTGGTGAAGTCGCCCTCGCGCACAGCGTGCTGCATGAGCGAGATGGTCTCCGGCGTCCAGAAGTGCTCTTCGCCGCGGATGCGGTAGGCCAGTTCGCCGCCCACGTCCAGCAGACGCCGATAGAGCGGGTTGTCGCCGTAAGCCACGTGATGGCGGCGCACCGCCTCTTCGGCCACTTCCGCCAGCCCGATGCCGCCGATGGTGCTGGGCGTACCGGTGAAGTAGCGGTCGAGGAATTCCTGATTCAGCCCCACGGCGTCGAAGATCTGCGCACCACAATAGGACTGATAGGTGGAGATACCCATCTTGGACATCACTTTGAGCATGCCCTTGTCGACGGCCTTGATGTAGCGCTTGTGGGCCTCTTCGACGCTGAGGTTTTCCGGCAGCTCAGCCAGCATGGCGGTGATGGAGTCGAAGGCGAGGTAAGGGTTGATCGCCTCGGCGCCGTAGCCGGCAAGCAGGCAGAAGTCGTGCACTTGGCGCGCTTCGCCGGTCTCGATCACCAGACCGACCTCGGTACGCAGCCCTTCGCGGATCAGGTGATGATGCACGGCACTGGTGGCAAGCAGCGCGGGGATGGCCACATGGCCCGCGTCGACGCAGCGGTCGGAGAGCACCAGGATATTGTTGCCCTCTTTCACCACGTTGGTGGCGATGTCGCACAGGCGCTTGATGGCCGAGTTGATACCCTGGGCACCTTCCTCGACGGGGTAGCAGATGTTCAGCGTATAGGTGCGGAACGCGGCATCGACATGGTTCTCGATGCGGCGGATCTTCTCCAGGTCCACGTTGGAAAGGATGGGCTGGTGCACTTCCAGGCGCTTGTGCGTGCCGCCGGTTTGCAGGTTGAGCAGGTTGGGGCGCGGACCGATGAGCGACACCAGCGACATCACCAGCTCTTCACGGATCGGGTCGATGGGCGGATTGGTGACCTGGGCGAAGTTCTGCTTGAAGTAGTCGTAAAGCATCTTCGGCCGGTCGGAGAGCACCGCCGGCGGGATGTCGCGACCCATGGCGCCGACCGGGTCCTGCCCCGTGGTGGCCATGGGCTTCAAGAAGAACTTGAGGTCCTCCTGGGTGTAGCCGAAAGCCTGCTGCATGCGCAGCAGCACCGGTGCGTCGGGGGCCATGGCAGCCACCTCGGGCGGCAGGTCTTCCAGGGTGATCTGGGTCTCGTCCAGCCACTCCTGATAGGGATGCTTGCCAGCCAGGTCGGCCTTCAATTCGGCATCGTCGATGATGCGCCCCTGCTCCAGGTCGATGAGGAACATCTTGCCCGGCTGCAGGCGCCACTTCTTGACGATCTTCTCTTCGGGAATGGGCAACACACCCATCTCCGAGGCCATCACCACCAGGTCGTCGTCGGTGACCAGGTAGCGCGCGGGGCGCAGGCCGTTGCGGTCCAGCGTGGCGCCGATCTGGCGCCCGTCGGTGAAGGCGACGGCGGCGGGGCCGTCCCACGGCTCCATCAACGCGGCGTGATACTCGTAAAAGGCGCGACGCCTGTCGTCCATCAGCGGGTTGTCGGCCCACGCTTCGGGAATCATCAGCATCATGGCGTGCGCCAGCGAGTAGCCACCGGCGATGAGCAGCTCCAACGCGTTGTCGAAGGTGGCCGAATCCGAGGCGCCGTCGCCGATCAGCGGCCAGAGTTTCTCCAGGTCCTCGCCCAGAATCTCGGAGCTCATTCCCGACCGGCGCGCCAGCATCCAATTGATGTTGCCGCGCAGGGTGTTGATCTCGCCGTTGTGGGCCAGATAGCGGAACGGCTGCGCCAGCGGCCAGCTGGGGAAGGTGTTGGTGGAGAAGCGCTGGTGCACCAGCGCCAGGGCCGATTCGAAGCGCTCGTCCTGCAGATCGCGGTAGTAGACGCCCACGTTGGCGGCCAGCACCATGGCCTTATAGGTAATGGTGCGCGCCGAGAGCGACGGCATGTAGAAGGCACTGTTGGGGATATCGGCGCCGGTACGGTCCCACACCTTGTGGTGCGCCTGCTTGCGAATCACGAACAGCTTGCGCTCGAAGGCATCGGCGTCGGGGCACGATTCGCCGCGCCCGACGAACACCTGGCGGATCACCGGCTCAATGGGCTTGACGCTCTCGCCCAGACAGCTACCGTCCACCGGCACGTCGCGCCAGCCGAGGAAATGCTGACCCTCGGCCTCAATGGTCTCCTCGATGGCCTTCTCGCAGACTACGCGCGCCTTCTTCTCCTTGGGCATGAACACCATGCCCACGGCGTACTCGCCCTCCGCAGGCAGTTCGACCCCGCGGGCCTGCATCTCGCCGCGGAAAAAGCGGTCGGGCAGTTGCAGCAGGATACCGGCACCGTCGCCGGCCAGCGGGTCGGCGCCCACGGCGCCGCGGTGAGTCAGGTTAGTGAGCACCTCCAGACCCTGCTTGACGATGGTGTGACTCTTGCGGTTCTTGATATCGGCGATAAAACCGACACCACACGCGTCGTGGTCATTGGCAGGGTCGTACAGCCCCTCGGGACGATGTACACCGTTTTTGCTCATCACGCTTCACTCCCAGATTTCCCGCACCGGCTTGCCGCCAGGCCGCAGAATCCTGCGTCCGATTACCCGCGCGCGGACGTCAGTCTTACTTTGCTACTATCTAAACCGTGAAAAAACAGTCGGCGAAAGCCGTGCTGTTGTCCGATTGCCTGTCGATCCGCCCCGGAACAATGCCAGCCTTCCACGTCGCGCCCCGAGGTCGGGGTCACGCCATCGGGCGCGTCACCGCCTATTCCTGGCGAAGTCGCCAATTCCAGGCAATGCGAGCCCCATTCGACGCTCCCGCCCAGACGGGCGGAACGGTCGATTGTACGATAAAAGCGTGACCGGAGTCACTTGGGTGCCCTGCCAGAGGCATCCAAGCCTGACCATTTCATGTCGTTGCGATTGGCGCCGCGCAGCAATGGCCGAATTGTCGAAATTTTTGAATGACTTGCGCAGTATTCTCCGCTATCACACATCCATATTCCTGTTTAAATTGCGATATACCATCAATTGTGATGAACGATATCGGGGGATCTCCATGATTCGCATCCGCAGCAGCCACGAGCGAGGGCACGCCAACCACGGCTGGCTGGACAGCCGCCACACCTTCTCGTTCGGCAGCTACTACGATCCCCAACACATGGGCGTATCGGTACTGCGCGTCATCAACGAAGACCGCGTGGTACCCGGTGGCGGCTTCGCCCCGCACGGTCATCGGGACATGGAGATCATCAGCTACGTACTGGAGGGGGCTCTGCAGCACAAAGACAGCATGGGCAACACCGCGGTGATCCGCCCCGGCGAGGTGCAGCGCATGAGCGCCGGCACCGGCGTCACCCACAGCGAGTTCAATGCCTCGGATCGCGAGGCCGTCCACTTCCTGCAGATCTGGATACGCCCCCATACCGCGGGGATCGCCCCGGGCTACGAGCAGATGGCGTTTCCCGCCGCTGAGAAACGCGGGCGCCTACGCCTGGTGGCCTCGCCGGACGGCGAGGCCGGCTCAGTCACGCTGTATCAGGATGTCCGGCTTTACGCGGCCCTGCTTCAGGGTGAGGAAGTCATCACTCACCCCGCAGCCCCCGGCAGAAGCTATTACCTGCACGTCGCCCGGGGTCACCTGAGCGCCAATGGCCACGCCCTGGAGAGCGGAGACGGCATGACCCTCACCGAAGAGCCCGAGATTTGCCTGGCCGGCGGCAGCGACGCCGAGATCCTGCTGTTCGAGCTGCCCTAGTCGACGAGCCCCTGGTACAGGCGCTCATCCGACAGGCGATCCAGAAACCACTTCAACGCCTTGCCTTTGTCGCGGGTGCGCCAGGCCAGCGAGATCTGCGGATGGGGAACCGAGGATTCCACCCGTCGCGTCACCAGCCGCCCCTGCGCCAAGTCCTCCTCCACCATAAAGCGCGGCACATAGCCCACCCCTAGCCCCACGCGGTGCGCCTCAACCTTGTCGGCAAGGGTCGGCACGGTAAACACCTCCTGCCCGCCCAGCAGCGCCGATGTGGCGGCGGGGAGATTGCGCGAACTGTCGGCGGCGGCCACCGCCCGGTGGGTAAGAAGATCGACTTCGGTAAGCGGTTCGGGCAACAGCGCCAGGGGATGATCGGGCGCCATGACGAAGACGAAGGTTACCGTACCCAACGGCCGCAGCGTGATGCCACCCCCGGCTGGCCCATCCCCCGAGGCCGCAATGGCGATATCCGCGCGCCGGGCCAGCAGCGCATCCCAGACCCCGGAAAGCACCTCGCGCAGCAGCCGGACCTGCGTGCCGCGCTGCTCGGCATAAAACGCCTGCAACAGCGGGAAGAGCCGGGTCAACGGATAGGCGTCCCCTACCGCCAGCGTCAGCGTACTCTCCCAACCGGTAGCCACCCGCTTGACCGCCGATTCCAACTCCCCAGCGGCCCGCAACAGATGGCGCCCGTCGTCCAGCAGCTTGCGCCCCGCGCCCGTGAGCTGCGCCCGGTGGCCACGGCGGTCAAACAGCAGTGCATCCAGGTCCTGTTCAAGCTTTTGCACCGTGTAGGTGACCGCCGAGGGCACGCGGTGCAGCTCGGCGGCCGCGGCGGCGAAACTCCCTTTGCGATCGATGGCATCCAACACCGTCAACGCATCCAGCGTAATCCGTAACCCCATGCTTCCCACCTCCCGCAGACGCCCCATCAACGGGGTCGTAAATATTCATCCCCACAAGCCAATTTCGCAGCCCGCAACGAAAATTCTCCTATATCCCATTACAAGTCATTGTTTTTATAGCCGTCATCTGTTTCAAAATAATTGAATAACTCGGTAAGTATATTCCGATTTCTTTCCCAGGACCGCCCTACTAACCTGCTTCTTGTAACGCAAGCTCAATACGAACGCCGCCCGACACGCAACAGCTGCCCTCCTGTCGCGGTGGGCACCGGCAACGGAGAACCAAGTGATGTACCAACTGATCGACGGCGAATGGCGCAACGACGGGTTCGAACCCAATACGCGCGACGGGGAGTTCGATCGCTCGGAAAGCACCTTCCGCAACTGGATCACCGCCGACGGCAGCAGCGGCTTCAGGGCGGAACCGGACCGCTACCACCTCTACGTGTCGCTGGCCTGCCCGTGGGCGCACCGCACCCTGATCGTGCGCAAGCTCAAGGGATTGGAATCAATCATTTCGGTGGACGTGGTCGAACCGCACATGGGCGACGAGGGCTGGATATTCGGCACCTACCCCGGCAGCAGCGCCGATACCGCCAACGGCTGCAGTGCGCTGCACGAGGTCTACCACAGGGCCGATCCCCACTTCAACGGCATCGTCACGGTGCCGGTGCTGTGGGACAAAGCAACGCGCACCATCGTCAACAACGAGTCGTCCGAGATCATCCGCATGTTGAACTCGGCTTTCAACGCCTGGGGCAACGCCGAACTCGACCTCTATCCCGAAGCTCACCGCGAGGAGATCGATACGGTCAACCGGCGCATCTACGACGACGTCAACAACGGCGTCTACCGCGCCGGATTCGCCACCACCCAAGGCGCATACGAACAGGCGGCTCGATCCCTGTTCGACGCACTGGATTGGCTGGAAGCGCGGCTGGCGACTCAGCGCTACCTGGTGGGTAGCGGCATCACCGAAGCCGACTGGCGGCTGTTTACCACCCTGGTGCGCTTCGACGCCGTCTACCACACCCACTTCAAGTGCAATCTGCACCGCCTGGTGGACTACCCCAATCTGTGGGCCTACACCCGCGAGTTGTATCAGGTGCCGGGCATCGCGGAGACGGTCAATCTCGACCACATCAAGCAGCACTACTACACCAGCCACCCGACGCTGAACCCCGCGCGCATCGTGCCCATCGGACCCGCCGCGGACTTCACGGCGCCACACGACCGCAGCCGCCTCGGCTGCCCCTAACCTGATCCCTAACCTGATAAGGAGTTCCCCAATGGACCGAACACTGAACGATGCCGCGCTCGACACCTTGTTCCGCGAAGCTCGCACCCACAACAGCTGGCAGGAGCGCGAGGTATCCGACGCAACGTTGAGGCAACTTTACGAGCTGATGAAGTGGGGCCCGACGAGCATGAACTGTACCCCGGCAAGGCTGGTGTTCGTGAAATCGCAGGAGGCGAAAACGCGTCTTAAACCCCTGCTCTCACCCGGCAACGTGGACAAGACCCTGGCGGCACCGGTCACCGTCATCGTGGCGCATGACCGTCAGTTCCACGAGCATATGCCCGTGCTGTTTCCTCACATGGACGCCAAACCGATGTTCGAGAACAATCCGGCGCTCGCCGAGTCGACCATGCGACGCAACGGAACGCTGCAAGGCGGCTACCTGATCCTCGCCGCACGCGCCCTGGGGCTTGACGCCGGCCCCATGTCGGGCTTCGACAACGCCAAGCTGGACGCCGAATTCTTCCCCGACGGCCGCTATCAATCCGACTTCCTGGTCAACCTGGGTTACGGTGACGGTGGCAATCTATTCCCGCGCGGACCGCGCCTCGACTTCGACCAGGTCGCCCGAATCGTCTGACACCTGTTAACGATTTCTCGCGAATGACGCCGGTCACTCGCGGCCTCCACGCCAACCCGGACGAGCCGGGTTGGGTCACTCCCGACTAGCGAACCGCAACACCGCCCGGGCGATTGCATTAGGCTCCGACGAAGGGGCGACGCCCCTTCGTGGTGTCAGCAGCGGTGCCTCAGTACTCCGGCAGGTAGAGCGGGAACAGCGTGCACTCCTCGCGCTCCATCTGCCCGTTGATCATGGCACCCAGGGCTTCGAACTCGGCCAGGAAATCGTTGAGCGAGTAGCGGCCATCGCCGATGCCCACGTGGCGCTCGAAAAACGCTTCCGCCTCGCGTGCGACCATGTCCATGTCGCGGCGGAAATCGCGCACCAGCGAACCCGTGATCCCGTCCTTCCCGAAAGCGTGCTTAAGGTAGAGATGGAGTCGCACGTTCTCGGACAACATATGCGTGCGCAACTGCGTGCGCATGCGCTCGAGCCCCTGCCCTACGCGAGGGGCATCGAAGGCCTTGGCGGCCTTGATCACCTGGATGATGCAGTTGAGGAGGTCTTGATGCTCCGAGGTCAGCTGCTCGATCAGCTCCGGACTATAGCGGATCGAAGTACCGGGGGCCGTCGCGTATTTACGCTTGGTATCGGCGTTTGACTGCTTGCTGCGAGACTTGATGAAGCTCAACATGGACGAACCCTCCGTACGTGGCAGACATCGGCGACGCTGGCCAGAGGGGAGGACGGAAGGGTGACAACAGACCCCCGCAGCGCGCTCTCGGCAGCGACATTCCACTGTTGGCCCGAGAGGCGTAAGCATCCCTGCTCGGACTAACTCAAAGGGGGTTTTTTGTTATAGGCACTGGGGTGTGCCGCGTGAATTAGCCTAAAGACTATAGGGATTAGGCCGCAGCCGCCCGCGACGCGCATCACAATTTGCAGAATCGAATGTCGGCCTGACGGGGCTAGGTCCGCCCCGCAAGCGCAATCAGCTCATCAAACAACGCCTGCTGCGCCGGGTCGTCGGCGGCGGTAAGCTCCGGATGCCATTGCACCGCGGTCAGGTACGGGTGCTCCTCCAGCTCCACCGCCTCGATAACGCCGTCGTCGGCCCACGCCACCGCGCGCAGCCCCTCCCCCAGCCGGTCGATGGCCTGGTGGTGCCAGGATGCCGCCGAAAGGCGTGTGCCACCCAGCTGCCCGGCCAGGCGCGAGTGGGGATCGACGCGCAGTTCGTGCGGGATCGGTACACGCGGCGGTGCACGGTGCGTAACCTTCTCGCCGTAGACGTCGGGAAGATGTGCGTGCAGCGTACCCCCGAGCACGGTGTTGACCAACTGCAGACCACGGCAGATGGCCAGGGTGGGGATGCGGCGCTGCAGCACCTCGCGAGCCAGTTCCAATTCCGCCGCGTCGCGCGGCGCATCGACGTTGTAGACGGTCTCGTGGACGGGTCCGTGGTAGCGGGCCGGATCGATATCCCCACCGCCGATGAGCACCAGTCCATCGATCAGCCCCAGCCAGCGCCCGACGAATTCGTTCGACACCGTAGGCAACACCAACGGTACGCCGCCGGCGCGGACCACGCCGTGCACGTACTCCGCCGGGACACGGTAGTCGGGATTCTCGATGGTTCCGTAGCTGGTCAAGCCGATGACGGGTTTGCGTTCACTCATACCGCGTCGTCAACCTCCGTCACAACCGGCCTTCGATGGCGCACCGATACAACTCGGAGAGGTTCTCCACCGTTAGCGGAACGGGATTGCCCCCGGACGAGGGATCGACTTCGGCCATGGGCGCCAACGTCGGCACCTGGTCCGCCGTGACACCCAGTTCGGCCAGGGTGTGGGGAATGCCGATCTGTTCACGCAGCGCCAGCACCCAGTCGAGCACAGCAGTTGCGTTTTGACCGGGGAGATCCAGGTAACGCGCCAGCGCAGCCAACTTCTCTTCGATGGCGGGGCGATTGAACGCCAACACGTAAGGCATCACCACCGCGTTGGTGAGGCCGTGGTGGGTGTCCAGCAGCGCGCCGCAAGGATGGCTCATGCTGTGCATGGCGCCCAGCCCTTTTTGAAACGCGGTCGCTCCCATGGATGAGGCAATCATCATGTGAGCGCGCGCTTCGAGATTGCCGCCGTCGGTACAGGCCGCCGGCAGCCACTCCTTGATGAGCCGCATTCCCTCCAGCGCCACACCCTGTGCCAGCGGATGGTAGGAAGGGCTGCACCAGGCCTCGAGATTGTGCGACAGCGCATCCATCCCTACCGCCGCCGTCATGGCGGGTGGCAAACCCGCTGTCAACTGCGGATCGGCGACCACCAACGCAGGCATCATGCGCGGATGAAAGATGATTTTCTTGGTGTGATCGCGCAGGTCGGTGATGACCGAGGCGCGCCCCACTTCGGAACCGGTGCCCGACGTCGTGGGCACCGCCACCACCGGCGCCATACCGGCCACGTTCACGCGCGTGTACCAATCCTCACGGTCCTCGAAATCCCATAGCGGACGGGTTTGCCCCACCATCAGCGCCACCGCCTTGCCGGCGTCCAGTGCACTGCCACCGCCGAAGGCGATCACCCCGTCGTGTTTGCCGCGCCGGTAGGCCTCGACGCCCGCGATAACGTTCGCCTCCACCGGATTGCCGCGCACGTCGGAAAAGAGCTCGCATGCCAGCCCATCGGCACGGCACGCATCCAGCGCCTGCCGGATCATGGGCAGTGCAGCCAGCCCAGGATCGGTGACCAGCAGCGGGCGTCGCATGCCCACGTTGCGGCACGCATCGGGCAGTTCGGCAATGCGCCCCACGCCGAAGCGGATGGCGGTGGGAAAATTCCAGTTTCCTCTCAAAGCGGTAACGTCGTTCACACGTATCTCCCGTTAGGACTGTGGCACCCGCATATTCGAGACACGGGGACCAACTTGTTTAGGAAAAGCGTTCTCTCGCCGAAACGCCAAGATCGCAAAGGAAATCGAATAACAGCCACAGAACCATCGAACCGGAGTGGTTCGTCTCCCTGCCCGTTCACGCTCTGACAATCAAGAACGGGTTTCCAAATCGGTTACTCCTGGCGTACTCGGCGAGAGCAATTAATCGGTGTACTTACCTGCTTCCTCGGTTCCGGCATTCACACCAACTTCTTCAGGTGATACGACTTGGG
>JBNKCG010000016.1:0-32912 GCA_050287605.1 Gammaproteobacteria bacterium | reverse complement strand
CCGGAACAGCGCGACCAGGGCCACGATGTCCTCGAAACAGTCGGGCTGCAGGCGTTTGATCAGATCCTTCATCCCGCGCGATTCCAACTGGAACACCGCGGTGGTGGCGCAACGCTTGAGCAGCGTAAAAGCGGCAGGATCGTCCAGGGGGATGGCCGTGATGTCGATGGGCTCGGCATCGCTCAGCGCGCGGCGGGCGTTGATGGTCTGCAGCGCCCAATCGATGATGGTCAGGGTGCGCAGCCCGAGAAAGTCGAACTTCACCAGGCCGACGCCCTCCACGTCATCCTTGTCGAACTGGGTGACCAGCCCGCCGCCGCCCTGTTCGCAGTAGAGCGGCGCGAAATCGGTGAGTACCGAGGGAGCGATGACCACACCGCCGGCGTGCTTGCCCGCGTTGCGGGTAATGCCTTCCAGAGACCGCGCCAGGTCGATGAGAGCGCGGATCTCCTCATCGCCCTCGTAGCTGGCGCGCAGCTCCTCGCTTTGCTCCAGCGCCTTTTCCAGCGTCATGCCTAATTCGAAGGGAATCTGCTTGGCAACCCGATCGACGAAACCGTAGGGGTGACCGAGCACTCGTCCCACGTCGCGCACCACGGCGCGCGCCGCCATGCTGCCGTAGGTGATGATCTGGCTCACCCGGTCGCGACCGTAGCGCTGGGCCACGTACTCGATGACTCGATCGCGTCCCTCCATGCAGAAGTCCACGTCGAAATCGGGCATGGAGACGCGTTCGGGATTGAGGAAACGCTCGAACAGCAGATCGTAGGCGAGCGGATCGAGATCGGTGATCCCCAGGCAATAGGCGACTAGCGAACCGGCACCGGAACCGCGGCCCGGCCCCACCGGGACACCGTTCTCCTTCGCCCAGCGGATGAAGTCTGCAACGATGAGGAAGTAGCCGGGGAAGCCCATCTGGATGATGACGTCGAGTTCGAGGCCGAGGCGGTCGCGATAGTCTGACTCGGGTAGCGGCAACTCCCCGCCATGGAGGGTGCGAATCTTAGCCAATCGCTGATCGAGACCTGCCTCGGCTTCACGGCGGAAGAACTCATCCTCTGTCAACCCCTCTGGTATGGGAAAATCGGGCAGGAAATTCTTACCCAGGGTCAGTTCGAGATTGCAGCGTTTGGCGATCTCGACGGAATTGGCTAGCGCCTCGGGTAGATCGGCAAACAGCTCTGCCATCTCGGCGGGCGACTTCAGGTACTGCTCGGGGGAGTAGCGACGCGGGCGGCGCGGATCATCCAGCGTGCGGCCGTCGTGGATGCAGACCCGTGCTTCGTGGGCGGAAAAATCGTCGCGCGCCAGGAAGCGCACGTCATTGGTCGCCACCACCGGCACCGCGCACCGCGCCGCCAGCTCCACGACCTGGTGCAGGTACTCCTCCTCGTCCTCGCGCCCGGTACGCGTCACCTCCAGGTAGTAGCGGTCGGGAAAGCGCCGCCGGTAGCGCTCCAACGTCTCGCGCGCTTCGTCGACGTGGCCGCCGGCCAGCGCCCGACCGACGTCTCCGTGGGCACCACCCGACAACGCAATCAGTCCGTCGGTGCCCTCCTCGTCCAGCCACCCGGACTCGATCATCGGCACCCCGCGATGCTGGCCCTCCAGATAGCCGCGCGAGACCAGGCGCGTCAGATGGCGGTAGCCCTCGGCATGCTGGCAGAGCAGCGTCAGCCGGGTTGGCGCCTGCGACTCCTCCGCGGGGCGCAACCAGAGATCGACACCGACGATGGGTTTGACACCACCGTTGAGCGCCGCCTTGTAGAACTTGACCATCGCGAAGAGATTGGCCTGATCGGTGACTGCGACGGCGCCCATTCCCAGTTCGGCGACGGATTTGATCAGGGGTTTGATGCGCACCACCCCGTCCACCAGGGAGTACTCGGTGTGCAGGCGCAGATGAACGAAAGAGGTTCCCATCGTTAACGATCGATCAGTGGTCGGCCTTCACCCGGCGGCGCCGGGGTCGTCAAGCATACCCGCCCCGGCGGGCTGGATACCATGGGCGGGATCGTGGTAGTCGTCCGCCGCTGGCGCAGGGGCGCAAAACGGGTTCTAGGTATCCGCCAACAGCGCGCGGACCGGCCCGAAGCTGCGCCGATGCTGGGGGCAGGGGCCTTGTGCCTGCAATGCAGCGAGATGCGCCTTGGTCGGATACCCCATGTGCTCGGCCAGACCGTAGCCGGGATACTGCCGGTCGAGATCGCGCATGATACGGTCGCGCGCCTCCTTGGCGAGGATGGAGGCTGCCGAAATCGCCGGTTCGGTGAGGTCGCCCTTGACGATGGCCGTCACCGGCATCGCCAACTCCGGACAGCGGTTGCCGTCCACCAGGACGTGAACCGGGGACCGTTCCAGCCCCAGCACCGCGTGGCGCATGGCCAGCAGCGCGGCACGCAGGATGTTGATGCGATCGATCTCGTCCGCCTCGACGCGCGCCACTGCCCAGCACAACGCCCGCTCCTGGATTTGCGGTTCCAGATCCGCGCGCCGCTTGGCGCTCAACCGTTTGGAATCGGTCAACCCGGCGATGGGGCGTCGAGGGTCGAGTATGACCGCTGCGGCTACAACAGGACCCGCCAACGGTCCTCGACCCGCCTCGTCAACGCCTGCCACCCAGTCGGGATACCCAACGGTCACGCTGCACTCTCCCTGCCAAGTAGCTGCAGAACCGCCCGCGCAGCCTGCTCACTGGCATTCTTGCGCAGCCGATAGTGAATCTCAGCAAAGGTCTCTTGCAGCGCGTGCGCTCGTTGCGGATTCTCCAGGTAGTCGAACAGCGCCGGACCCAGCTTCTCCGGCATCACGTCATTCTGGAAGAACTCCTGCACCACCTCACGTCCGGCCAACAAATTGGGTAACGAAAAATGCGGCACCTTGAGCAGGCGCCGCATCATCATTTGCGTCAGAAAGGCCATACGGTATGCCACCACCATCGGGCGTTTTAGCAGCAGCGCCTCCAAGGTGGCGGTACCGGAGGCGGCCAGCACCACGTCCGCCGCCTCCATCACCTCGCGCGAGCGACCGTCGATCAACGTAATCGGAAGCTCCTCTCCGTGCATCGACAGCAACGTTTCGAACACCTGCCGAATCTTTACGCTCGCCATTGGCGCAACGAAATGCAGTTGCGGTTTGCGCTGGTGGCACCACGCTACCGTCTCGATAAAGCGCGCTCCGAGGTATTTCAACTCGCTGGAGCGGCTGCCCGGGAGCAGCGCCACAATAGCGTCTGCGGCAGAGAGACCGAGATTGCGACGCGCCTCCAGCCGGTCGCTGACCAGCGGCACCAAGTCGGCGAGCGGATGGCCGACGAATCGGACCGGAACGTTATGCTCCTGATAGAACTCCGCCTCGAATGGGAACACCGTCAGCATCAAGTCCACGGCGCGCGCAATGGCATGCACCCGGTAAGTGCGCCACGCCCATACGGTCGGGCTGACATAGTGGACCGTCGGAATACCCTTGTCCCGCAAACGTCGCTCAAGAGCGATATTGAAGTCGGGTGCGTCAATGCCTATGAATACGTCAGGCGGGGATTTTTCAAAGTAGGTGGCGAGTTGTCTGCGAATGCGCAGTACCTCGGGCAGGTGACCGAGCACCTCCACCAGACCGAGCAGCGACAGCTTGTCCGCCGGGTAGCGGGCATCGCATCCTTCGGCGATCATCTGCGGTCCGGCGATGCCCTCGAACTGGATGTCGGGATGAAGAACGCGCAGCGCCCGCATCAATCCCGCTCCCAGCAGATCGCCGGAGGTCTCGCCCGCAACTATTCCTACTCGCAGCGACGGCACGTCGCCCCCTTTTTGTCCGTCACTCTTCCGCTAACGCACGAGACTGCGGCGCGATGCCGCGATAAAACGTGCGATGAGCGCCACCTCGTCGCAATCCGCTCCCATAAGTTCGAGTTCCGACTGCGCTGCGGCGAGGGGGAGTTTGGATTTGTAGAGAATCTTGTGCGCGTTGCGGATCTTCTGGATGGTATCGGCGCTAAATCCCCGGCGACGCAAGCCTTCGGCGTTGATGCCGTGCGGGCACGCGGGATTTCCCGACACCGTGGCGTAGGGTGGCACGTCTTTGAAAATGACACTGCCCAGCGCACAGAAACTATGCGCACCGATCCGACAGAACTGATGCACGATGGCGAACCCCCCCATGATCACCCAATCGTCCACCGTCACATGCCCAGCCAGCGATGCCGCGTTGGCGAAGATGGTGTTGTTGCCCACTTGACAGTCGTGCGCCAAGTGGCTGTACGCCATCATGTAATTGTTGCTGCCGAGACGGGTGATCCCCGCACCCGTTGTGGTCCCGCGATTGATAGTGACGTATTCGCGAATGACGTTGTTGTCACCGACTTCGAAGCGTGTGGGCTCACCCTTGTACCCCTTGTCCTGCGGGGCATCGCCCAGTGAAGCGAATTGATGGATGGTGTTATTGCGGCCGATACGCCCTGGACCCTGTATGACCACGTGCGAGCCAATTCGGGTCCCTTCCTCCACGATCACATCCGGACCGATGATGGAAAACGGGCCGACGGAGACACCGTCCGCCAACTGCGCCTGCGCATCGACAATTGCAGAGGGGTGTATCACGTATCGAGATCCTTGATGGCGCCCATGAGATCGCCGCTGGCCGCGAGCTGTCCGTCCACTTTGGCGACACCGGTAAACATCCAGATTCCCCGTTTACATTTGTTCAGCTCAACTTCCAGGATCAACTGATCGCCGGGTTCCACCATGCGCTTGAAGCGCACGTTGTCCATTCCGGCAAAGTAGTAGAGCTTGTTCCCCACAACCTCGTCCGGCGCGGTTTGAAAAGCCAGCAGCCCCGTCGCCTGCGCCATCGCTTCCATGATCAACACCCCCGGCATAACCGGTTTGACGGGAAAATGGCCTTGAAAAAAGGGCTCGTTGATGGTGACGTTCTTTAGCGCGACCAACCGCTTGCCGGGTTCGCACTCCAGCACCCTGTCAACCAGCAAAAACGGGTAGCGATGTGGCAGAAAGTTTCGTATTTCGTGGATATTCAGCCTATTCAACGTACATCCCCCAATACTACTTGATTGTGCGATCAGCGCTTCACGGAACGCGTTTCTGAAGTTTGATGAAATCCTTCTCAAGTGCTCTCAACCGCTTTGCCATATCGTCCAGCTGCTTGAATCTGACATAGTTGCGATGCCACGCCGCATTGTTTTCCAGAGGAGTCCCCGAGGAATAGACGCCAGGTTCGTCGATCGATTTCGACACCAGCGACATCGCAGTAATGTGCACATCATCGGTAATGGTTAAATGCCCCAACACCACCGCCGCTCCGCCAATGGTACAGCGGCGCCCGATAACCGCACTGCCCGCGATGCCGACGCACGCCGCAATCGCGGTATTCGCACCGATGCGCACGTTGTGCGCTACCTGTATTTGGTTGTCGAGCTTGACCCCGTCTTCCAGTACCGTATCGTCGATGGCCCCGCGGTCGATGGTCGTATTGGCACCGATTTCGACGTCATCACCAATTCTCACACCGCCTATCTGCGGCACCTTCCGCCAGCGATCGCCCTCTTTCGCCAATCCGAATCCATCGGACCCGATCACCACACCCTCGTGTATCAACACTCGGTTTCCCAATCGAACCCCGTCGGCGATGCTGACGTTTGCCTTCAGGCGGCAATCGGGACCCAACTGCGATTGGGCGCCGATGACGCAGTTGGGTCCGACGAAACACCCTGCTCCGACGGTCACGCCAGCGGCGAGAACGGCATTGGGGCCGATGTAACAATCCTTGTGAACGGATGCAGAGGAATCGATCAGCGCGGTAGGGTGAACCCCTCGCTGTGACTCATGGGGTATCAGAAGTTCGACGGCGCGTGCGAAATCCGCGTGTGGATTTTCCGATAGCAGTTTGTTGCCGTCATAGCCGCCCTTCAAATCATGCCCGATGATCAAGACGCCGGCACGAGTCGTGGCAAGCTTCGTCTTGTGACGCTTACCGGCAACGAACGCCAGATCCCCCTCTCCCGCGCTTTCGAGCGATGCAACCGAACGGATACGCTGCGAACCATCCCCCTCAAAATCGAGCCCCAGCGCGCGCGCCAAATCCGCCAATGATAACGCAGTCAACGGCATGGCGAATCGCTCTTCGCCGCACGCACCATATTACTTTTTCACATCCTTTTTGAGGCGTTCCAGCACCAAACCGGTGATGTCGATCTTGTCATTTGCGTACAACACGCCGTCTGTCAACACCAAATCGTAGCTGCCCTCTTTTGCCAAGGCGCGAATCGACTCGACAATCAGTTTCTGCAGTTTCGCCAACTCTTCGTTGCGGCGGATATTGAGGTCCTCACGAAACTCATCTCGCGCCCGCTTGAGGTCGCGTTTACCCGCCAGAATATCCCGCTCCAGCTTGTTCCGTTCTGTGTCGCTCATGATCGCGCCATCGCGGTTGAGCTTCTCCTCAAGCAAGCGCAACTCTTTCTGTTCTGCGACCAACCGTTTGTCCCGCGGCGCGAACTCCTTTTCCAGATTTTCGCGGGCGGCATCCGCTTGCGGTGCTTTTTCCATTACCTGGGCCGCGTTGACGAATCCCACCTTCAGCTCTTGGGCTTCGGCGGCAAACGGCGTCAACGCGGTGACGACCACCGTCATCAGCCCAATCGCGCCAACCCTAACTCTGCTACTCATCATAATTGCTCCTCAATTCAAAACGCGAAACCTAGCGTGAACTGAAACTGCTGCGCTTTATCACCCGGTTGATCGCGGACCGGTTCCGCCAGACTGAAGATGATCGGACCGATGGGAGAGAACCAGTTCAGGGCCACCCCGGCCGAGGCGCGCAGTTCGCCGGAGTCGTATTCACCGGTATCGGTGTTGAAAACGTTACCGGTATCCAAGAATACGCTCATCCGCAACGAATCGCTGCTCTCCAGCCAGGGCGGGACAAATACCAACTCCGCACTGCCCAGCACCTTCAGGTTACCACCCATCGGATTGTCGTTCGAATCCTTGGGACCCAGCGAGTTGCCCTCAAACCCCCTGACGGTGCCAATTCCCCCGGCGTAGTAGTTCTCGAAGAACGGCAGCGCGGGGGTGTCACCTACGCCGTTGCCGTAGCCGAGAACACCTTTTAACGCCAGGGTTATGTCGTTCGACCAGGTATGGAACCATCGGTGCTGGTATTCGAACTTATAGTAATCCAAATCCCCACCGTCCAACTCCAAAGTAGTGCGTACCGAGCTGCCCCGCGTGGCGAAGAAGGCACGATCGCGAGAGTCGTGCGACCACGTCAAGGAGATCTCTCCGGTGGAGAATCCATCTCCGTAGGTATTGATGAAGTCCCCGATTTCGGTCGGTGTCGAATCTGTGGTGCTCAGCTCGGTCTGCCGGATCTTGAACCCGATCCCTAGCCTGTCCACCTCGCTGACGGGGATACCGTAGTTGATGCCCGCTCCTGTTTCATCGGAGGTAAAGTCCGAAACCGACGCACTATTTGCATCCGTCTGGCGCCGATACAGGCTAAACCCGCGACTCACTCCATCCAACGTATAGTAGGGATTGTTATAGGTAAAACTGTACGTCTTGTTGACGTCACCCGTATCGACCTTAAAACTGACTTTGCTACCAGTGCCTAAGAAGTTGTCCTGGTTCACGCTAAAGCTGAAGATAACGCCTTGTGTATCCGAGTAACCTACGCTGGCAACGACATTCCCAGACGGTTTTTCGGTGACTTTGACTAGGATATCGACCTGGTCATCTTCACCGGGCACGGCCGGTGTCTCTATCGTGACGTCCTGGAAGAAACCCAATCGGTTCAACCGTTCCCGGGACAGCTTCAGCAGCCGGCCGGAAAGCACGGCGCCTTCGTACTGACGCAGTTCCCGGCGTATCACTTCATCGTGCGTCTTGTAGTTTCCAGAAATAACGATACGGCGAATGAAGACGCGCTTCCCCGGATCCAGGAAAAACGTCAACTTCACCGTCTTCGTCTTCTCGTCTACCTCGGGTATCGTGTTGATATTGGAAAACGCGTACCCCTCGTCGCCCAACCGATTGGCTAGCGCCTCCGCCGATTGGGTGACCAGTTTGCGCGAAAAGCTCTCGCCCTCCTTCACCTTCAACAACGACATCAACTCCGACTCGCCAACCACCATTTCCCCGGCCAGTTTCACTTGGCTGTTGATATAGCGATCCCCCTCCCGGACATTGATGGTGATGTAGATGTCTTTCTTATCCGGGGTGATGGAGACCTGGGTCGAGTCGATGCTGAAATTCAGGTAGCCCCGATCCAGGTAGTAGGCGCGCAACTTCTCCAGATCCCCCGCCAACTTCGCGCGCGAGTATTCGTCCCGCGAAGAGAAAAAAGCGAATCTGCCCGGAATTCCCGAATCCAACTGGTCAAGCAATTGTTCGTCGCCAAACGCCGCATTCCCGACGATATTGATCTTCTTAATCTTGGCGACCCAGCCTTCGACAATCTTCAGATTCAGCTTGACACGATTGCGCTCCAGGGGGACCACCTCGGTCTCCAGTCGGATGCTGTACTTGCCTTGAGAGATGTACTGGCGGCGCAGCTCTTGTTCGACTTGCTCCAGAAGGGCCTGATTAAAGACACGTCCTTCCGACAACCCGATATTTCGCAGACCCGCGAGCAGATCATCCGTCTTCAAGCTGTCATTGCCGGTGATAGTGATTTCAGCCAAGGCGGGTCTTTCATGTACGTACACAACCAGCACATCCCCGTCTCTTTCCAGGCGCACGTCTTCAAAAAAGCCCGTTTTGAACAGAATACGCACCGCATCCTGGCTGCGCTTGGCGGTCAACTCGTCGCCCACTTTGACAGGAAGGTAGGTAAAGACTGTGCCCGCTGAGATGCGTTGCAACCCCTCGAGACGGATGTCCGATATCACAAACGACTCGAATCCCCAGGACAATCCTGCGTAGCAAAGGGCGAATACGATGCAGATGGCCTGTCGCAGTTTGCGCAACACCTTGTCTCCGGGAGTCACACCGACCTCGTTATTCTGTTGTGATCGTTTCGAATGCCGGATCTTTTTTGCCAAGGCCCGGCACAACGTAGCGGTTACAAAGGGTGTCAGACCCCTCACCGCACGCGCGAGTTACTCGGGGTATTAGCCGAAAACCCTGGAAAGATCGTTATAGAAAGCCAGCCCCATCAGCACGATAAGGAAAGCGATCCCCAAACGCTGACCAACGGCTTGGGCAGTCTCTGAAAGCGGTCCCCCTTTGACCGCTTCAATCACGTAATACAGCAAATGCCCGCCGTCGAGTAACGGTATGGGCATGAGGTTGATTATACCAAGGCTGACACTGATCACGGCCAGAAACATAAGAAACGGCACCAAGCCGACGCTCGCCGACTGTCCGGCGTACTGCGCAATGCTGATCGGTCCGCTCAGATTTTCCACCGACGCCTCCCCACTGACCATCTTCCCCATCATGCGGATCATCAGGGCCGACATCTCCCAGCTCTTGCGCAGCGATTCACCCAGGGCATCCACCGGACCATACCGCACCACGGTACGCAGGGAGTTCTCAAGCCCCGGGGGGATACGGACGTAGGCGCCGATACGTCCGACCGTTCCACCCTTGCCGTCGGCGCTCGACTCGGGAACCAGTTCGAGAGCGATTCGAGCCCCATCCCGCTCAACCTGAGCCGCGATCGTCTGGCCGGGATGCGCTTGGACATAGCTCACCCAATCCGACCACTGGTCGATCGGATGTCCGTCGGCCGAGACGATCAAGTCACCGCCTTTCAGCCCGGCTTTCTCCGCCGCTCCTCCCGGCACCGTCCGATCGATCACCGGCGGCACGGCCGGCCGCCAGGGTTTGACGCCCAGCGCATCCAGCACATACGTGCCTTCCAGCAACGCGTTGCTTGCGGAAAAGTCGAGTTCAACGACACGCGACGCCCCCTCACGGCGCACCTCAACCGTCGATTTCCCCCCGTCCATGGCGCTGTCCAGCAAGGTCAGCGTCGCCATATTCCAGGTGGGGGTGCGTTTACCGTCGATCGCCACCAGCTCGTCGCCCGGTTGCAAACCGGCCGCAGCGGCAATAGAGGCTTGGGCAACCTCACCGATCACCGGACGTATCCCCTCCACACCGGCCATGTAGACCGCCCAGTACGCCAGAATGGCAAACAGGAAATTGAACAGCGGCCCGGCTACGACGATGGCCGAGCGTTTCCAGACGTTCTGTCGATTGAACGCACGGTGCAGTTCGCCGGGAGCGACCTCACCCTCATGCTCATCGAGCATCTTGACGTAACCGCCCAACGGTATGGCGGCGACGACGTATTCGGTCTGGTCGGCGCCACTGACTCGCTTCCACAGCGGCTTGCCGAAACCGATGGAAAAGCGCAGTACTTTGACGCCCAGCTTACGCGCCACCCAAAAGTGGCCGAACTCGTGAACCGAGATCAGCACGCCGATGGCGACCAGGAACGACACAGTGGAAATCAGAAACGAAGTCATTGAATGCTCACCCTTATCCGTTCACCTGGACAAGATAGCGCCGGGCAAGTTCCCTGCCCTGGCGATCGGCTTCGATCACATCCTCCAGGGATCGAGCGTCCACAGCGACGTCCGTCGCAAGGACAGCTTCGACGATGTTGGGAATCTCGACAAACCGCAGCCGACCCTCAAGGAACGCAGCGACCGCAACCTCGTTCGCCGCGTTGAGCAAAGCGGGATACGCACCGCCGGCCTTGAGGGCCTGATAGGCGTGCAGTAGGCAGGGAAAGCGCCCGGTATCGGGTTGTTCGAAGGTCAATTCGCGCTTAACCAGCAAGTCGAGGGGGGGCACTCCCGCCGCAATCCGCTGCGGCCAGCCCAGCGCATGGGCGATGGGGGTGCGCATATCGGGATTACCCATCTGAGCCAACACCGAACCATCCGCATAGTGCACCATCGAGTGGACGATGCTCTGGGGGTGAACCACCACCTCGATACGCTCACCGTCGACCGCGAACAGCCAACTCGCCTCGATGACTTCCAGCCCCTTGTTCATCAGGGTCGCGGAATCCACCGATATCTTGCGGCCCATGGACCAGTTGGGATGCGCCACCGCCTGCTCCGGCGTCACCCCTGCCAACACCTCCAGCGGCGTGTGGAGAAACGGCCCGCCCGAGGCGGTCAGCACGATCTTCTCGACCCCCTTGGGCGATTCCCCCGCCACATAGTCGTCCGGCAGGCATTGGAAAACCGCATTGTGTTCGCTGTCGATCGGCAGGAGCTCGGCCTGCCCATGGCGAACCGCCTCCATGAACAGGCCGCCGGCCATGACCAGCGACTCCTTGTTGGCGAGCAGAACCCGCTTGCCCACTTGCGCAGCCGCCAAAGTCGGAGGCAATCCCACCGCACCCACGATGGCCGCCATGACGTAGTCGGCGTCGGGCGCCGCAGCCACCTCGACCAGCGCCTCCGAGCCTGCGAGCGCACGGGTCTCCAGCCCGGCATCCCGCAGCCCGGCGACCAGCTGCGACTGGTAGCGCGAATCGGCAATCACCGCGTACTGCGGGCGGTGCGCGCGGCACAGCTCCACCAGGCGCTGCCACGAGGTATTGGCCGTCAGCGCATACACCGAAAAGCGATCACGATGCCGGGCGATGACGTCCAGGGTACTCAACCCGATGGAACCGGTAGCACCGAGAATGGTGACCGCCGTCATGCGACCCGCTCCAGCAGCAGCAAGCCCGTAAGAAAGACCGGCGCCCCCGCGGTAAGGCTGTCGACCCGGTCCAGCACACCGCCATGCCCGGGCAGCAGCGTACCGCTGTCCTTCACCCCTTGGTCACGTTTGAGCAGGCTCTCCCAAAGATCGCCGACGATGGAAAACGCCACCGTGATCAGAGCCAGAGCAACGAACGCGCTCAATCGCAATCCTGCGTAGCCCAGCGCACTTCCCGCTAGCGCGCTGTACACCGCCGAGGCCGCCATTGCGCCGGCCACACCTTCCCAGCTCTTGCCGGGGCTGACGCGCGGCGCCAGCTTGCGCCGCCCCCAGCGGCGTCCGGAAAAATAGGCACCGCTGTCGGCCACCCACATCAGCACCATCGTGAACAACAGCACCCAGGGGCCGAAGCCGGCGTCGCCGTGAATCCCCACCAACGCGCCCCAGGCAGGAACCAGGGTGAGAAATCCACCGACGGCTTTGGCGGCGCGCGGCCACAGACCGCCGTGCCCGGCGCCGGGACGATAGGTGACGACCCAGGCCGTAGCGATCAGCCACCAAACCACCGCGACGATGAGCACTACCGTCAACGTACCCTGACGGACGATCAGCTCGCCCGTCAGATACAGCGCCGCCGCCATCAACAGCAGATAGACGGAACGTGCTGCGGTGCTACGCAACGGGATCAGCCGCGTCCATTCCCAGGTACCCAGCATCACCAATGCCGCGAGAATCCAGGCAAGATAAAGCGTGGGCAAACCGAAAATCGCCCAAACGACAAGAGGGATAAGAATCAGCGCGGTGATGACGCGGTGCTTAAGCACCCTGGCAGGTCTCCACCTGATCACCCGTTTGACCGAAACGACGTTGTCGCTTCGCGTAGCTGGCCAGCGCCGTATCGAACGTGGCGCGGTCAAAATCCGGCCATAACACGTCGCTGAAATAGAGTTCCGAATACGCCATCTGCCAGAGCAGGAAATTGCTCACGCGTTTCTCGCCGCCGGTGCGGATGAACAGGTCGGGATCCGGCATAGCGCCCAGCGACAGCTCGCCGTGCAGACGTTCCGGCGTGACATCGTCGGGCGACAACTGCCCCGCCTGCACCAGGCGTGCGATGCGTTTGGCACCCTCGGTGATATCCCAACGGCCGCCGTAGTTTGCCGCGATGATCAACGTCAATCCGCTGTTGCCCGCCGTGAGTGCTTCGGCTTCGGCGATCTTCTCCTGCAGTTGCTTCGCGAACGCCGTGCGCTCGCCGATGAACGTCAGGCGGATATTGTTTTTGTGCAGGCGTTTGACTTCCGTGCGCAGTGAGGTGAGAAACAGCTGCATCAGCATGCCGACCTCGGTCTGCGGTCGGCGCCAGTTTTCGCTGCTGAACGCGAACAGCGTCAGGTACTCGATACCCAGGCGAGCGCACGCCTCCACCGTGGAGCGAACCGACTTGACGCCGGCGCGATGGCCGGCGTGGCGCGGAAGCCCCCGTTGCTTCGCCCAGCGTCCGTTGCCGTCCATGACGATGGCAACGTGGCGCGGCAGCTTGACATCTTCCTGTTGGGACATGTTACCGGGTATACACTGGCGACGTGCGCGGAGCGCGTTCCGCGTCTCAGCTGCCGCTAAACCGACATCAGGTCTGCCTCTTTGGCAGCCAGCAGTTCGTCCACCTGCGCGACGTACTTGTCGGTGAGTTTTTGGATCTCCTCTTCGGCGCGCCGATCCTCGTCCTCCGAGATCTCTTTCTCTTTGAGCAGTTCCTTGATGTGGTGATTGGCATCGCGACGTATGTTGCGAATCGCCACTTTGGCGCCTTCGGCCTCGTGCCGCACGAGCCGCACCATATCCTTTCGCCGCTCCTCCGTCAGAGGTGGCAGCGGCACGCGGATCACGGTTCCCGCAGTGGCGGGATTCAGGCCGAGATCGGACGTCATGATCGCCTTTTCGATCGGCTGCACCATGTTCTTTTCCCAGGGCGTGATAGTCAGCGTGCGCGAGTCCTCGACGCCTACGTTGGCCACCTGGCTGAGCGGTACATCGCTTCCATAATAGGAAACGGTGATGTGATCTAACAGGCTGGTGTGCGCCCGACCGGTGCGCAGCTTGGAGAACTCCTGCCGCAACGCCTCGATGCTTTTGTGCATCCGAGTGTCGGCATCCTTCTTGATATCCTCAATCATCCGCAGTGTCCCCGTGTACTAATGTGCCGAGCGGCTCGCCCTGCAGGATACGTTTCAGCGCGCCGGGTTCGTTCATATTGAACACCCGCAACGGCAGCTGATGATCGCGGCATAGTACCACCGCGGCCGCGTCCATGACCATGAGCTTGCGGGCCAGCACCTCGTCGTAGCCTAGCGAAGCGAAGTGCTCAGCATCGGGATGCTTCACCGGATCTTTCGAATAGACCCCGTCGACCTTGGTGGCCTTGAGCATCAGCTCCGCACCGATCTCTATAGCCCGCAAACTGGCTGCCGAATCGGTAGTGAAGAAGGGATTGCCGGTACCGGCGGCGAAGATCACCACCCGCCCCTTTTCCAAATGTCGCACGGCGCGGCGCCGGGAAAAGTCTTCACACACCTGATCCATGCGCAACGCCGACATCACCCGCGCATCCACGTCGACCTGGACCAGCGCCGCCTGCATGGCCAGCGCATTCATTACCGTCGCCAGCATGCCCATGTGATCGCCCGTCACACGATCCAACCCGGCCTGCGCCAAACCCGCGCCACGGAACAGGTTGCCGCCGCCCAGTACGAGGCCAACCTGAACGCCCGCCCCTAGCGCTTCCGACACTTCGACCGCCAGGCGATTGAGCACCGACGGGTCGATGCCGAAACTCCCAGAACCCATGAGCGCCTCACCGCTCAGTTTCAGCAAAATACGTCGGTACTGGTAATCGCCGCTGGCCATATTTGTGCTCCGTGTCGTTTCAGCGTTAGTTGCTGCCCTTGACCTGCGCCATGACCTCTTCAGCGAAGTTGTCCTGCTTCTTTTCGATCCCCTCGCCCACCTCGAAACGCACGAACTGCGCCACTCTGGCCCCCGCCTTCTGCAGCAGTTGACCAACCGTCTCGTCCGGATTTTTGACGAACGGCTGCCCGACCAGGGTGACCTCCTTGAGGTATTTCTTGATCCGACCATCGACCATCTTTTCGACGATCTCGGCCGGCTTGCCGCTCTGCGCCGCCTGCGCGGCAAAGATCTCGCGCTCCTTTTCCAGCAGCTCGGCGGGTACCTGATCCTCGGACACACACACCGGGCGGCTGGCCGCAATGTGCATCGCCACATCCCGGGCCAGCTCTTCGTCGCCGCCCACGAGGGCGACCACCACGCCGATCCGGCCACCGTGGAGATAGTGGGCCACCACCGCGTCGGGCGCCTCCACGAGGGTAAAGCGGCGCACGTTGATGTTCTCACCCACCTTGGCCACCAACGCCTGACGAGCCGCTTCCACCGAGGAGCCGTCGCTCAGCGCGATCTCCTTGAGAGCATCGACATCGGCCGGACGTGCCTGCAGCACCGCCGCAGCGACAGCGTCGGCGAAGGCCTTGAAGTTCTCGTCTTTGGCGACGAAGTCGGTCTCGCTGTTGACCTCAGCGATGGCGGCAACCCCCGCACCGGAGGCCACCACGATGGTTCCGTCGGCCGCCACCCGGCCGGCCTTCTTGTCGGCCTTGGCAGCACCGCTCTTGCGCATCAGCTCAACGGCCGCCTCAATGTCACCCTGGCACTCGACCAGAGCCTTCTTGCACTCCATCATGCCGGCGCCAGTGCGCTCGCGGAGTTCCTTAACCAACGCTGCGGAAATCTGCATCGTAAATTCCTCGTACCCAACTATCGTTAATCAAAGGTTCGGAGACAGCGGGAAAGCCGGCCCGCCCGTTCTCCTCCACCCAACCGTTCGCGAGACGAACCGTCGGGGTGTTGATAAAAGAACGGCGGGGCACCCGCGCCCGCTGCCGGGCTGTGTGCTCCCGCCGTGTAGCGACCGGATTACGCCTCGTCCGCGGGCTGCTCAGACACCTCTTCCTCGACGGCCGCTTCCTTGGCGCTCTCTTCCTCGACCTTTTTGGGCGCCGCTTTTTTCTTGACCGCAGCCTTTTTCTTCACAGTGGTCTTTTTGGGGGCTGCCGCCTCGTCGCCCTTGGCCGGCTTACGCGCCCCGGCAATATTGCCTTCCTCGTCGAGCTCAATGAACTCGTCCCCGGCGCCGCCGACCTGGCCCATGCTCAGTCGACCTTCGATAACCGCTTCAGCGATACCGGCCGTGTACAGCTCGATGGCACGCATGGAGTCGTCGTTGCCGGGAATGATGTAGTCGACTCCGTCGGGCGCATTGTTGGAATCGACGATACCCACCACCGGGATACCCAGCTTCACCGCCTCTTTCACCGCGATGTCTTCGTAGCCCACGTCGATGATGAAGAGCACATCGGGCAGGCTCGGCATATCTTTAATACCACCCAGGCTGCTCTCGAGCTTTTCCATCTCGCGGCGCAGACCGAGCTGCTCCTTCTTGCTGAAGCGCTCGATGGCACCACTCTTCTCCAGCTCTTCGAGATCCTTCAGGCGCTTGATGGACTGCTTGATGGTCTTGAAGTTGGTCAGCATGCCGCCCAACCAGCGTTGGTTGACGAACGGCATTTCGCAACGTCTGGCCTGCTCGGCGACGATCTCGCGCGCGGCCCGCTTGGTGCCCACAAACAGGACCGAGCCCCGCTGTGACGTCACCTTGCTGACGAAATTGGTCGCATCCTTGAAAAGCGGAAGGGTCTTTTCCAGATTGAGGATGTGGATCTTGTTGCGCTCCCCGAAGATGTACGGTGCCATCTTGGGGTTCCAGTATCGGGTCTGATGACCGAAATGCACGCCAGCTTCCAGCATCTGGCGCATGGACACAGTTGCCATGGTAATGCTCCGAATTGTATGGGGTTGGGCCTCCACACGTCCCATGCGCCGACCCGCACCTCAAGAGATCCGGGCACCCCGCCGCATGTGTCGACGTGTGTGTGGGTTTAGTGCCGCGCCCCGCCGGGGCGGTTTGCAGCGCGCGCTTTATACCACACCTGGGGGGCATGGGCCAATGGCCCCCCTCTCCCGCGGCTGCTACCATACCCCGACCTTGGCCGAGCAATCCTCCGACAGCACATGAGCGTTACCATCAAAACCCCTGAAGAAATTGAGAAAATGCGAGTCGCGGGGCGCCTGGCCGCCGAGGTGCTGGACATGATCGGTCCCCATGTGGTGCCGGGGGTGTCCACCGAGGAACTGGACCGGCTGTGCCACGACTACATCGTCGACGTACAGCACGCCATCCCGGCCCCCCTCAACTACCACGGCTTCCCCAAATCGATCTGCACCTCGGTCAATCACCAGGTGTGCCACGGTATTCCCGGTTCGCGGCAGTTGAAGAAGGGCGACATCGTCAATCTCGACATCACGGTGATCAAAGACGGGTTTCACGGTGACACCAGCCGCATGTATATCGTCGGCGAGGCCTCAGTGCTGGCGCAGCGCGTGGTGCGCATCGCCCAGGAGTGCCTCAATCTCGGCATCGAAATGGTGCGCCCCGGCGTTCGGCTCGGCGACATCGGCAGCGCGATCCAGCACCATGCCGAGGCCCAGCACTGTTCCGTGGTCCGCGAGTACTGCGGACACGGCATCGGTCGCGCCTTCCACGAGGAACCCCAGGTGCTGCACTACGGCCAGCCGGGAACCGGGATGGCGCTGGAGCCCGGCATGACCTTCACCATCGAACCCATGATCAACACGGGCAAGCGTCACGTGAAGGTGCTGCCCGACGGATGGACGGTGGTCACCAAGGATCGCAGCCTTTCCGCGCAGTGGGAGCACACCATTCTGGTCACCGAGTCGGGATACGAAGTCCTGACGCTGGGCTCGGCGGAGGTGGCGGACTGACCCCATGAGCGCCACGCACACCGACCCCTCTGTCGCCACGGTAGACCAGCCCATCTTCGACGAGCTGCGCTTCGATCTCGCGCTGCAGGGTTGCACCAAACCCATCCCCCTGTTTCGCGAGGCCCTCGCCGCCGGCGACAAGGCACTGCGCGAGCGCTTCCTGGCCGGCGTTCCCGCCAGCGAGCTGGTGCCGCAGCGCGCTGCGTTCATCGACCAGCTCCTGGTGCGCGCCTGGGGCTTGCATCTGGGCGACCAACACAGCGATATCGCGCTGGTCGCGGTCGGCGGCTACGGCCGCGGCGAGCTGCACCCGGCCTCCGACATCGACGTGATGATCCTGATGCGCAAACAGGATCACGACCGGCTGCGCTCGGCCATCGAAAGCTTCGTCACCTTGCTCTGGGACATTGGCCTGGAGGTGGGTCACAGCGTCCGCTCCCTGGCGGAGTGCGTGGCCGAAGCGGAAAAAGACATCACGGTAGCCACCAATCTCATGGAGGCGCGGCTGCTGGTGGGGCCGACCGATCTGCTGGATCAGCTCAACGCCGCCACCAGTCCCGAGCGGTTGTGGCCCAGCCGCGAGTTCTTCGAAGCCAAATGGGACGAGCAGCAGGAGCGCTACACCAAGTACCACGAGACCGCCTACAACCTGGAACCCAACATCAAGGAGGGCCCCGGCGGTCTGCGCGACATCCAGATGATCGGCTGGGTGGCAAAGCGCCACTTCCGCGCCACCACCCTGCACGACCTGGTAACCCGCGACTTCCTCACCGAATCGGAGTACCGCGACCTCATCGCGCGCCAGAACTACCTGTGGGACATCCGTTTCGCCCTGCACCTGCTCACCGGGCGGCGCGAAGACCGCCTGCTGTTCGACCACCAGCGCGCCCTGGCGCGCCAGTTCGGCTACCAGGATGACGACCACCGTCTGGCGGTGGAGAAGTTCATGAAGCGCTACTACCGCACCATCATGGAACTGTCGCGGCTCAATGAGATGCTGCTGCAGCTGTTCCAGGAGGTGATTCTCTACGCCGACGATACCAGCGCACCGCAACCCATCAACCGCCGCTTCCAGGCGCGGCGCGGTTTCATCGAAGTCACCGCCGACGACATCTTTCGCCGCTATCCGTACGCGCTGCTGGAGGTGTTCCTGATCATGGAACAGCGCCCCGACCTCAAGGGCGTGCGCGCCACCACCATCCGCCTGATTCGCAGCCACCGCCACCTGATCAACGACGAGTTCCGCCGCGACCTGCGCGCCCAGAGCCTGTTCATGGAGGTGCTGCGCCAACCCCAGGGCATCACCCACGAGCTGCGGCGCATGAACCGCTACGGCGTGCTGGCCGCCTACATCCCCGCCTTCGAGAACATCGTCGGGCAGATGCAGTACGACCTGTTTCACGTCTACACGGTGGATGAACACACGCTGCGGGTGATCCGCAATCTGCGCCGCTTTACCGTGGCAAAACATTTCCACGAGTTCCCCCACTGCAGCGAGATCAGTCAACGCGTCCCCAAGATCGAACTGCTCTACCTCGCCGGCCTGTTTCACGACATCGGCAAGGGCCGGCGCGGCGATCACAGCAAGATCGGCGCCGAAGAGGCGGCGCGCTTCTGCGAAGAGCACCATCTCAGCCACTACGATGGGGGACTGGTGAGCTGGCTGGTGGCCAACCACCTGGTGATGTCCATGACGGCGCAACGGCGCGACATCAGCGACCCCGAGGTGATCACCGAATTCGCCCACACGGTGGGCGACCAGGTGCATCTCGACTACCTGTTCCTGCTCACGGTGGCCGACATCCGCGCCACCAACCCCACCATCTGGAACTCGTGGAAGAACACGCTGCTGCACGAACTCTACACGCGCACCCAGCGCGCCCTGCGCCGCGGCCTGGAGACCCCCGTCGACCGCGAAGACCGGCTGCGCGGCATCCGCGCCATGGCGCGCGCGCAGCTGCGCCGCGAGGGTTTGAGCGATTCCGAGATCAACAGCTTGTGGCGCCACGTGCCGGAAGAGTACGTGCTGCGCTGTTCGGTGGACGAGCTGGCATGGCAGACCAAGGCGATCGTACGCACCGCGCCCGAAGCGCTGCCGCTGGTACTGATCCGCTCCCACGAGAACGAGGGCGGTACCGTCATCTTCATCTACACCCGCGACAGCGACCGCGTCTTTGCCCAGACCACCTCGCTGCTCGACCAGTTGGCGCTGACCATCGCCGATGCGCGCATCATGCCGACCAACAACGGCTTTACCCTGGACACCTACCTGGTACTGGACGAATCGGGCACGCCCATCCAGGATCAGTTCCGCCTCGACGACATCCACGCCCAGATCCGGCGCATGCTGGCGGCACCCGATCAGGCAGTGCCCACCATCCAGCGCCGCATACCGCGCCAGCTCAAACACTTCTCCATGCCGTCGGAGATCCACTTCAGCCTCGACGAGCCCAACAACCGCACCGTGTTGGAGCTGTTCACCTCCGACCGGCCGGGGTTGCTGTCGTCGGTGGGCAAGGCGTTCGCCGAGTGCGGCGTACGCCTGAAGAACGCCAAGATCGCCACCTTCGGCGCACGCGCCGAGGACGTCTTCTACATCACCGACCACAAGAATCAGCCGCTCGATGACGCCGTGCAGTTTCAGTGTCTGACCGACGCCATCCACCGCTACCTGGACAACGCGCCCGCTGCCGACAACGGTGCAAAAACCGGTTAAGCCGGATCGACCCGCCGTGCCGCGACGTACGCGGCCGCCACGATCAGCACTCCGCCCAGCCATTCGGGCCCGCGCAGCACCTCTCCCGCCAGCCAGTAGGAACTCAGCGCCCCGGCCACCAGTTCGAACAACAGGATGACGGAGGAGCGCTGGATAGGCAGATGGGTGACGCCGTACTGCACCACGACCGTCATCAACGTCATCCCGACCGCCCCCAACAGCAGCGCGCCGGCCCACGCCGCCAGGGAGGCCTGCGGCAGGGCCAGACCTGTCGTCAGCAACCCCAGCAGCGCGACCACCACCACCCCCGCCAGCGCCACCACCGTCTTCACGCCCAGCGGCACCGCATCCAGGCGCCTTATCACCACGTTGTTGAGCGCAAACGCAAAACCGCTGGAGAGCGCCAGCCAGTCGCTCAGCATCCGGGGCCAGGGCAGACCCGTCTGCGGGTCCCACAGCATGATCACGGCGCCCGCCAGCGCCAGTACCAACACCACTGCGGCGCCCGGCCGTATCCGCTCGCCCAGCAACCAGTGTCCCAGTAGCACCGCCCACAGGGGAGAGAGATAGAACAGCAGCAGTACCCGCATTACGGTGCCGTCCAACACCGCCAGGATGAAGGCGACGTTGCACCAGCCGCTGGCCGCAGCCAGCGCCACCAACCACGCAACCCGGTGGCGCCCGACGCCGCCGATCCCACGCAATAGCCACGGGGCGACGACCAGCGTGGCCGCGTAGATCGCCAGCGTCGACCAGAGCCCGCCCAGGCCCTGCGATTCCAGCAGGCGCAGCGGATACCACAACGTCCCCCACAGCGTCGCGCCCAGCAGCAGCGCGCCCACTGGCAGCCACCCACGCTGGGCCGTCGCCGACCCTTCGCCTATACTACGGCGCTCCGTCATCCGGAATCCCTCCCGGCGACGGGCGCCGCCGCTAAGGCGCGCCACTCCGGGTGCCTGCGTACCCGAACCGGCACCCCACCCGCTACCTGGAACACCCGCGCATGAATCCCGATCTCGACCGTCTGCAACCCTACCCCTTTCAACGCCTCAACGACCTGCTGCAGGGCACCTCGCCCAGCGACGCACACGCGCCCATCAACCTCTCCATCGGCGAACCGAAACACGCGCCGCCCGGCTTCGTCATCGACGAACTGGTGGATCACCTGCACGGCCTGGGAAACTATCCGCTCACCAAGGGTACGGGGGAGCTGCGCGGCGCCATCGCCGCGTGGTTGACGAAGCGCTTTGACCTCACACCCGGCAGCATCGATCCCGAGCGCCACATCCTGCCGGTGGCCGGCACCCGCGAGGCGCTGTTCGCCTTCGCCCAGGCGGTGATCGACCGCTCCGCTCAACCCCTGGTGGTCATGCCCAACCCCTTTTATCAGATCTACGAAGGGGCCGCATTGCTGGCCGGTGCCCAACCTTACTTCGTCAACTCCACCGCCGCCACCGGGTTCCTGCCCGACTGGAATAGCGTGCCCGAGGCGGTCTGGCAGCGCTGCCAACTGCTCTACCTCTGCTCCCCCGGGAATCCCTCCGGCGCCGTGGCCGACCTGCCCAGCCTGCAGCGGCTCATCGAGCTGGCCGAGCGCCACGATTTCATCATCGCCTCCGACGAGTGCTACTCCGAGATCTACCAGGACGAGACCGACCCGCCGCCCGGGTTGCTCACCGCCGCGGCACGCCTGGGGCGCGACGACTACGCGCGCTGCGTGGTCTTTCACAGCCTCTCCAAGCGCTCCAACCTGCCCGGGCTGCGCTCCGGCTTCGTCGCCGGGGACGCACGCATCATCGAGCGCTTCCTGCTCTACCGCACGTACCACGGCTGCGCGCTGCCGCCGCCGACCCAGGCGGCCAGCATCGCGGCCTGGCGCGACGAACGGCATGTGGCCGACAACCGCGCCGCCTACCGCGCCAAGTTCGATGCCGTGCTCGACGTGTTGGGCGACGCGCTGGATGTCGAGCGCCCGTCCGCCAGCTTTTACCTCTGGCCGCGCACCCCCATCCCCGATGCAGAGTTCGCCCGGCGTCTGATTGCCGAGTACAATGTGCGGCTGCTTCCGGGCAGCTACCTCTCGCGCGAGGCCCACGGTACCAACCCCGGTGCCGGCCGGGTGCGCATCGCCCTGGTGGCGCCCCTGGACGAATGCGTGGAGGCGGCACAGCGCATCCGCCAGTTCGTCGCAACGCTTTAGACAACGGAACATCGAAGAAGAGATTGTGGAGACTTTGCAATGACCGACCTGCAGAACACCATCGAACAGGCCTTCGAACGGCGCGCCGAAATCACCCCCCACAACGCCGACCCGGCGGTGCGCGAAGCCGTCGCCGAGGCGCTCAACCTGCTCGACAGCGGCAAGGCGCGCGTGGCCGAGCCGCGTGGCGTGGGCGACTGGGTGGTCAACCAGTGGCTGAAGAAGGCGGTGCTGCTCTCCTTCCGTCTGGAAGAGAACCGCGTCATGCAGGGCGGCTTCACCCACTACTACGACAAGGTGGCGCCCAAGTTCGCCGACATGGGCAAGGCCGAGCTGGAAGCCAGCGGCGTGCGCGTGGTACCGCCGGCCATGGCGCGCCGCGGCGCCTACATCGCCCCCAACGTGGTGCTGATGCCCTCCTACGTCAACATCGGCGCCTACGTGGACAGCGGCACCATGGTGGACACCTGGGCCACGGTGGGCTCCTGCGCGCAGATCGGCAAGAACGTGCACCTCTCCGGGGGCGTCGGCATCGGCGGCGTACTGGAGCCGCTGCAGGCCGGCCCCACCATCATCGAGGACGACTGCTTCATCGGCGCCCGCTCCGAGGTGGTGGAAGGCGTGGTGGTGGAGAAGGGTTCGGTAATCTCCATGGGCGTCTACATCGGGCAGAGCACCAAGATCTACAACCGCGAGACCGGCGAGGTGAGCTACGGACGCATTCCCGCGGGCTCGGTGGTGGTCTCCGGCAACCTGCCCGCCAAAGACGGCAGCCACAGCCTCTACTGCGCGGTGATCATCAAGCAGGTGGACGAGCGGACCCGCAGCAAGGTGGGCATCAACGAGCTGCTGCGCCAGGACTAAGCGCCGCCTCTGATGTCCGCCACGCTGGAACTGACCAAAGAGCTGATCCGACGCCCGTCCGTGACGCCGGACGACGCCGGCTGCCTGGAACTCATTGCCGAACGCCTGGCCGCCATCGGGTTTCGCATCGAGCGCATGGATCACGGCGACGTCGCCAACCTCTGGGCACGGCGCGGCGACACGGGACCGCTGCTGGTGCTGGCGGGCCACACCGACGTGGTACCCCCTGGGCCCGTCGAGCGGTGGGACTCCCCTCCCTTCGAGCCCACGGTGCGCGACGGAATGCTCTACGGCCGCGGCGCGGCGGACATGAAGAGCGGCGTGGCCGCCATGGTGACCGCCTGCGAGGCCTTCGTCGCCGCCCATCCCGATCACCGCGGCTCCATCGCCCTGCTGCTCACCAGCGATGAGGAAGGCCCCGCCGTGGACGGCACGATCAAGGTGGTCGAAACCCTGCAGGCGCGCGGCGAACCCATCGACTGGTGCCTCCTCGGCGAGCCCTCCTGCGAAACCACGCTGGGCGACACCGCCAAGAACGGGCGCCGCGGTTCGCTCAACGTACACCTGCGCATCAACGGTACCCAAGGCCATGTCGCCTACCCCCACAAGGCGGACAACCCCGTGCACCGCTTCGCACCGGCACTGGCGGAACTCACCGCCACCGTCTGGGACCAAGGCAACGACTTCTTCCCGCCCACCAGCTTCCAGGTGGCCAATGTGCACGCCGGCACCGGCGCCGACAACGTAATTCCGGGTCACCTCGACGTGCAGGCCAATTGGCGCTACAGCACGGAACAGACCATCGACGGCCTGCGCGAACGACTGGACGCCTGTCTAAAACGCCACGGCATCGACTACGAAGCGACCTGGAAGTCCTCAGGAGAGCCCTTCCTAACGGAGCCGGGCGATCTAACCGATGCGCTGCAGCAGGCAGTGCGCACCGAATGCGGCATCGAGTGCCGGCTCTCCACCGCTGGCGGCACCTCGGACGGGCGCTTCATCGCCCCCACCGGCGCGCAGGTGGTAGAGTTCGGCCCGCTCAACGCCTCCATCCACAAGGTCAACGAATGCGTGGCGGTTCAGGACCTGGACACCCTATCCCACGTCTACCGGCGGGTGCTGGAAACGCTGCTGACCTGACTGCAGGAGCAGCGAACGCCGCGAATGAATCGAGCTTTGTTTCGCGCAGAAGACGCCAGGGAAAGCGCACGTGATCATTCGACAAGCCCATCTCGGCGACGCCGAACCCATTGCAGTACTGCACGCGAACAGCTGGCGCGAGACCTATCGCGGCATGATGTCGGATTCCTTCCTTGACGGAGACGTCGTCTCGAATCGACGTCAAGAGTGGCAGGATCGCCTATGCCGCAGTCCTTCAAACCAAGTTGTCTACGTCGCTGAGAACACCAACGATCTCGTCGGCTTTGTCTGCGCATTCGGGTTTGAGGATGCGACTTGGGGCTCTTACATCGACAACCTTCATGTTGCGTCAGGACAAAAGCGAAACGGTATCGGGACCATACTCATGCACCAGACGGCGGTTTGGCTGGCGCGCCATCACCCCACCATCGGTGTCTACCTCTGGGTCTTCGAGGCCAACACGGCGGCGAGAAGATTTTACGAGCGAATAGGCGCATCGAATGCGGAGTCGATGCAGAAAACCGATCCCGGAGGTGGTTGCGCCGCGAACTGTCGCTATGTCTGGCCGAATCCCAAGATGCTCGCCAACCAGACAATACCGAAATAGCGACCCGTGCCCGTGACCAGAATTCTGATCCTCTTTTCAAGCACGGATGGTCACACTGAAACCATCTGTCGCCGCTTACAGGCGATCATCGGACGACAACAACATCACGTCGAGGTCATTTCAATCGACGACGAAGAGAAAGTCGATCTCGAGGCGTTTGACAAAATCGTTGTTGGCGCGAGTATCCGATACGGCAAACACAGACCCGAAGTTTACGCCTTTATCGAACGAAATTTGGCCATCCTGAATAGCAAACCCAGTGCGTTCTTTTCCGTCAATGTGGTCGCAAGAAAAGCCGACAAGAACCGACCGGACACTAATCCCTACCTAATAAAATTTCTCAAACAAATCCCTTGGCAGCCGAAGATCGTCGCGGTATTTGCAGGCAAGATTGACTACAGGAAGTACGGGTTCTGGGATCGATTGATGATCCGATTAATTATGTGGATGACCCATGGCCCGACAGATCCCCGTGCAAACATTGAATATACCGACTGGAATCAAGTGGAAGCGTTTGCAATTCAAATTTCCGATGCGTGAATAGGGTAACTGCCTCCATTGGACTGCGCTCTATGCCGTATCGTCACGCGTAGCCGTCGATACCCAGCGTCTCGTGTAAATACGCCTTCTCCTCGTCACGGCGCGTGCCCACGTAGGCGTCCAGTGCACGCTGGTTGCGTAACGGCAGCTCCGAGCGTCGGCCGCCCGCCTGTTGTTCCTCGCCGTAGCGCATATATCGAAGTAGCGACTCTTTGAGCTGCGCCTGTGTGGCGCTGTCGAATTGGTAGTCGAAGCGGCGTTTGGGCTGTCCTGCGGCGTTACCCTCACCCGCCTGATCGCGCGCAGCGCGCCCGCTCCCGGTCACGGAACGGGAGAGCGGCAGAAGCACCGGATTTAGCGTCACGCCCTGCATGGGTGGAATCGATCAACCTTTGAATGGCAGCACCAACTATCGATTATGGCCCAAGTAAACGGCGGGATTGTGCCAACCAGTCGGCATCCCGACTCCCGTTCCACCGTGTCTGTGCGACTACGGCGTGTGTACCACCTTGTTGCGCAGGTAGACGGGAAGCGCCTCGTGGGGCGCGACGCCTTCTCCGCACCGCCATCCTCGCGCCCCGAGCCGGGCCACGGCCCGCGCGCGTGGAAAGCGTTCCGGGAGACACCGGGTCACGCGCCCGTCCAGGCGTCGCGTAAGCGCTTCGCCGTAGGCGCCCCACCCGCTGCCGGCTCCGGCCCAGTCCCCCGCGTCGGGAACAACGACGTCAGCGGCGCTTGCCACCTCTTCCTCGCCCAGCCGCCGCGCGTAACCCTCGCCGTCGCGGCGATACGCACCCCAATACACCTCGCCCATGCGCGCTTCGATGGCCGCCAGCACCTGATCTTCGCCGTCGTCGTCCATGGCCTCCTGGGCCAGCGCTGCCAGCGACGAGACCGGAACCACCGGCAGATCGGCGCCGAAGGCGATCCCCTGCACGACGCCGGCGGCGATCCGCACGCCGGTGAACGCGCCGGGGCCGCGGCCGAAGGCTACGGCATCGAGTTGCTGGGGGCGCAACCCTGCCTCCGTCATCAATTCATCCACCATCGAGAGAATCAGTCGCGCGTGGGCGCGTGGTGCCACTTGGTAGCGTTCGCCAACGTCGTCGCCCACCAGCAGGGCGGCGGAACAGGCTTCGGTGGAGGTATCTATGGCCAGCAGCTTCGTCGTCATACCACGGCGCTTTCGTGGTGGGGGTGTTGTTCGAGTTGCCGGAAGAAACGCCGCACGTCCGCAATGTCTGCACTGGCCGGCATGGGCGGCAGACTGTGACGGAACACCCGGCCGTAGGATTTGGTACGCAGCCGCGGATCGCACACCACCAGCACGCCGCAATCCGCCTCGTCGCGGATCAGGCGCCCCACCCCCTGCTTGAGCCCGATCACCGCCTGGGGCAACTGGTAGTCGCGGAACGGGTTGCCGCCCGCCTCGCGCAACGCCTGGATGCGCGCCTCCAGCACCGGATCGCCCGGCGAGGCAAACGGCAGGCGGTCGATGATGACGCAGGAGAGCGCCGGGCCGCGCACGTCCACCCCCTCCCAGAAGCTGGCCGTGCCCAGCAGCACCGCGTTGCCGGCGGCGCGGAAGCGTTCGAGCAGCTCGCTCTTGGGCGCACTGCCCTGCACCAGCAACGGATACTCGATCTGCCCCTCCAACTGCTCGCGCGCCTCCTGCAGCGCCCGGTGCGAGGTGAAAAGCAGAAAGGCGCGTCCGCCGCTGGCTTGGAGTATGGGCAGCGCGCTCTCCACCACGGCACTGGTGTAGCCGGGATGGTTGGGCTCGGGAAGCCCGGGCGGCAGGTAGAGCAAGGCCTGGTGGGCGTAGTCGAAGGGGCTCTCCCACTGGCCGGTGGCGTAGTCCTCGAGGCCGATGCGCTGGGCGAAGTGGTCGAAACGCCCGCCCACCGCCAGCGTCGCCGAGGTGAAGACCCAGGCGCGCTCGCCGCTCTTGAGGTAGGCCTGGAAGGGTTCGGCCACGTCCAGCGGCGTCAGATTGAAGCTGAAGCCGCGCCGGGTGGTCTCGAACCACTGCACGTATCCCTCGGGTGTGGGGCCGGAGAGAATCCCTAGCAGAGCAGCCAGTTCGCCGCAGCGCCGCCAGCAGCTCTCCAACCCTTTGCCGCGCGCGGCATGGGCCTGCAGGGCGGAGCGCAGTTCCTCCAGGGAGACCAACACTTCGTCGACGCCCGCGCGCACGGCGGGCAAGCCGCTCACCTTGTCCCAGCCGCCGCGACGCGGCTCGCGGCCCAACGCCAGGCGCAGATCGCGGGTCGCCTTGTCGAGGCGACCGGCCGCGGTCTCGATCGCCTCGGCATCGGGGGCATCGCGCAGCCGTTCGGTGGTGGCATCGGCGACCAGCTCGTCCAGGCGGCGCGCGGTAAGGCTCTGACCGAAATAGTTGGCGGCAATCTCGGGTAGTTGGTGCGCCTCGTCCACCACAATGGCCTCGGCGTTGGGCAGCAGCTCGCCGAAGCCGTTTTCGCGCAGCGCCAAATCCGCGAACAGCAGATGGTGATTGATCACCACCAGATCCGCCTCCAGCGCCCGCTTGCGCGCCCGGTAGAGAAAACAGTGTTCCAGGTGGGTGCACTCCTGACCCAGGCAGTTGTCGGTGTTGGAGGTGACGCGCGCCCAGAGATGGGATTCCTCAGGGATACCTTCGACCTCGGCGATGTCGCCATCGCGGGTACGTCCCGCCCAGGCACGGATGCGCTGAAACTGATCCGCCTCTTCACGCTGGACAAAACGCCCTTCGGCGGCAGTCTGATCCAGTCGATGCAGACAGAGGTAGTTGGTGCGCCCCTTGAGCAGCACTGCTTGCAGCGGCAGACCCAACGCCTCGCGTACCCGCGGCAGATCGCGATGAAAAAGCTGGTCCTGAAGGTTGCGGGTGCCGGTGGAGATCAGGGTGCGCATGCCCGCGCGCAGCGCCGGCACCAGATAGGCGAAGGTCTTTCCCGTCCCGGTCCCCGCCTCGCAGATCAAGGTATCGGCGTTGTCCAGGGCACGCTCCACCGCCGCGGCCATCTGTAATTGCGCTTCGCGCGGCGTATAGCGCTCCATGTGGCCGGCGATGGGGCCGTCGGCGGCGAAGATCTCGCCTAACGAAGCATCGATTGGGGACACGGCTACGACCTAGGGATTGGAACCGGCCGGGCGATTCTCCCACCCTTCGGGATCGACCCCGGCTTCGCGGTCCCACGCCAGTCGGGCGATCATCTTGAACTTGGCCACCGAGAGCGCACCACGTTTGGCGCGTGAGCTGCTGGTCTGCTGCTCCAGCGCTTCCATGATGTCGGCGCGTTCGGCTTCGTAGATCTCGAAGGGCTGGTAGTCCTCGTCCATCAGCACCAGTACCACGCTGTCCCAGGTCTCGCCGGTGTTGAGCTGGCCGATGCGTTGACCGCCTTTAGTCTCGTCGAAGATGGCGCGCCCCTTGATCTGGATACGTTGGCCCTCCCGCTCGCCGCGACCGAGGGCGTCGTAGCCGCCGGCGCCCGGGGTCAGTTCCAGACCCAGCAGTCGCGCGGCGTCGTGGTTGGCGATTTCGATGCTGACGCCGGGCAGTGGCTTGCCGGTGGCGCGCCGGTAGTCGGCCGCCAACCGGCGTGCCTCGCCAATCAGCTTGTCGAGGGAGTAGACCGGTGTGGGGGTTGGGGCGTCGTCGCTAGTCACGATACTTCGCTGCCTCCTGCAGCGCTGCCGAAGCCCCAGCGGTATCGCCCCGCTGATAGCGGGACTGGGCGATGAGCCGCCAGCTCTGTTCGATCAATGCCGGGTTAGCCACCGCCAGCGCCTTGGCCTTCATCGCCAGCTGCTCGGCGCGCTGCGGCATGTTCATGGCCAGGCGCAGCTCGGCCAGGCGGTACCAGAGACGCGCGTTGCGCGGTTCGATACGCAGGGCGCGCTCCACGGTGGCGACGGCGCGCTCCAACTCGCCGCCGGCACGCTGGCTCTCGGCCTGGTCGAGCAGGGCCACCACGGCGGGCGTCGCCGCACCCTGGCGGGTCGCGTTGGAGATCGACTCCTCCTCCACCGGCGCTGTCGTGCCTCCGTCGCCCGGGCCGGTCAGACCGGCGCAGCCGGACAGCACCAGGCACAGCCCTGCGGCGCACGCCCACGCCGTCCAGCGATTTCCCTGCTCTGCCATCAACGGTCTGATTTCACCCCTCACCAAAACGCACCTACCATATCGATTTTTACCACGGATGCAAGGGGTTACGCGCCGCTACCAAGGACTGGCGCAGGGCGCGCGCTGGGTCGGCTCGCTGCCGCTGATGAAGGGTACCCAGTCGCTCTGCTGGCAGCGGTCGGTGGCGATCAGCCCCGATTCGGGATCGATCTGCGCCCAGCTGATCCCCTCCGGGGGCAGCAGTTCCAGCGGGCGCAGCGCCAGATGCGCCATCAGCTCGCCCCAGATGCGCATGGCGCCGCTGCTGCCGGTGAGTCCGGTGGGCTCGTTGTCGTCACGCCCCACCCAGGCCACCGCCACCTGATCGGCACTGAAGCCGGCGAACCAGCTGTCGCGTAGCTCGTCGGTGGTGCCGGTCTTGCCTGCGACGGCGGCGTTGGGCGCCACCTGGCTGGCCAGCTGGCGCGCGGTACCGGCGCTGACTACCTGCTGCAGCACCGTCGACACCAAGAATACAGCCCGCGGGTCGGCGGCCTGCTCCACCACCAGAGGATAGCGCTGCAACGGCTCGCCGGCGGCGGAGAGCACCTCGCGGATGGCACGCAGCGGGGTGGCGAAGCCGCCGTCGGCGAGGCTCTGGTAGATCTGCCCCACCTCCAGCGGCGTGAGGCTGGCGGCGCCCAAGAAGAGCGAGGGATAGGGATCGAGGGGGCGCAGCGCGCCGAGGCGGCGCAGCGTTCCGAGCACCCGCTCCATGCCCAGATCCATCCCTACGCGCACCACCGGGATGTTGTAGGAGTTGACGAGCGCCTCGCGCAGGCTCACGGGGCCGCGGAATTCGTCGTCGTAGTTGTGCGGCGCCCAGACGCTGCCGTCCGGTCCCTGGATGCGCAGCGGCGTGTCGTCCAGGCGCGTGGTCAGCTGGTAGCGCGACGGATCGCTGAGCGCGGTCAGGTACACCACTGGCTTGATCAGCGAGCCGACCGGGCGCGCCGCGTCCAGCACGCGGTTGAAGCCGGGATAGCGCGGATCGCTGCCGCCCACCAGCGCCAGCACCTCGCCGCGCTCGCGGGCGCTGACCAGCAACGCCGTCTCCAGGCTCCCGGCGGGGAGATTGCGCGCCCGCTCCAGGCGCCCCAGCCAACGCCCCACCGCGGACTCGGCCTGGCTCTGCACCACCGGGTCGAGGGTGGTGAAGATGCGCAGTCCCTCCGAGGTGAGATCCTCCTCGCGGTAGAACTGGCGTAGCTGGCGCCGCACCAGGTCCATGAAGGCGGGATAGGGTGTGGCGCCGCCGGCGGGGCGCTTGCCGATGCCCAGCGGCCGGGCCTGCAGGCGTTGTGCTTCGGCGGCGCTCACCACGCCCTGATCGGCCATCTGCTGCAGCACCCGGTTGCGCCGCGCCAGCGCGCGCTTCGGGTAGCGCCACGGATCGTAGTACGACGGACCGCGCACCAGACCGATGAGCGTCGCCTGCTGGGCCAGATCGAGCTGCTGCACCGGGCGTCCGAAATAGAAGCGCGCCGCGAGTCCGAAACCGTGGATGGAGTACTGGCCGCGCTGTCCCAGGTAGATCTCGTTGAGATAGGCCTGGAGGATCTCGTCCTTGTCGTAGTGCAACTCCACCAGCAGCGCCATCAGCGCCTCGTTGGCCTTGCGCCACAGGGTGCGCTCCGGGGAGAGGAAGAAGTTCTTCACCAACTGCTGGGTAATGGTGCTGGCGCCCTGAACCACGGCGCGGGCGCGCAGATTGGCCCACGCGGCGCGGGCGATGGCGCGCAGATCGATGCCGTGATGTTCGTAGAAGCTGCGATCCTCCACCGCCAGCAGGGTCTGGATCAGCGACGGCGGTACGTCGGCGAGCTTGATCAGCACACGGTCTTCGCGGTGCGCCGGATAGATGGCACCGATCTGCGGCGGATCGAGGCGCACGATGGCCAGCGCCTGGGTGCCGGCGGCATCCGCAACGTCGGTCAGTACGCTGCCATCGAAGCGCAGGCGCAACGGGCGTGCCGGCTCTTCGCCATCCCAAAAGCGAAAGCCGCGCGTGTAGAGCTGAACGGTGCTGCCGTCGCTGTGGTATTCGCCGGGTCCGCTGGGCTGGGCAACCGCCCGATACTCCAGCCGCACCAGTTCGTCGCGCAGCTGCGCCGCCGACAGCGACGCGCCGGCGAACAGCTCCAGCGGGCGGGCGTAGACCCGCGCCGGCACCGCCCACCTGCGCCCCTCGAAGGCGTGGCGCACTTCGAAATCCAGATACAGCGTATACGCCGCCATCGCCACCACCAGCACCGCGCCGATCCAGGCGATGATTCGCCCGCGTCGTGGCCGAGCTGGGCGTCGGGCGCGTGATTGTCGTCGTCGGGTCACCGGATTCCGTACTCGCTGTTCACTGCTGGGGTGGCGGGCGATGCCGTTGTGCAACTCCGGCGTCGCCATTCCAGTATCGCGCGCAACCGCCGGGGCCGCACGTGGTGCACCGCTGCGCCGGCGCGTCTATCATTCGCCGTGTCCATCGAACGCGCCTCAACCCAGGCACCGACCGGAGCTGTTATGACCGTCACGCCACGCCCCGAGTTCGTCGATTCCCTGCTGCGCCCGGGAGTGCTCGCCGATGTGGATGCGCCGGTAGAGCTGATCGAGACGCACATCTCGTGGGTCCTGCTGGCGGGAGATCATGCCTACAAGATCAAAAAACCCGTCAATCTGGGGTTTCTCGATTTCTCCACGCTGGAAAAGCGCAAAGCCGCCTGCTTCGAAGAGCTGCGCCTGAACCGCCGTTTGGCCCCGCAGCTCTACGAAGCGGTGGTGACGATCAGCGGTGACGCCGCGGCGCCGCGGCTAGACGGCGCCGGTCCGGCGCTGGACTACGCGGTGCGCATGCGGCGCTTTCCGCAGTCGCAGCTACTCGACCGCCTGCAGCGTCAGGGCCGTCTCAGCGCCGCGCTCATCGACACGGCCACGGTCGAGGTGGCACGCTTTCATCGAGCGCTGGGGCCGGCACCCGAAAACTCCCTCCATGGCGATCCGCAGCGAATCTGGGCACCTGCCGAGCAGAACTTCCGCCAGATCGACGCCACGCCGCTCGCCGCATCCCAGCACGAGCGCCT
>JBNKCG010000015.1:0-8671 GCA_050287605.1 Gammaproteobacteria bacterium | reverse complement strand
AGCGTTATGCGAGGAGCTGCTGAAGGGCTGCATCGGGCCGGCAAGTATGCGTTGGCCGAACAACTGAAGACCCGTGTTGCCTTCGCAACTCGCGACAATCGCTGATCGTTTCTTCTCTCCCCAGTGAAATCCCGATGAAATCGCCTTGTGCGATATTGAGGGCGCTCGTCGGACCGGGTTGACTGCGCCCACCCGCAAGCCTGCCGAAGCGCGGGATATCGCATCTTTCACCGGCTTGAACCGATGGGAGAGTGACGACGACCTACATTCACGCGCCACCAATCTGGAGACTACCGACATGGAAATATCGACCCCGTTGTCAACGACGGCGCCGTCGCGTTACGACACCCGGCGCCGGGTGTACGGTGCACGGCTGCTGACGGCGCTGTGGTTTACGGCCCTTTCCGCAATGCTCTCCGGTTGCGGAGGCGGCGGGGGCGGCGGCGGAGACCCCGCAACCGTTGCGCGCTACATCTACGTGCCGGACTACGATAACCAAAGCGTATCGATCTACGCCGCAGACGCAGCGACGGGACGGTTACAGTGGACCGGCGAGGCGGAAACCGGCCTGAATCCCTTTGCGGTGGCGGTCGATCCTGCAGGTAAATACGCTTATGTGGCGAACGTCAATGATCAAACCATTTCCCAATTCACCATTGGGCAGGATGGCTTGCTGACAAAGATGTCGCCACCAACGGTCGCGACGCTGCTGAGCGGTCCCGGCTTGGGGGCCGGGGTTGCGGTGGATCCCTCCGGTCGCTACCTATACCTGACCTTCACGGGATCCAATTTCGTCCAGCAGTTCAACATCGGTTCCGACGGCCGCCTGACAGCCATGTATCCGGCGTCGGTGGCAACGGAACAGGCGCCCACGCGCATCGCCATTCATCCTTCCGGAGACTATGTCTACGTTGCGAACACCGGCATGGGCACGGTATCGCAATACTACGCTAATCCGGGAGGCTCGCTTGCTTCCATGGGGACGCCCAGTGTGGCGGCTGGCGCAGGCGCCATCGCCATCGCGATTGATTCCAGCGGCCGCTATGCGTACGTGGCGAATCGCCTCGACAGCAGTCTTTCCCAATTCCGGATCGGCGCCGACGGCGCGTTGAACCCCATCACTACTACCACGGTGGCGGCGAACGCGGAGGTCATGGACGTCGCAGTCGATCCGTCCGGGCGGTTCGTCTACGCTGCTGATAGCGCGCACGGTGCGATATTCCAGTATGCCGTCGGCACCGACGGATCGCTGTCTCCGCTTGCGATTCCCTACGCGGCCAGCTTCCCTCATCCAATGGTTCTGACGGTCGATCCGCAGGGAGAGCACCTGTACGCCGCCGGTTTGGGGACTACGACGGGCGCCTTTGCGCAGTACGAAATCGGCGCCGACGGTGAACTGTCGCTGTTGACCCCCAGGGATGTTCCAGCCCCTTCTTCGGTGACCTTGGGCGTGGCGATGACACGGGGCAGTGCATTGACGCCGGTGTCGGTGTCCGCGTACGCGGTAAACGGCGGCGACAGTACGGTGTCGCAGTTTACCGTGGGGAACAGTGGCGCATTGTCGTCTCTGTCTCCCGACACCGTGGCGGCCGGATTGGGCGGTGTCCAAGCCGTCGTTCACCCGTCGAGCAAGTACGCCTACGTCCTCAATGCCACTGACGGGTCGATTTCCCAGTTCACTGTCTCCGCCAACGGTGAACTTGGTGCCATGGCGTCAGCCGCCGTCGCGGCCGGTACGTGGCCGAGCAGCATTGTCGCCCATCCCGGCGGCCAGTACGTCTACGCGGTGGATATCGTCGCCGGAGTCCGGGCTTTTAACGTGGGCGCCGATGGTGCTCTAACTGCTTCGAGCCTACCCGTTGTTTCCGCGGGCGCGGCACCGTCTGCCATGGCCATCGATCCTACCGGCCACTTCGCCTACGTCGGGGACTTGAGCGGAACCACCCTCTCGCAATTTATCATCGAGGCAAACGGCGCGCTCTCGCCGCTGACGCCACAGACGGTGACAACCTCGGGTTCCCCCCAGGGCATTGCCGTCGATCCCTCCGGCCGGTATCTCTATGCGACGAACTACAGCGCCAAGAGAATCACTCAGTACTGGATTGACTCCTCCTCAGGCAAGCTGTCGCCCATGACTCCAGGCACGGCACTGGCGGGGTTGAATCCGCGCGGGATCGCTGTGCACCCCTCTGGCGGCTACGTCTACGTCGCTAACTTCGGCGACGACAGCGTGTCGCAATTCAGTGTCGGCAGCGACGGCACGCTGACGCCGATGAGCATACCATCGGTCGCAACCGGCAACGGCCCCTGGAGCGTCACAATCGACGCTTCCGGGGAATATGTCTACGTGACGAACAACAATGATTCCAACATCTCGGTGTTCCACATCGGTGTCAACGGTGGGTTGACTGCGGCCGGGACGGTGGCAACGGGCAACAACCCCGCGTCGTTGGCACTGCGGAACCGATGGCGATAGCGGTCCCAGGATTGGCAGTGTTCCCGCAGGCGAGTACCGGACGACTCAAACTATACATCTGCCTTGGGTTGAACCGGCATCGCACGCCAGGCGACACACTGGATAGACGAGGCCTGTGAAGTACCGCACAGCAGGGTCCTTGCATTCCGACCCGACCCCGGTTGTTTGCAGGCACAAGGAAAAATCCGTTTCCAATAGATAAAGGAGCGCAGCATGTACAAACAAAAGCGTCCTATCATGCTTTGGTCACTGTTGACCTTTGCAGCGTCGTTTTCCGTTGTGCCGCCGGTGTCTGCGCTCGTTTTGACCACCGAGGATGCGGTCCCAACTCGCGCACAACACCCGGAGACATCAACGGCTCCGGCGACCGGTGGATTCGGGCAAGCGCCGGCAGAGAATACCCGGAAGCACCCATTGCCGGCTGAAGGATCGGTCAAACCGACGGGATCAATTCCCCAAGCTTCAGGTCCCGATCTTACCAGCGCTACCCGAGTCAGGATCAACGGTACCAAATCGGTTGTATGGAATTCGTCGGTCTTGCTAATGGCCGATCAAGCCGAGGCCAAGATCAACAATCGGTGCCGTTTTCGGTTCGATCATGTAATACGGAACATCGGTCCCGACTCGGCGGGTGCGTTTATTACGCAATGGTCCGACAGCAGCGACGGTAAGTTGATCTCACGGCAGTTTGCATCAGTGTCCGGCAAGGCGTCGGTTGTGGTTTCAGATTTGCTCGATATTGGACCGGGCAAACATGCGCTGACGCTTAAGATCGACAAGAACGGCCAAGTTAAGGAATCCAACGAGTCCAACAATACGTTCAAGGTTATCGCGATACTTAACGGCAGTTGCGGTCAAAAATCTTCCGAGGCAAGACCGGCGATTACCCATAGCCCGCATCAGAACGCGCCCATGAAGGCTAACACTAGCCGTAAGCTCAATCCTTTCAACTATCAGGGCCAAGACTGGAGGAACAAGGTCACCACATTTCCGGATTCAGGGGACGGTGACGGCGATGACTAACCTCGACGAGTTGTGAACGGGCGAACACTACCGCGAAACGGGGTGAATTCTACGAACAGACTTTACACCCCCCGGGTCACAATCACGGCACTTCTGGCAAGCGCGGATCTCACCGCAAGTATCCTGAACGAGTACCCCCATTTATCGCGGTGGTGAACAAAGATACTCGGCCGCGGGGACTGACCCGCCGCATTCAATCCACCCGCGGTGTAACCGCACTATCAGCAAAAGAATAAGCACCCAACGGCCGCGCCCCTCTAACGAGGGGTTCCCTGTGTTGCTCGGCGCTGCCGACGGGAGGGAACGTCAAAACCGGAAACCGGTGTAAATCCAAGATCAAGATCTTCTTGGTCCGGATTTTCACCACAGGCAAGATGAATGACCCCAGTTATCTAGGGCGCCATCGAGCGTGACAGGTATACCGCGCGTTCCAGTGACTCACGGTTCCGTGCGTCCGGGGTTCAGGCGATCGCGGTCGTACAGACGAATGGTTGGAAATCGAGGCAACCAAGACTCACGACGAATGGTCCAGAGTTCGTAGGTAGGCGTGAACTGGTCAGGGGCATCCATGGACCCGAGGTTCAGTTCAATCTCATCCTCACTATGGCCAAACACCGTCGAGCCGCAGTGAGGACAAAAGTGGCGCCCCAAGTAGACATGGGTCTCGCCATCGATAGCTACCGCCTCCTGGGGGAAGATTGCGGAGGCGTGAAAGAGCGCTCCATGGTGTTTGCGGCAGTCTAGGCAGTGGCAAATACCGACTCGGTACGGCCTTCCCGTCGCCTCGAATCGGACTCTTCCGCACAGGCATCCGCCCGTAATTCGATTCATATGACGCTCCCGTGATGCAGAGTGTGCCGGAATAACTAGCGGAACAACTAGGATCACCCAGTAGCCACGTACCCACCATAAATTAATTCAACTAGCGATGGCGTATGATCGACTATCAGACATACGGCGCAATGCCCTTTGGTTATTGCGCCCTACGAGCTGGTGCCGATGTCGCCGTACACGACGCCGAGGGCGATCAGGCTCAGGGCGGCCAGCCGCCGGTGGGGTGCCGGTTGATTGTTGTCGGGAACGGAGTCCTGTTGCATCGTTGTTAGGGCTGGTTAGCAACTCCCGAAACCACGACACGGCGTGCGCGGGCTGATTGCATGGGGCTTAACGACCTTGCCCGGGCGCCGGCGGCGCGCGGCTCGCACCCCGTTCTTCGTGTGGATACCAGCCCACCGATCACCGCCGCCCACAGAGCGAACAAGGATCAGTCGATCGTCAGCTGGTTGAACCAGCGTGCGTCCGGATCGATGTCCACGCGCTCCTCGGCATTGAAAGGCGGCCGCGAGGAATCCTCGGGCGGCGCGGCGATCAGGTTCAGGTCGATCGCCTGCGGCTTGCCAATGAGACCGGCATCGGTCACCTCAAAACGGTAGTACAGCCCGTTGCGCAGTTTGGCGCCGTAGTCGCGCGGCACGTTGTAAAGAAAGATCAACGCGTGCTCCAGCCATGCCAGATCGGTAGCGGTCACGGTGGCGGGATTGTCGTAGGGATAAGGGACGTGGCAATGCACCTCGCCCGTGCCGGGTACGCACTTGAACTCGCGCATCGATAGGAAGAAGTCCTTGAAACGCCTCGGGTCCAGCTGGACGGCGAAGGAAACGCGTTCGCCGGCCGGCACGAAGTCAACGCTGCCGATCGGCACCTTGCCACCATCCCTAGCGTGCAGGGTGATGGTCTTGGTCCCCGACAGCTCCCAGGCGCTGGCCGAGGCGGTCAGCCCCAGCGCGATCGCGGCCAGCAGGTTGGCGGCGTAGCGGCGTATCGACGAGTTCATGCGCGATGTCCTCTTCTTGAGCCAAGAAGTTCAACCCATTGCACGCCGATGTCAATGGCGAACTGCGGCGCCTACGCCCAATGCCAATCGCCATCCCATCACGCGGCCGACACCCATGTTCGTCAGGAGTAGCCTAACGCCTAGGCCAGCGGCATCCACACCCGGTTGTCCGCATTTCCGATCCGCCTGCTATAGTTTCGCGCTCCAAGTACTGTCCAGGAACTCCATGAAACAAGAAGTCCTCCGCATCCGCGGCGCCCGCCAGAACAACCTGAAAAACCTTGACCTGGAGCTGCCGCTCAACGAACTGATCGTGGTCACCGGGGTGAGCGGCTCGGGCAAATCCTCGCTCGCCTTCGACACCCTCTACGCCGAGGGCCAGCGCCGCTACGTGGAGACCTTCTCGCCCTACGCGCGCCAGTTCCTCGACCGCATGGACAAGCCCCAGGTGGAGGCCATCGAGGGCATCCCGCCGGCCATCGCCATCGACCAGACCAACCCGGTGCGCACCTCGCGCTCCACGGTGGGGACGATGACCGAGCTCAACGACCACCTGAAGCTGCTGTTCGCGCGCACCGCCAAGCTCTATTGCCACGGCTGCGGCCGACCGGTGGTGCGCGACACCCCCGACACCATCGCTGATCAGTTGTTCGCCGCCCATACCGGACAGCGCGCCGTCGTCACCTTCCCCATCCGCATCCCAGCCAACTTCAGCCGCGACGAGGTGCTGAAGAACCTGGAGGCACAGGGCTACACGCGCATTCACGCCGAACGCGACGCCACGCTGTGGGTGGTGCAGGACCGCCTGCGTCTCGAACCATCGCGCCGCGACCGGCTGATCGAGGACCTGGAGACGGCTCTCCATCACGGCCGCGGCCACGTGGAAGTCTTCCCGCTCGACGACGGCGGCGAGGCACAGCCCGCGCTCCCTTACTCCGCCGCCTTGCACTGCCCGGCCTGCGACATCGACTACGCCGAACCCATTCCCAACCACTTCTCCTTCAACTCGCCCCTGGGCGCCTGCGAGACCTGCCGCGGCTTCGGCCGCACCATGGGCATCGACTACGGGCTGGTGATCCCCGACGCCGGCAAGAGTCTCGCCGAGGGCGCGGTCAAACCCTGGCAGACCGAGAGTTATCGCGAATGCCAGGACGACCTGATGCGCTTCGCCAAACGCCGCAAGATCCCGTTCAACACACCGTGGCGCGAACTGGACGCGGTGCAGCAGCGCTGGGTGATCGAGGGCGAAGGGAGTTGGGACGACGGCGTCTGGTACGGCGCGCGGCGCTTCTTCGACTGGCTGGAGAGCAAGAGCTACCGCATGCACATCCGCGTGCTGCTCTCCAAGTACCGCTCCTACGACCGCTGCAAGGCCTGCCACGGCGCGCGCCTCAAGCCCGAGGCGCTCGACTGGCGCATCGGCAGCCAAGCGGAGGCGGACGCCGTGCTACCCGCGGCGCAGCGCTTCCGCGCCCACAGCTTCCGCTATCCGGAAGCGACGCTGGCGGAGTTGCCGGGGCTCACCCTTCACGACGTCATGAACCTGCCCCTGGAGCGCTGCCGCCGCTTCTTCGACACCCTGCGCCTGCCGCGCCCCCTGGACGAAGCCACCGAGCTGCTGCTGGGCGAGATCCGCTCGCGTCTGCGCTACCTGGAAGAGGTGGGCCTGGGCTACCTCACGCTCGACCGCCAGTCGCGCACCCTGAGCGGCGGCGAGGTACAGCGCATCAACCTCACCACCGCCCTCGGCACCTCGCTGGTCAACACCTTGTTCGTGCTGGACGAGCCCAGCATCGGCCTGCACCCGCGCGACATGGAGCGGGTGATCGGCGTGCTGCACCGGCTGCGCGATGCCGGCAACTCGCTGGTGGTGGTGGAACACGATCCCCAGATCATGCTCGCCGCCGACCGCCTCATCGACATGGGGCCGGGGCCGGGCGAATACGGCGGCGAGGTGGTCTGCTTCGGCACCCCCAAACAGTTGCTGCGCTCGCGCGCCTCGCTCACCGCGCGCTACCTGCGCGGGGATTTTTTAAAGGGGTCAGAGCCCTTTTCTTCTCCGCAATCCCGATCCGCAACGAAAGCGGCAGAAAAGGGCTCTGACCCCTTTAAAAAAACCCTCACCGTGAGCGGCGCCGCCGCCCAGAACCTCAAGGGCATCGATCTGCGCGTGCCGCTGGGACGGCTGGTGTGCATCACCGGTGTCAGCGGCTCCGGCAAATCGACCCTGGTGGAAGAGGTGCTCTACCGCGCCCTGTGCAAACACCTGGGCCGCCCCACCGAGGCGCCGGGCGCCCACGCCGGCCTGCACGGCCAGGAGACCATCGCCGACGTGGTGATGGTGGACCAGTCCCCCATCGGCAAAACCACCCGCTCCAACCCCGCCAGCTACGTGGGCGCGCTGGACCCGATCCGCAAGCTGTTCGCCGCCGAACCGCGCGCCATCGAGCGCGGCTACAGCGCCGGTACCTTCAGCTTCAATTCCGGCACCGGCCGCTGCCCCACCTGCAGCGGCACCGGCTTCGAGCACGTGGAGATGCAGTTCCTGAGCGACGTCTACCTGCGCTGCCCGGACTGCGACGGCAAACGCTACCGCCCCGAGGTGCTGGAGGTGACGGTGGACGGCAAGAGCATGGCCGACGTGCTGGCGCTCACCGTCACCGAGGCGGTCGCCTTCTTCGCCGACCAGCCGGCGGTACACAAGGCGCTGGAACCGCTGGAGGCGGTGGGACTGGGCTACCTGCAACTGGGTCAGCCGGTGCCCACCCTCTCGGGCGGCGAAGCGCAGCGCCTCAAGCTGGCGGGCCACCTGGCCAAGCGCGCTGCCCGCCGCGAAGGCACCACGCTGTTCCTGTTCGACGAGCCCACCACCGGCCTGCACTTCGCCGACATCGCCAAGCTGCTGGATGCCTTCCGGCGCCTGCTGGACGAGGGCCACTCGCTGCTGGTGATCGAACACAACCTGGACGTCATCAACGCCGCGGAGTGGCTCATCGACCTGGGCCCCGAGGGCGGCGATGCGGGCGGCGAGATCGTCTTCGAAGGCACGCCCCAGGCGGCGATCAAGGCGAAGCGCTCCCACACCGGGCGGGCGCTGCGCGAGTATCGCCAGACGCTGAAGACGGCAGCCAAGCTCGGCAGAAGCACCCCGGCCGCCGGCGAACCGGCACGCAAACCGGCTCGTCAGGCAGACCGCGTCATCCAGATCCACAACGCCCGCGAGCACAACCTGCGCAACATCGACGTCGCCATCCCCAAGGAGAAGTTCACGGTCATCACCGGCATCTCCGGTTCCGGCAAGAGCACGGTGGCCTTCGACATCCTGTTCGCTGAGGGGC
>JBNKCG010000014.1:0-61800 GCA_050287605.1 Gammaproteobacteria bacterium | reverse complement strand
GGCGCTGTGTGATCTCGGATTCGATGCCCAGCAGGCGGAAATGCTGTATCTCATATTGCGACTGCCGGGTGCGGGGGCTCACGCGTTGGAGCAGCAAGAGAAGGGATGGCGTAGCTACCCGTTTTATCGAGATGGCTTGGAACTGCTGGACGACGTGGAACAAAACGATGAAAGGACCTAACCGCCTCATCAAGAGCGAAGGCCGATGGAGGACCCGAATGGGGAAATGTTTCCCCGGAGAGCGGGTAATTTTTCGCGGAAAAGATCTCCATGAGGAGCTCGGCAACAACACTTGGTTGTCTCTCTACGTGTTTGCCGTAACCGGACGCGAATTGCCGCCCGATGTTGTACGTCTTATCGAATTGATGTGGCTGCAGACCAACTACCCGGATCCGAGAATATGGAACAACAGAGTCGCTTCACTTGCGGGGACCACCCGAAGCACGGGCGCGCTAGGGATCAGTGCTGCACTCGCCGTCTCTGAAGCCACGATCTACGGCCGACGTGCGGATCTTCGCGCCTACGGATTTCTTACCAACGCTCGGAAGCGTTTCGAGATAGGCGAGTCGGTTGCATCGATCGTATCTTCAGAGATTCGTACGCGACGTGGACTACCTGGTTTCGGACGACCCATAGTTAGCAACGATGAGCGCATCGAACACATGATGCACATTTTGGAAGAGTATCAACAGGATCGATTTCCGACCGTGCGGCTTGCCTTTAATATTGAGCAAGTCAGCAAGGAATCGAGATACAGATTAAGGCTGAACTACGCAGGACTCACTGCAGCAATCTGCGCGGACATCGGTTTGTCCGCTCGCGAGTATTATTTAATGGCGTATCCGGTTTTTTTAGCGGGAATGATTCCATGTTATCTAGACTCCGAAGAGCAACCCGCAGGCACATTTTTTCCAATCGCCTGCAATCACCTTGAGTACTCTGGCCCACCAATTCGCAAATGGCTATGAAAACACTATCTCGGGCTACCTGGATTGCAGTAGCTGTAGTTACCTCGTCCGCGTCTTTGGCTGCTGGAGGCGAAGACGAGGAATTGCTGCGTTCCTTCGGAACAGAAGAGTTTGTTTCAATAGCGACCGGATATCGCCAGCCAATATCTTTAGCACCGTCCGTAGCCAGCGTTATTACAGCCGAAGATATTGAAGCTATGGGTGCAACCGACCTGGATCAGGTTTTGGAGACGGTACCAGGACTGCACGTTTCCGTATCCGCAGCAGGCTACAATCCTGTCTACACGATACGTGGAATTCACGCCGGATCGGATGTCAACCCACAGGTTCTGTTGCTAGTCAATGGCACCCCGCAGACCAATGTCTTCGCCGGCAATCGTGGCCAGGCCTGGGCAGGCATGCCAGTAAAAATGATCGAGCGAATCGAGGTCATTCGCGGACCCGGATCAGCTGTATACGGGGCAGATGCGTTCGCTGGAGTCATCAATGTAATTACAAAGTCGGCGGATGATATCCGCGAACCCCAAGCCGGTGGCCGTCTAGGGTATTTTCACACCGCCGATGCCTGGCTATTGTGGGGCGGTCGCCTGAGCACTTGGCAATCCGCAATTGGCATAGAGATACACACCACCGACGGGCAAGAGGAAGAGGTCTCCGCAGATACCCAATCGTATTTCGATAATCTCCTAGGAACGTCTGCTTCGCTTGCCCCGGGCCCGGTCAACCTTGGTCGTAGAAACCTAGACATCCGCACTGACTTTCTCAGGGAAAATTGGCGCATACGCTTTGGACTTCAGATTCGAGCAGACGGAGAAACCGGCGCAGGCGGTAATCAGGCACTCGATCCAGAAGGCGAAGCTAACTCACATCGGTTTAACGCCGACGTCACGTACGACAACCGGGATTTTGCCGACGATTGGGAGTTCAGCGCTCAAGCTAGCCTATTCGATGTCAGCGTAAAAAGCGATCTTACGCTCCTACCTCCAGGAGCTGATTTTACTTTGCTCGGAGGAAGCGCTTTCCCCGAAGGAGTAATCGGCAATCCGTACGTCTACGAGCGCCATTGGCGGCTCAGTGCGGCAGGCACGTATAAAGGGTCTCCCGATCACCGGATACAAATCGGCGGTGGCTACACGCTGTCCGATATGTACAAAGTGAAGGAAACCAAGAACTACTCTCTTGGCCCTGGAGGAATACCCATTTCATTGGGCGGACTTACAGATGTCACAGACACCGCACCGTTCATTCAACCGCACTCCCGAGACATCTGGTATACCTGGCTTCAGGATGAATGGGGGTTTTCTCCCGATTGGAAGCTGACTACAGGTGTACGCTACGACAACTACTCCGATTTCGGCGACACCATCAATCCCCGTCTTGCCTTGGTATGGAATACCAATCTTGCATGGACGACGAAAGTCCTCTATGGGCGCGCATTCCGCCCACCTTCATTTGCCGAACAGTTCAACATCAACAATCCGGTGGCCATCGGCAATCCTGAGCTGGACCCCGAAACCATCGACACTTTCGAGGTCGCCTTCGACTATCGACCTACCCCCGATCTTCACATGGGCTTCAACGTCTTCGCGTATCGCTGGCAGGACATCATTCGCTTCGTCCCCGATTTGTCGGGCACCACATCCACTGCGCAAAACACGGGGGAACAGGACGGGTACGGTTTCGAGTACGAGTTGCTTTGGAAAGTGTCACGCGAGTTCACTCTTCGCGGCAACTTCGCCTGGCAGCGCTCCAAGGATGAGGCGACCGACACCGATGCCGGTTACGCCCCCGGACATCAGCTCTATGTGCGCGGCGATTGGCGCTTCGCTCCCGAGTGGAATTTCGACACCCAAATCAACTATGTCGCCGATCGCGAACGTGCAGCTGGCGACACGAGACCAAAGATCGACGATTACACCAGCGTCGATATTACGTTGCGGCACACGTCGTCCAAGGGGTGGGGGCTGGCGTTTATCGTCAAGAATCTCCTAGATGCGGATCTGAGGGAACCCTCTTTGGCTCCCGGCTACATCGCAGACGATCTGCCGCTAGCAGGGAGGAGCGCAGCCATCGAGGTCCAGCTCCCTCTCTGAGATTTTCAGAAGACCAGGAAAAGAACGGACTCACAGGATGTCAACACTTCCAAAACGGAAGTTCTTCGGCGCGTCGATCGTTTTCCGTATCGTGCTTATTTTGCTAGTTGTGGGTCATACTTCGCTCACATCAGCCGCCGATGATCGCCACCTCCGTATTCTCTATCCTGTCCTTGCGGAACCCTATGCATCGATATTCGAAGATATCATGCGGGGGGTTCAGGAAACATCAAAGCTACCGGTCAACCGTGTACCGTTGCCTCCAAACCCCAATATAGATGCTTTGAAACACTCCATCCCTAGTCACGACAGGGTCATCGCTTTAGGGGGACGGAGCATACAAATAGCGAAGCTCCTCGCACTACCTGAGCCGCCCATTGTAGGAGCGGTAATCCTCAATCCCGCGAAGTACAATGACTCCACAATTGGAGTCTCGTTGACGCCTGATCCGCAATTGTTGCTAAAAAAGCTCCGCTTGTTCGCTCCCAAAGTGAAAAAAGTACTTGTGGTCTATCAACCCGGCACTCACAACTACCTGATCGAGCTGGCGACGAACGCGGCCAAACAGCTTGGATTGAAACTGGACACATTGCCCGCAGCGGATCTGCAAGAGGCGGCGAGTCAATACAAAACGCTCTTTAGCACTGGTATCTCCGACAACGCGGCCCTGTGGCTTATGCGCGATAATTCGCTGCTGGATGAAAAAGCGCTAGTACCCTACATTTTGGAACAAGCCTGGCGCGACGACGTGATCGTCTTTTCCTCCAACCCCAATCACGTAAGCCGCGGAGCATTGTTTTCACTGTTTCCCGACAATCAAGGCCTGGGGCATCAATTGGGCAATCTGGTCAATGACCTCGTCGACGAGATTCCACCCGTCGCTGCGATCCAACCGCTGCGTGCAGTTAGAACCGCCGTCAACATTCGCACGGCGGAACACCTGGGTTTGGATATCGATTTTTCCAACAACAACGAAGTACAACTGACTTTTCCGGCCAGATAAATATTTATCCATGAAACGTGTCACCAGAAAACTTCGGTTCGGATCACAGCTGGCGATATTCATCTGCTTAGGTATCGGGTTGATGGCGCTGGTCACCTCGTTGGTTACCGCCATCGTATCCGAGAGACTTGTCCGCGACTCCCTGCTAGACCAAGGACGTCAGGTGACCCAAGCGTTCGCAGACCAGAGCGTACTCGGGTTGATTTACGCGAGTGTTGACAACGCCAGGGTTGGAATCGAAGCCACCATGCGTTTTCCTTCCGTGAAAGGAGTCGCCATCTACGAGCGCGACGGCAGCGTGCTGAGTTCCAAAGGCGACCTCACATCGACCACGATTCCACCTGTAGAAAACGTCAAACGAACGCGACTGATCGATGTCGGCGATGCGTGGCTCATGAGCGCTCCCGTCATGGTAAGCAACGACAACAACGAAGCGCCCTTCAACCCCAACCCGGCCACTGCCGAGAATCTCGGCCTAGTGTTGGTTAAGATCTCGAAAGAACAACTCCGGCAGTCGGCCCAGCTCATCTATAGCGTAAACCTCGGCGTAAGCTTGGCGGCCGCCGTTCTTCTGCTGGTGACCGTAATGTTTCTGTCGAGAAGAATTACCCGACCGGTCACGGCGCTTGCGGACACCATGCAACGCGCTCAATCTGGCGAAAAAGGACTACGCGCCAAGATTGCGGGGCCCCACGAAATTACCGTCATGGAGGAGTCGTTCAATGCAATGATGTCGACGTTGGAGGCGCGCGAACGGGAACTGGAGACGGCGCGCGACATCGCGCTTGAATCAGCCCGCGTCAAAGGAGAGTTCGCAGCAAACGTCAGCCATGAAATCCGCACGCCATTGAACGGCGTGCTGGGTATGCTGGAACTGCTTGGCGGGATGGGCTTGTCTTCCAAGCAGCGCGAATACCTCGAGATCGCGCGCACGTCCGGTGAATCGCTGCTCGCATTGATCAACGATATCCTCGATTTCTCCCGCATCGAATCGGGAGTGATGGAAATCGAGAATTTCGAATTCGAACTGGCTTCGCTGCTTGACGACGTATTGGAGATCGTAGGCGAGCAGGCCCGCCAGAAGGATCTCGATCTTGCCTATTTTGTGGATGTCAACGTTCCTCAAACGATTAACGCCGACGGCAATCGCCTGAGGCAGATTCTTATCAATCTCGTCAACAACGCCATCAAGTTTACCCACGCCGGTGAGATCGAAGTTGGTGTTGGCATCCATGTCGGGAATCCGTCGCCAAGGAGCTTGAGAATATCGGTCAGGGATACCGGTATAGGTATTGCTGAGGAGGCGCAAGCGAGAATCTTTGAGTCGTTTGCTCAAGCAGACAGCTCGACGACGCGCGAGTACGGGGGATCCGGTCTCGGGTTAGCCATCTGTCGGCAATTGGTCGATCTGCTGGGTGGCGAAATCTCCTTGCGAAGCATTCCCGGACAAGGGAGCACCTTCACAGTCTTGATACCACTCGAAGAAACGCAGATGTCGGCTGCCGGCGGGGAAGATGCGTACGAGCCCAAATTGGAAGGCCTGCGTCTTCTCATTGTCGACGACAATGAGATGATGCGCCGCTCGCTGGCCAGGATCGCGCACGCGTGGGGAATGGCGTGCTCAACCGCGCCCAACGGCGTCGAGGCCATGGAGAAACTCACCGTCGCGCACAACTCCGGCCGCCCCATCGACATTGTTATTATCGACAAGTCCATGCCTATAGTGAGCGGTGACTCGCTGCTTCGTTCCATTCGCACCGAATCTCATTTCGACACCGTGCGTGCAATCCTGATGACGGGGAGAGAACGTGACGGGCGCAGCGAAATCCGCATGGCCGGCGCGTCGGGGTATCTGCTGAAACCGATTACCGAGTCTCGCCTGCACGAGTGCCTGATTACGGTTGCGCAACTTGATCAGTCGGTGGGCGGCGAGCGCATTGCAGCGGGTGAACGGTCGGAAGGATATCTGGGATGCCGGGTATTGGTTGTCGAGGACAATCGTGCAAATCAGCGGGTGGCCAGCGGGCTATTGGAACGGCTAGGCTGTCATGTGGACATCGCCGGCGACGGAACGGAAGCCATCGACAAAGTATCGCGCAATCAGTACGACGTCGTGTTCATGGATTGCCAGATGCCGGTAATGGACGGCTACACCGCAACTCGTCAGATTCGCTCGCTGGAGCGTGGAACCCGGCGGGTTCCCATTGTCGCCCTGACGGCCACCGTTGGAACCGAGGAAATCAGGCAATGTACCCAGGTCGGCATGGACGACGTGCTCGGCAAACCGATACGCCTGCAGGGATTGCAGCAGAAACTGCGCAAGTGGGCATCGAGGCACAACGCATCCGCGGCTGCCACCACGGGAGCGCTCGATCAAAGCGTTTTCGGTGAGGCGCGCGACGCGCTCGGTAGCGGTTTCGAAGAGATCGTAGACGTATTCGTAGAGGATATGCCGCTGTACCTCGAAAAGCTCGTTCGAGCGATCGAACAGTCCGACAGCACTACCGTAGCGCAGGTGGCGCACACCGTGAAAGGCAGCGCATCGACACTTGGAGCCACCAAACTGGCACACCACTGCCGCGAGCTGGAATACGCAGCGCACAGCAACGATGCGGTGAGTCTGCGGCAGCTTCTCGACAAGATTCGACTCGCCTTCAGCGAGGCGCGATCCGACCTGCGAAACGTCGTGGGAAATACAACCGACAGCGCCAATGTTGATGTGGCACCAATCACCGGACAGCGAGTGCTCATCGCCGACGACGATCGCGCCATCCGGGCTGCGTTGAGCAGCATGCTACAGAGCAGCGGATACCGCGTTTACGAATCTGAGAACGGCCATCAGGTGCTGGAATTCGTCGAGCGCACAACGCCGGACCTGATACTTCTGGACGCCCTCATGCCCGGGGTGTCCGGTTTCGACGTCTGCGCCGAACTGCGACGCCGGCCCGCACTTCAGAACATTCCAATCTTGATCGTGACCGCGCTGGAGGACAACGACTCCATTGAGCGCGCAATGACGGTCGGTGCCACCGACATGATCGGCAAGCCAATCGTGTTTCAACTCTTGAAACAGCGAATCGACCGCCTTCTGGAAACCAATCGCGCAAAATTGCACGCCCGCCACCTGGCGGCTCACGACGCGCTCACCGGGCTCGCCAACCGGACCTCTCTGGTCGAGCGGCTCGATGCAACCATCGCCGCGACGACGGCCGGGCGTACGTCGGCGCTGCTCTACGTCGATCTCGACCGCTTCAAGCTCGTCAACGACAGCTACGGTCACGATACCGGCGATATGCTGCTCAAAGCCGCGGCCGACCGTGTCACGCGTTGCGTCCGCGGCAACGACCTCGTCGCCCGCCTCGGTGGCGACGAGTTCGCCATCTTGCTGACCGAGATGACCGACGCCGGTTCGGCAGGCCGCGTGGCGCAGAAACTATTGGAGCGATTCGCGCAACCGTTCAGTTTCCTCGGAACGGAGGTCTACGTCACGCCCTCCATCGGCATTTCGATCTGCCCACGCGACGGCACGGACAGCACCACGCTGATCAAGCACGCCGATACGGCCATGTACAAGGCGAAGGAAAAGGGTAACCACTACTGCTACTACCAAAGCGGGATGGATGCCGCCATCACCAATCGCCTGGAGCTGGAGAGCGCGTTGCGTGGAGCGATCGAACGCAACGAAATGGTGCTGCACTATCAGCCGCAGATCAGCCTTGCCGACGGGTCGCTCATCGGTGCGGAGGCGTTGGTGCGCTGGCACCATCCCAAACGCGGCCTGGTTCCACCCAGCGACTTCATACCGCTGGCCGAAGAGACCGGATTCATCAGCCCATTGGGGGATTGGGTCCTGGCCACCGCGTGCCAGCAGCTCAAACACTGGATGGACAAAGGTCACCACCCCTTCCAGGTGGCTGTCAACGTCTCCGGCCGGCAATTGGACCAAGACGATATCGGTGAACACATTTCCCGACTGATCGAAGCCAGCGGCGTCGACAGGCGTTGGGTGGAGCTCGAAATCACCGAAACCACCGTTATGCGGCAAGCCGAATCGGCCATCAGGGCGCTTACCCAGATGCAGGACGCGGGGTTCGGTATCGCTATCGACGATTTTGGGACCGGTTACTCGTCGTTGAGTTATCTGCGGCGTTTCCCCATTCACAAACTGAAGATCGACCGCAGCTTCGTCATGGAGGCAGTGGACAACGAAGACGACGAATCGATTATCTCCGGCATCATCGCACTGGCCCACGGCCTACGCCTGCGCGTCACAGCGGAAGGCGTTGAAACGGACGACCAGCGCGAACTACTCAAGCGACTGGGATGCGACTACATCCAGGGTTACCTGATCAGCAAGCCGGTACCGGCCGACGAGTTTGAACGGCAGTTCCTGATCCGCTAATCCGCCGACACCCTCGCGGTTCACCATGCCTTCCCTGCGCCGGCGCGCCCGGCAACGAAATCCGCAGCAACTGGCAGGTACTGGCATCGACTGCTAGCCTTCATACTGATTTGTCCCTGAATACCAATAAACGCCACGCAGGTGCACAGGAGGGCGTCACGATGGCGATCAAACAATTTCATCCGGCGGACATCTTCCACATCCTCGGCCAGGGATGGTATGTGGAAAATCCCCTGGGCATCAAAGGGCCTTTCGCGCTGCGCCACCATGCCGAACGATATCTGGCGGCACTCGCTATCGTCGTCGAAAGCAGCGACCCCGTGTCGGCGCAACAATCGTTCGGTTGCGGCGTCGAGCTGATCGTCGAGCCTGGCTACTACGGCACCGATCGCCGGCTTCGGCCGCGCCGCGGGCTTCACGATCGGCGCTCCCTGATCCGTTTCGACGCGCACCGATCACCCCGGAGGTCCGAATGGGAACGCCGGGCGGCCGCACAGCGCGCCCACACCGAACGCAACCGCCACTGACGCGGAGAGAGGTACATCGCTCATCCTATGCGACAAATTCTGGTCTTCGGCGATTCGCTCTCCTGGGGCATCATCCCTGATACCCGTCAACGGCACCCATTTCACGTGCGCTGGCCCGGGGTGCTGGAATTGGAACTCAGCGCCCACGGTGATGCGGTCCGGGTGATCGAGGATTGTCTCAACGGGCGACGCACGGTGTGGGACGATCCCTTCAAACCGGGACGCAAGGGGATCGACGGACTGGCGCAGCGCATCGAAATCCACTCACCCCTGGCGCTCGTTATCCTGATGCTGGGTACCAACGACTTCCAGTCCATGCACCCGCACAACGCCTGGCACTCGGCACAGGGTACGGTGGCACTGATCAATACGATTCGCAGCGCCCCCATCGAGCCCGGCATGCCGCATCCTCCCATCCTCATCGTCGCTCCGCCCGCCATCGGCACTCCCCGTGGCGCCATCGCGCCCAAGTTCGCCGGCGGCGAGCGCAAGTGCCCCGGCCTCGCGACGGAACTCCGGGCCGTCGCGGCAGATACCGGCTGCGCCTATTTCGACGCCAACGAAGTGATCAGCGTGAGCCCGGTAGACGGTGTCCACCTGGATGCCGAGGCCCACATCACGCTCGGCAAAGCGCTGGCACCCATCGTGCGCCCGCTGCTGAGCACCAGCCATTGACCCGCGCCCGCAAGCCACCCACCCCCATTGCATCGCCCCGCTCCGTTCTATCAGCCAAAAGCGCGCTCGCCGAGCTGAAGCGGCTGGGTGACCGAGACGACGCGCTGTTCCTGCAGCGTTACTTCAGAACGGCCCCCGGTGAATACGGCGCGGGTGATCGCTTTCTGGGCGTCCGTGTCCCGCAGACGCGCCAACTGGCCCGGCGCTACCGTGAACTCTCCCTGAGCCAGAGCACCGACCTGCTGCATTCGCGCTGGCACGAAGCACGCCTGCTGGCGCTGCTCATCCTGGTGGAGCAGCATCGGCGCGGCGACGCCCGGCAGCGCGCCACGATTCACAGCCTCTACCTCGGCAACACCCGCTACGTGAACAACTGGGACTTGGTCGATCTCTCCGCCAAACACCTGGTAGGCCCGTACATCGAGACCAACGCCGGACTGCTCGACACCCTGGCGGGCTCGTCGTCGCTGTGGGAACGGCGCATCGCCGTGCTGGCCACCGCCCATACCGTCGACCGCGACGTATTCGGACCGACCCTATCCATCGCGGCACGACTGCTAGACGACGAGCACGATCTGATTCACAAGGCGGTGGGCTGGATGCTGCGCGAAGTGGGCAACCGCGACCGGGAGCAGGAAGAGCGGTTCCTCAGGAAACACTACCGGACCATGCCGCGCACCATGCTGCGCTACGCCATCGAGCGGTTTCCCGAGCCGCTGCGCCAGCGTTACCTGCGCGGAACGGTCGAGCCGTGACCCGGGCTGTCACGCCGGACGCCTAAGCGGTGGCTGGGCGACTGCCGAGGTTATCCAGCTGCGCATCGCTCAGCGCCGCGAGCTCCTGTTCCAGGAGTTCCACCGAGGCCAGCAACGTCTCGGAGACGGCCACCAGCTGTTGCATCAGGCGCTCGGCCTCGCGCCGGCGATCGGTGTCATCCTTAGCCCGCTTGCCCAACATGCGGGCGAACCAGGAAGGTTGCTCCACCTCGCCGTACAGCGCCTCGATGATTCGGCGGTAGACGGCGTGCAAGGTATCGTGCGGACCCTCGATGGCCCGGAACGAATCGAGCGACGCCAGCCCCTGCCCCGGTCCGTAATACCACTTGCCAAAGCGGCAATCGCTGTGGGATACGGGCACCTTACCCTCATCCAGGGGCAGACCCGCGAGCAGACCTTGGGCGTTGGCTCGCCACTGGAGATGGGCCGACTTGGCTGCGCGCAAACGCGTTTGGATATCTTTTCTGTCCACCGTTTCATCCTCCGGTATCGAACCTGCCTCGCGTGCCGCGGCGCCTCGCCGCGGGCAGCTCAGCACACCTGTGCTCGTGAGACAGGTTCCAAGCACTCCTCCATGACCGCGAAGCCTCTCCGGGGCAACGGCAGCCGCCGGCACGGGGAAAGGGTTGGCTTAGGCCTTGATCGCGTCCGCGCGATTCTGATCGGCCAGCTTATATTTAGTTGACATATCGCAAATGGGGAAATAACCCCATCGTGGTATGACAACTATGACACCATCACCTGTTGACCCGGCAGATTCCACCGCGTCACCTCTACCAAGACCGGTGGCAGAGCCGCTATCATCAATACCTGAGATATTTACCCAGCAATTAATGAGGCCCTCTTGAATCCCACCCCCGCATCCGGCTGGCGCACGCCCACGGCGCTGCTATTCCTCATGGCGGCGGCCATGCCGTTGTCGCTGGGTACCTGGATGGCGCTGATCAACAACTTCGCCGTGGAGCGCGCCGCCTTCACCGGGGCCGACATCGGTGTGCTGCAGAGTCTGCGCGAGGTGCCCGGCTTTCTGTCGTTCGCGGTGATCTTTCTGCTGCTGCTGTTTCGCGAGCAGACCCTGGCACTGCTGGCGTTGCTGGTGCTCGGCGTTGGCACTGCTCTGACCGGCGCGCTGCCCAGCTACTGGGGTCTGATGTTCACGGCCTTGCTGATGTCCATCGGCTTCCACTACTACGAAGCGGTCAACCAGTCGCTGCAACTGCAGTGGCTCAAGCAGGGAGAGACCGCCGCCGTACTGGGCAAACTTATCGCCACCGGCGCGCTCGCCTCGCTCACCGTCTACGGCATCATCTATCTGGCGTTGGACCTGGGCGGACTCCCCATGGAGTGGGTCTACCTGCTGGGCGGCGGCATCACAGCCACGCTGGCGCTGTTCGCGTGGGTGCTCTTCCCCCGCTTCCCCCAACAGGTGGAACAGCACAAGCGACTCATCCTGCGTCGCCGCTACTGGCTCTACTACGCGCTCACCTTCATGGCCGGCGCGCGGCGCCAGATCTTTGTGGTCTTCGCCGGCTTTCTGATGGTGGAGAAGTTCGGCTTCGACGCCGCAGCGATCACACTCATGTTCCTGGTGAACATGGCCATCAACCTAGTCGCCGCACCACGCATCGGGCGCCTCATCGGCCGCTGGGGCGAACGGCGCGCGCTCACCTTCGAGTACATCGGATTGATCGTGGTCTTCACCGCCTACGCACTCGTAGACACCGCCTGGGTAGCGGTGGTGCTGTACATCGTCGATCACCTCTTCTTCGCCATGGCCATCGCCATGAAGACCTACTTCCAGAAGATCGCCGATCCCGCCGACATCGCCCCGACGGCGGGGGTGGCGTTTTCCATCAACCACATCGCGGCGGTGGTCATCCCCGTCGCCTTCGGGTTGCTGTGGCTGGCATCGCCGGCCGCGGTGTTCCTGGCCGGGGCGGTCATGGCCGGGGGCTCGCTGCTGCTCGCGCGGCTGGTACCCAGCACACCGCAGCGCGGCAACGAGGTCGCGTGGGCACGCCTGCAAGTCACCAGCGCCGAGGAAAGCGCCTGATCAGGTGCAACTCCGACACCCGTCAGCGACAGCAAAATCCCCACTAGCCCGTCAGCGGGCGGCCGGGCCCTGCTGGAACCTACCTCACCGTCCCGCGCGTCATCGACTTGATGGTCTGTTGTGCACCGCACCACCTGGCGGCCAACCGCCACGGGATCACCCGCAATTTTGCGGCCGAGGCTCGCATCCTGCCCAAGCAGGGATACCATTAACCAAGTAAGATCCGGAAACAACGAGCGCCACTCATGGCGACACACAGCAGAGGCTGACCTCATGGAGGAGCGCCAGCAACCTCAACCGCCCCTCACCCCGGCGGACAACACCCTGGACGATGTCCTGGTCAATCGCACCGACCATCGTCCGGTGGTCGAGCACGTCTTTTTCCAGGCCTCGCAGCAGACCTCCCACGAGCAGTCGCAGGCCATTGCGCGCCTCATCATCGTGGGACTGGTGGATCTGGTGCTGGCCGCCAATCTGACCATCGTCCACGCCGCGCGGATCGAGACCCACCACCTGATCTTCGGTCTGGGCTACCTGCTCTACAGCCTGTTCCATTACGGGTGGACCCGGCGGCACACACAGCACTTCGTCATGCGACGCCACCTGGCCATCGTTGGCGACCTGGGATGGACCTCCTACACCACCTATCTGTTCGGGCTCTCCGGGCTCGGTTTCTATCCGCTCTACCTATGGATCATCATCGGCAACGGACTGCGTTTCGGCCCACGCTACCTGCGCATTGCCACCTTGGTCGGCATCGCAGGGTTCATTGCCGCCACCACTGCTGACAGCCTGATCTTCCAGCATCCGGGGATCGTCGGTGGGCTGATGGTCGGTCTGGTGCTGATGCCCAAGTTCTTTCTGGTCATGATCCACCGCCTCGCCGATGCCAATCAGGCGTTGCGCGATCAGAAGGAGCATGCGGAGTACCTGGCCCGCCACGATCAACTCACCGGACTCGCCAACCGCATCATGCTCGAAGACCGCATCAACCTCGCACTGGAGAAGGCGGCGCGCAGCGCAACGCGACCGGCAGTGGTATTTCTGGACCTCGACGGGTTCAAGGCCATCAACGACAATTTCGGCCACGACTACGGCGACCAGCTGTTGCAGGAGATCGCCACCTGCCTGCAGAGCCGGGTGCGGCGCGGCGATACCGTGGCGCGCCTGGGCGGCGACGAATTCATCATCCTCATCGAGGCGGCCAACGCGGTGGCCGAGGTCGCCGCGGTGGTCGACCAGATCTTCACCTGCGCCGGACGCTACTATCAGCTGGGTGAGTACCGCGCCTACGTCACCTGGAGCTGCGGCGTCGCCATCTTCCCCGCCGACGGCGAAGACAGCCAAACGCTGATCAAAAACGCCGACATCGCCATGTACCGCGCCAAGGCGGCCGGCACCAACCTGTTCCGGCTCTACGATCCGACCATGTCCGAGGAGGTGGCAAATCAGCTGCAACTGCGCGACCGCCTGCGCGACGCGTTGGAATCCAAGGCGCTGCATCTGCTCTACGAGCCTATCGGCCGCTATCCCGGCGCCCACATCGACGCCGTGCAGGCGCGCCTCTACTGGATGCGCGACCCGCGGCACCCCGCGCCGCTGAACGACTATGTCGAGATCCTGGAACCTGCCGGACTGTTCGGCACCGTCGCCGACCAGACCCTGTCACGCGCCGTCGCCGACGTTGCGCGCTGGCGCCGCGCCGGACTGGACCTGCACCGTGTCCAAATCGAGGTCGGTGCCCAGCAGCTGGCCCGCTCCGGGTTCCTCCCGTCCCTGCAACAGCTGCTGGCGGAACACGAACTGCCGGCGAACGCGCTCGCATTCGCGGTCAGCGAAGCGCTGCTAATCCAGGACTCGCAGCCGGTGATCGCGCAGCTCAACGCCCTGCACGACCTGGGGGTGCTTATCGTGCTAAGCCGCTTCGGCAGCGGCTACACGGCGTTGGGATTTCTCACCCGCCACCCCATCGACCGCATCACCATGGACCCCGCCCTGGTCGCCCATCTGCCCAACGACCCCAGCAGTTGCACGTTGGCCGAGGCGCTACTGGCCATCGCCGAGCGCACCCGGATCGAGGTGGTGGCCGACGGGGTCGAGACCCAGGCCCAGGTCGCTTGGTTGGCCGCGCGCGGCTGCCATCTGATGCAGGGACGGCGTATCCAGGCCCCGGTTCCCGCGGCGGACATGGAGCAATTGCTACACGATGGGGTGTTGGCGCCACCGGCTGAAGCCGCCAACCTATACGCGAAATGAACTTAAACGGGCTGCGCGCGCGGCTCCCGCAGTAACGCCAGCGGAACCGGGCGGCCGAGCAGGAAACCCTGCGCGTAGTCGCAGCCGATCTTCGCCAGCTGCGCCAGCTGTTCCTCCGTCTCCACGCCCTCTGCCACCACGTGTAGCTGCAGACTGCGCGCAATGGCGACGATGGCCTCCACCAGATTGGCGTCGCGGGGATCGCTGGCCAGATCGCGGACGAACTCGCGATCGATCTTCAGCACCGAGACCGGAAAGCGGCGCAGATAGCCCAGCGACGAATAGCCGGTACCGAAGTCGTCCACCGACAGGCCCACGCCCATCCCGCGCAATCCGGTCAAGGTACACATGACGCGCTCCTCTTCTTCCAGGAGCAGCGACTCGGTGATCTCCAGCACCAGCCGGTCGGCGGGATAACCGGTCTCCTGCAGCACACCGGAGACCAGGCCAGCGTCGAATCCCAGCCGGAATTGGCGACTGGAGACGTTGACCGACAAACGCGGCGGAGTGCCGGATGCATCGGCTAGGGCCAGCGCTTCGCGGCAGGCGGTGCGCAACACCCAGGTTCCCAGCGGCTGGATCAGCCCGGTCTCCTCGGCCACCGGAATGAAGCGCTCCGGACCCACCAGCCCCCACTGGGGATGCTCCCAGCGCACCAGCGCCTCGAGGCCCGCCTGCTTGCCGGTAGGGATGTGGAAGATGGGTTGGTAGACAAGGCGCAGTTCGCCGCGCTCCAACGCCAAGCGCAAGTCCTTCTCCACCGCAACGAAGGTTTCGGCGCGATTGGTCATCTCCTGGGTGAAGAACTGGAAGGTGTTGCGTCCGCGCTCCTTGGCCTGATACATGGCCATGTCGGCGTTCTTCAACAGGGTCGCCGGCGACAACCCATCTGCGGGGGAGAAGGTGATGCCGACGCTGGCACCGGAATAGATGTCGCGGCCCATCAGGTTGTAAGGCGCGGCCAGACGAAGAATCAGCTTCTCCGCAATCACGGTGGCACTATCGGTGTGGGTGAGATCGGTCAGGATCACCGTAAACTCGTCGCCCCCCAACCGCGCCACGGTGTCGGACTCGCGCACCAGCTCGCGGATACGATCGGCCGCCTCGCGCAGCATCCGGTCGCCCACGTCGTGGCCCAGGGTGTCGTTGACGTGTTTGAAGCGGTCGAGATCGATGTACATCAGCGCCAACAGGGTTCCCTGTCGCGCATTGCGCACCACGGCCTTCTCCAGCACCTCCATGAACAGGGTGCGGTTGGGCAGCGAGGTCAGCGCATCGTAGTAGGCACGCTGGCGGATCTGCTCTTCGGCGCGCTTGACCTCGGTGACGTCGGTCACCACTACCACGCCGGCGATGATTTCGCCCTCGGTGTTGCGCACCGGGCCGGCGTTGGCCAGCAACCAGCGCTCGGCTGGCGTGTCCTTGTTGAGCACCATCTCCAGATTGCGGGGGCTTTCGCCGTGATAGATGGCCCGCGCCAGCGGCAGCTCGTCAAGATCGAACAGCCGACCGTCCGGATGCTGAGGAGGAGCGCTCTTCACCATGTCGGTAAAGGCGTGGCCGTAGACATCGTCTTCCCGCAGGTGTCGGGTCTTCAGCGCCGCCGTGTTCACCAGACGAACGCGACCGCTCGGCGCTTCGGCGAGGATGATCCCCGCCGGGCTCTGCTCCAGCGCCGCGAGCAGCATCGCTTGCGCCTGCATCAGACGCTGGGCGTTGAGGGCGCGCTCGCGCTGATACCGCCGCCAGATTGCGACAAGCACCATGGCCAAGCCGGCCAGCAGCGCGATGGCCGTATGTACCAGCCAGATATCGGGATGCGGAGTCCGCCACCCGCCCACAGGGGTGGCGCCGATCTGCCACGTCCCCGACGGCAGCGTCACATCCAGCACGACCGGACTCTCCCCAAAGAGCGCCGCCGGGCCGAAGAACGCGGCACCGTACGCCCCCTTGCCGTCGGTACCGCGCACCGCCACGCGCAATCCCCGGGGCAGCTGAGTGAGTCCGGCGGCGCGGTAGAGGGCATTGGCATCGATCACCGCCGAGACCAACCCCCAAAAACGCCCGGTCGCCCCGGTATCGGCATCACGGACAAAGACCGGCGCGCGCGCCACCAACCCCATCCCGCCCTGGACCAGCTTCAGCGGGCCGGCCACCACCATTCTGCCGCTGTCACGCACCCGCAGCGCCGCCTCGCGCTGTTGCGGATGGGTCAGGTAATTAAGCCCCAGCGCCTGCTCGTTGCCTTGCAGTGGGTACATATGGCTGATCACCATGTCGCGCGCCAGACCGATGTTGCGCAGCTGCGCAGGCTGGCGGAACACCTCGGCGCCCAGCTGCTCGAACTCGCGCTGGGTGATGTCAGGCCGCGTCGCGATTACGGCGATCAACCCCTGCACCAGGCTGATGTTGCGGTTCACCACCCCTTCGAGCTGCGCACGCAGGGTGGAGAGCTCGCTCAGGGCCTGTAGGCGCAGCTGCTGTTCGGCGCGCTGCGTGAGATAGGCCTCGTAGACCAGTCCCAGAAGCACCACCGCCACCGGTGCAACCACCGACCACAACAGATGAGCGCGGTATTTACCCCCAGTCTTTCTCATGTTCCTTTCACATGGATGCCCGCCTCGCCTGCGCGCCTGCGGAGGCGCAGGATCGCCGGGCAGCGGTCAGCGAATCGATTCAGCCATCTTCCAACGCGGTAATGCGGCGCTGAAGACGTCGCTGCCCAATGATACCCGCTACGATCAGCACCAAACCAATCACCGTAGAGGTATATATCGGCTCACCCACCACCCAATGGATGATCAGCAGCGAAAAAAACGGCGACAGGAAGATGAGCCCGCTCACCTGTGCGGTGGTCCGCGCATAACGCAACGCGCTCAGCCACCAGACGAAGGTCAATCCCATCTCGAAACAGCCCACGTAAACGGCACCGGCCAGGGCGCCGACGGGAGGAACCCGCAGCGGCCCGAACGCCAGCAGGTAAGCGACGATGGCCACGCTACCGAATACGAAGCCCACCCACAGGCGCATCACCGGATCGTGCCGGTCGCGCAGGCTGATCAGCCAATAGCTCGCCCAGATCACGGTACTGCCCAGCGCCAGGGCGACCCCTAAGCCGTCGGTCAGACGCAAACCGAGCAGATCACCGCGGGTGGAGATCACCGCAACGCCGAGCAGGCTCACCCCCAGAAAGGCGATGATGCCGGGTGTGATACGCTGGCGCAGAAACACCACCGAAAAGACCACCAGCACGATGGGCCACACGTAGTTGAGCGGCTGGGCCTCCTGCGCCGGCAGGCGGTCGTAGGCGGTGAACAACACCAGATAGTAGAGAAAGGGGTTGAGCAGCCCCAGAACCAGACTGAGCATAAAGTCACCGCGACGCCACTGGCGCAACGTGTGCCAGCGACGCTGCACCGTGATGACCAGCGCCAGCACCAGCGTCGAGGTCAACGTCGCGTAGCACAGCAGCTCCACCGGCGAGAGTTCGCGCAGACTGAGCTTGAACGCCGAGGCGACCGTCGACCAGGCGCCGATGGCTAGCCCGGCGTAGAGATAGGCTTTGCTGTCGTTGGTCATCTCCGGCAGGAGCTCCCGGCGGCAGAAGAACGCTGGGGATACGGTCTGGGCACGAACGAAACTCCTTATCGACGCGATCGGCAGCGACCTGTACCACAAGTGGAGGCCGGCGGTCGACTCCGGAATCCCGGGCCGGTGCCGATATGAAAGGAATGCCTACCGTGGCCTGGAGGTGGGCACCAAAAAAACCAACGGGGGACACCGGGTGAACACCACCGAATTGGTAGAACAGCTCGCCAAACGCCTGCACCTGAGCAAGGCGCAAGCCAAACGGCTGCTCAACGCCCACCTGGAGGCCATCGCGCGCCACCTGGTCGCCGGCGACAGCGTGGTGTTGCGCGGCTTCGGCACCTTCGAGATCCGCCACACCCGCACCCACAAGGGGCACCTGCCCGGAAGCGACCGCGAAGCGCTGATTCCCGGCCACCGCCGTCCCCATTTCCGGCCGTCGGCGACGCTGAAAGCCGACGTCCAGGAGCCCGAGGCATCATGACCCAGCGCATCTTCGCCGGTGCACTGAGCGACGAAATCGCCCGCGTCGAAGGCCGGGGCGATGACCGCCAGTACCTGGTGCTGCTGCGCCAAAGCGCCAGCGGCATGCTGGAACTAATCCGCGACGGCCTGATCCGCGACGGTTCCGTGCGCCTGCACCACTTCGGCACCTTCCGCCTCAAACCGGTGGCGGCGCGCAAAGGCGTCAACCCACGCACCGGTGAACCGCTGATGATCCCCGCGCACCGGCGCGTGGTTTTCACCCCGGCCAAGGCGTTGCTCGACCGCATCGAACCCCAGCGCCCGGCGCCGCGGCCGCTGCCCGCACCCCCGGTCTCCATGCAAGAGCCGACCCAGGTCGCGGACCGTACGGCGCCGCATCCGGTGTTCCGCCCAGATCCCGCACCCGTAGTTACGCCACAGGCCGCCGCAACACAGCCAGCGACCGCGGCCCGGCGGCAACAACCCCACTGGCTGATCGCTGCTGCACTGGTCGTCGCCGTCGTCCTGCTGTTGGCGCTCTGGCAGTGGCCCGCGCGGCAGCAGACCGCGTCGCCCACCGTCGCCGCGCACGCGCCGGCGCCCACCCCCCAAGGCGCTGAACCGGCCAGCCCGCCACCGACTGCTCCGCGACCTGCAGCGAATCAGCAGGTCGCCGCCGCACCGCGGCCAGCACCCGAAAACCCATCGCCGGTGGCGATGTCCGCAACACCTGCCGCCACGTCCACCGCGACCGAAAGCGAAACGCCGCCCGCCGCCGCGGCCGTAGCGCCCCACGCCGTGCCGGCCCCCTTCTTCGCCCAACGCGGCTACACGGTGGCGCAGGGCGATAGTCTGTGGCGCCTGTCGGCGCAACACTATCAAGAGCCCATCCTGTGGCCGCACATCTACCGCGCCAACCACCGCCGGGTCCGCAATCCCGACCTGATCTACCCGGGCGACGCGTTGACACTACCCGAACTGCAGGGCCCTCCGCAGGCCTTGAGCGCCGTGGACCGGGAGCGGATCGCCGAGGGCTATTTCCTGCTCTACCAGCGCTACGAGGCGCAGCACCGCCACGACGCCATTTACGCCCTGATCGGCGCGCGCTGGTTCGACCCCGCGGTCTACGAGCGCCACCGCCCCGACGTCAACCACCAGCGCCTGCGCATCATGGAACTCGCCCCGCTCTACGGTGATCGCGTGCCGCGGCTGCTAGCCGCGACGTTCAACCCAGGCAAATAAGAGCGGCGCGAGGATCAGGTTTTCCCAACGCGCTAGACGCCTTGGCGAGGGCCGATTCCAGGTTTCAGAAACCCCTTTCCTTTCGCCAAGGACGCCAAGAACAGCGGTCTTAGCGTCTCCGCGTTGGAAAACTCGGTTAATCCCTGGGCTGCTACGCATCCTTGAGGCGAGTCGGCACCCGAATCTGCGAATGCAACGTGCGGTGGACCGGGCAGCGGTCGGCGATCTCCAACAGGCGCAGGCGCTGCTCGGCGTCGAGGGGGCCGATCAGCTCCACCTCACGCTCGATCTGATCGATAAGCCCGGAAGGCGTTTCGCACCCCTCGCAATCCTCGGCATGGATCTTGGAGTGGTGCAGGTAGACCTGCGCCGCCTCCAGCGGCCACTGCTTGCGCTTGGCGTACATCTGCAGGGTCATTGAAGTGCAGGCGCCCAGCGCGCTGGCCAGCAGCTCGTAGGGCGAGGGCCCGGCGTTGGTGCCGCCCACCGAGGTGGGCTCGTCGGCGATCAGGGCGTGGCCGTTGGCGCAGATCTCGGTGGTGTAGCCATCGGCGCCGGTGCGCGAGACCACGCGGTTGTCGCCCGGCGTAGCACCACACAGATCGCGCGGGCGCATCTCCAGGTAGTTGGCCGCCCAGGCGGCGATCATCGCCCCGGCGTAGCGCGAATCGCGCTCCTCGCTCAGCAAGTGATCGGCCTTGTCCAGCGACAGGAAGCTCTTGGGATGCAAGGCCGCCTGGAAGATGCGCGCGGCGTTTTCCACGTCCACCGTGGTGTCCAGCGGCGAGTGCAAGATCAGCAGCGGCTTACGCAAACCGTGGATGGTCTCGCGCATGGCCTGCTCGGCAAGGTCGTCGAGAAAGCGTCGGCGGATGCGGAAAGTGCGGCCCGCCAGCGTCACCTCCGCCTCGCCGCGCGCGGCGATCTCGGCCCGCGCCTCGCCCAGCAGGCGCGTCACGTGCTCAGGATCGCAGGGGGCGCCGATGGTGGCCACGGCCGCCGCGGAGGGAATGCGTGCCGCGGCCTGCAGCACCGCCGCACCGCCCAGCGAGTGGCCGACCAACAGGGTGGGCGCCAGATACTCGGCGCCGAGAAACCCGGCGGCGGCAACCAGATCGTCGACGTTGGACGAAAAGTCGGTGTTCGCGAAGTCGCCCTCGCTCTCCCCCAGGCCGGTGAAATCAAAACGCAGCGTCGCGATCCCTTCGCGTGCCAGTGCCCGGGTGATGTGAGCCACCGCCTTAAGATTCTTGGTGCAGGTGAAGCAGTGGGCGAACAGCGCGTAGGCCACCGCCTGGCCGGTGACCGGCAGATCGAGGCGCGCAGCCAGCGGCACGCCCTGAGCGTTGGGAAAGGTGAGTGGGATCGACTGCATGGATGATCTCTCCCCGGCGGTACCGGCGACGGCCACCGCCAACAGGTTTACGAATTGGGTCGGGCGGCTTGCAGGTCGAGGGTGAACGTCACGTCCACGGTGCCGGTCGCGCGCCCCTGTGCATCGTAGCTGCGCTCCGCGAAACGTACCTCACCGTCGACGCCCCACAGCAGCACCGTCGAACAGCGCGTGCCGTAACCGGGTGCGGCGATGAAGCGCGCCGAGAGCAACCGCTCCCAGTCGCGGCCGATACCGGTATCGGGCAGCTTCTCATCGGGTGCCTGGGCGCGATCGGACAGCAGGTTGAACAACGCCTCCAGCGCCGGTTCCGCGTCATCCGCCAGCATCGCACCCAGATCGGCGCATCCCCGCGTCACCTTGGGCCAGGGTTCGTCCAACACGCCGTTGCTGATGCCGTGCAGACCGGGCGCCAACCGTTGGACGCCATCGCCGCGGTTGCTGTAACCGCATAGCGCATCGCGATCCGCGGTCAGCAGATTGAACCCGTTGTAGCGCTGCGCGTCGGGCCGCAGCGCCTCCAGGTACGCATCGGGTGTCACCCGACCGGTGAGAAAACCGGTGACCAGCGCGCCGCGCGACGGTGCGTCGGTGCGCTGGGCGGGGGGATCGCGAAAGTTGGTCAACGCCGCAAAGCGCCCGCTGCGGGTCATTCCCAGCCAAGTGCCACCCGCTTCCAGATCGCGGCCGGCCAGCAGTCCGGGATGATCGCCCCACCATGCGGCCGGCGCCGCCGGACGCTTGAAGAACTCGTCGCGGTTGGCGGCCACCACCAAGTGATAGCGCGGGTGGGTCCGGTAGGCGAGCAGGATCAGGCACATGGATCGAGGCTAGCGGCTGTCCCAGTGCGGTGCAACCAACCCGATATGGGTGGAGGCGTGGAGAGTGGTTCAGATCGGGTGGTTGGCGCAGCGAAACCCGACGCCTAACCGGTGGTGCGAATCGCACGTCGCTCGCCAGCGGCATCGCGTACGATCTGGATACCGCCGCGCAACACGACGGCCGCGATGATCAGGCCCACCACCAGATCCGGGAAACGCGAATCGAGCGCGTGAACCAGCGCGCCGCCCGCGATCACGCCGAGGTTGGCGATAACGTCGTTCTTGGAGAAGATCCAGCTCGCGCGCATGTGCACCTCACCTTCGCGATGCTTGGCAAGCAGCAACACGCAAACGACGTTGGCCACCAGCGCCACCAATCCCACGCCAATCATGAACGCCGGCTCCGGCTCGCTGCCGAACAGCGCGCGGCGCGCCACGTCGACGAGCACGGCAACGCCCAACACGATCTGGAATACACCGCTGAGATGGGCAGCGCGGATCTTGACCGCCAGTGTCCGGCCCACGGCATAGAGCGCGATGCCGTAGACGGCGGCATCGGCCAACATGTCCAGCGAGTCGGCGATCAGCGCCGTCGATTCGCTGATGATGCCCAACACGATCTCGAGCGCGAACATCACCGCGTTGATGCCCAGCAGGGCAAGCAACACGCGGCGCTCCTCGCCTGCCTTCAACTCCGCTTCGCAGCCGCAGCCCGCCATGGCGTTACTTGAGCAGCCGCCGCCGCACCAATGCCACGGCAACGTAGTAGCCCACCGCCGCATAGGCGAGCATGACGGCGAGGTGCAGCGACACGTCGCTGACCGGCAATCCGGCCACCAGCGGACGCACCAGCGCCACCGCGTGGGTCAGCGGCAGCAACTGGATGGCGGACTGCACCACCGCGGGCAAGGTGTCGATAGGGTAGAAAACGCCGCACAGCAGAAACATCGGCGTCAGCGCCAGCGTCTGGTAGTAGACGAAGAAATCGTAGTTGGGCGAGATGGCCGTCATCACCATTCCCGGCCCGGCGAAGCAGAGCCCCACCACGAACACCACCGGAATGGCGAGCAGCGGCCGCACCCCCTCCACCGCGCCCAGCAGGTAGGCGACGATGAGAATGGCGATGCCCGAGAGCAGCGCCTTGGAGGCACACCACAGCATCTCGCCGGCCAGCACGTCGTCGACTTCCAGCGGCGTGGCCAGCTGTGCCTCGAAGGTGTTCTGCGGCACCATGCGCGTGAACACCGAGTACATGGCCTCGAAGGTGGCGGTCTGCATGGCCGAGGCGGAGACGATGCCGGTGGCGAGAAAGGTGAGGTAGGGCATGCCCGCCATCTCGCCGATGAAGAAGCCGAGGCCGTAGCCCAGGCCAAGCAGGTAGAGGAACGGCTCGCCAAGGTTCATCGTCAAGCTGGCCAGCATCAGCTTGCGCCACACCAGCACGTTGCGCCCCCACACGGTAAGCGCATCGCGCCGCAGCCGCGGCAGCCGCCAGGGGGACTGGCTCTGCACGATATCGGTCATCTCAGTCACGCAACTCGCGCCCCGTCAGCTTCAAGAACACATCCTCCAGATTGCCGGGCCGGTGCAGGTAGACCAGCGCGGGATCGCCTTTGAGCTGCTCCACCAGCGCCTCGCCGTCGCGGGTGTAGCAATAGACCGTATCGCCGATCTCCTCGGCGCGCACCTCGGGGATGGCGTGCAGCCGCTCCTGTAGCCCATCGGAGTAAGCGCGCAGCTCCACCACTTCCGCCTCCACGTGGCGCGCAACCAATTCGCGCGGCGACCCGCGATCGAGGATGCGGCCATGATCCATGATGATCAGCTCATCGCACAGGCGCTCCGCTTCTTCCATGTAGTGGGTAGTGAGCAGCAGCGTCTTACCGGCGCGCTTGAGATCGCGCAGCCGCCCCCAGATCATGTGCCGCACCTGGGGATCGAGCCCGGTGGTGGGTTCGTCCAGGATCAGCAGGTCGGGATCGTTGACCAGCGCACGGGCGATGGAGAGGCGGCGCTTCATGCCGCCGGAGAGGGTCTCGATGCGCACGTCGCGCTTCTCGCCCAATTCCACAAAGCGGATCAGCTCGTCGATGCGCGGCTCCAGCGCCGCGCCGCCGCGCTGGAAATAGCTGGCGTAGACGCGCAGATTCTCCACCACGGTGAAGTCGGGATCGAGGTTGTCGATCTGCGGTACCACCCCCATGCGCGCGCGCACCGCGCGGCCCGCAGCCGGCACCGCTTCGCCGAACACCCGCAGTTCGCCCCCGCTGGGATCGGAGATGCCGAGAATCATGCGCAGCGTCGTCGTCTTGCCGGCACCGTTGGGCCCCAGCAGGCCGAAACAGCGCCCGGCCGGCACCGCAAAGTCGATGCCGCGCACCACGTCGGTGTCGCCGAAGCGTTTGCGCAGACCGCGCGCCTCTACGATAGCTCTGTTCGTTGTCATATACGCCGATGCAGATGACATTGATGCACGATCTTGGTGGCGATCTCCTCGATGGAAACCGCACTGGCGTTGGCACACGGAATCCCCTCGGTGGCGAACAACGCCTCGGCCAACTGCGTCTCGCGCCGGCACTGCTCCAGGGCGGCGTAGTCGCTGCCCGGTTTGCGCTGGCTGCGGATCTGATGCAGGCGCTCCGGGTCAATGGCGAGCCCGAACAGGCGCAAGCGGTGCTCATGGAGTTGTTCCGGCAACTCACCCGCTTCGAGGTGTTCCATGGCAAGCGTGTAGTTGGCGGCGCGCAGCCCGAAATGCAGCGCGAGGTAGAGACAGGTGGGCGTTTTGCCGGAGCGGGAGACGCCCACCAGAATCAGATCCGCCTCGTCGTAATCCTTGAGGCGCAGATGCTCGTCGTTGAGCTGCGCGAACTGCACGGCGTCGATGCGCGTCTTGTAGCGTTCGTAATCGACCATGCCGTGGGACAGCCCTACCGTGGGCGTCGCCGCAATCCCCAGCTCCTCGCCCAGCGGTTCGACGAAACGGCCGAGAAAGTCGAAGAACAACCCGTTGCAGGCCGCCACGGCAACGCGTACCTCGGGATCGATCAGGGTGGTGAAGACAACGGGCCGCACACCGTCGACCTGCGCCGCGGCGTTGATCTGCTCCACCGTCTCACGCGCCTTGTCCGGGGTGTTCACATAGGGCAACGAGATATGCTCCAACGGCACACCGTGGAACTGCGTCAACAGACCCCGCCCCAACGTCTCCACCGTTATCCCGGTGTGGCACGAGACGTAGAAGATACTGCGCCGCATCGCGCCGGTCTGCAAGATAGGTTGATCGTCGTTCACGAGAATTCGACCCAACTGAGAGAAGCGTTTTTTACCGCAAAGTACACGAAGTTAAAACTGCCCAAAGACCACACACCCGTGTGCTCGCAAGCCCCAACTGCATTTTCCCTAATCGTTGTTTTCATTTTGTGAACTTCGTGTACTTTGTGGTGAATCGGTCTTTCGCCTTTCTCAATACAACCGCCGTTTGATGCGCGCACGCTGCAAGATCGTGGTAGCGATCTCCTCAATGGAGCTGGTGGAGGTGTCGTACACCGTCACGCCTTCGGTGCGGAAGATCTCCTCCACCAACCGCACCTCCTTGCGGCACTGTTCCAGCGAAGCGTAGCGGCTGCCGGGCCGGCGCTCCTGGCGAATATCGGACAGGCGCTGCGGGTCGATGGTCAGGCCGTAGACCTTGTGGCGAAACGCTTCCAGATCCTGCGGCAGGCGGTGGCTGCCGAAGTCCTCTTCGGTCATCGGGTAGTTGGCGGCAAAGATGCCGAACTGCAGCGCCAGGTAGAGACAGGTGGGCGTCTTGCCGCAGCGCGACACCGCGACCAGGATCAGATCGGCCTGTTCGTAGCGGTGCGAGGCGATGCCGTCGTCGGTCTCCAGCGCGAAGTTCACCGCATCCATGCGCACCATGTAGCGCCCCTCCTCCGACACACCGTGGGATAGACCAATGGCATGCGTGGACTGAAGATGGAACTCCTCTTCCAACGGACCGATAAAGGCATCGAAAAAATCGAAGAACGCACCCCGACTGCGCATCACGATCTCACGCAGCTCGTCGACGATAAGCGTGGAAAAGACCAGCGGCCGCACGCCGCGCTCGTCGGCCACACGATCGATCTCCACCACCGCCTGCTCGGCGCGTTCGACGCTGTCGACGAAGGTGAGCGTGTGCTGCTCGAATTCGATTCCCGCGAACTGGGTCAACAGGCTGTGGCCCAGCGTCTCGGCGGTAATGCCGGTACGATCGGAAACGAAGAAGACCGGACGTTTTGGCGCGCTATCCACTGACGATCCGCTCCACCCTCACTTCGCCGACCCCGCCCCCTCAGGGCAGGTGCGGCTCCGCCAGGTAGTCGTGAGACTGCATCTCGTGCAGCCGGCTGCGGGTGCGTTGGAACTCGGCGGCCAAGCGGCTGCCGCCGTACAGCTGATCGATCTCCACCTCCGCCGAAATCACCAATTTGACGTTGCGGTCGTAGAACTCGTCCACCAGGCTGACGAAACGCCGTGCCTCGTCGTCGCGCCCAGCGTCGAGGCGCGGCACCCGCGACAGCAGCACGGTCTGATAACAGCGCGCCAGTTCGATGTAGTCGCCGGTGCCGCGCGGGCCGTCGCACAGCTCGGCGAACTCGAACCAGGCCACCCCATCGGCATGGCGTACGGTGCGGATCGAGCGCCCCTCGATGATGAGCACCACGTTCGCCTCGCCCACCTCGGGGGCTACCTTGTCGAAGGTGTCGCGCAGGCTGCGATCGGCGCCGGCATCCAGGGGGAAGTGATAGATCTCGGCACGCTCCAGGGCGCGCAGCCGGTAGTCGGTGCCGCCGTCCACGTTCACCACTTCGGTGTGGTGCTGGATCGCCTCGATGGCCGGCACGAAACGCGCCCGCTGCAAACCGTTGGGGTAAAGCTGGTCGGGGGGGATGTTGGAGGTGGCCACCAGGGTCACCCCCTGCTCGAACAGGCCGGTCAGCAGGCCCGCCAGCAGCATGGCATCGCCGATGTCGATGACGATGAATTCGTCCAGGCACAGCACGCGGGTGCGCTCCGCCAACCGTCGAGCCACCACTTTGAGAGGATCGGCCTGGCGCTCCATGGCAGCGAGTTCCTCGTGGATGCCGCGCATGAAGCGATGGAAATGCACCCGCTGTTTGTCGGCGAAGGGCAGGCACTCGTAGAAAGTGTCCATCAGATAGGTCTTGCCGCGCCCCACCCCGCCCCAGAAATAGAGACCCTGCGGGGAGTGGCGGCGCCTACCCAGCCAGCGGCTCAACAGGCCCGGCGCCGGGATCGGCCCGGCCAAACACAGCTCATCGAACAAGCGTTGCAGATGACCCACCGCCCTATCCTGGGCGGCATCCGCCACGAAACCCGGCTGCTGCAAATCGCTGCCATAACGTTGCAACGGGGTGTGAGCGTGCGGCGATTGGCGCGCTGACTGTTCCAAGGGAAGTCCGACAGCAATAGTTGGGGGGACCTACTCTACCAGCCGTGTTGCGGCGCAAACAAGGCGGGCCGCGGGGCGCTTTCCCGGTAACCCGCCGGGTGCTAGATTACGCCGCGCCGACGCCCTGTGACCGGGGCCGGCATCCTTTGAAACGTCGGTCACGCCTTATCCAAGGTATTCCGGCCATGCCCGTGATTCTGCAGACCGCAGGGCTGCTCCTGCTCTCCAACACCTTCATGACCTTCGCCTGGTACGCGCACCTGAAGAACCTCAACGGTCGCGTGTGGATCGTCGCCGCATTGGCGAGTTGGGGCATCGCGCTGTTCGAGTACCTGCTGCAGGTGCCTGCCAACCGCATCGGCTACACCGCCCTCGATCTGGGGCAGCTCAAGATCCTGCAGGAGGTGATCGCCCTGCTGGTGTTCATCCCCTTCGCCCTGTTCTACATGCAGCAACCACTCAAGCTGGATTTTCTGTGGGCGGCGTTGTGCCTGCTGGGGGCGGTCTATTTCATCTTTCGCGGTTAGCCTCACCGCTGCTTCAGCAGCGCGGCATACTGACCTTCGAACTCCAACACCGTTTCGCCGCCCACCCGCACCGGAACCGCCAGCGGCAGGCGCGCGCGGCCACGCTTGCGCAACTGGGTGGTGAAGGCCGCCACGGCTGCCTCGTCGGGCTTCGTGGCCAACGCCTGAAAATCCCCGGCGGCCGGCCTGAGATAGCGCACCCGCGTGTCGGAGATGACCACCTCGCCAGCCAGATCGGCATCACGCAGCAAAAGCATCACCAGCGACCAGCCGCTTAGCACCGCCACGGTGAACAGACTGCCGGCAAAGCCGGTGCCCTTGTCGTTGTGGTTAATGGCAAGCGAAGCGGCGAGTTCAACCGCCCCCCCGTCGAGACGCATCACGCGCATGCCCATCGCCTGCGTCACGGGAATTTCACGGTACAGGTAGGACTGCCACTCTTCCGCGCTGGGTCGGATCATATCGGGTCTTCGCGTTGGGGTCGCTCGCGGACAAACGGTGCGCATTATACGCCTTGGCCAGCACCGGATCCGAGCGGCAGCGACGGTCCCCCTTTCGGCCTATGGCATTCTCGCCCGCCTGCACTATTTTCATGGTGCACAGGTATTGCATCCGCCAACGCAAAGGAGGCCCGTCATGGCGAAAAACAAAGAGCTGGCAAGCAAGGGTAAATCATCGGTCCCAACGCGCCCGCTGAGTCTGTTCGACGAACTGGACCGCTTCTTCCAAGGCGGTTTCCCCACGCGCGGCTGGCCAACCCATTGGCCGGCCTGGTCGGAGATAGCCCGCGGTGGCATGCCGCCCGTCGACGTCATCGACCGCGAGAAAGAAATCCTGGTCCGCGCCGAGCTTCCCGGCGTGAACAAGGACGAGATCGACGTCACCGTCACCGACGACCGCATCACCATCAAGGGTGAATACCGCAAAGAGGACAAAGAGGAGAAGGGCGAGTATCACCGCATGGAGACGCGCTACGGGAGTTTTTCACGTTCGCTCGATTTGCCCGCTGATGTGGATGCGGCGAAGACGTCGGCGAAGTTTGAGGATGGGGTGTTGGAGATTACCTTGCCGAAGGTGGCAGCGGCCAAGAAGAAGACGATCAAAGTTAGTTAGCGGTTACATTGGTGTGACCTTACGAAGAGCACCCGATTTGGGTGCTCTTTGATATTGAGCGGCTACGCCGCCGCAGGGTCTGCGCGATGAGATACGACATGCGCGAGTTTGGGTGTCGATTTTGAAGTTGACGTTCGGCCCCTTTCGGTAGCGCCGAGCATCACAGCCGACGGGGATTAGGCCCGTAGGGGGCGTGCACGGATGCACGACCTCGCCAGTCGGGCCAGGGATGGCCTTCGTCTCAAAGTTGCCCGGCCGCAGGGACGGCCCCCCCCGCATTCAATGAATCCGCAGCGAAACCGCACAAAACAAAGACCCTCAACCAAGCTGAATGCTCCCACCCCTGCTATCCTCCTCCCGCGATACCGGAAAGAGGAAACCCCGTGGGTAACACCCCAGAACAGCCACTACAGCCGGCGGTGGTCACCGTCGGCAACGAGCTCATCTACGGCGAACGCAGCAACGCCAATCAGAACTGGCTGCTAAAACGCCTATGGGAGTGCGGCATCCCCGCGCGCATCGCCCTCAGCCTGACCGACGACAAAGCGCAGATCGCCGCCGAGATCCGCCACCTCAAATCCGCGGGCTACTTCCCCGTCCTGGTCTCCGGCGGCATCGGCGGCACCCACGACGACGTCACCCGCCAGGGGATCGCGGCGGGGCTGGATTTGCCATTGGAGCAACACGCCGAGTGCCATGCCATCCTCACCGCACGCTACGGCGATCGCTACTCCCCGCAGCGCCAACGCATGACCGAACTGCCGCGCGGCAGCGAGCTCATCGCCAACCCCCTGGGCGCGCCCGGTTTTCACTGCCAGGGTGTGTACGGCTTTCCGGGGTTTCCCAACATGCTGCAGCCGATGTTCGAGAGCATCCTGCCGACGTTGCTGGGCAACCACGCACCCTCTCCCCCGGAGACGCACGAGTACACCTTGCCCACCAGCGAAGGGACCATCGCATCCCCGCTGGAGGCGTTCAGCATCGACCACCCCGAGGTGGACATCGGCATCTACCCCAGTACCTCCAAGATGCTGCGCGAGGTGACGGTGCGCCTGCGCTACCGACCCGCGGACCGCGCCGTTGCCGATGCCTTCGACGCGCTGATGGCGGAGCTGCGCGCAAACCTGCCCGACGATCAATCGTAGGAGACGCTGCGGACATGCTGTTACAGCGCACGTCCCACCTTTGCCTATAATCGGTCGCTACCCCAAGCGACAACACACCGGAATTCACCATGCGTTACCGCGACCTGCGCGATTTCATCTCCCAGCTTGAGGCCCTCGGCGAACTCAAGCGCATCAGCGCCGCGGTCTCCCCGCAGCTGGAAATCACCGAGGTGTGCGATCGCACCTTGCGCCAGGGCGGGCCGGCGCTGCTCTTCGAGCGTCCCGCCGGTCACGACATCCCGCTGCTCGGCAACCTGTTCGGCACGCCGCGCCGGGTGGCTTTGGGCATGGGGCAGGAATCGGTGAGCGCGCTGCGCGAGGTGGGCCAGCTCCTGGCCTATCTCAAGGAGCCCGATCCCCCCAAAGGGCTCAAGGACGCGATGGACAAACTGCCTTTGCTGAAACAGGTGCTCTCCATGAGCCCCAAGGTGGTGAAAAAAGCCCCCTGCCAGGAGAACGTCATCGAAGGCGACGCGGTGGATCTCAGCCGCCTGCCCATCCAGACCTGCTGGCCCGGCGACGTGGCGCCGCTCATCACCTGGGCGCTGGTGGTGACCAAAGGGCCGCACAAAGAGCGCCAGAACATGGGCATCTACCGCCAGCAGGTGATCGGCAGGAACCAGGTGATCATGCGCTGGCTGGCCCACCGCGGCGGCGCCCAGGATTACGCCGAGTGGCAGCGCCGCCACCCCGGTGAGCGCTTCCCCGTCGCAGTGGCCCTGGGCGCCGATCCCGCCACCATCCTGGCCGCGGTCACACCGGTTCCCGACACGCTCTCGGAATACGCCTTCGCCGGATTGCTGCGCGGTGCCAAGACCGAGCTGGTGCGTTGTCTCACCCACGATCTGCAGGTACCGGCCAGCGCCGAGTTCGTGCTGGAGGGCTACATCACCCCCGGCGAGGAGGCCGACGAGGGCCCTTACGGCGACCACACCGGCTACTACAACGAGGTGGAGCGCTTCCCGGTGTTCACCATCGAGCGCATCACCCACCGCGACGACCCCATCTACCACAGCACCTACACCGGCCGGCCACCCGACGAACCCGCGGTGCTGGGAGTGGCGTTGAACGAGGTGTTCGTGCCTATCCTGCAGAAGCAGTTCCCCGAGATCGTCGACTTCTACCTGCCGCCCGAGGGCTGCTCCTACCGCATGGCCTGCGTGAGCCTACGCAAGGGCTACCCCGGCCACGCCAAGCGGGTGATGCTGGGCATCTGGTCCTACCTGCGCCAATTCATGTACACCAAGTTCATCGTGGTCACCGACGACGACGTGGACGTGCGCAACTGGGAGGACGTGATCTGGGCACTCACCACCCGCGTCGATCCCATCCGCGACACCACGCTGCTGGCCAACACGCCCATCGACTACCTGGACTTCGCCTCGCCGGTCTCCGGCCTGGGTTCCAAGATGGGTATCGACGCCACCAACAAGTGGCCGGGCGAGACCGACCGGGAATGGGGCAAACCCATAGCGATGAGCGACGCGGTGAAAAAGCGCGTGGATGCGATGTGGGGAGAGTTGGGAATCTAACGGAACAGCCCACATCACTATACAAACAACCTAGGGAAGCTGTTTGCAGTACTTGGCGCCCCGTTTCCTATTTCCCCCCCTGCTGCCGCACCGCCAGCACCGCCTGATTGCACAGCGTCTTGAGCAACCGCTGCATCTCGGCGGCGGGCACCCGGTTGGGCGCCTCCCAGTCCACCAGGATCAACCCCAGCGGCGACTGCTTGATCATCAGCGGATACAACAGCAGAGTGCGCGCCGCCAGGCGCGCGCGGCACCACTCGGGGATACTCGCGGCGACCGCTGGGTCCTGGGTGTCGGCTACTTTGACGTCGTCGCCCTTTTGCAGGGCACGGTTGAAGAGATCCTGGCCGCCGCCCAGCGCAAAGCGCAGCTGCCCCAGCAACTGGTCGATGTCCTTGCCGAAGCCGAAGCGGGTCACCATCTCGCCGCGTTTGGGGTCGCGTACCCAGAACAGCACCCGGGTGGGCTGCAGGCCACGGTAGATCACCTCCAGCACCATGGTCAGCAGCTCGTTGAGCGGACACTCTTCGAGCATGGCGTTGGTGACCTCCTGCACGCCCGCCATCAACACCGAGCCGGCATCCACGGCAGCCGGCGCCACGACGGTCTCAATCCCAGCGGCGACGCTTTCCGGCGCCACCGCCGTTTCGCCACGCTGCTCGCTGCGCCACTCGCGCAGCTCATTCAGCAAGGGGCTTCCGCCACTGGGCAGGCGCAGCAGCTCCGCGTGTTCGCGGACCTCCTCCAGCGCCGTCTCCACCACGCTGAGCAGCTCTTTTTCATCCAGGGCGATGGTGTCGCCAAAGCGCTCGCGGATGCCGTTCAGTGCGCGATCGCGCGCTTCGCCCTGCAGGGTGGCGAAGGTGCGGCACACCTCGTTGCTGATGCCCGCCAGTTGATGGATCTTGGCCTCGCGCGTGCCGGCGCGCGGCAGCTTGCCGGCGGGCAGCGGGGCCATGCTGGCACTGAGCATGTGCGGAAAACCCCAGGAGCGCGCCACGCCCACCCCGATGTCGGCGTAGCTCACGCCCAGCACCGCGCGCGAGGCGCTGGCATCGCTCTCGCCACGGCTGGCGATGCGGTCTTGGATGACGCGGTACTCCTCGGGAAAGTAGTAGATCACCAAGTGGCGTCCCAGCCCGTGGAACATGGCGCAGACGTAAGCCTCCTCCGGTTCGTCCAGGTGCAGCTTGCCCGCCAGGCGGTGGGCCATCAGCCCGCTCATCAGGGCACCCACGGCGGCGTCGCGCAGCTCGTCCGCCCCGTCACCGCCCTGCAGGTGCTCGAACAGCAGCAGGCTGAGCGCGGCCAGGCGCACCTGCTTGAAGCCGAGAATGACGATGGCGCGCGAGACGGTGCTGATCTCGCGTCCGTACTGTCCGAACAGCGGCGAGTTGACCAGGCGCAGCAGCTTGGTGGTGAGGGAATAGTCGTTGAGCACCAGGTTGGCCAGCGCGTTGGCCGACCAATCGCTGCGGTCGGCCGACATGCGGTTGATCTCCGCGACGTGCTGGGACATGGCGGGAAAATCGGGTTTGTGGCGCATGCGCCGCAGCAGAAACTCCAGCGTTCCCGAGCCGCCCTGGGCAACGCTCTCGCTCTCTTCGCGCCCCTTGGCCTGGTACAGGCGCAGGGCGGCGAGAAACTCTTCGGCATCGGCATAGCGCCTTCCCGGTTCCTTCTCCAGCGCCTTGAGGACGATGGCATCGAGCGCGCCATCCAGCCCTTTCTTGAATTGCGACGGCGGGGGAATCTCGTCGTGCGCCATCTTATAGAGCTGGGCGTAGGGATTGGGCGCCTGGATGGGCAGGCGCCCGGCCACCATCCGGTAAAGGATGATGCCGATGGCGAAGATATCGAGCTCACGGCGCAGCGGTCGCGCGTCGAGCTGCTCGGGCGGCATGTAGCCCGCCGAACCCACCATGTCGCCGGCGGCGGTCTGGCCCAGCAGTCCGGCGATACCGAAATCGGCAATGCGCGGCACACCCTGGGCGTCGATGAGGATATTGGCCGGCTTCAGGTCGCGGTGCACCACGCCGTGCTCGTGGGCGTAGTGCACCGCCTCGAGCAGCGGGCCGACGATCTCCAGCGCATGGATCGGTACCATCGGACCTTCGGCGGCCATGATCTCCTTGAGCGACACCCCCTCAACGTATTCGAACACCACGTAGGGCGAGCCGGCGCTGCTGCCACAATCGAACACCCGCACGATGTTGGGATGCTGCAACCGTGCCGCCAGACGCGCCTCGGTGAGCAGGTCCTCGGGGCGCGAGCGCGGCGCCGCACGATGGTGCACCAGGGTCTTGATGGCCACCTCGCGCTGCAGCTGGGGATCGAAGGCGAGGAACACCACCCCCTGCGCCCCGCGCCCCAACGCACGGCGCACCTGGAAACGGTCGATCTGACGCGGCAATGCTTGGCTGTGGGGGTCCGTCATGGCTCCTGCCGATGGTGACGCTATAGCCCGCAGTGTATACGTATCGCGGCGGGCGCTGCCACGGCCCGGCAGGGCACCGCCTGGCGCCGCATCGGGAAATCCTGCTATGGTGATGGCACCGGGGCGAGCTGCCAGACCCCAAGAACAAGAGACCCCAACCCGGACTACCGCCTAAGGGGGCACCCATGCGCACCATCATGTTGCTCAATCCCAAGGGGGGCTGCGGTAAAAGCACCCTCACCACCAACCTGGCCAGCTACTACGCGGTGACCGGCAATCAGGTCGCCCTGGCCGACCTCGATCCCCAGGGCTCCAGCCTGGAGTGGCTGCAGTCGCGGCCGCCCACGCGGCCGGAAATCCACGGCATCGCCGCCTGGAAAGAGCCGCTGCGGGTGCCCAAGAGCTGCGACGTGGTGCTGCTCGATGCGCCCGCCGGTGCTCACGGCAAGGCGTTGACGGCGCTCATCCGACGCACCGAGACGCTGCTGGTGCCGGTGTTGCCCTCCCCCATCGACATCCGCGCCGCGGGGCACTTCGTGCAGGAGCTGCTGGCCAGCGGGCGGGTGCAGAGCGACAAGACGCGCATCGCGCTGGTCGCCAACCGGGTCCGCGAACACACGCGCATCTTCCAGGAACTGGACGCGTTCCTGAAACACCTCAAGGTCCCGTTCATCGCCACCCTGCGCGACACGCAGAACTACATCCGCGCCGCCGCCAATGGCATCGGCATCTTCGAGATGGCGCCCTCGCTGGTGGAACCCGATCTGGAGCAGTGGCAACCGCTGTTGCGCTGGCTGCGCAGCAAGCGCAGCATACCCGCAGAGTAAGTGCGTCCCGGCCCTCCGGCAGCCTTCAAACAGCGGCAACGACGCGCGTCGCCGTTGTGGCCGTCGCCACTCATGGACGACAATGAACCGCTTTAGACTGTATACGAAGGTTATTGATGTCTTTCACCGTCTCACTTGCACACTCCGATACCACGTTCCAAGCCGACGCCGACGAAACGCTGCTGCAGGCGGCGCTGCGAGCAGGCGTTGAGCTGCCTTACGGTTGCCGCAACGGCAGTTGCGGCAGCTGCCGCGCCCAGCTGGTGAGCGGCGCCGTGCGCTACCCGCAGGGTCTGGTTCCACCCGCGCTCGGCCCCGAGGATGTGGCCAACGGCATGGTGCTGATTTGCAGCGCCTACCCCACCGAAGATCTGGTGCTCGCCGCCACCACCGCGCACGATCATGCGTTGCCACCACCGCGCACCGTGCCGGCACGAGTCGAGCAGATCGAACACGTGAGCCCCGACGTGATGCGCGTGCTGCTCAAACTGCCCGAGGCGGTGCGACTGCCGTTTCGCGCCGGCCAGTACGTCAACGTCCTGCTCAACGACGGCAAACGGCGCGCCTTCTCCATCGCCAACGCCCCCCACGACGACGAATTCATCGAGTTGCAGATCCGCTATATCAAGGGCGGCGAATTCACCGCGCACGTCTTTGCCGACATGAAGGAGCGCGAGATTCTGCGCCTGGAGGGACCGCTGGGCGATTTCTATCTGCGCGAGGAATCGGGGCGTCCCGCCATCCTGGTGGGCGGCGGTACCGGCTTTGCGCCGCTCAAAGCGATGATGGAGCACGCCATCTACATCGGGCTCGACAAACCCATGCACCTCTACTGGGGAGGTCGCACCACCACCGATCTCTACCTGCGTGAACGCGCCGAGCGCTGGGCGGCCGACAATACGGACGTGCAGTTCACCCCGGTGGTGGAGGACCCGCTGGCAGATGGCGGCTGGGAGGGGCGCTCCGGTCTGGTCACCCATGCGGTGGTGGAGGATTACCCCGACCTGCGCAGCTACGAGGTTTACGCCAGCGGGCCGCCCAATATGGTCGGCGCCGCCTCGCGGCTCTATGTCTCACACGGCCTGCCGGCGGAACATATGTACAGCGACGCATTCACCTTTGCGCACGACGGGTCGCCGCAGAAGAAGTGGGCATAACGGTGATGTAGCGGAAACGCGGGGCTGCGGTTTCAGCGCGATCCCGCCTCGACGACGGTCGCAACCTCCTGCTCTGCGGCGTCATCCGGCGCCGGCAGCGCCGGGTTGGCTCCGATGGCGAGCTGCACGCCCTGCCGGTAGCACTTCAGCGCCGCTTCGTTGTCCCCCATCTGTTCCAGCAGCGCACCGAGGTCGCTGTAGGCGTCCACCGCCGCCCCGGCTCCGATGCTGGACTCCAGGTAGGTGCGCGCCTTGCCCCACAGGCGGTTGCGCAGCGCCAGTCGGGCCAGCGCGTAGAGCAGCGCCGGCTCCTGGGCATGCTCTTTGAGCCAGCGCTCGGCGTGCGCCAGTTGGCGCGCGGCGTCGCGCCCGGGCAGCAGACCGTAGAGCCGGACCAGACGATCGTCCCACTGCTGCCCCAGCGCTTCGGCAACCAACTGCTCGGCCACCGCACCCTCTCCCAGATCGATCAGGTGCCGCGCGTAGCGCTCCACCAGTTCGACGTCGTAGTGCAGCTCCCGCGGCATCGCCTTCCACGCCCCCTGCAGACGCTGAGCGTCGCGCTCGCGCGCGGCGTTATCGAGACGGTGAGCACCCACTTCTCGGGTCAGACGCCGCAACTGGCCTTCGTCCAGCACCTCGCGCCGCTTCAGTTCGGGCAGCAGTTCGTGAAGGCGCTCCCAGTCGTTCAACTCCCGGTAGAGTTTGGCCAACAGCTTGAGCACGTGGGCATGGCGCGGGGCCACCTGTTTGAGGTGCGAGGCCGTCGCCAGTGCCTGTTCCAACTGCCCCTGGGCGAGCTGCAGATCGGCTTGGGTGAGCCCCACGGCGACATCCGCCTCGGGCATGCTGAGGTGTGCCTGCTGCAGGTAGTAGTCGCGGCGCTCGCAATCACCGCGCTGCTGGGCGGCGCGCGCCGCCCCCAGGTAGTTGAGCAGCTGGGTGTCGCTATCGCGCACGTGGCGCATCAGGTGCTTCTCCGCTGCCGTCCAGTTGCCCTCGGCCAGCTCCACCAGCCCCTGCGAGAGCAGCTGCCGCGCTCGCTCGCCGCGTTTGAGTTGACGCCAGTGCTGGTAGCGCCGTGGCGCGCTGCGCAGATTGGCCACACCGCGCAGCGTGTAATACAGCGCAATGAAAGCCAGCAGGGAGACCACCACCGCCACCGCCACCGAGGTCTCCAGCGTCCAGTGGCCATAGCCGATCAGCACGTAGCCGGGATCGTCCATCAGCAGCAGTGCCAAAGCGGCGGCCGCCAACAGCACCATCACCAGCCCGATCAGCAGCTTCATCGCCTACTCCCGCGCCGTCGCCGCGCGCATGTGGGCGCGCAACCGCTTCAGCGAACCGGAGATGTCGGGCAGTGCGGGGCGCACCTCCACCTCGGCCATGGCTGCCAGGGCATCGCGCATGCTGCCTACCGCAGCGGCGCGATCGTCGAAATACCGCACCAGCCACTCGCGCGCGGTCTGCAATGCCGAGTGCAGCTGCACGGCGTCGGAACGCAGCAGCGCCAGCCGCGCCGCCTCCAGCTCCAGGCGCAGGTTCTCACGCAGGAAATACTGCTGCTCCGGAGCCAGCATCGGCCGCACCGCCTCGTCGCTGCGACGCACCGTCACCAGCCGCTTGAGATCGCTCCAGATCCCGCCCATCACTCGCCGCCAGCCGGAGCCCTCTTCGGTGGGCACCGTCTCCGCGTCGGGGGTGAACTTGGACGGCAGGTAGGTGCCCTTCAGCGGCAGCTGATCCACCTGCGCAGACAGGCCTGCGATGCGCAGCGCCAGACCGGGCAGATCGGGACGCGCCACCGCCTCCAGCGCCGCGATCTCCGCGGCAAGCTGCTCACGCACGTCGATGAGCGCGGGATCGCCGGCATCGCGCAAGCGGGAGTCGGCGATACGCAGCGCCGCAGTCGCCGTGGTCACGTCACGTTCCAATTGCAGACGGTGGTTGGCCACCTGCATCAGGTATTCGGCCTCGGCCAGCACCCAACCCGACTGATCGCGGCCGATCTGCGCCCGCAACGCGTCGACGGCCTCCTGCAGGTTTTGTCCCTGCCGCTCCAGCGCCGCGCGCTGCGCATCGAGGGTGTCGCCCAACTGGATGTCGCGCTGTTCCACGGCGTCGATGCGCCCGCTGTTGCGCTCGATGGCCGGGGGTAGGGCGGTCACCTGCTGCTGCAACTGGCGCTGCAGATAGTAGCCCCCGCCCGCAGCACCCAGAACCAGCAGTAGCGCCAACAGCGCCACCATCAGACCGGCGCCACCGCGTCTGGGAGGAACGTCGCCGGGGGACTCTTCCGTGGCAGGCGGCTGATCGGTGCCCGGTTCGACGGCGGGTTCGGGCTCGGATGCAAGCTCCGCGGCAGTGGTAAGCGCGGCGGTCTCGCCGGCCTCGTGTTGCGCATCGTCCGGCGTGTCGAGTGGTTTGTCGTTGCTCATCGCTGCTCCGTTAGCGCCACCAAGGCCTTGGTTATGGCATCGTCTCCCGCGCCCTCGGCCACTTGCACGGAACCGCGAAACCCAAGCCTTTCGGCCTGTTGTAACATACGTTCGCTCACCACCACCAGCGGCAGCCGGGAAAGCGCCGCACCCCCTTCCGCACCGGCCAGCCGCACCAGATTCTCCAGCCCGGCGGGGCTGGTCGCGGTGAGCAGATCAACCGCGCCGGCAGCCAGCCACGCGAGCAACTGACTGCGGTCGGCATCCTCCGGCATCACCCGGCGGTAGACCTCGGCGTAGCGGAGATCGGCCCCGCGCTCCACCAACGTACGCCCCAACAGCTCGCGTCCACCCTCGCCGCGCACGATGAGCACGCGCCGCCCCGTGAGGTCGTGAAGCGGCGCCAACGCCAGCAGCGCCTCGCTGTCGGCGCCCTGTTGAGGAACCAGCACCCGTGCAATCCCGTTTTCGTGCAGGCTGCGCGCAGTGGCACGTCCCACTGCAGCCACCCCAACGCCCGACGGCAAGCCGCCCGCCTGCGCCAACAGCCCCATACCGGCGTCGACGGCGTTGGGACTGATGAAAATCGCCCAGTCGCCCGCGTGCAGCGACTGCACGTCCCCGATCATCGCAGCGCTGAGCGCCACCGGGACAATGGCCAGAGTGGGAAATACCCGCGCCGTGCCGCCCAGGCGCTGCACGGCATCGATCAGGCCATCGGCCTGATGACGCGGCCGGGTGACCAGGACACTGCGCCCCACAAGCGCGACCGTATCCATTCAGCCTTCCCGCAGCGCCTCCAGGATGGGCCCCGCGCCCTGCGCCAGCAGCGCTTCGGCTACGCTGCGGCCCAGCGCCTCGGCCTCGGCGGCCGGGGCGTTCGCCTGCGCGCGCAGTACCAGCGAGCCGTCGGGCCGACCCACCAGGGCGCGCAGTTGGAGTGTGTCGCCGTCCAGCTCTGCGTAGCCGGCAATGGGGACCTGACACCCCCCGGCGAGGCGCTGGTTCAAGGCTCGCTCGGCGCCGACGCGGGCGTGGGTGTCGGCATGGTCGAGCTGCGCGACGAGGCCGTTGATCCACCCGTCGTCCACGCGGCATTCAATGCCGATGGCACCCTGGCCGATGGCCGGCAGGCTCTGCTCGGGGCTCAAGGCGGCACGGATGCGCGCGCCGAACCCGAGGCGCTTGAGCCCGGCACAGGCGAGGATAATGGCGTCGTACTCCCCGGCGTCGAGCTTGGCCAGACGCGTGTTGACGTTGCCGCGCAGATCGAGGATCTCCAGGTCGGGGCGCCGCTCGCGCAGCTGCACCTGGCGGCGCAGGCTGGAGGTGCCCACGCGCGCGCCCAACGGCAGCGCGTCGAAACCGTCGTAGCGGTTGGAGACGAAGGCGTCGAGCGGGTCCTCGCGCTCCAGAATCACCGGCAGGTGCAGCCCCGCGGGGAACTCCACCGGGACATCCTTCATGGAATGCACCGCGATATCGGCCTCCCCCGCCAACATCCCCTGCTCCAACTCCTTTACGAACAGCCCCTTACCACCCACCTTGGCCAGTGGGCTGTCGAGGATCTTATCGCCCTTGGTGGTCATGCCGACCAGCTCGACCTGCAAGCCGGGCTGCACCGCACGCAGCCGGTCAGCCACGTGCTCGGCCTGCCACAGGGCGAGCGGACTCTTGCGGGTGGCGATGCGCACTATCTGGGAATCGGTCATCGGACAGGATCTCTTGCGGCGCGGCGGCCCAACCGATTGGGGCGCCAAGGTCAGGGGCGCATGCTACCAAACCCAACTGCGATAAGGGAGTTCGAGCCCTAACGCAGATCGCGCAGCCGCTTGCGCACACCGGGCAGGTGGCGACGGCTCACCTCCAGCCGGTCGTCGATGCCGGCAAAGACCACCGCCGCATGCCCGTCGCCTTCCAGCTCCAATCCGGCCATGTGCCCTTCAGCCACCAGAGCGTTGCGGTGAATTCGTAAGAAGCGGTCGCCAAACTCCTCTTCCAGCGATTTCAGCGACTCCTCAATGAGCACACTGCCCTCGTGATGACGTACGGTGACGTACTTCTGATCGGCCTGGAAATAGATCACGTCCTCCACCGGCACCAGCTGCAGCGCGCCGCGGTAGCGCGCGCAAAGGTGGGTGCGGGCGCGCGGCTCCAGCGTCTCGGGCTGCAGCGCAGCAAGTACCGCGCGGGTGGGGCGCCGCGCACGCTCCAACGCCTGGACCAGACGTTCGCGGCGGATGGGCTTGAGCAGGTAATCCACCGCCTGCGCTTCGAAGGCCGCCAGCGCGTGATCGCCGTAGGCGGTGGTGAAGATCACTGCCGGCGGGTCGTCCAGCTGCGCCATGTGCCGCGCCGCCTCCAGCCCGTCCATGCCCGGCATGCGGATGTCGAGCAGCACCACGTCGGGGCGCTCGCGCGCGATCAGTTCCAGCGCCTCGCGACCATTGGCCGCTTCACCGACGATCTCCCAACCTTCCGCTCCTTCCACCAGGGCGCGCAGGCGCGAGCGCGCCAGCGATTCGTCATCGACGATAACCAGTTTCATCGCATCGGTTCCTTTGCAATGGACAACGGTAAGCGCAGCACGACGGTATAGTTTTCCGGCTCCTCCTCCACCGCAACCCGATCCCCACCGAACGCCGTCTGCAGACGTTGACGCACGTTCTCAAGCGCCGTGTGTGTGCCCCGGGAACGCAATCGCGTCCCCTCACGCGGACGCGGATTGCTGATGCTGAGCTGCGCCTCCCCTGCCGTGACGCTGCCACGGATGCGGATGGTGCCGCCGCCCGCCAAGGGCTCAATGCCGTGGTAGATGGCGTTCTCCAGCAGTGGCTGCAGTGTCAGCGCCGGCAGCGGCAAATCCTGGGGCAGCTCCTCCAGCGTCCACTCCACGGTGAGGCGCTCTTCCAGACGCATACGCTCGATGTTGAGGTAGCGCTGCGCGTGCAGCAGTTCGTCCTCCAGGGTCACCAAACGGCGGCCTTCGCCTAAGGTGACGCGAAACAGATCGGCCAGATCCTCGATCATCTGTTCGGCCAGCGCCGGATCGCTGCGCGTCAGGCTGGCGATGGTGTTCATGCTGTTGAACAGAAAGTGCGGCCGGATACGCGCTTGCAGCGCCTCGAAGCGCGCCTGCGTCTCCGCCTCCAGATTGCGCTTCCATTGAAACTGTACGTAGAAATAGCGCAACACCAGCGAGCTGACGATGGCCGAGATCAACAGGTTGCGCCCGATGAACAGCGCGTAGCGGTGCGACCAGCCGGGCGCGGTACCCACCAGCCAGTCCGCCGCAACGCTGATGAGCAGCGTGACCAGCAGCAGCAGCCCGTAGCTGACGGCTGCCGCACGGCGGTTACCCAGCGGCACCAGCCAACGCCGCAGCGCGCACAACAGCGCCGCACCGGTCAGCGCCACCCACTGCACGAACAGCGACACCAAGCTGAGTTCGGTCCACGGATCGTTGCTGGCGCCGATACCGCCCAGCACCAGAATGAAGGCAAGCAGTTGGGCGATGATGACGATACCGAACACCGCGCGGATGGCGCAGAAATCGGGCAGGAAGAGCGAATCACCGCGCACTTCGCCCGAAGACCCGCGCAGTGTACTCATCGTGTGGTTGGAGTTGTGCGTCGACACCCGGCCGAGTCTGCCCCAGGCGCGCTCCAGTCGCAACGACGCCGATCACCCCCGGCGCGCCGTCCGGCGGCGAACTGGTATACTGCGTGCCCGTTCTTCCACACCCCGACCGGACCGACGCGATGAGCGACAGCAGCCAAGAGAAACCCTGGGGAGGGCGCTTCACCGAGGGCACCGACGCCTTCGTCGAGGCCTTTACCGCTTCGGTCGATTTCGACCGCCGCATGTACCGCCAGGACATCGCCGGCTCCATTGCCCACGCCCGCATGCTAGCCCACAGCGGCGTACTGAGTGCGAGCGACGCCGATACCATCGTCGCGGGGTTGGAGGCGATTCTCCACGACATCGAGCACGGCAAGTTCAACTGGTCGGTGGCGTTGGAAGACGTGCACATGAACATCGAGGCGCGCCTCACCGAGCGCGTCGGCGAGGCCGGCAAGCGGCTGCACACCGGGCGCTCGCGCAACGACCAGGTGGCCACCGACATCCGCCTCTGGCTGCGCGACGAGATCGACGCCATCGACGCCGAACTGGCGCGCCTGCAGCACGGACTGCTCGGCGTCGCCGAGCGCGAAACCGATACCATCCTGCCCGGCTTCACCCACCTGCAGGTGGCGCAGCCGGTCACCTTCGGCCACCATCTCATGGCGTGGTTCGAGATGCTGCGCCGCGACCGCGAACGCCTGGCCGACTGCCGCAAGCGAGTCAACGTCATGCCGCTGGGTGCCGCCGCGCTGGCCGGCACGAGTTACCCCATCGACCGCGACTACAGCGCGCGGCTGCTCGGCTTCGAGCGTCCGGCGGAGAACTCGCTGGACGCGGTGAGCGACCGCGATTTCGCCATCGAATTCACCGCGGCTGGCGCGCTCATCATGACCCACCTGTCGCGCTTCTCCGAGGAGCTGGTGCTGTGGACCAGCGCCCAGTTCGACTTCATCGACCTGCCGGACAAGTTCTGCACCGGCTCGTCCATCATGCCGCAGAAGAAAAACCCCGACGTGCCCGAGCTGGTGCGCGGCAAGAGCGGTCGCGTAACCGGCCATCTGATGGGTCTGCTGACGCTGATGAAGGGCCAACCGCTGGCCTATAACAAGGACAATCAGGAAGACAAAGAGCCGCTCTACGACACCGTCGACACCCTGCGCGGCTCGCTGCGCGCCTTCGCCGACATGGTGCCGCACATCCAGGTCAAGCGCGACCGCATGCGCGAGGCGGCACGCCAGGGCTTCGCCACCGCTACCGATCTGGCCGACTACCTGGTGCGCAAGGGGCTGGCGTTTCGCGACGCCCACGAGGTGGTGGGACGCGCGGTCCGCCTGGGCGTGGAGTCGGGGCGCGATCTGGCGCAGATGTCGCTGGAGGAGCTGCGGCAGTTCGACGCGCGCATCGAGGCCGACGTGTTCGACGTGCTCACACTGGAGGGCTCGGTGGCCGCGCGCGATCACCTCGGGGGCACGGCACCCAACCAGGTGCGCGCCGCCATCCAGCGGGCACGGCTGTGGATGGAGGATTTCGGGCGACCGGGACCGGATGAGTTCAACGACGGGGACTGAAGGCGCGAATAGACAACGCGACTACGGATGACCCGCAGCGCACGATCCCGCGCACACCCCGGCGCCGCGCATACAGCGCAGCAACTCCGAACCGCAGCCGACAACCCCACCACCACCCGTGTCGCGAGTCGAGCCCCCTCGGCTGGCTCGGTCTGCCGGTGTGAGCAGCACCCTGATTCGGTGTAGTTCGCCGCACAGAACACCCCAAATCGCCGCGGTTGGTACGCTTGGTGCTCTCCGGTACGATAGCCGTACCGAACGACTCCGCAACCGCCCTGCGAGCTAACTCCGACCATGGCAGTGACCGAGACGAAAACCGCGTCCTTGCCCGACCTCAAAACGCTGCGTGACGTACGCCGCCGTTTTCTGGTGGTCAACCGCGACCGACTCAACCGCGCCCAGGAGACCCTCAAACCCAGGCAGCGGGTATTTCTGGAACTGCTGCCGCTGATCTTCCACCTCAACAGCGAGCATCTTCCCGGCTTCGTCGACAAGGACACCCCGTTCGGCATCTCCGACTACTCGCCCACCCGGGCGGCTACCGACGCGGCGAAGAAGCAGAACCGCCAGTTCCGCTACCGCAAACGCGCTCTGCGCGCCTACGAGATCGAATCGATCTTCTTCATCGGCAGCACCGGCACCATCGCCTACACCGACCGCAGCGACTTCGACATCTGGCTCTGCCACCGTCCGCACATGGCCCCCAACCGGCGCGCGGAGCTGCAGCGCAAGGCCGCCGCCGTTCAGATCTGGGCGCAAAGCCTCGACCTGGAAGTGCACTTCTTCCTCATGGACGTCAACCGGCTGCGCGAGGGCGAGTTCGATGCCTTGTCGCAGGAGAGCAGCGGCAGCACGCAACGCCACCTGCTGCTCGACGAGTTCTACCGCACCAGCATGCTGGTGGCGGGCAAGCCGCTGCTGTGGTGGATGATCCCGGCCGAGCGCGAAGAGCTCTACTATCCGACGCGCGACCAGCTAATCCGCAACAACCAGCTGCGCGAAACCGAATACATCGACTTCGGCCCGCTGTCCGACATTCCCGCCGGCGAGTTCGTCAGCGCCGCACTGTGGCAGATCTACAAAGGCATCGACTCGCCCTACAAATCGGTGCTGAAGATCCAACTGCTCGAATCCTACGCCGACGGCAGCGACACCAGCGACACGCTCAGCCGCCGCTACAAGCAGGCGGTGTGGGACGGCGCGCTGCACCTCGACGAACTCGACCCCTACGTGATGATGTGCAACAAGGTGGAGGAGTACCTGATCTCGCGCGGCCAAACCGACCGCCTGGAGCTGGCGCGGCGCTGTTTCTACTACAAGGTGGGCGAAGCGCTCAGCAAGACGCCTCCCGGGCGCCGCCGCAAGTTCGACTGGCGACGCGAAGCGATGGCAGCGCTGGCGGCGCGCTGGAACTGGGACGAAGCGCACCTCACCATGCTCGATTCGCGTCCCGACTGGAAGATCCACCGCGTGATCGACGAGCGCAAGTCGCTGGTCAACGAACTCACCTACAGCTATCGGCTGCTCTCCGACTACGCCGCGCGCGCCGACGCCACGCAACTCATCAACCCGGAAGACCTCAACCTGCTGGGACGCAAACTCTACACAGCGTTCGAACGCAAGGCGGGCAAGGTGGATCTGGTCAATCCCGGCATTTCGCGCAGCCTGCTCGAGCTGGAACTGAGCGTCCACGAGGTGGCCAGTCCCGACGAGCTGACCAGTTGGGTGCTCTACCGCGGCAAGGTCGACCGCACCGAGGCATTGCGCAACCAGCCGCTGCGCCGTGCCCACAGCGTAGTGGAACTGCTCGCCTGGTCGCACTTCAACGGGTTGACCGGACCGCACACCCGGCTCTATCTGCAGACCCGCGTCAGCGAACTCACTCTCAAGGAGCTGCGCGAAGTCGCCGACGCGCTGCAACGGCTCTATCCCGACGGTGCGGTCTACACCCCCAACATGGACGATCTGGGACGCCCCGCACGCGCCATCTCCAGCGCCCTGTTCGTCAATCTCGGCGTCGATCCCATGGCCGAACTGACGCGCCAGGGTTTTCACCTGGTCAGCGAATGGACCGATGCGCTCAACTATGGCGGCGCACGCAAAAACCTGGCGCTGAGCTTCGATCAGATCCTGGTCACCAGCTGGGGCGAGGTGCTCACCTACCGCTACGAGGGGCTGGGTGGGTTACTGGATTGTCTGTGCCAATACCTGAAATGGGCGCCGCCCTCGCACAGCAAGGCACCGCCTAGCGTCGCGGCATTCAGCTACTCGCACAGCCGCGGCACCTCCATCGCGCGGCGCATCGAAGAGCTGTTCGCCGATGTCGCGCACTGCTACTACACCGAGCGACGCCTGGAGACCACCCGCTACCTGTTCGAGGTCGAGCACCGCTACGTCCTGTTGTGGCTGGAGAACGACCTGTTCCACCACCAGCGCGCGGCTACGCTGCCCGAGCTCATCGAGCTGCTGGCAACCCCACACCGCGACTACAGCCCCACGGTGGTCGACCCGCGCGCGCTCGGCGACACGCCGCTGCCGCTGATGTTCGAGACCGATCGCGAAGGCTTGATCCAGGTCTACTATCACGTGCGCGGACAGCGCGCCGAGATCTTCGTGACCGACGAGAAATCGTCGCTGTTCTTCCAGGAGATCGACTACTTCGACAGCGCCACGCTGCTCAACCAGTTGAGCCTGTTCATCGACGCGGTGCGGCGGCGGCGCAGTCTGATGACCACCCCGGACGGCAACGGCATTGCGGTACCCCGCGTCGAGTACTTCGAGATCGTGCACGATCGCAACGGCCAACTGCGATTGAAGGTGCAGGAGCCCGGCCTGCTGGGTCCGCCCATACACTATCTGAGCATCCAGGTGATCTGCGAAGAGGCGCCCGACGGCCAGGCGCGCTACACGGTGTACTGCCGCGACCGCGAATTCTCCTCCCTGCAGTTCGGCACCGATCTGTTTCCGGAAGTGGCGCGCTACATCGTCAGCCAGCGCAGCAGCGGCGAGCGCTACCCCATCTACATCACCGATCTCGACATCTCGGGAATGGGTTACGACCACGAAGGGGAGCTGCAGCGCCAGACCATCCACTACCTGAACTACAAGAAGATTTTCGAAGAGCAGCTCAACCGGGCGCTTTCGCGCCTGTGAGGCGGGTAACGCTTACGGCGTGTGCTTGCTGGAAGAGAGACTGGCCAGGCGTTTCACCAGTATCTGACACTGGGTGCGGAACACCTGGTACTCCTCGGCGGTAAACGAACGGTGCGATACACCGCGATCGGCATAGCACAAGCCGATGGGGCGGTCGCCGATGAAGATGGAGTGCGCCATAAACTCATCCACCTCGATCACCTTGCGCACCCGCTCGGTCAACAGTGGCGCCATGCGCGCGCGGTTGGAATGGTTGACGATAAGCACCGCCGGTTTGTCCATCAGCTTGGCGAACACCGTCGAACCGCTGCGATCGAACTCGAAGCGGTGCAGCGGGGAATTGGCCTCCACGCCACCGTAAAACCGTCCCTGCAGCATGGCGTGATCGGGACTGAGCATCGCGAACACTACGCGGTCGATACCCAGACCCTCGCGCAACGCCGTCGTGAATAGCTCCAGCACCCGCTGCGGTGTCAGTGCGTCGGTCTCGCTGCTGGTAAAGGCGACCTCCATGCGGCGCAACGCCTCGGGCTGAGCGCGAACCGGCGCCGGCTTGGCGCCCTCGAAACTGTCCACCGGTTCCGGCGGAAACAGGACGACAAAGGTCTCGCTCTCGTCCGGCGGCAACCGCTCCTGGAGATAGGCCGCCGCCTCGGCGTTGGCACGAAACACGATGGCCTTCACATCGTCGACCCGCACGGCAAGCAGTTCGGCGGCCCGCAACACCAGGCGATCCTCGCTCAACGGCAGCAGCAACGTTGGTCCGGCGTGCATCATCCCCGCGGCGATATCCACCAGCTCGGTGCGTTTGTCCTGAAAGTGATCGTCGTCCAGCGACGCCTGCAGCAGCGCCGGGAGATGCCAAGCGCGAGCCAGCGCCAGAGAGAGCTGGTGAAAATCAAAACCCAGCACCTGCTGGGCGGCCTCGGAACGGCCGATTTGGCGCTGCTGCGCCTGACGCACTATGGCCGGCAGGTACTTGGGCGCGAATATCCGCGTCACCAATTCGCCGAGGTTGTGCAGCAAACCGGCGAAATAGGCGTCGTCATAATGGTGATCACGCTTCTGCTTGGTGAGATCCCGCGCCAGATAGCCGACGTGAAACGAGAAATGGTAGAGCTGCAGCAAGGGCGCCAGCGCCGGCGCGGGAACGCGCTCTTCGATGAGCGGCAAGGCGCGGGCCATATCGTTCAACGCTCCCTCGCCGCACATCACCACGGCTTGCTCCAGGGTCGAGACGCGCCCCTCCGGAGAACGCTGATTGGCCCGCCGCAGCAACTGCACACACAGTAACGGATCGTGCGCGAGGTGGCGGGTGATCTCGCTGCCGTTGTAGGCACCGCGATCGACCAGCTGACGCAGCGCGTTGCGGCTACTGCGCAACACCGGCAGCGGCTGCGCCGAGAGCTTGTCGGTCCACGCCGTCAGATGTTGGGATGGCATCGCCGCGCTCACAACCGCCAGAGAAGTAGCCGGGACCGGCGACGGTCGGTCACCGCAACGGTCTCATCGGGGGCCACGCCGGGCACCTCGAAGCTGTTGCTGACGAACAGGCTGCCGGGCTGCATCTCGCTCTTCACCTTGCGCCACAGACGCGGCATCGGAGCGGGCGAAAGAAAAGCGTAGACCACGGCGTAGTCCTGCAGAGGCTCCGCCCACAGGTTGCGCCAGCGCACGGTGGCGTTGGCCACTCGCGCCAGGCGCAGCCGGCACAGCAGCCACAGCAACGGGCTGTTCTCGACGCCGACGAACTGAACCTGCGGGTGGCGCGCCGCGAGCCACGCCAGACCACCGCCCAGCCCCGCCCCCAGATCCAGCACACGGCTGCCGGGTTTCAGCTCCAGGTGCCGTTCCAGCGCCGACCACACCGCGCTGCTACTCAAATAGAGCGGCACCCGGTCGCGCACGCTGTTGCCCAGCAACAATGCGCAAAGCAACAGACCTGCCAGGTAGATCCAGGACGGCAACGCCAGCAGTAGCGCCCAGTAAAGGGCGGGGGCGAACAGCAGCAGAATCGGGCGCCACCAACGGGGAAGGCCCCAACGCCACCCCAGCGCCAGCGCCACAGCACCGATACCCCACACCCAGAGCTCCGCGCCCAACTGCACCCCGGCCACCCGTCCCGCCGCCAGCGCCAGCGCCGCTACCGTCAGCAGCCCCGCCAGCAGGGCGGCTCCGGCCACGGCGACGGGGGGCAGATTGGATCCACGCAGGGCGTCGGTTCGCATCGGCGCTCCTCAGCGGGAATCCGCACCGGGAATTGCCGGCAGACTGGGCGGGCGTATGGGATTGAGTTCGCTGTTGCGCCGCGGTGGCAACACCGGCTGTTCAGCCGGTGCCGACGGTTGCTCCACAGGCTTGTCCACCCGCGTCGGGACCGGCGGCAACCGCGGAGCCGCGACGGGATTGAGCTGATTGGGTTCCGGCGGTGGCAGCGCGGCCGGCTCCTCCGGCGGCGGCGCGGGCGGCGGCTCCGGCGCGGGAACGTCGGGCTCCACCGTCGTCTCTCCTACCTCCAGCTCGCTGCTCTGCTCCATGAGCAGCGCCTCCTCGGCCTCTTTGTTGAGCACGATGAGCGCGATGCGGCGGTTGCTGGGGCTGTTGGGATTGGCGCGATCCAACGGCACCACCGCGGCCAGTCCCGTAACCCGTATCACCCGGTCTTCCGACAACCCGTCGCGGATCAGCTCGCGACGCGCGGCGTTGGCGCGATCGGCAGAGAGCTCCCAGTTGGTGTAGCCCCGGTCGTTGGGACCGTATGGCACTGCATCGGTATGCCCGGTGATGCTGATGCGGTTGGGCAGCTTGGCCAGCAACGGGGTGATCTCGGCGATGATCTCGCGCGCGTAGGACTCCATGCGGTCGCTGCCGGCAGCAAACATGGGGCGATCCCGGTCGTCGATGATCTGGATACGCAGCCCGTCGCGAGTCAGTTCGATCTTGAGCTGGTTTTTGTACTTCTTGAGGACCGGGCTGTCCTCCACCAGCTCTTTCAGCTCCTTGCCCAGCTGACTAAGGCGGCCGGTGGACTCCTCCGATACGCGGGTCACGATCTCGCGGGTGCCGGTCTGAGTGCGGCGCACCTGTCCGGTGGAGCGGCTGAGATCCCCGCCGCCGCCCTGAATGATGGAGGTGGCGTCGCCGGCCCCGGAACCACCCATCAACGACACCTTGAGCGGGTTCTGAAAGTACTCGGCAATGCCCTGCAGGTCGGCCTGGGTGGTGGAACCCAGCAGCCACATGAGCAGGAAGAACGCCATCATGGCGGTGACGAAGTCGGCGTAGGCAATCTTCCAGGCACCGCCATGGGCGCCATGGCCGCCTTTCTTCACCTTCTTGATGATGATTGGGCGTTTTTCGTCGAGACTCATGGCGGCGGTACGCGCGGAGTGTTACCCCGCCCCTCAGCCCTTCGCCTTGCGCAGATGCTCTTCCAGCTCGGTGAAGCCGGGGCGCTCTGTCGAATAGGCCACCTTGCGCGCGAACTCCACGGCCGTGGGGGGCGGCGATCCGTTGACGAAGGCGATCAGACCCGACTTGATGGTCTGGAAATACTTGGTGGACTCGTCGACGTGTACCTCCAGCAGATTCGCCACCGGCCCCACGAATCCGTAGGAAAGCAGAATACCCAGGAACGTTCCCACCAGCGCGGCGGCGATCAGCTTGCCCAGCTCGGCGGGCGGGATGCCCACCGACTCCATGGTGTGCACCACACCCAGCACCGCCGCCACGATACCGAAGGCCGGCAGACCGTCGGCCAGTTTGCGCAGGGCATCCACCGGCTTGAGCGCCTCGTGGTGGTGGGTATCGATCTCCAGGTCCATCAGGTTGTCGAGTTCGTGGGCATCGAGATTGCCGCTCACCATCAGGCGCAGATAGTCGGTGATGAACTCCACCGCGTGGTGATCTTTCAATACCAGCGGCACCTTTTTGAACAGGTTGCTGCTTTCCGGGTTTTCGATGTCGTCTTCGATGGACATCAGCCCGTCGCGGCGCGCCTTGTTGAAGATCTCGCTGAGCAGGCTCAGCGTCTCCATGTACATCGCCTTGTTGTAGGGCGACCCCCCCAGTACCTTGGGCAGCGCGGCCATGGTCGCCTTCAGGGTTTTGCTTCCGGAGCCGATAATGAACGCGGCGGCGGCCGACCCTCCGATGATGAGCAACTCCACCGGCTGCAACAACACGGCAGGGTGGCCTCCGGCAATCAGAAACCCGCCCAGCACCGCGCCCACAATCAAGAGATACCCAACGATAACGATCATCTATGGCGACTCGGATTCGGTTGAAAACATTCCCCGTCCTTCAAACGCGGAAATCAGGGCTGCCCGAATAGTAAAACATCCCATTACATGACAAAAGTCTGATAGATCATAAATTTGCAAGCAACATCTCACGTTCGATCGACGCTATGGTCTACTTCCTCACCACCGGATATACTGCGGCGCAGATATACACATAAGAATTGACAGGGTTTCACCGGGAGGAGTCATGCGACTTCCCAAAGCTCCATTTCTGTTAACGTCCATCGCCGCGTTTGCTTTACTGCTTCCCGCCGCCGCCAGCGCGGAGGTCAACGCCCAATTCAGCATGGGTGTCGGACTGCAAGGTGTTCGCTGGGAGGAGTACACCTCCGACCACTCCTCGCTGCTGCTGCAGGAGGAGGGACTACGCTACTCCGGCCACATCGCCTACGACAACTATGATCGCAACGACTCTGGGCTGCTCATCGGTCTCGACGTCAACGGGCACGTAGGGGATCTCGACTACAGCGGCCGCACCTTCAACGACGTCGCCCTCGACACCACCTCCTCCTACCTCGGCCTCAACACCAAACTGACGCTGGGACATCGCCGCACGGGACTCTGGGGCGGTTACAGCTGGGACTGGCTGGGGGGCTTCGGCTTCGACTACTGGGAGCGCCAGATCCAGGACAGCACCGATGCCATGAGCAATCCCGTCACCGGCTACGTGGAGACCTATTCGACCCTTTACGCCCACGCCGCAATCGGCCTCTACCGGCGCATGACGCGCTGGAGCCGCTACCTGCAGGTCGGCCTGAAGTTTCCCATCAAGATCAACGAGAATATCGGCGAACCGTTCAACATGGAGCTGGAACCCGGGCGCAACGCGTCGGGCTTCGTCAATCTCACCTTTTTCCGCCACGGAGACGATGACCAGCGCGATTTCGCGATCTCGCTCTACTTCGACACTCACCGCTTTTCCGACTCACCCGCCGTGCTGGGCGACTTCGACGCCAACGGCAACACCATCCGCGACGACTATTTCTACCAGCCCAAATCCGACCAGTACCTGTTCGGCCTGCGCGCGAGTCTCTATTTCTGACGGCGTTGAGAATGCTGACGGCGCGCGGTGCGCGCGTGGGATGGCTGGGGCCGGTTCACGCGCCCCGGACGGGCGCTAAATCCTTCCGCTGAAATTGAGCGGCAGCGCTGCACCCGGCTGGCGCACACCGGCCGTGCGCAGCAAATCGTGCAACTGCGCGGGCGCATCGTTTTTCGCCGAGAGTCTGCCACTCAGGCGATAGCTGCCGTCGCCCTTGAGCAGCAGCACCGCATCCAGAATCAGCGGACTCTCACGATCGCGCAGCACCGCGCGCACGCCGTCGGCATCGGTGCTGAGGGTGGCCGAAAAACTGCCCAAATCGACGGGCAGTGGCAACGCAACGCGCGCCTGGCTCCAGGTGATCTCCCCGCTGGCCGCCACCGGAACGCGGCCGCGGAACTGCAGTTCAGCGAGATTGAATTCGATACGCCCTTCGGGCCGCGCCGCCTGCAATTTGAGCAGCGGCGCGACGGCCGCCGCAGACGCCGTTCCGGTAAATCCCTCGACGTAGCCGTCACCGCCCAACTGCACGCCGGCGACACCCTGCCCCTGCCCCAACGACCCGTCGAGGACCAGCGCCGCACCCAGCGCACCGGTGAGCAGCGACAGCGGCCTGAGCGACCAGTCCACCGCACCCAGACTCAGGCGCTGGTAGCGCACATCCGCGGCGCGTCCCGACCAGACGCTGCCCTCAACGCCGCTCACCGCGACCGGTCGCAGCATCCCCTGCACCATGGGCAGCGCCAGCGCGGCGGGGAAGGTGGCGATCAACACCACCCCGTAGGCGGCGAGGCCGATCAGCAGATAGCGCAGCCACCAGCGTTTCATAGCGAATCCCTCACGGTGCCTGCAGGGTGAGGCGCGCCGCTACCCGTCCCGGCTGTTCACCGCGCTCCACGTTGAGCGTATCGATGGCCACGCCGTGCCGCTGCTCCAACGTGCCCAACCAACGCATCACGTCGTCGAAGGCGGCGTTTTCCAGCCACACCCGCACGCTGTTGGTGCCGTCAGGCTGTACCCGTTTCACCGCCTCCGCGAGACGTTCGCTGCGCGCGGTCTGATCGATCAGCCCCAGCAGCGACTGTCCGGTGGCCACCTGACGCCCGGCGCCGCGCGCGCTGAGCTGGCGAATCTCGGCGGCACTCTGCTGCATCCAGCGCAGGGTCGCGCGCTGCTCCTCGGTCTGCGCCAGCAACCGTGCGCGGCTGCCCTGCAGCGGGACCCAGATCGCCACGTAGAGCAGGAACAGAATCAGCAGCGCGGCGCCTGCCGCGATCAAGCGCTGCTCGCGCTGCGCCAGAGCACTCCACCACGCCTTCACGAGCCACCCCCGACGCGCAGGCGTCCGACGACTTTGTCGCCCTGGGTCGAGGCCGACACGATCTCGGCCTCCGCCTTCAGGCGCTGTGTGGTCTGCTGCTTGATGCGGTCCAGGGCTTGGATGTCTTTGAGCTCGAGATCCAGATCCAGCCGCCCGCCGCGGAAACTGGCGGCGTTGAGGCGCGTGGCCGCATCGCCCTGCAGCACCTCGCTCACCCCGGCCAGCAGCTCCAGGGCCCCTCCCTGCTGCCCGCCACCGCGCAACTCGCGCAACTTCTGTTCCATCTGCACACGGGGATTGACCATGCGTTGCACGCCGGGCATGGCGGAACGAAACAGCTGTGCGATCTGCTGGTCCTGGCGCGCAATCTCGCCTTTGAGTCGCCAGATGTCGTACCCGGCCAGACCACCCTGCAGCACCACCCAAGCGGCGGCGAGGATGGCGGCCGTGCGCCACGGTCGCCACCAGCGCCCCAACTGCTCGCGGTGGCTGTAGGCGCCCTGCAACAGATCCAGCGGGGGCTCTTCGTCCAGGCCCCCAGCGAACACTTGCAGCGCCGAAGGCGTCTCACGCTGCACGGTCTCCAGACCCACCAGCGTGTCGGCGCCGCGGGTGCCACCGGTGGTGGTAAGCAGCAGGCGCCGCGGCTTGGCATCACCCGCCTCCTTGAGCGCGGCATCCAGCAGCAGCGGCAGGTGGGCCGCTTCGGCATAGCCACCCTGCAGCGGTGCGAAGCGCACCAGCGCATCGTCACCATCCACCAGCACCGCCCAGCTCTCATCCTCCAGGGGAAGCGCCAGGTTTTCCGGCACCACCCGGTCGGGGCGCAGACCCGCGGCCTGCAGCGGCGCGAGCCATGCCTCCATGCGCTCGCGTGCCACCACCGCCACCGCCAGCGCGCCGTCGGCCAGTTCCGGACCGAGTGCGAAATGCAACGTGGCCACATCCTCGGCGAGCTGGTCTTCGAGAGCGTAAGGCACGGCTTGCAACAAGCGGCTGCGGTTGCGGGTGGGTATCGAGGCGTGGGTCAGCAGCACATCCGCCGCCGGTACCAGCAGCACCACTTGGCGCCCGCCAGCGGCGGCGGCGCACTGCTCCCACTCGCCCTGGAAGACACTGCCCTCAGCGCGGCCATGATCATCGGTGAGCATCCAGGCCGGAAGCTGCCCGGGGTGATACGGCCAACGCACGATGAGGCGTTCGCGCATCTCACAACCCTCCGTAACTGCGCGCCAACACGGCGAAGTGGCTGGCATCGGTGCGCTGAACGAGGCTGCTCATCTGCAGCCGACCGGTGCCGATGCGCGCATCGCCGGTCACGGTAAAATACTCGCTGCTCACCGCCAGGCGGCGGTTGCTCGGCGCCTTGCCCTGAAAAACCGGTTGGTTGAGAAAATCGTCCACGCTGGCGAACGCCTCCTGCTCGCGCGCCGCCACCAGTTGCTTGGCATCCTCCGCGGTCAGATCGGCCAGAAGAGACTGCAATACCAGATCGGGTGCGGTGTTGACGTTGATGGCCGTGGGTACCGGCAGGGCGCAGACATAGGGCGCCAATTTTTCCACCGCCTCCGCCGTGAATCCCTTGACCAGGCGCAGTTCGCTGACGCTGGCCATGGGACGATTGGCTGCACGGTAGGGCGGATCGCCGCTCAGGTAGGTCTCGTCCTCGGCACCGTCGGGAAAGCGCGGCTCGACGTCGCTGTCCACCCAGTCGGCGACCGCCCCCGCCAGCGTTCCCTCCAGGCCCACACTCTCCAGGATGCGGCGCAGGCGATCGAGATCGGTGGCAAAGTTCTCGCCGCCGACCGCCAGGTTGTTGAGATTGAAGCGCCCCTGCATGTCCTCAATGTACCCGGATACGCTACCCCCATCCACCGGTAACGGTGGGACGCGCTTGGCCCAATCCTCGCCCAGGTGATCGATGTCGTTGTCCTTGCGGTCGCGCGCCAGGATGGCCATGGCCCACGCCTCGCCGCCGCGGGCATAAAGCAGCGCCTGATCGGTGGTCAGCAGGTTTTCGCTGCGGCGGATGTCGACGTGTTGGCGGGTGGCGATGGCGACGCCCGCGGCGGTGGCCAACGCCACGATGAGCAGCGCCGTGATCAGCGCCACACCGCCTTGCTTGCCCGACGCGCTTTGCATCATCCTGGCAGGGCGAACAGCCGCGTGATCCGCCCCCAATCCTCCAGTTCCAAGGTCACCTCCACGGCGCGCGGCAATGCCACTTCAGCGCCCTCGCGATTGGCCGGCGGCCAAGTGGACTGCCACTCCCGCGCCTCATCCAGAAAACGCAGCGTCACAGCGTTGACACCGCTCAGCAACACCCGCTCCACGGGCTGGCTATCCTGGCCTCGATCCAGCACCCGCCAGCGCCAGCGGCTCAACTCGTTGAGCTTGAGTTGGTAGGCGACGCGCTGCAGGGTGCTGCGTTGCAGGCCCGCGGGATTGCGGTAGCCGGCGCGGGTGAACTCCAGCAGCGGGATCGCGCCCGCGCCGCCTTTGAGCGGTCCCAGCTCGCCGCCCAGCTCATCGCGTACCGGTCGCGCCGCCGCCTGCTGGAGGTCGCGCCCGATCGCCAGCCACGCGGTCTGCAGCGCGCGCAGACGATCGGCCTGGCGATCCACCGCATCGCGAGTGGCCAACACGGTGTTGAGTCCCTGGTACGCCATCACCGCCAGCACCGCGAACACCGCCATCGCCACCAGCAGTTCCAGCAGCGTGAATCCCTTTTGCAAACGGTGCCGGTTACACCGCATGGCTAACGCCCGTAACGACCGACAAAGCCCACCTCGGTAGTGACGACGGGTTGGTCGGCGTTCTGCCGGCGCACCGCCACCTCCAGGCGGCGCAAATCGGGATCGGGCGTGCCGGCAACGGTCAGCGTCCAGTGCCATTCGCGTTCGGCGAGCACCGTCGTCCCCTTGGTGATGCCGATACGCGGCCAGGCGACGCTCACCTGCTGCTCGGTGATCTTGTCCAGCGCCACCCAGTGGGCGAAGGTCATATCGCGCAGCTGGGCGGCATTGTCCGTGCTCTGACTGACGCCGGCAACCAGTGCCCCCAGGGCCGTGGCGAGCACTGCCAGCGCCACCAACACCTCGAGCAACGTGAACCCCGACGCACGCTGTGGACGCACGATCATCCTCCGTTCACCGATTCGATGGTAACGGCGGCATCTTCCGCGCCCTCAATGCGCCACTCGGCTGTGTGATCGGGCGTCGTCAGGGTGACCACGAAGGGGCTCGCCTCGCCGCTGGAAAGCAGAAAAAGCTGGGGCATAGGCTCTTCGGGTTTGGCTTCCAACTTAACCGGCTCGCCGTCCACCGCCAGCGACAGCGTGATGCCGGCGGGCAGTTCGCGCTGGCGCAGCAGCTCATCGTCTTCCATGGCGGTCCATTTGTCCTCGTCAAGGCGCAGAAACCGGTAGCTGTCGGGGCGAAACTCGATGGCCAGCTCCTGGTAGCGCAACACCGCCTCCTGGCGTCCCAGCTCCACCAGCGCCGCCAGGCGCCGCGCCTCCTCTTCCCCCTGGCGTTCGGCACCGCCGGTACTCACCGAGAGGGTGACGAACCCCAACATCAGTCCGATGATCAGCATCACCACCAGCACTTCGATGAGGGTGAAGCCGTGTTGGCGTGTCTCGGATAGGGTGTGCATGACGAGCGGTGGGTGCGACCCCGCCGGCCGGGAATCGGGCGTTACAACTGCCAGTTGCCGATGTCGTCCTCGCTGGGCCGGCCGTCGGGCCCCAGGGAGAAGATGTCGGTTTCGCCGTGACTTCCCGGACTCAGGTACTGGTAGGGGTTGCCCCAGGGGTCGTCTCGCAGGCGATCGATGTAACCGCCCTGTTTCCAGTTCTTGGCTTCGGGCGATGCGTCCGGTTTCTCCACCAGGGCCTGCAATCCCTGGTCGGTGGTGGGATACTGGAAGTTGTCCAGCTTGTACATCTTGAGCGCACTGTCCAGCGAGCGGATATCGGCCTGCGCCTTGGTGATGCGCGCCTTGTCCGGCTGGTCCATGATGCGCGGGACCACCAGCGCGGCGAGTATACCGAGGATGACGATAACCACCATCACCTCGATCAGCGTGAAACCGGCGTTGGCGCGTACGCGCCGCTTGAGTTGGGACGACATGGGGCTTTCCGTCGCTGGCTAAAGTGCCCAGCATCTTAGCAGATTGAAAAATACGAAAAATGCGCAAATACGCTCACTTCTCCGTTGCCGACCACGCGCTGCCGATGGCGCTCGCCGCGCTGTCCCTGGTGATCTTCCTGTTCGGCGACAGCGCGGCCGACTTGCTGCGCTACCAGCGCACGGCCATCGAAGGCGGCGAATGGTGGCGTCTGCTGAGCGGCCACTTGGTGCACCTCAACCTGGCGCACCTGGCGCTCAATCTCGCCGGCTTGCTGTTGTGCGCCGTGCTGGTGGGCGACGGCCTGCGCGGTGCGCGCGGCATTGCGGTGCTGGCGGGCGCTGCGCTGGGCTGCAGCCTGGGGCTGTGGCTGTGGAATCCCGGCGTCCAGTGGTACGTCGGTCTCTCGGGCGTTCTCCACGGCCTGCTGCTTGGCGGTGCACTGGGGCTGCCCGCCGCGCAACAGGGATGGCGCTGGGCGCTGGGCGCCGTCGTGGTCGCCAAACTGTTCAGCGAACAGCTTCTCGGCGCACCGCTCTCGACGCAGCACCTGATCGGGCACGGCGTGGTGGTCGACGCCCACCTCTACGGTGCCGTGGGCGGCGCGCTGGGCTGGTTGTGCTATCGGACGGGCCATATGCTGCGCCTGCGCGGGCGCGGCGTCAGCGAACCAACTGATTGAGATCGAATACCGGCAGCAGTATCGCCACCACGATGAGCAGCACCAAACCACCCATCAACAGGATCAGGAGCGGTTCGAACAGCCCCAGCAGCGCGGCCGTCATGGTCTCCAGTTCGCGCTCCTGGTTGGCCGCGGCGCGCTCCAGCATCTCCTCCAGATTGCCGCTCGCCTCACCGCTGGCGATGAGGTGGATCACCATGGGCGGAAAGTGCCCGGTCTTCTCCAGGGCGGCGCTGATACTGCTGCCCTCACGCACCCGGTCCGCCACCTGCAGCACGGCCCGGCGCATGGGCAGATTGGCCAGCACCTGCGCCGAGATGCGCAGCGCTTCCAGCACCGGCACGCCGCTGCCCATGAGGATGCTGAAGGTGCGCGAAAAACGCGCTGCGTTGGCGCCGCGCACCAGCTTGGCCACCAGCGGCAGGCGCAGCAGCAGTTGGTGGGCGAAGAGCTGGACCGGTTCGCGGCGCAGCAGCCAGAACCACACCAGCGTCAGACCGATGACGATCACCAGCACCAGCAGACCGTAAGCCTGCAGAAATTCGCTGACGGCGATCAGTGCACGCGTCAGTGGCGGCAGCTGCTGGCCGATGTCGGCGAACACCTTCACCACCTCGGGCACCACGAAGGCGAGCAGCGCGCTGGTGATCAGTATCGCCATCACCGTGAGCAGGATGGGGTAGAACAGCGCGAGCCCCATCTTCTGGCGCAGCACCTGGCGCCGCTCGGTGTAGTCGGCAAGGCGCTCCAACACCGCGTCGAGGTGGCCCGACTGTTCGCCGGCGGCGACGGTGGCGCGGAACAGCTCCGGGAAGACGCGCGGGAACCCCTGCAGGCCCGAGGCGAGCGAGTGGCCCTCGGTCACCTTGGCGCGCACCGCCAGCAAGATCGCCTTGATGCGCGGCTTCTCGGTCTGGCGCGCTACCGCCTGCAGCGCCTCTTCCACCGGCAGGGCCGAGCGTACCAACGTGGCGAGCTGGCGGGTGAACAGTGCGAGATCGGTGGCGCTGATCCCGCGCAGACCGACGAAACGCCGGCCCTTGTCGCCGCCCTCACGCTGCGCGATCTCGCGCACCTCCAGAGGGGTCCAGCGGGCATCGCGCAGCTGCTGGCGAATCTGGCGCGCGGTGTCGGCCTCGCGCACCCCTTTGCGCTGACGCCCGCGCTCGTCCAACGCAACGAATTCGAATGCGCCCATGGAGCCGGACTACTCCTCGCGGGTCACGCGCAACACCTCCTCGGTGGAGGTGTGGCCGGCAACGATGCGCCGCAGGCCGTCCTGGCGAATGCTGGGGGTCAGGGTGCGGGCGTACTGCTCCAAGGCCTGCTCGCCCGAACCGTCGTGGATCATGGTGCGCAGCCGGTCATCGATGGGGATCAGTTCGTAGATACCGGTCCGGCCGCGATAGCCCTGGCCGTTGCAGGCATCGCAACCCGTCGCGCGGTAGAAGGTGACCGCTTCATCGCTGCGCAGTCCCATGGCGAGCACCTCGCTCTCGATGGGCGTGTAAGCCTCTTTGCACTGCGGGCAAAGCACCCGCACCAGGCGCTGCGCCAACACCCCGATCAGGCTGGAGGAGAGCAGAAACGGCTCCACGCCCATATCGCGCAGGCGCGTCACCGCACCCACGGCGCTGTTGGTGTGCAGGGTGGAGAGCACGAGGTGTCCGGTGAGACTGGCCTGCACGGCGATCTGTGCGGTATCCAGGTCGCGGATCTCGCCCACCATCACCACGTCGGGGTCCTGGCGCAGGATGGCGCGCAGCCCGCGCGCGAAACTCATGTCGATACGGGTGTTGACGTGGGTCTGGCTGACGCCGTCGAGGTAATACTCGATGGGGTCCTCCACGGTCATGATGTTGCGCACCCGGTCGTTGAGCCGCGTCAGCGCCGCGTAGAGGGTGGTGGTCTTGCCGCTACCGGTGGGCCCGGTGACCAGCAGGATACCGTTGGGTTTGTGGATCTGCCGGTCGAGGATGCGCATGGCATCGGGCGCCATGCCCAGTTGTTCGAGGTCGAGGCGGCCCGCCTGTTTGTCCAGCAGGCGCAGCACCACGCGCTCGCCGTGCCCGGTGGGCAGGGTCGAGACGCGCACGTCCACCGGGCGGCCGGCGATGCGCAGCGAGATACGTCCGTCCTGGGGCAGGCGTTTCTCGGCGATGTCGAGCTTGGCCATGACCTTGATGCGCGAGACCAGCAGCGGCGCCAGCACGCGGCGCGGCGTAAGCACTTCGCGCAGCACGCCGTCGACCCGCATGCGCACCACCAGGCGGTCTTCGTAGGGTTCAACGTGAATGTCGGACGCGTTCTCCTTGATCGCCTCGGTGAGCAGCGCGTTGATGAGGCGAATGATGGGCGCGTCGTCTTCGCTCTCCAGCAGGTCTTCCGGTTCCGGCAAATGCTGGGCGATGCTGAGCAAGTCGTCGCCCTCGCCGATGTCCTCCATGGCGAGCATCGCCTGGTTGCGATCACTTTCGTAGAACTCGCGCAGGCGCTGCTCGAAGGCCTCGTCGGTCAGCGCCTGCAGCTCCAGCGGACGGCCCAGGAAACGGCGCGCCTCGTTGAGCGCCTGCACCGTGACGCCGGGGCGATGGCAGAGCAGCGCCGCGCCCTCCTGCACCCCGGTGCAGATGATGCCGTAGCGTTTGGCGAAACCGAACGGCAAGCGCGCAGGGCGTTCGCCGCCCTGCGCCTCGGCGGCATCCGCCGCAACGCTATCGCTGGCCGCTGTCATCGGGCGGGCGGGGCAAACGCGGTGGCGTCGGTCTCGTCGAAGGGCGGCGGCAGATCCACCGCCATACCCTCGGCGACCGGCAGCACCGGTACCTCCTGGCTGGTGAGCACGCTGGCCACCTTCTCGCGCAGGTTGAGCTGGGCTGAGCGCAAGGCGGTGTACTTGCCGCCGGTGACCTGGATACCGTCCTGGGCGTCACGCAGGATGGTCGGCTTGAGGAAGACCATCAGATTCCGCTTTACCTTGGCGGTCTTTTTCGACTTGAACAGCCATCCCAGCAGCGGAATGTCGCCCAGCCCCGGCACCTTCTGCTCCACCTCGGTGACG
>JBNKCG010000013.1:0-2369 GCA_050287605.1 Gammaproteobacteria bacterium | reverse complement strand
GGATACTGTCGCTCGAATTCAAGAAGACCCGCTAGGCGATTCCGTCATGCACATCCTGGTCCTCGGATCTTCGGCGGGTGGTGGTTTCCCGCAGTGGAACTGCAACTGTCCCAATTGCTCGGGTTACCGCCATGGAACGGTACCGGCACGCGTGCGCACCCAGTCCTCGATCGCCGTCTCCGCCGACGGTAGCGATTGGGTGTTGATCAACGCATCTCCCGATTTGACACGGCAGATACAGATGAATCCGCCGCTGCACCCACGCGGCGAGATTCGCCACACACCCATCCGCGCCGTGATCGTGGTGGACAGCCAGATCGATCATGTCACCGGTCTGCTGTCGCTGCGCGAAGGTGGACCGCTGCAGGTCTATTGCACGGAGATGGTTGAGCAGGATTTGCGCACCGGTTTCCCGGTACTGGAAATGCTCGCCCACTTCAAGGGGGTCACCCATCACCGGGTGCCTATCGACGGTTCCGAGTTCGCGATCGCGGGTTTCGAATCGCTTGCGTTCACCGCCTACCCGTTGCTGAGCAAAGCGCCGCCCTACTCGCCCCATCGCCACGACCCGCAACCGGGCGACAACATCGGACTGCGCATCGTGGATCGCACCAGCGGGAAGACGCTGTTTTACGCGCCCGGTCTCGGCGTGGTTGAACCGCATTTGGTGTCGCCCATGTCAACCGCCGACCTGGTACTCGTCGACGGCACGATGTGGAACGACGACGAGATGATCCGCCTGGGCATCGGCGACAAGAAAGGCAGCGAGATGGGACATCTTCCGCTGTCGGGGCCGGAAGGCATGGTCGCCTTCCTCGACACGCTGGAGCACCCGCGCAAGGTGCTCATCCACATCAACAACACCAATCCTGTTCTGGACGACGATTCTCAGGAGCGAGCCGAGTTGATCAACCACGGCATCGAGATTTCGTTCGACGGCATGCGATTGGAAATCTGAAGCACAACGGGGAGGAGAACCATGACCGACAACGACACCGCCGCTTGGAGCCGCAGCGAATTCGAACAGCGCCTGCGTGCCATGGGCCGCTACTACCACATCTATCACCCGTACCACATCGCCATGTACGAAGGGCGCAGCACCCCGGAGCAGATCCGCGGTTGGGTGGCGAACCGCTTTTACTACCAGGTGATGATTCCGGTCAAAGATGCCGCCATCATGGCCAATTGCGATGACCGCGAGACACGTCGCCTCTGGATACAACGCATCCGCGACCATGACGGCGACGAGAATCAGGAAGGTGGCATCGAGGCGTGGCTGCGCCTGGGTACGGCCTGCGGATTGACCCGTGAAGAGCTGCTCTCCCATGAGCACGTTCTCCCCGGCGTACGTTTCGCCGTCGACGCCTACGTCAACTTTGCCCGCCACGCCTCGTGGCAGGAGGCGGCCTGTTCGTCGTTGACCGAGCTGTTCGCACCCACCATTCACCAATCGCGTCTGGATACCTGGCCCACCCACTATCCGTGGATCGAAGATGCGGGGCTGCAATATTTCCGCAATCGATTGTCACAGGCGCGGCGCGACGTGATACACGGTCTCGCTGTCACCCTGGATCACTTCAACACCCGCGCGCTGCAGGAACGCGCGACTGAGATCCTGCAGTTCAAGCTCGACGTGTTGTGGACCATGCTGGACGCCATGAGCATGGCCTACGAGCTGGAGCGGCCGCCCTATCACACCGTTGCACCGCAGGCGGCCAAACCCGAATTGTCCGCTGTGAGATAACGGCGATGTCCTGGGTCGGTGCGCGACCCGGACCGCAGACATGCACCACCCGGGGACAAGCGACGCCGGTCAAAAAGCCGGCGTCGCGGCGCGCTTCGGTGGCGCAATCAACGCGACGGCAACTGGATCCGATTTGTCGGTTTCGGATGCAGCACCCGCCCCACCGTCGCCGAAACCCCGCAACTGCCGGTCAGGTTGACGGTCAGCGAGTAGTGGTTGTTCGCGGTATTGGACTCTTTGACGTGGTGGCCCGGATCGAGCTGCAGCGAGAGCTTGTTGGTCCCCGGTTTCAGGGTAATGGTGTCGGTCTCGGTGTGTTGTTGCCCGGGCCCAAGCGGCAGCCAACTGCGTCCTGAGCTACCCGGCGTCGCGCTGTTTTGCCAAAGACTGTCGAAGGTCCCGGTGGACGAGAGACCGATGTTGCGTGCAGTGTGACGGGCGGTGAATTCACAGACACCGCTACCGTTGAGGTTTCGCGTGCGCGCCGCGGCGGCATCGACGGTCACCGTCCGTCCCCACCGCGCGGTGGTACCGCCGAGGACGACCGACGGGCCGCTGGCCAGATCCGCGGGACCGCCAGGGAGCGCCGGCTTGGTCGACGCCTGCAGCGATCCTCCGGTAGCGG
>JBNKCG010000012.1:0-30650 GCA_050287605.1 Gammaproteobacteria bacterium | reverse complement strand
CATGATGTGTTTTCAATGTCCAGAGATTCCATTTGACCTCGACCATTTCCCCTACGTTTGTATATCCCGATATTGCAAACCCCCGAAAAAGCTCTAGTGCAAGACGAATATTTCCGTGTGCACAAGACACCAAGAACGTGTATAGAGGAGATGATGGGCCCTTATTGAATTCGTTGATTAGGATATCCATAAATCTTACTAAATCTTCGCGCTCCGCGCTTTCGTAATTCAACGTTGGGATTGATCGTGATGCCTTTTCAACATCTGTCAAAACAGACCGGACATAGTAGAGCCTCCGCAAAAACACTTGATGCGGTAGTGGCGCACTCAGGTGGTATCCTGAGTTTTGAAATGCATCCAACACACCGTGCACTCGCGAGCGCTGAAATCGCTCCTCCCGCATTGATATTATGGACAAACAGTTTAAGTGGCTCGCAATTTGCTGCGCTAGCGTAAAGCAAAAATCTTGCGTGTCTCCTTTGAACTGATCCGTATTGTCCACAACAACAATGACACCTCGGTGTAATCTCTTCCAATAATCCGATAGCTTCAATGCGCAGTATTCATCATCTTGTTTCCATACAGACACAAGCGAATTTAGCTCGCGATTGTATTCCAGAGAGCCCTCTGGGATCCCAACTAGAGTTTGTCTTTTTGCGATTTCGTATTTGTCACCAAACAGCGTCAGCAGCGTATCGCGATCAGAATCGAGAACACCATCTACGTCAAGTTCAGCAACTAGAGTGTGCCAGATTTTTTCCCGGAGAATATCAGGATCATCTGGGTCATTAAGTAAATCGAGTCTTGCAACAATTGCGTGTTTGGCGAGAAATTGTGGTGAGTTATTTACGAGCAACCGCCGAAGGAATGTAGATTTGCCGATGCCTTTTCCGCCAAAAAGAACTACTACATCGGCGCTCCTTGAATCCCTAAGGCTTTTAACAATTCTGTTTCCGAACCGTCCTCCACGATCATTGTCGTCGGTCTGCTGAATACCATACTCCTCTAGGTAAGGTGTCAGCGCATCTCGCAGTATATCGCTAAGACCATCGAATGCAGCATCGTACTCGCGTTGACGGACATAGCAACTTTCAAAAAATTCTTCTTCGGCATCCTCAAGATTCTGGAAATAGCGACCAACCATTGGGCGCAAGTATTTTGCATACCGGTTTGTTGCCACTGAAGCCGTGAAGTGATCGACACGCTCTTTAGGATAGTAGATTTCACGATTGGCAACTGCGCTGGCGATCAATTTGGACGATAAAGAGCGATTGTGCTCAATAGCTTCGTAAGATAGAAAATTAGACGCGTCAGAGTAGTTGACATCAAACCAATCCAGTTTTTGTATTACAAACGCCCGCAGTTGTTTCCAATTCTTCCCGCGAGCGAATGCACGAAAAATTATCCATTGATGGCCGTTCGTGGCGCACGCAAATTCGCAACCTAAGTCTATTGCGTATTGACGAACTTGACCTATAACTTGGGCAGCAACTGGGTCGGTTAGAAGCTGAGTTATCGGGACGTATTTCGTGAGCTTGTCGGTGTTTTGATCTAACGGTAGTTGAAATGACTTTCCCGTTCTTTTTGCTTCAATAACTAGCGCAGGATCCCCCGTTCGATATGTTAAAACGTAGTCTGCGAAACCTTCGTTCACATGGTGCTCGCATTTTGTCCTCGAGCGAGGCCAGCTCAACAAATCATGCAACACCACATCAATGAGCTGGTGCCTTGTATCAGCCTCATTCAGATCGGCATTACTCCAATCCTGGAGAAGTAGTTTTGCGCGTTCCGCATCCATCAACGATGCTCCGGTGCATGACCAAAATTCTATAAAGACAACCCTATTAGTGCTTTGGGCACCATGGATCTGGCATAACCTAACTGCGTCATTTACTGATAACCACCACTTATCCCTCTGCTGCGTATCCTCGAAATCACCAGGAAAAATTCTGACCTTTCAGCGAGTTGAAAAATAGGCACGAAATCTTACTAAAATGGGGACCGACTAGATCCCTGCCGGTTGTTCTAATGTTTCCAAAAACCTTATCGCTATCGTTTTGACAGTTCAATGGCTTTCTGCCGCTGCAACGACATACACGGAAATCGGGAGCAATGGCCCGCAGAACCCCTAGATCTGTAACTTTACACAAATCGATCAGCAGGGGCCCACAAGTTACCCCACAATTTTGGTATCCGGTGTTGACGTTTTTCCTCCCGTTCGGCAGCGCCGAGTAGCGCAGCTTGGCTTGGATCAGGCCCGTTAGGGGCGGGCCAAGGACGGCCCGCCTCACCGTCAGCACAGGATGTGCTGTCGGTGAAGCCCCAAGCCAAGCGAGCAACGCAGGGAACCCCTCGTAGAGGGGCGCGGCCGTTGGGTGCCTTTTCTTTCGTCCATTTCTTTGGGAACGCAAAGAAAGGACCTGCGCTGCGGGAGCGGAACCCCGCCCTAATTAAGCGCGGCGCAGCCGCACCCAATTTATCCTCAATGTTCAGAAGCCGCCTGATACTCACCAACAATCTGCTTCTGAATGTTCCCCGGAACCTCCTCATAATGACTGAACTCAATCGTATAACTCCCCTGCCCCCCCGTCGCACTTTTGAGGAAGGTCTGGTAGTCACTGATCTCTGCCAACGGCACCTCACCCTTGATGCTCAATGAGCCACCCATCAACACGTCGGTGCTGCTGATGCGCCCGCGCCGCCCCGAGAGATCACCCGAGATATCCCCCATCGCCGCTTCCGGCACCGTGACCTCGATCTTTACCACCGGTTCCAGCAACACCGGTTTGGCTTTCTCCACCGCTTCCTGAAACGCCTTCTTGCCGGCGGCGACGAAGGCGACCTCCTTGGAGTCCACCGAGTGGTGTTTGCCGTCGTAGACCGTGACCTTGATGTCGTGTAGCGGGTAGCCGGCGAGTTGACCCTGCTCCAGCGCCTGGCGTACGCCTTTCTCCACCGCGGGGATGAACTGCCCAGGAATGGTGCCGCCTACCACGGCGTTGGCGAACTCGAAACCCGAACCGCGCTCCAGGGGTTCGACGCGCAGGAACACCTCGCCGAACTGGCCGGCGCCGCCGGTCTGTTTCTTGTGGCGGTGATGGCCTTCGGCATTGGCGCGGATGGTCTCGCGGTAGGCGATGCGCGGCGGGCGGGTGGCGACTTCCACGCCGTAGCGGTTCTTCATCTTCTCCATCACCATGCGCAGGTGCAGCTCGCCCAGGCCGCGGATCACGGTCTCGTTGGTGGCGGGCGAGTGTTCGACCTCGAAGCTGGGGTCTTCGGCGCTCAGCATGGCCAGCGCGCGGCTGATCTTCTGGTCGTCGTTGTGACCGCCGGACTCGATGGCCAGGCCGTGCATGGGCTGCGGGAAGACCATGGGGCGCAGGTGTACGCCGCCGTCTTCCTGCGAGTCGTGCAGCACGGCGTCGAACTCGATGTCGTCCACTTTGGACACGGCGCAGATCTCGCCCGGCATGGCGTGGTCGATCTCGGTGGTCTCCTTGCCCAGCAGGCGGTAGAGGTGGCCCACCTTGAACGGTTTGCGCGCGTCGCCGATGTAGAGCTGGCTGTCGGTGCGCACCGTGCCCTGGTGGATGCGAAAGATGCCCATCTTGCCGATGAAGGGGTCGGTGGTGACCTTGAAGACGTGTGCCAGAACGTGCTTGTCGGGATCGTGCTCGGCGGTGAATTCGTCCTGACCCTCGCTGCCGTCGCGCAGGAAGACGTGCGGGTTGCCCTCGTTGGGGTTGGGCATCAGTTTGACGATGATCTCCAGCAGCTCCGCGATACCGACCCCGGTTTTGCCCGAGACGAAGCAGATGGGGATGAGGTGGCCGTCGCGCAGCGCCTCCTCGAAGGGCTCGTGCAGCTGCTCGGGGCTCACCTCGCCCTGCTCCAGGTAGAGCGCCATCAGGTCCTCGTCCACCTCCACCACCTGGTCGATGATTTCGGTGTGCGCCTCTTCCACCGAGAGGATGTCGGAGTCGCCGCTGGGATTGAAGAAGCAGTCCACCACCGCCTGGCCGCCGTTGGCGGGCAGGTTGATGGGCAGGCACTCGCTGCCGAAGGTGTCGCGTACCTGGGTCAGCAGTTTGGTGAGGTCGACGTTCTCGGCGTCGATCTTGTCGACGATGATGAGCCGGCACAGCTTCTCGTCGCTGGCGCGCGCCATCATGCGCCGGGTGACGGTGTCGACGCCGGCCTGGGCGTCGATGACCACGGCGGCGGTCTCCACCGCTTCCAATGCGGCGTAGGCCTGGCCCAGGAAGTCGGGGTATCCGGGGGTGTCGATGAGGTTGATGAGGCGGCCTTGGTAGTCGAAGCTGGCCACCGCCGAGGCCAGCGAGTGTTGGTGTTCTTTCTCTTCGGGATCGAAATCGCACACGGTGCTGCCGCGTTCGATGGTGCCCGGGGTGTTGATGGCGCCGGCACGATGGAGCAGGGCTTCGATGAGCAGCGTCTTGCCGGCGCCGCCTTGGCCTACGAGGGCGAGGTTATGGATGTCTGCTGTGCTGTAGCTGGGCATGAGGGGCCTCCGCGGCGCCGCCCAAAGAAGCAGGTCCTATGCCGTGCTTCCTACCCGCTCCCACAGGTCGGGTTGCCTCTGTCGTTGAAGTTACCGTGTTGGTGCCGCACGGCTGAGAAGGGTCGAGCCGCGCGGTCAACGCGATGGTTTGAAATTGTTTAGGCGATACGTTGCGCGCCATGCCGGTGGTTGTCAACTTTCAATGGCCGGGCGACGCTTGGCACTGCCGGGTGGCGGGTGTAAGGTTCTAGCCCGAACGTTGCGCCAGGGCGGATCGCAGGCTGTCCAGCCAGGTCTGCCCCGATTCTTGTGGCAACGCCCGGGCTTGCGCCTCGCCTGTAAACGCGATTCGGAGGGGACGAATGGAAAAAGAAGAACTGCGCGAACACCTGACCACGCGCGCGACCTGGATACGCGGCCTCTACATGCTGTTGTTCGCGGTGATCTACAGCCTTGCCGAGGTGGTAGTGGTGGCGGTGGTGCTGTTCCAGTTCATCGCGCGCCTGGTAACCGGCGAGGTGAACGAGCGTCTGCTGGAGTTCGGCCAGCAGCTGAGCCGCTACCTCTACGACATCCTGCGTTTCTGCACCTTCAACAACGAAGAGAAGCCCTACCCTTTTGCGCCGTGGAACCCCACGGACGAGGCGGCGCCTGCGGCGAGTGCGGCTGAAGCCGCTCCAGCCGCTGCTCCCAAGGCGACGGCGAAAAAGAAGGCGGTCGCCAAGAAGCGCGCGGTGGCGAAGCGCCGCACCCCGGCGAAAACGCAAGAGGAACCGGCCGCGTCGCCCACGGCCCAGGGGAACAAAGCGTCGGAAGAGGATGACACGCCGCCCACCTGAGGCGGCGTAATCTCAGCGCCCTAACGTTCCAGCAGCGCCAACTTGCCGGTCTTCTCGCGCCACTCGTCGGCGTCGGGGGGCGGCTCTTTCTGCTGCGTGATGACGGGCCACTGGGCGGAGAGCTCGGCGTTGAGGGCGATGAACGGGCGCTGATCCTCGGGTAGCTCGTCCTCGGAGAAGATGGCCTGCACCGGGCATTCCGGCTCGCACAGCGCGCAGTCGATACACTCCTCGGGATCGATCACCAGAAAGTTGGGTCCTTCGTGGAAGCAGTCTACCGGGCACACCTCCACGCAGTCGGTGTACTTGCACTTGATGCAGTTTTCGGTGATGACGAAAGCCATGGCGCGGTGGCAGTGCCGCGCTCAGGCGGCTGCGGCGCTGCGGCGTTGGTGCAGGTTGCGGCGTCCGTTGAGATCCTGCTCCTGCGCGCGCGCCTGGATATCGGGCTGGTCGACCAGTTGCGCGAGTGAGATTTCGTCGAGAAAGCGGTGGATCTGGTTGCTCAGTTCGCTCCACAGGTCGTGGGTCAGGCAGCGCTCGCCGTCCTGGCAGTTGCCCACGCCGCTGCATTTGGTGGTATCCATGTTCTCGTCCACCGCGGAGATGATCTCCGCCACGCTGATGGTCTCGGCACTGCGCGCCAGGCGGTATCCGCCGTGGGGGCCGCGCGTACCCTTCACCAGCCGCTGGCGGCGCAGCTTGGCGAATAGCTGTTCCAGGTAGGAGAGCGAAATGCCTTGGTACTCGGAGATGTCCGCCAGGGGAACGGGGCCCGCCTTTTCGTGAATCGCCAGATCGAGCATGGCGGTGACGGCATAGCGTCCTTTGGTCGTGATGCGCATAGTACAACTCCTTTCGACACGGCCAATCCGGAGGATGCGGCCTCGGTGCGTGGACGTTGGCTCGCTACAAACGTCGGGCAAGGGGGCATGTCCTCCCCGGCGTCGAGTCGCAAGTGGTGCTGAGGGGTGGATGCCCCGAGGTCACGCTAATTTACCTGACTTCCACTGTCAACTATAGCGTTGTTTCGCGGAATCGACGGTTGCTAGGATGAATTTTTTCCGGCACCTGCTACGGATATCGATGTGATAGAACCGTTTCCCCATCCCGTATCGGGGCCCGCGGCGACCGACGCCGTGGTCCAACTGGCGCGCCTCGGCAAGGGCTACGTGGAAGGCGACGCCCGGCGCCAGGTGTTGGCCGGCGTCGATCTGTCGCTCCAGGCCGGCGAGTTCGCGGTGCTGCTGGGGCGCAGCGGCAGCGGCAAGTCGACGCTGCTCAATCTGATCAGCGGCATCGACCTTCCCGACGCGGGGGCGATCCGGGTCGGCGGAGTGGAACTGACGCGGCTCAGCGAGCGTGAGCGCACCCTGTTCCGCCGCCGCCACATCGGCTTCATCTACCAGTTTTTCAACCTGATTCCGATACTCAGCGTCTGGGAGAACCTGGTGCTGCCCCTGGAGCTGGAGGGGCCGCTCAGCGCGGAGCAGGCGCAGCGGGCGCGCCACCTGTTGCAGCGCATGGGTCTGACCGACCGGGCGCAGAGCTTTCCCGACCGGCTGTCGGGGGGCGAGCAGCAGCGCGTGGCCATCGCCCGGGCGCTGGTCAACGATCCGGCCATCGTGCTGGCCGACGAGCCCACCGGCAATCTCGACGCCGAGACCGGCCAACAGGTGCTGGAGCTGCTGCTTGAGGCGGCGCGCGCCGAGGGTCATACGCTGCTGATGGTGACCCACAGCAGCGAGGTGGCACGCCTGGCCGACCGCGTGTTCGAGCTGCGCGAGCAGACGCTGGTGGAGCACCCGGCGCTGTGATCAACCGTGCCCTGCGCGGCGTCAGCCGCCGCTACCTGCTGCGCCATCCCCTGCAGGTGGGGCTGGCGGTGCTGGGCATCGCGCTGGGGGTGGCGGTGGTGGTAGCGGTGGATATGGCCAACGCCAGCGCGCAGCGTGCGCTCACCGCCTCGGTGGAGCGCATCGCCGGTCGTGCCACCCACCGTATCGTGGGTCCGCCTGCCGGCATACCGGAAACGCTCTACGTGCGGCTGCGCAACGAGCTCGGGGTGTGGCGCAGTGCGCCGCGGGTCGCCGGGTTTGCACTGGTGGGCGGGGCCACCTACGAACTGCTGGGGGTCGATCCGTTTGCGGAACCGGCTTTTGGCCGGGTGGCCGGCGGTGTCGACGCGTCGCTGGATCTCGCCTCGCTGCTCACCCGTCCGGGTGCGGTGCTGCTGCCCGCTGCGGTGGCTGCCGAGCTGGGCGCCGCCGTGGGAGACCGACTGCCGGGGCGCTTCGGCGGCGTCACCCGTACGCTGCAGGTGGTGGGCGTGCTGGCGCGGGGTGGGGATGCTGCTCAGGGGCGCTGGCTGATTGCGGACATCGCCACGGCCCAGGAGCTGCTCGGGCGGGTCGGCTACCTGAGCACGGTGGATCTGATCCTCGACGCGGGCGGGGCCGACCGGGTACGCGCCTGGTTGCCGGCCGGCTACCGCCTGGAGGCGGCGGGCAGCCAGGCAGCAGAGGTGGCCAGCCTGACGCGGGGCTTCGTCCTCAACCTGGCCGCGTTGAGCCTGCTCGCCCTCATCGTCGGCGGGTTTCTCATCTACAACACCATGACCTTTTCGGTGGTGCAGCGCCGCGACCTGTTCGGACTGCTGCGCGCGCTGGGCGCCACCCGGCACCAGGTCCTGGCGTTGGTGCTGGCGGAGGCGGCCGTGGTGGGCATCGTCGGCACCGCACTGGGGCTGGCCGCCGGCACGCTGCTGGCCCAGGGGTTGGTGCGATTGGTGACGCGCACCATCAACGATCTCTACTTCGTGCTTACCGTGCGCGAGTTTCTGTTCGACCCCCTCACCCTGCTCAAAGGCACGGTGCTGGGGCTGGCCGTGACGCTGGTGATGTCGTTCTTCCCCGCCTGGGCTGCCGGTCAGGCGGTGCCGCGGGTGAGCATGATGCGCTCGCTGCTGGAGTCGCGCCTGCGCCGCGTCGTCCCCTGGCTGTGCGGCGCCGGGGTGGCGATGATGGCGGGCGGCGCCGCTCTGCTCGCCGTGAGTGCGACCATCGTGACCGGCTACGTGGGACTCTTTGCGCTGGTGCTGGGGGCGGCGTTGCTCAGTCCGCTGGCAACGTTGGCACTGCTCAAGGCGGTGCCGCGTCGCGGCGGTGCGCTGGCGCGTCTGGCCGCTCGCGGCATCGGTGGCGCGCTGAGCCGCACCTCGGCCGCGGTGGCCGCGCTGACGGTGGCCATTGCCGCCACCGTGGGCATGGGCATCATGGTGACCAGCTTCCGCGCCACGGTGGTGGATTGGCTGGAATACCATCTGCGCGCCGACGTCTACGTCTCCATCCCCGACGCCTATACGCGCCGCGCCAGCTCGCCCTTGGCGCCCGAGCTGATCCGCGCCTTGGCCGCCCACCCGGCGGTGGCGGCCGCCGGCAGTTGGCGCGGCGTGGAAGTGAACACCCTGCGCGGCCCTATGCACCTCTCGGTGATGCAGTTGAACCAGGAGCTGCATTACGGCTATCGCCTGGTGGCGGGTGACGTGGGTGCGGCGTGGGATCGCGTGGCCGCCGGCGAGGTGTTGGCGTCGGAGTCGCTGGCCTATCGCCATCGCTTGCAGGCGGGCGATGAACTGGAGATCGATACTGCCCGCGGGCGGCGGACGTTTCGCGTGGCGGGGGTCTACTACGACTACGGTTCGGACCGCGGCACCCTGCTGATGGCGCGTCCGGTTTACGAGCGCTACTGGGGCGATCCCACGGTCTCCGCGCTGGGGCTGTTTCTCAAGCCCGGCGCCGACATCGAGCGGGTGATGGGCGAGCTGCGCCGCCTGGCGACCGCGCGTCAGGCCGTGGTGATCCGCAGCAACCGGGAGCTGCGCGACGCCTCCATCGCCATCTTCGACCGCACCTTCACCATCACCCAGGTGCTGCGGCTGTTGGCCATGGGCGTGGCGTTCGTGGCGGTGGTCAGCGCGCTGATGGCCATCCAGTTGGAGCGCGCGCGCGAGTTCGCCATCCTGCGCGCCGCGGGGATGACGCCGGGGCAGTTGTGGCGGCTGATCGTGACGCAGACGCTGCTCATGGGGGCGATCGCCGACCTGCTGGCGCTGCCGCTGGGCATGGCGTTGGGGTGGGTGCTCACTCACGTCATCAACCGCCTCTCCTTTGGCTGGAGCATCGGGTGGCAGGTTCCGCTCAGCACCTTGGCCGGCTCCGCGCTTCTCACCCTGGCCGCCGCGCTGCTGGCCGCCCTCTACCCGGCATGGCGTATGGCAAGGACCTCGCCGGCAGCGGCGTTGCGAGAAGAATGAGGGCGTCGGCTCGTACGGGGTGGTGGGCCCTGGCGGCGGCGGTGCTGCTCGCCTGGGGCGGGTGGGTGCTGTTCGCAGAGCGTGCGGACCCGCCCGCGCAGGGGACGCCGTTCGATACCCGTACCCTGTTGAGCGGCGACGCCGCCGCCGGGTTCGCCCGCGCACTGGCGCCGCGCCCGTTCGCGTTTCCGCGCGATCACGCCGCCCACCCCGAGTTTCGTCACGAGTGGTGGTACGTCACCGGCAATCTGCGCGACGCGCAGGGGCGACGTTTCGGCTACCAGTTCACCCTGTTTCGTTTTGCCCTCCAGCCCGAACCGCTGCCGGGGGCATCGGCGTGGCGCACCCGCCAGGTCTACATGGGGCACTTTGCCGTCACCGATGTGACCGGCGGGCGCTTCCTCGCCAACCAGCGCTTCTCGCGCGCCGCGCTGGGGCTGGCCGGCGCCAGCGTCGAGCCGCTCAGGATCTGGCTGGACGATTGGTCGCTGAGCGCCGCTGAGGAGGGAGCGGGCTGGCGGCTGGCGGCCGCGCAGGAGGGGGCGGCGCTGGAGCTGTCGCTGATGCCGCTCAAGCCGGTGGTACTGCAGGGCGAACGCGGCTTGAGCCGCAAGGGCGAGGAACCGGGCAACGCCAGTTACTACTATTCACAGACGCGCCTGGCGACCCGCGGCAACCTCACCCTCGACGGTGAACGCTACCCGGTGGAAGGCGCAAGCTGGCTGGACCGCGAATGGGGTACCAGCGCCCTGGCGGCCGACGTGGCGGGGTGGGATTGGTTCGCGTTGCAACTGCACGACGGCCGCGACCTGATGCTATACCATTTGCGCCGCGCCGACGGCACGCCGTCCCCCTATAGCGCCGGCGTGGTGGTGGACGGCGCGGGCCACGCCGTGCCGCTGCGGCTGCGCCCGGACACCCTGGCGGTGACCGCCACCTGGCGCAGCCCGCAAACCGGCGTCGAGTACCCCGCCGCGTGGCATCTGCGCTTGCCCGACCAGGGGCTGGAGCTGGACGTGCGCCCCCGGCTGGCCGACCAGGAGTGGGACCGGGCGGTGCGCTACTGGGAAGGCGCCGTCGTCGTCAGCGGGCGTTCGCCGGAGGGTGCGGTGGACGGATCGGGCTACGTGGAACTGACCGGGTATACCCCTGCAACACGAAAGAGCAAACCATGAACGAGGCATCCCGCGTCCTCTATCGCGAGGCTCTGAAGCGCCTTGAGGGGCTTCTGGAGAAGGTCAAGCAGACCGATCTTCCCGAACCCGCCGCCGTGACCCTGGCCACCGCCAGCCCCGACGGTCACCCCATGGCGCGCACCGTGCTGCTGCGCGGGCTGGACGAGAACGGGCTCACCTTTTTCACCAACCTGGGCAGCCGCAAGGGTCGCCAACTCGCGGCCAACCCGCGCGCCGCACTCTGCTTCTACTGGCCACCGCTGGCCCAACAGGTGCTGGTGGAGGGGACGGTGGAGCCGGTGGACGAAGCGGAGGCCGACGCCTATTGGGCCAGCCGTCACCGCGACAGTCAGGTGGGAGGTTGGGCCTCGCGCCAGTCCGAGCGTCTGCCGAGCCGCTTCACCCTGCTGCGCCGCGTGGTGAGCCGCGCCGCGCGTTTCGGCGTCGGCCCGGTGCCGCGCCCACCGTTCTGGTCCGGCTTCCGCATCCACCCCACCCGCATCGAGTTCTGGAACAGCCGCCCGGCGCGCCTGCACGAGCGGCGCTGCTACCAGTTGGTGGACGGCGAGTGGGAGACGTTTTTGCTCTATCCGTGACGTCGCATCACACCACCCTACGGTGCGTCGCGGTCTTTCTGTAGCCAGGAGTGGAACGGTTCCGGCAGCGGCGTGGTTGGCAGGTCGGTGCGCCAACCGCGTTCGCGAGCGATGCGTGCCAGCTCATCGATGCGTTTTTCGTCCAGCGGGTGGGTGCTGAGAAAAGCCGGCGGTTCGCCGTCGCCGCTGTCGCGGCGCTCGGCCTGGATGACCCGAAACAGGTCGGCGGCACCGCTGACGTGCCCGTAGATGGCATGCACCGCTGCCAGGGCCGATACGTCGGCTTCTTGCTCCATGTCGCGCGAGAAGGCGAGCTGGGTGAACAGCCCGGCGTTTTGCAGCGGTGTGCTGTCCGAACCCGCGAACAGCAGCGCGATGGCGGTCTGGATGCCGATGGCGCTGCCGATGCTGACGATGGGGTCGCGGTGGGCGAGATGCGCCGTCTCGTGGGCGATCAGCATCACCAGTGCGTTTTCGTGCGGGATCTTCTCCAGCAGTCCGCGGTAGAGCAGGAGGGTGCCGCCCAGGGTGGCGAAGGCGTTGACCGTCTCTTCGTCGCTGTAGAGCAGGGTGATGTGCATCCCCTCGGGCAACGGTATTGCGGCTTCGGTTTTGGCGGCGAGCGCGTCGAGGTAGCGCTGCAGCGGCGGCGGGGTCTTACCGTCGGCGAGTTTCTGACGCAGCCCCTCCCCCCAGCGCACTTCGGTCTCTACCGAGACCAGCCAGCGGCTCACCTGACCGCCGAAGTAGCCCAGCGTCGCCGCCAGTGCCGCCACCAGGGCGAGGGCGCCCAGGCTGAGCACGGCGAACTCGCGCAGCGGATGGACCTTGGAGGTGTTGATCCCCTCGGGCAGGGGCGGGTTGCGATACTCCATCAGCCGCTCGCGGGCGGAATCAGGGCGGTGCCGTAGGCCAGTACCTCCACCGAGCCGATGCTGTCCTTGCGTCCCTTGGAAATGGAGGCGGTCTCGTATTTGACGTTGAACACCAGCTTGGCACCTGCGGCCTGGGCTTGCTCCTTCATGCGCAGTAGCGCTTCGCGCCGGGCGCGGTCGAGCAGAGTCTCGTAGGAGGTGACGCGGCCGCCGAACAGGTTGCGCAGGGTCGCCAGGAAGCGCTTGAAGTAGTCCACCGAAACCACCACGCTGCCGGTCACCAGCTGCTGTTCGTAGGGCACGTCCAGCGGCGGGATGCGCGAGGCGATGGCGGGCAGGCTGTTGAGCTGCGCTTCACGCGCGATGATGGAACGGTAGTGGCGCTTCTCGGCGTACTGGCCGAAGCCGTAACCCAGCGCCAGCAGGGTCACGAAGACGATGATGTCGACCATGACTCACTCCAGGATAACGGCGCTGCCGTAGACGTAGATCTCCGCCGCCCCCTGGGCGATGCTGGAGGTGGAGAAGCGGACGTTGAGCACCGCGTTGGCGCCTACCGCCTGCGCCTGCTGGCGCATGCGCTCCATCGCTTCGTCGCGCGACTCCTGCAGCAGCTCCGTGTAGCCCTTGAGTTCGCCGCCGAAGAGGTTTTTCAGTCCCGCCATGATGTCGCGGCCCACGTGTTTGGCACGTACCGAACTGCCCTGCACCAGTCCCAGGTGTTCGACGACGCGTTTGCCGGGAATGAGCTCCAGATTGCTGATCAACACCGTGAAGTCTCCTTGTTGTTGTCGTGGTGAGTGCGGAGCGGATGGCCGAGCCGCGGCCGTTGCCGCGCGCTGTGCCCTCCCCCGCCACATCATAGTGTTTCGCCATGGGCCGCCAAAGCACTTTCGGCCCGGTTGCACGCCAGGCGCGGGAAAGGCCGCCACTGTGACGGGGCAGAGGTTTTGCGAGGCGCCGTGGTGTTAAAACCAGGTCGGGAGTCGTTGTCTACACTTGCCGTGTTATTGTCCGTTGTCGCCGATTTGCCCGAGCGGGTTGGTAATACGTAACGCTATGCGAACTCACCACAACGTGATCATGGTGCTGGAAGATCAGGATCTGCAGCGGCAGATCATCGTTCGCATGTTGCGCAATCTGAATTTCGAAGAGGTGTTGCTGGCCGCCAACGGCCGCGAGGCGTTCGAGCTGCTCAGCACGCCTACCGTTCCGCGTCCCGACATCGTGCTGTGCGATCTCAACATGCCGGAGATGGACGGTATGGAGTTCATCCGTCGCATCAGCGAAACGGAGCCCGGTCCGTCGATCATCGTCGTCAGCAGCCTGGACAAAGCGCTGCTGCGCTCGGTGGAGAAGATGTGCCTGGCTTACGGGGTGAGCTTGCTGGGCACCATCGAAAAGCCGATCAACCAAGCGCGTCTGCGCGAGCTGTTGACCGCGGCCACCCGCAGTGACGCCGCAGCGGTTCTGCCCATCGCCGAAGCCCCTGCCTTCACCTTCGATGAGGTGGTGTGCGGCATTCGCGAGCGGCAGTTGCGACCCTACTTCCAGCCCAAGACCGATCTGGTGAGCGGCAAGCTGATCGGTGCCGAAGCCCTGGTGCGCTGGCAGCACCCCGACTACGGAACGGTAGCGCCGGTGGCGTTTCTGCCCGTGCTCGAGCGGCACCGGCTGATGGACGAGCTGACCTTTTGCATGCTCGACCTGGCGGCGCGCAACTGTCTGCTATGGCGCCAGCATGGCCGCCAAATACCGGTGTCGGTGAACCTGTCGCTGTTGTCGCTCGCCGATACGACCTTTGCCGACCGGGTGCTGAGGTGCGTGCGCGAGGCGGGGCTGGAGCCCGGCAACGTGATGCTGGAGATCACCGAGACGGCGGCCATGACCAGCGTTGCGCCGGCGCTGGAGAATCTGACCCGGTTGCGCATGTACGGGTTCGGACTCTCCATCGACGACTACGGGACCGGCTACTCGACCATGCAGCAGCTCACCCGCGCGCCTTTCAACGAACTCAAGATCGATCGCAGTTTCGTCAGCGGCTGCGCCGCCAGCCCGGAGGCACAGCTGATGATCGAGTCGAGCGTTGCGGTGGCCAAAGGCATGGGGATCAAATCGGTCGCTGAAGGTATCGAGACCGAGGCGGAATGGAAGGCCGTCAAAGAGCTGGGGTGCGACGTTGCGCAGGGTTATTTCGTCGCCAAACCCATGGATGAAAGCGCCTTCGCGAACTACTGCTGCGAAGCTTAGCGCTTGGTGCGCGCGATGCGCAGTACCTGTGGTACGGCGCGGATGCGGCGCATGATGCGCGCCAGGTGGATGCGGTCCTTGACCGCGATGGTGAAGTGCAGCGTGCTGTGGGCGCCGTCGCGTTCGTCGAGGTTGACGTATTCGATGTTGGCGCCGGAGTCGGAGATGACTGCAGCCACGGTGGCCAGCACGCCGCGCTGATTGATCACCTCGACGCGGATCTCCACGGGGAAGTCGCCCTCGGTGTCGCTGGCCCACTCCACGTCGATCCACTTCTCGCCGCGCTCGCCTTGTTCGCGGAAGTTCTTGCAATTCTCGGTATGGATGACGATGCCGCGCCCGACGCTGACGAATCCCACCACCCGGTCGCCGGGAATCGGCCGGCAGCACTTGCCGTAGGAGACCACCATGCCTTCGCTGCCTTTGATGGTCATGGGGGGTTCGGTGCCGCTGGTGCGGCTTTCGTCGGATTCCGGCAGCAGGCGGCGCGCGACCAGTGCCGGCAGGCGCTGGCCCAGGCCGATCTGTTCGTAGAGGCTGTCGCGGTCGGGTTGCTGGTACTCCTTGGCGAGCCGTTCCAGTGCTTCGCCCTCCAGCAGTTCGATGTTCAGGTTGAGTCCCGCCAACGCCTTTTCCAGCAGATGACGGCCGAGCCGCACGGCATCCTCGCGCTGCAGTTTCTTCAGGTAGCCGCGGATGCCGGTGCGCGCCTTGGCGGTGACGACGAAGTTGAGCCAGGCGGGATTGGGGCGCGCGGTCTTGGCGGTGATCACCTCCACGGTCTGGCCGTTGGCCAGCGCGGTGCGCAGCGGGGCCAGGCGGCGGTCGATCTTGGCGGCGACGCAGGTGTTGCCTACGTCGGAGTGGATGGCATAGGCCAAATCCACCGGCGTGGCGCCGCGCGGCAGCTGCTTGATTTCGCCCTTGGGGGTGAAGACGTAGACCTCGTCGGGGAACAGGTCGATCTTGACGTTCTCCAGGAACTCCAGCGAATTGCCGGCGCTTTTCTGCATCTCCAGCAGGCTGCGCAGCCATTCGCGCGCCTTGGCCTGGGCGCCGGAGCCGAGCTTTTCGCCCGCTTTGTACAGGCCGTGCGCGGCGATGCCCGCCTCGGCGATGTTGTGCATGTCCTCGGTGCGGATCTGCACCTCGATGGGCAGGCCGAAGGGGCCGAACAGCACGGTGTGCAGGGACTGGTAGCCGTTGGCCTTGGGGATGGCGATGTAGTCTTTGAACCGCCCCGGTACCGGCTTGTAGAGGTTGTGTACGGCGCCCAGCACGCGGTAGCAGGTGTCGACCTTGTCGACGATGATGCGGAAGGCGTAGACGTCGAGCACCTCGTTGAAGGAGACCCCCTTCTCGCGCATCTTGCGGTAGATGCTGTAGAGGTGTTTTTCGCGGCCGATGATGCGCCCCGACAGATCCTCCTCGCGCAGCCGCCGTTTCAGTGCGTGCTCGATCTTCTTGGTGAGCTCCTTGCGGTTGCCGCGCGCCTGGATGACCGATTTGCGCAGCACCCGGTAGCGCATGGGGTACATGGCGGCGAAGCCCAGGTCATCCAGCTCGATGCGCAGGTTGTTCATCCCCAGGCGGCTGGCGATGGGGACGAAGATTTCCAAGGTCTCGCGGGCGATGCGGCGGCGTTTTTCCGGACTCAGCGCGCCCAGGGTGCGCATGTTGTGCAGCCGGTCGGCGAGCTTGATGAGGATGACGCGGATGTCGCGGGTCATCGCCAGCATCATCTTGCGGAAGTTCTCGGCCTGCGCCTCGGCGGGGCTCTCGAACTCGATCTGGGTCAGCTTGCTGACGCCGTCCACCAGCTCGGCCTCCTCCTTGCCGAAGAGCTCGCTGAGCTGATCCTTGGTGATCTGGGTGTCCTCCAGGACGTCGTGCAGCAGTGCGGCGACGATGCTCTGGTGGTCCATGTGCATCTCGGCCATGACCCGCGCCACCTCCAGCGGGTGAAACACGTAGGGTTCGCCGCTGGCACGGTACTGGCCCTCGTGGGCCTGGGCGCTGAACTGGTAGGCGCGGGTGATCTCGGCGATCTGGTCGCGGTCGAGGTACTCCTCGAGCATGGCGCACAGGTCGTCGATGCGGAAGCGGGTCGGGCTGAGGTCGGTTGCGCTCACGGGCTCTGCTGGTTGCACTGCAACAACCTTGATCATACACCGTCGCGCTTGGGTTTGTACCCGCCAGGGACGGGGCGGCGGGCAACAAAAAGCCGCGCTTTGCGCGGCTTTTTCGGTGATACCTGGCGGGCAGCGTTCAGGTGGTCTCTTCGCGCACCTCTTCGTCGTTGACGGCAGATTCCTGGGCATGTTCGGCCGCGCTGACCTGGTCGAGGATGGAGGCGTCGATGTTGCCGGCGGCGATTTCGCGCAGCGCCACCACGGTAGGCTTGTCGTTGTCCCAGTTCACCGTCGGATCGCCGCCCATGGCCAGCTGCCGGGCGCGCTTGGTGGCCACCAGCACCAGCTGGAAGCGGTTGTCCACTCTCTCGAGGCAGTCTTCTACGGTAACGCGTGCCATATCGAACTCCGTGTTTGCATCGGTTCGCCGCTTGCGGCGAGCGCGCAAGTGTACCCGATCCGCCGCTGCTATGCCATGAGTGCGGCGATCAGCTCGGCGTGTCGGGTGCGCTGCGGGTCGCGGCGCAGCCGGCGTGCGGCGAAGATGGCGCTCAGCTCGTCCAGTGCGGCGGCGAAGTCGTCGTTGACGATGAGGTAGTCGTACTCGTCGTAGTGGGAGATTTCGGCGACGGCATCGCGCATGCGCCGCGCGATCACTTCGTCGCTGTCCTGGCCGCGTCCGCGCAGCCGCTGCTCCAGCGCTGCGCGCGAGGGCGGCAGGATGAAGACGCTGACGCTTTCGGGCATGTGCTCGCGCACCTGGCGCGCGCCCTGCCAGTCGATGTCGAGCACCACGTCGCAGCCGGTGTCGAGATGCTGCTGCACTTCGCGGCGGGCGGTGCCGTAGTGGTTGTCGAAGACCTGGGCGTGTTCGAGAAATTCGTCGCGCTGCGCCATGGCGAGGAAGGTGGCGCGATCGACGAAGTGGTAGTCGGTGCCGTCGCGCTCCCCCGGACGCATGGGCCGGGTGGTGTGGGAGACCGAGAAGACGATGGCGGCATCGCGTTCGCGCAGGGCGTGCGCGAGGCTGGTCTTGCCCGCCCCGGAGGGGGCGGAGAGGATATAGAGGGTGCCAAGGGGCATGACGTGCGGGATTCCCGGTTATTCGATGTTCTGGACCTGTTCGCGCATCTGCTCGATGAGCACCTTGAGATCCACGGCGACGCGGGTGGTCTCGATGTCGGCGGACTTGGAGCCCAGGGTGTTGGCCTCGCGGTTGAGCTCCTGCATCAGGAAGTCGAGGCGCCGGCCGATGGGTTCGTCGCGGGCGATGACGCGCTCCACCTCGTCGATGTGGGTCTCCAGCCGCTCGAGCTCTTCGTCCACGTCGATCTTCTGGGCGAACAGCACCATCTCCTGTTCCAGCCGCTCCTCCTTGAGTTCGTCGCGCACCTCGGCCAAGCGTTCGAGCAGGCGCTGGCGCTGGCGTTCGAGCACTTCGGGCAGGCGCTCGCGGGCCTCCTCCACCAGGACGCGCATGGCCGCGCAGCGCTGGGTGATCACCGCTTCGATGCGCTCGCCTTCGCGCTCGCGGGTGGCCACCAGTTCGTCCAGGGCGGCGCTGAGCCCCTGGACGGCCTCGTCGAACACCGGCTCCAGGTCGGGACCCTTGAGGCTCAGCACCCCCGGCCAGCGCAGCAGTTCCATGGGGTTGATGCGCGCGGCGTTGAGGATCATCTCTTCGATCTGGCGGTTGGCTTCCACCAGCGCTTCGGCCAGGCCGTGATCGATGGCCACCTCGGGCGTGGCGCCGGGGGACTGCTGAAAGCGCAGGTTGCACTCCAGCTTGCCGCGCGACAGCCGGGTGCCCACCACTTCGCGCACCTCGGGCTCGAGAACGCGGAACTCCTCCGGCAGCCGGGTGGCGATCTCCAGGTAGCGGTGGTTGACGGAGCGCAGCTCCCAGGTGAGCGTGCCCCATTCCGCCCGTAGCTCCTGGCGGGCAAAGGCGGTCATGCTGCGTATCATCGGTGGAAGGTCCTGAGGTTCGAGGCCGGTCGGGTCGAGCGGCTATAATGCCGGCTATTTATAACAGCGAAGGAAGCGATATGCGACCCAGTGGCCGTAACCCCGACCAACTGCGCGAGGTGCGCATCACCCGCCGCTACACCAAGCACGCCGAGGGTTCGGTTCTGGTGGAGTTCGGCGACACGCGGGTGTTGTGCACCGCCACCGTTGAGGAGCGGGTGCCCGGTTTCTTGCGCGGCAAGGGCCAGGGCTGGGTGACGGCCGAATACGGCATGCTGCCCCGCTCCACCGGCGAGCGCATGGCCCGCGAGGCGGCGCGCGGACGCCAGGGCGGGCGTACCATGGAGATCCAGCGCCTGATCGGGCGTTCGCTGCGCGCGGTGGTGGATCTCGAAGCGCTGGGCGAGCGCACCGTCACGCTGGACTGCGACGTGATCCAGGCCGACGGCGGCACGCGCACCGCCTCCATCACCGGCGCCTACGTGGCGCTGGTGGATGCGGTGGCCGGTCTGCGCAAGGCGAGGCAGCTCAAGCGCGATCCCATCCACGGCGCGCTGGCCTCGGTGTCCGTGGGGATCTACAACGGGGTGCCGGTGCTGGATCTGGACTATGCCGAAGACAGCGACGCCGAGACCGATATGAACGTGGTGATGAACGATGCCGGTGCCTTCATCGAGGTCCAGGGCACCGCCGAAGGTCACGCCTTCCGCCGCGAAGAGCTGGATGCCATGCTGAACCTGGCGGTGGACGGCATTCAGCGCCTGATTGCCGCCCAGCGTGCCGCGCTGGACGAGGATGCCGCATGAAGCGCTTGGTGCTAGCCAGCAACAACGCCGGCAAGGCGCGCGAGATTGGCGCCATGCTGGCGGGGCTGGAAATCGAGGTGCTGCCGCAGTCGCAGTTCGGGGTGGCGGATGTGGAGGAGAACGGCCTGACTTTCGTGGAGAACGCCATCCTCAAGGCGCGCGAGGCGGCGCGGGTGTCGGGCCTGCCGGCACTGGCCGACGATTCCGGCCTCGAAGTGGACGCTCTGCGCGGTGCGCCGGGGATCTACTCGGCGCGCTACGCGGGGGTTCCCGGTGACGATGCGGCCAACAACGCCAAGCTGCTGGCGGCCCTGGCGGAGGTGCCCGACGCCGAGCGCGGTGCGCGTTTCCAGTGTCTGCTGGTGCTGATGCGCCACGGCGACGACCCCACGCCGTGGATTTTTCAGGGTACCTGGGAGGGGCGCATCCTGCATGCCCCGTGCGGCGACAACGGCTTCGGCTACGATCCGCTGTTCTTCGTCCCGGACCAGGGCTGCGCCTCGGCGGAGCTGCCGGCCGAAGTCAAGAACCGGCTCAGCCACCGCGGCCAGGCGTTGCGCCGGTTCGTCGAGCGGCTGCAGCGCGACGCCGCCCGTTAGCGCCCCGTCGCCAGCCGCCGATGCGGCGGCCATCCGCCCATGATCCCGCTGTCGCTCTACGTCCATATCCCCTGGTGCGAGAAGAAGTGCCCGTACTGCGATTTCAATTCGCACGTGGCGCCGGGAGCGCGGCCGGAGCGGGACTATCTGGCGGCGTTACAGCGCGACCTGGAGCGGGATCTACCCCTGGCCGGAGGACGCGCGGTGAGTACTGTGTTCATCGGCGGCGGGACGCCGAGCCTGCTCTCGGTGGAATTTTATGCCGAGCTGCTGGCCCATATTCGGCAACGGCTGGAGCTGGCATCCGATGCCGAGATCACCCTGGAGGCCAATCCCGGTACGGTGCAGCCGGGTTATCTGCGCGAACTGCGCACCGTCGGGATCAACCGGCTCTCGGTAGGCGTGCAGAGTTTCGACGATGCCGCCCTGCGGCGCATCGGGCGCATCCACGATGCGCGGCAGGCCATCGCCGCTGCCGAAGGCGCGCGGGCGGCGGGGTTCGACAACCTCAATCTCGATCTCATGTTCGGACTGCCGGGGCAGGATGCGGCGGCGGCGCTGCGCGATCTGGAACAGGCTATGCGTTTGGAGCCGGAGCACATCTCCTACTACCAGCTTACCATCGAGCCCAATACCGCCTTCGGGCGCCGCCCGCCGCGCCTTGCCGGGGACGACCTGCTGTGGCGGCTGCAGGAACAGGGCGTCGAGTACCTGGCGGCGCGGGGCTACGGCCGCTACGAGGTGTCGGCCTACACGCGCGGGCGTGTCTGCCGCCATAACCGCAACTACTGGGAGTTCGGCGACTACTTGGGCATCGGCGCTGGCGCCCACGGCAAGCTGACGGTGCAGCCCGGCCGCTATCTGCGAACCGCCAAGGTCGCTGGCCCGGCCGCCTATCTGCGCCACGCCGGCAGCGAGGCGGGCGTGATACAGACGCCAGTGGAGCGTGCGGAGGATGCGGTGCTGGAGTTCATGCTCAACGCCCTGCGACTGATCCACGGTGTTCCGCAGACCCTGTGCGAAGCGCGCATCGGGGCCCCTTTCGCATGCCTGGCCGACGCCTGTGGTCGGGCGGTCGAGGATGGGCTGTTGGAGCTGGACGGCGACCGCCTGTGTGCCAGCTCCGCCGGTATCCGCTATCTGGACACTCTGCTGGAGCGCTTCGTGGGCGTGGCCGATGAGCGTGCCGACGCCACCGGCAGTGTTCCCGGGCAGGACTCTTATGCACAGGGAATGCCTAAAATCTCCTGACGTCGTCGTGACGGCCGGCCGCTGGCGGCCGCGCCCCGAGATCTTCCGCTAACCTTTTGTTTTTACTTGTATATGTCAAAACGGTCACTTTTTGCCCAACGGAACCACCGACCGCTGGTCGCGGGATCTGCACCCGAGTTTCAGACCGCTGTCCACAAAGTTATCCACAGATTCTGTGGATAATCTCCGAATTCCTGCGTTGCCGGGCGGTTAGCGCCAATTCGTGAGAAGGTGCCGTAACGTCGGGAGCTAACTGGTCGTCGTCTCCCGCGGTGAGAAGGTGTCTGGGGACCGGCCGATTGTGCTAGGTTCTGAAGGGACTCAGTATTGTTGGCAGCAGGGGGCGCCCGTGAATCACTCAATGGCTGGCGAGATCGATTTCAACGAGTGGATGGATCTGGCGCATCGCGACCCCGCGGCGTTCGAGGCGCGCCGCCGGGAGGTGGTGGATGAACTGATCGACCAGTCCCCCAAAGATCGTCGCGAACGGTTGCGGGGTCTGCAGTGGCGAATCGACAAGGTCCGGGAGCGCTCGGCGAGTCCCATGGCCGGCTGCCTCTCCCTGTACGGGATGATGTGGGATTCGTTGGCCGGCAGCGGCGGGTTGGTGGAGCAGTTGAACCACTTTCGGGGTCATCCCCGGCGGCAGCGCGAGCGGCGCCGCGCCGCTATCGTTCCCTTTCCCAGCCGTACGCGGGATTGCTAACGCCGGTATTGCTGGGGCTGGCCAAAATCCGTATGATTGCGGGCTCGCTATTTTTCGATCCCGTAGAAGGTATTCAGCCATGAAGCCGGACATCCATCCCGCGTACAGCGAAATCACCGTAACCTGCAGTTGCGGCAACAGCTTCCAGACGCGTTCGACGGCCGGACAGGATCTGCACATCGAAGTGTGTTCTGCCTGCCATCCGTTCTACACCGGCAAGCAGAAGATCGTGGATACCGCCGGGCGCGTGGACAAGTTCCGTCGCAAGTACGGGTCGCGCGGCAAGTAGTGCCGCCGACGGTCAGCGGATTGTGGCGAAAGGCGCTCCTCGGGAGCGCCTTTTGCTTTCTGGCCCTGGGGGTTGTGGGGCGGGCCCTCGCATCGGAGTGCTCGATAAAACAGCGGGACGTGGTGTCGCGGGTGCGCTCCATAGTGGACGGCGACACCGTCATTTTAGGCGACGGCCGCCACGTGCGGTTTATCGGCATCAACGCACCGGAACTCGCCCATGACGATCACCCCGCGCAGCCGCTGGCTGAAGCGGCCCGCGCCACGTTGGTGAAACGCTTGGCCGGGGCGGGAAATCGGCTGGTGCTGCAGGTGGGCGCCGAGCGGAAGGATCGCTACGGACGTTTGCTCGCGCACCCGTTTCTTTCCGATGGAACCAACCTCAGCGCCGACCTGTTGCGCGGCGGGTGGGGCGAGGCCATTGCCGTTCCCCCCAATCTGGCCTTCCAGTCCTGCTATCGCGCGGCGGAACAGGCGGCCCGTGGCGAACGGCGCGGAGTCTGGGGAGACGCCTACTACGCGCCGCGCGATGCTGCGACCCTCGACGCGCGGGCGGCGGGATTCATGCGCGTCAGAGGGCGCCTGGAGCAGGTGGGTTTCAGTCGCAACGCGCTGTGGCTGCAGATCGGACGCCTCGGGGTGCGCATCGACAAGAGCAACCTGCACTACTTTCGGCACTGGAACTTCCACGACCTGCGCGGACGTGAACTGGAGGTGCGCGGTTGGGTGGGTTCGTACCGACAGCGCTTGCGCATGAGCCTCAAGCACCCCAACGACCTGGCGTTGCCGAATGGAGTGTCGCCCGCGCGCTAGCAGTAGGGTCGATCTATGCGGCGGCGGCGGCTATACGGGGTGTGGGTTCCGGTTGGCTGCTCAGCCACGCAGATTTAAATTTTCGTTTTCAATGAGTTAACCGGCGGACTGGGGAAAACTGCGCTATCCGGTGCGGCGATGAACCGGTCCGATTTGGGCGACCCGATACAAAAAGTTAATGACTCTATTCGCGCCTGTTATATAATCCGTTACTTTCTGTACCAATATCTTTTGCGGCCGCTCGCTTCGGTGGCCGGTTTCGGCGACTCGACCCCCCTTCTCCGTGGGACCGCAACGATGCGGAGGGGGACGCGACTGCACTGTCATCGGGGTCGGTTCGAGAGATCGGAATTCCCGGTGGCGCGCCGGCTTCAGCAACGAGGAGGTAAACCGGATGACAAACCGTACTGTCACTGTCACCGATAACGGCACCGGCAAGAGCGTTGAGCTTCCCATCTATACCCCGACCCACGGCAACGAGACGGTGGACGTCACCAAGCTGCCCAAGGAGCTGGACTATTTCACCTACGATCCCGGCTTCATGGCGACCGCCAGCTGCCGCAGCAGTATTACCTATATCGACGGTGAGGTCGGCACCCTGCTCTATCGCGGTTATCCCATCGAGCAGCTGGCGTCCAAGAGTTCGTTCCTGGAGGTGGCGTACCTGTTGCTGAACGGCGAATTGCCCACCAAGAAGGAGTACGAGGGTTTCTCACGCATCATCAGCCGTCACACCATGATCAACGAGACCCTGAAGAACTTCTTCTCGGGTTTTCATCACGATGCCCATCCGATGGCCATGATGTGCGGCGTGGTGGGTTCACTGTCGGCCTTCTACCACGACCATACCGATATCAATGATCCCGAGGATCGCAAGATCGCCGCGCACCGGCTGATCGCCAAGATTCCCACCATCGCCGCCGCCTGTTACAAGCACAGCATCGGCGAGCCGCTGGTCTATCCGCGCAATGACCTCAGCTACTGCGGCAACTTCATCAACATGATGTTTTCGGTCCCCTGCGAGCCTTACGAGGTGGACCCGGTGGTGGAGCGCGCCATGGATGTGCTGTTCATCCTGCACGCCGATCACGAGCAGAATGCGTCGACCTCGACGGTACGTCTCACCGGCAGTTCGGGTGCCAACCCGTTTGCGTGCATCTCCGCCGGTATCGCCTCGCTGTGGGGACCGTCACACGGCGGTGCCAACGAAGCGGTGTTGCGCATGCTGAACCAGATCGGCGATGTGAAGAACATCGACAAGTTCGTGGCCAAGGCCAAGGACAAGGATGATCCGTTCCGCCTGATGGGCTTTGGCCACCGGGTCTACAAGAACTACGATCCGCGTGCTGCGGTGATTCGCGAGTACTGCCACGAGGTGCTACAGAAGCTGGGCGTGCAGGACGAACCGCTGCTGGAGATCGCCATGCGCCTGGAAGAGGTGGCGTTGGAAGACGACTATTTTGTGCAGCGCAAGCTCTATCCCAACGTCGATTTCTACACCGGTATTATCTATAAGGCGCTGGGGATTCCGGCAACGATGTTCACGGTGATGTTCGCCATCGCCCGAACAGCGGGTTGGATTTCGCACTGGATGGAGATGGTTGCTGATCCGGAATTCCGCATCGGGCGTCCGCGGCAGCTCTACACGGGTGCCGCACAGCGCGATTACGTCACGATGGACAAGCGCACCTGATCCAACCCCACAGACAGGCTGACGGCAAAAAGGCCGACGCAGACGCGTCGGCCTTTTTGTTTGCGGGTACCCCGCGGGTCAGACGCTCTCGATCAGCTCGGCCACTTTGCCGCGGTTGGCGCGGCGCATGGGCCGATGTTCGATGGGGCACGGCGGCGCTTGGCGCTGTCCGTCGATGGGAAACACCGTCAGCTCGGCGCCGTAACCCGCACACTCGAAGCGAAACGCGGGAAAGCTCAGGGTCTGGTTGCCGAGTTGCCAGCGTCGTTCTGTTGGTTGGTGAGGGATGCGCTGCTCCATGAGATGGATGGCAATCTCTTCCGGCACGTCGCTGAACAGGTGCAACTCGATGATCGAGTGGCGGTCGGCGGTACCGCGTAGCACCGCTCCCACCAGGTGCGGCGAGTAGCGCGACAAGAGGTCCATCAGGCGCAACGCCGCGCGGCGGATGGCGAGCAGCTCTTGGTGCTGGGTGTCGTGTTTGAACAGGCGCTGGTGTTCGATCAGCGCCTGTTCGACTTCCCTGTTCCTGGGAAGATGGCTGTGGTCGTTGACCCCCAGCCGCTGTGCCGCTTTCAATTTCGCCGCGTGAAAATCTCGCCGGCCCTCGTCGGCAAGAATCCGTGCCGCTTCCTGTGCGATGCGCAAGCGCAGGCGCTGGTCGGCAGGTGACGATCTGGGTGGCATGGTGAGAGCGCCTAAAAAAGCTGCTCGGAAACCTCGCGCTGCGGAGGATGCCCGGGCCCGTCGCGCTGTGTGGTACTGGTTGCCGTTTCCGGTACGCGCTCCGGTAGGTGACCTTCGCGAAACAACTCGAACACCGCGTTGGGCGCGTCGGCCCGGGCCAGCAACCCGGTCTCGGCATCGATGCGCGCGCTGATCAGGCCTGGCGGTTGTTCCAACAGTGCTTCGGGGGTGTTGGCCAGAACCTTTTCCATAAAACGAACCCAGACGGGTAATGCCGCGCGGCTGCCGGTTTCGCGGTCGCCCAGCGAGCGCACGTTGTCGTAGCCGACCCACGCGACGGCCACCACCTGGGTATTGAAGCCGCTGAACCAGGCGTCGCGCTGATCATTGGTGGTACCGGTTTTACCGGCGATGTCGGTGCGGCCAAGGGACAGGGCGCGGCGCCCGGTGCCACGACGAATCACGTCTCGCATCATGGTGTACATGAGATAGGCGTTCTGCGCATCCAATACCCGCGGCGCCAGGCGTGGGGGGCGAGGAGGTTCGACAGTGGCAGGGGCCTCGCTGGCCGGAGTGCCCTGTGGCGGCGTGGCGGAGTCGACGGGTTTGGCGGCCGGTACCGGCGGTGCCGCTTGCTCGGCGGCGGGGGTTTCGCATTGTGGGCACACCACCAGCGGGTCGGCCTTAAATAGGACCTGCGCGTCAGAGTCCTCGATTCGCTGAATCAAATACGGCTCGATTTTGTAGCCACCGCTGGCGAAGACCGAGTAGGCGGTGGCGAGTTCCAGGGGCGTAACGGTGGCGCTGCCCAGCGCCAGCGACAAATCGCGGGGCAACCGATCCACGGGCAACCCGAACTTGGCCAGGTGGCGAATCGCCGGGCCCACGCCGATGGCCTGCAGTACACGGATCGAGACTAGGTTGCGGGAGTTGACCAGCGCTTCGCGAAGCCGGGTCGGGCCGTAGAAGCGGCCGCTGTAATTCTCCGGCCGCCAAGTGGTTTCCAGCGCGGGATCGTCCACCACCACCGGGGCGTCGTTGAAGATGCTGGCGGCGGTGAAACCTTCCGCCAGGGCGGCCGAATAGATGAAAGGCTTTAGGTTGGAGCCCGGTTGACGTTCGGCCTGGGTCGCGCGGTTGAATTTGCTGCGCGAGAAATCGAAGCCGCCCGCGAGCGCGGTAATGGCGCCGTCGTGTGGTGACAGGGCCACCAGCGCACCTTCGACCTCGGGGATCTCCGCCAGCGCCCAGCCGTCCTTGGTGCGGTGGAGCCGGATCAGGTCGCCCGGACTCAGGATGTCGGCGGCCGACAGGTTAGCGTCGTCAGTGGCGCGACGCCCGGCTTTGGGGTGCGCCCACTCGATCCCATTCCAGTCCAGTTCGTCGTAGCGCTGGCTGCCCAGGTAGACAGAGGCGTGTTTCCCCTCCACACCCACGACGATCGCCGGGACTAGCCCGCCCACCTCGGGGGTCTCGCTCAACACGCTGTCCCAGCCGGGCTCGTCGGGTGCCTCGCTCCACGGCAGTTTGCGTTCGGCGCCACGATAGCCCTGGCGCTGGTCGTATTCGAGCAGTGATTCGCGCAAGGCGCTGACGCTGGCGGTTTGCTGCTGCGTATCTAGGGTAGTGAATACCCGATATCCGCCGGTATAGGCGTCGTCGCCGTAGCGGTCGACCACTTCGGCGCGCACCATCTCGGCGACGTAGGCCGCGGTGGTGCCGATGGGTAGGCCGTACGAACGGGCGCCATCCACCTGGGCGCTGGCCTGGGCGTACTGCTCCGGGGTAATCGATCCCAGGTCGCGCATACGCCCCAGTACGTAGTTGCGTCGTTGAGTCGCGCGCTCCGGGTCGGCGAGTGGGTTGTAACGCGACGGCGCCTTGGGGAGGCCCGCGATCATCGCGATCTGGGCCAAGCTAAGGTCATCGATGCTCGCGCCGTAGTAAACCTGGGCCGCGGCACCGACCCCGTAGGCGCGGTTACCGAGGTAGATCTTGTTGAGGTAGAGTTCGAGAATCTCATTCTTGGTCAACTCGCGCTCGATTTTCAGAGCAAGAAATATCTCTTTGATTTTTCTAATGAAAGTTTTTTCCGATGAGAGGAAAAAGTTGCGGGCCACCTGCATGGTGATGGTGCTTCCCCCCTGGCGTTTCTCGCCTGTGGCGATGAGCTGAAACGCGGCCCGAACGATACCGTGATAGTCCACCCCGGGGTGTTGGAAGAACCGATCATCCTCGGCAGCGAGAAAGGCATCGATCATGGGCTGGGGAATTTGGTCCAGGGTTAGGGGATTGCGGCGCTTCTCCCCAAACTCCGCGATCAGGGTCCCGTCACGGGTGTAGACCCGCAGCGGAACCTGGAAGCGCACGTCTTTGAGGTTTTCGATGGGCGGAAGCCGGGGAGCAATGTAAAAGTAAGCGGCTGCGGTGCCGATGACACCTATTATCAAAAGCGCGAGTCCGCCGATAACGGCCAAGCGTAGCAAGCTAAGGGTGGTCTTCATGAAGGTGCGTGATGCGAGGGTTGCGTCAACAAGCTGTCAGCGGCGTAAGTATACGGTTTAACCAATTGTGACATGAACCGTATTTCCTTCGCTCATTTATTGATATATAGTTGACCGTGGTATTTAATGTAACAGGGCATATAATCCCTGTAACCGCCGAATTTAAATAAGGAAAATCATGGTGTTTGACCTCTTCCGGAAAGGATCCAGTACCGTTATCGGGCTGGACATCAGTTCCACGGCGGTCAAGCTGCTCGAGCTTAGTCTCAGCGGATCCCGCTATCGTGTGGAAGCCTATGCGGTCGAACCGCTACCGCCCAACTCGGTTGTGGAAAAGAGCATCTCCGACGTCGAAGCGGTGGGTGACGCGGTGCGCCGGGCCGTCAAGCGGGCCGGAACCCGCACCAAATTGTGCGCCGTCGCGGTTGCCGGATCGGCGGTGATCACTAAAGTGATTACCATGCCCGCCTCCCTCAGCGAAACCGAAATGGAGGCGCAGATTCAACTCGAAGCCGATCAGTACATCCCCTATCCGTTGGAGGAGGTCAATCTCGATTTCGAGGTGCTGGGTGAAAACGAAAATACACCCGACATGGTTAACGTGCTGCTCGCTGCGTCACGTAGCGAGAACGTAGAGACGCGGGTCGCCGCCGCCGAGATGGGTGGCCTGTCGGTGAAGGTGGTGGATGTGGAAGCCTTCTCGATGGAAAACGCCTTTCCGTTGCTGGCGCGCCAGATTCCAGGATTCACGGACGATCGCACCGTGGCGATCGTGGACATCGGCGCGACCATGACAACGCTCAACGTCATGCATCGTATGAAAAGCATCTACACTCGCGAGCAGGTCTTCGGTGGCAAGCAGTTGACCGAGGAGATCCAGCGCCGCTATGGACTGTCGTATGAAGAAGCGGGCTTGGCAAAAAAACAGGGCGGGTTGCCTGATAACTACGAACCCGAAGTGCTGGAACCTTTCAAGGAGTCGATGGGACAGCAGGTCAGTCGGTCGCTGCAGTTTTTCTTCTCCTCCAGCCAATACGACAGCGTTGACCACATCGTACTAGCGGGTGGTAGCGCATCGATCCCCGATGTAGACGATCTGGTATCGCGCAAGACGGGCATTACCTCTTCGATCGCCAATCCTTTTGCAGATATGTCGCTGGCATCGCGCGTCAACCCGCAACACCTGGCCAACGATGCGCCGTCGATGTTGATCGCCTGCGGCCTTGCCATGAGGAGCTTCGACTGAGATGGCAAGAATCAATCTACTTCCGTGGCGTGAGGAAGCCCGCAAGGCGAGGCAAAAGCAATTTGCTTTTGTCGCGGCGGGTGCCGCCGTTTTTGCGGGTCTCGTCCTCGTTTATGTCCATATCTTCATCAATGGTCTGATCGAGGATCAGAATCGGCGCAACAGCTTTCTTCAGGAGCAAATCCGGGTCGTTGATCAGCAGATTCGCGAAATCGGAGAATTGGAAAAAACCAAGGCCAATCTGCTGGCGCGCATGAAGATCATCCAGGAACTGCAGCGCAGCCGACCGCAGATTGTGCATCTATTCGATGAATTGGTAACGACTCTGCCGGACGGCGTTTATCTCGACAAGATTACGCAAAAAGGACCCGGCCTCACGCTGGAAGGGGTTGCGCAATCGAATGCCCGTGTGTCCGCGTATATGCGTAATGTCGAACAGTCTGAATGGTTACAGGGTCCGCGCCTGGAGATCATTCAGACCAAGGGTGAAAACCGTGATCGCGCCGCTGGGTTCAAGCTTCATCTCCAACAAACGGTAGTCGCGGAAGGGCAGAAGGAGAGGTCGAAATGAAAATGCCCGACCTGCGCAAACTCAATGAGCTCGATTTCAAAGACATCGGCAATTGGCCGGTTGTCGGCAAGGCCGTCGTCGTCATCGCCCTTTTTGTGGCGTTGGTGTTTCTCGGATACTGGTTTCACCACAAGGACCAATTGGCCGATCTCGATCGTGTGAAGGCCAAGGAATCCGAGCTCAAGCGCACCTTCGAGAGCAAGCAGGCTAAAGCCGCGAACTTGCAGCTCTACAAAGATCAGCTGGTGGTCATGAAACAATCGTTCGGTGCCATGCTGAGGCAGCTTCCCGATAAGACCGAGGTGGCCGATCTTCTGGTCGACGTTTCGCAGACCGGCTTGGCCAACGGTCTGGAATTCGAACTGTTCAAACCCGGCAACGAGCAGCCACGCGAATTCTATGCGGAACTTCCCATTGAGCTGCGCGTGCTCGGAACCTATCACGAATTTGGTGGTTTCGTCAGCGGACTCGCTGCGCTGCCGCGCATTGTTACGATTCACGACATTTCAATTACGCCCGCGGGTAAAGACAGTACCAAACTGATCATGCACGCTACCGCAAAGACGTATCGATACCTTGAGGAGGGAGCCAAATGAAGCGCAACACTGGCTTCCGTCGCACGCTGTGTGCTTGCGGAGCTATTCTTGCGGTCAGTCTGACGGGGTGCGAGTCGACCGATTTCAATGATCTGCGCGAGTACGTTGCTCAAGTTCAGGCACGGCATCCGGGACGAATCGATCCGCTTCCGGAAATCGAGGTGTACCAGACCTACGCCTATTCAGCAGGTGACCTTCGTGATCCGTTTACCAAG
>JBNKCG010000011.1:0-5498 GCA_050287605.1 Gammaproteobacteria bacterium | reverse complement strand
GAGTTGTACGCAATCGCCGACCTGTCGCGGGTATGGGTGATGGTCGACCTGTACGAGGACGACCTGCCCTGGGTGCAGGAAGGCGACAAAGCCAGCCTGCAGGCCACCGGCATACCGGGCAGCACCTTCGAGGGCAAGGTCGCGCGTATCTATCCTTACGTCGACATGAAGACGCGCACGGTCAAGGCGCGGCTGGAATTCGCCAATCCCGGATTGGCGCTGAAGCCGGAAATGTTCGCGCAGGTCGAAGTGCAGGCCGGTCACAAGGCCGATGCGCTGTCGGTGCCGAGCGAAGCCATCGTACGCACCGGGACGCAGGAACAGGTGTTCGTGCAGCGTGCACCGGGACGCTACGAACCGCGCATGGTCACGCTGGGCGTCGTTGCGAACGGGCGGACCCAGATCGTCGAAGGGGTCGAAGAAGGCGAACTGGTGGTGACATCGAGTCAGTTCCTGATCGATTCGGAATCCAAACTGAAGGAAGCCACCGCCAAGATGCTGGAAACCATGCAGCAACCGGCCAATGACATGTCGCCGCACGACGCGGGAGCGCGGCCATGATCCGCGCCCTCATCGACGCGTCGATCCGCAACCGCTTCCTGGTCCTGATCGCCACGCTGCTCATCTCGCTCGCCGGCTGGCAGGCGATGCGCTCCACGCCGCTGGACGCCATCCCCGATTTGTCCGACGTGCAGGTGATCGTGTTCACCGGCTTCCCCGGACAGGCGCCGCAGGTGGTGGAGGACCAGGTGACCTATCCACTCACCACGGCGATGCTGTCGGTGCCGAAAACCAAGGTGGTGCGCGGTTATTCCTTCTTCGGTTTCTCCATGGTGTACGTGATCTTCGAGGACGGCACCGACATGTACTGGGCGCGCACACGCGTGCTCGAATACCTCAACTACGCCGCCGACCGCCTGCCCGCCAGCGTCTCGCCCAAACTGGGGCCGGACGCGACGGGTGTGGGCTGGGTCTACGAATACGCGCTGGTGGACAAGAGCGGCCAGCATGACCTGGCGCAACTGCGTTCCATCCAGGACTGGTATCTGCGTTATCCGCTGCAGACGGTAGAAGGCGTTTCCGAAGTCGCGTCCATCGGCGGCTACGTCAAACAATACCAGGTCGAAGTCAAACCGGAAGCGCTGCTCGCCTACAACATCCCGCTGGCCAAAATAAAAATGGCGATCCGGCGCAGCAACAACGATGTCGGCGGACGCCTGGTGGAAATGGGCGAGACCGAATTCATGGTGCGCGGACTGGGTTACATCAAGAACCTGCATGACCTGGAAGTGATCCCGGTCGGCGTGGACGCGAACGGCACGCCCATCTATCTCAAGCAGGTGGCGAATATCCATTACGGCCCCGAATTGCGCCGCGGCCTGTCCGAACTCGACGGCAAGGGCGAAGTGGCCGGTGGCGTCGTGGTCATGCGCTACGGCGAGAATGCGCTGGCCACCATCGCACGCGTGCGCGCCAAACTCGACAGCCTGAAGAAGGGCCTGCCCGCCGGCGTGGAGATCGTGCCCGTGTACGATCGCGGCAACCTGATCGAACATGCCGTGGACAACCTCAAGCACAAGCTGATCGAGGAATCCATCGTGGTCGCCGTCATCTGCCTGATCTTCCTGATGCACGCGCGCAGCGCGCTGGTCGCCATCATCAGCCTGCCTATCGGCATCCTCATCGCGTTCATGATCATGCGCTGGCAGGGCCTGTCCGCCAACATCATGTCGCTGGGCGGGATCGCGATTGCCATCGGCGCGATGATAGACGGCGCCATCGTGATGATAGAGAACGCGCACAAGCACCTGGAGCGACTCAATCCCTCCAGCACATCAGTCCCCTCTCCCGCAGGCGGGAGAGGGTTAGGGAGAGGGTTGGACGGTGATAGCGAAAGTACCCTCTCCCCCAGCCCCTCTCCCGTAAACGGGAGAGGGGAGCCTGATCTGGACGAGCACAGCAACAGTTTGCAGGCAAGATGGAATGCAATCACAACCGCATCCAGGGAAGTCGGACCGGCGCTGTTCTTCTCGCTGCTCATCATCACCATTTCCTTCCTGCCGGTGTTCACGCTGCAGGCGCAGGAAGGCCGCATGTTTTCGCCGCTGGCATTCACCAAGACTTACTCGATGGCCGCCGCCGCCCTGCTCGCCGTCACGTTGATCCCGGTGCTGATGGGCCTGCTGATACGCGGCAAAATTCCGAGCGAGGAAAACAACAAGCTCAACATCTGGCTCAAGCGCCTGCACACACCGCTGCTCACGCTCGCCATCGCGCGGCGCAAGCCGGCGATCCTGCTCGCAGCGGCATTGCTCGCGCTGAGCGTGTATCCGGTGATGAAGACCGGTTCCGAATTCATGCCGCCGCTGGACGAAGGCGACCTGCTGTACATGCCGACCACCTATCCCGGCATCTCCATCACCAAGGCCAAGGAGCTGTTGCAGCAGACCGACAAGATACTGGCGACCTTCCCCGAAGTGGCGCATGTTTTCGGCAAGGTCGGCCGCGCCAATTCCGCCACCGACCCGGCCCCGCTGTCGATGATCGAGACCACCATCAACCTGAAACCGAAAAACGAATGGCCCGATCCTTCCAAGACCAGCAAGCAGTTGATGAGCGAGATGGACAAGGCGATCCATTTCCCCGGCGTCGCCAACGCCTGGACTTATCCCATCAAGACGCGCATCGACATGCTCTCCACCGGCATCAAGACGCCCATCGGCATCAAGGTCTCCGGCCCCGACCTGAACGTGCTGGAAAAAGTGGCGGGCGACATCGAGAAGACACTGAAGAACCTGCCGGACACGTTATCCGCTTTCGCCGACAAGGCGGCGGGCGGTTATTACCTGGACTTCGACATCAAGCGTGAAGAGGCCGCGCGCTACGGCCTCACCGTGGGCGACGTGCAGGACGTGATCCAGTCCGCCATCGGCGGCATGAACGTGACCGAGACCGTCGAGGGACTGGAGCGCTACCCGGTGAACCTGCGCTACCCGCGCGAACTGCGCGACAACATGGATGCGCTCAAACGCGTGCTGATCCCGACGCCGACCGGCACGCAAATCCCGCTGTCGCTGGTGGCGAACCTGCAGATGCGGCGCGGGCCGCCGGTGGTGAAGACCGAAAACGCCACGCCCAACGCCTGGATCTATGTGGACATCAAGACCAGTGACATCGGCGGCTATGTGGCCGCAGCAAAGAAACAGGTGGATGACACGGTGAAGATCCCGGCAGGCTATTCGCTGGTGTGGTCGGGCCAGTTCGAATACATGGAGCGTGCCGCCGCCCGCCTGAAAGTGGTCGTGCCGCTCACGCTGCTGACCATCTTCCTGCTGCTGTATTTCAACTTCCGCAACCTGGTCGCTCCCGCGGTGGTGATGCTGTCCATCCCGTTCGCGCTGATCGGTGGCTTCTGGCTGGTGTGGCTGCTGGGCTACAACATGTCGGTAGCGGTAGCCGTCGGCTTCATCGCGCTGGCCGGGGTATCGGCCGAGATCGGCGTGCTGGTGCTGACCTTCATCGACCAGGCCGTCTCCCACCGCCGCGCCGAGACGGCTGGCCATCTGGGCGACGACGACATCATGGGCGCGGTGCTGTCCGGCACCACCTTGCGCGTGCGCCCCATCGCGATGACCGCGACCGCCGTGATCGCCGGACTCGTGCCCATCATGTGGGGCAGCGGCACCGGCTCCGACGTGATGCAGCGCATCGCGGCACCGATGATAGGCGGCATGGTCACCGCCACCGTCCTGTCGCTGCTGGTACTACCGGTGATCTACGGCTGGGTGTTGCTGATACAGGAACGCCGCCGCAACAAATTAATGTCTGAAAGATGACCAAGGAGGAACGAGTGATGACGAAACATACCGACTTTTGCAAAGTCAGCGCAATCATCCGCTGCGAGCTATTGGAAAAAGTGGAATTCAAGCTGCAGGAAATCGGCGTGCATGGCTACAGCGTGACGCAGGTCATGGGTTGCGGCGAGTACACCGATTACTTCAGCCGCGACTGCATGACGAAGCACGCCCAGGTGCAGATATACACTTACGCACATCTTGCCGAAGGCATCGCCGAGGCCATCATTGAGGCCGCCCATACCGGCGTGGAAGGCGATGGCATTGTGGCCGTGTATCCGATCAATCAGGTGTATCGTGTGCGTACGCGCAAGTTGTTGCAGAAGTGAGCAACACAGCAATGACCGGTTGTCATATGGAAGTAACATGGATTCCTGACAACTGAACCACGTGCATCCGATTGCGCTTTTTTGGTCTCACCCATTTCTCACCCAGGATATGAAAGGAGCAGATCATGAAAACCAACATCGACCCGGTTTGCGGCATGACGGTTGACGACACGTCTCCGCACCACACAGAACACCAGGGCAAGCATTACCTTTTCTGCTCGCAACACTGCCTGGATAAATTCAGGGCATCTCCGGCGAGTTACGACGGCACGAACCCGCCTCCGCCAGCCGCGGAAAAAACTGCAACCTACACCTGCCCCATGCATCCGGAGATTCGTCAGCCCGGTCCCGGAAGCTGCCCCAAGTGCGGCATGGCGCTGGAACCGGAAACGCCCATCATCGCGGCGGTCGAATACACCTGCCCCATGCACCCCGAAGTGGTGAGCGACAAACCCGGCAGCTGCCCGAAATGCGGCATGGCACTGGAAGCGCGCAACGCGCCGGTGGAAGACAACAGCGAACTGGACGACATGACGCGCCGCTTCCGGGTCAGCGTGGCACTGGCGTTGCCGGTGTTCATCATTGCGATGGGTTCCGACCTCGCGCCGCAACTCATGCCCGAGGCGCTTTCGATGCGCATGCTGCAATGGCTGGAATTTGCACTGGCCACGCCCGTGGTGGTGTGGGCCGGCTGGCCCATCTTCCAGCGCGGCTGGGCATCGCTGGTCAACCGCAGCCTCAACATGTTCAGTCTGATCGCACTGGGTGTGGGCGTGGCGTGGAGCTACAGCGTGGTGGCGATGCTGCTGCCGGGAAGCTTCCCACCGGCCATGCACACCATGGGCGGTCTGGTGCCGGTGTATTTCGAAGCATCGGCGATGATCATGGCGCTGGTGCTGCTGGGCCAGGTCATGGAGTTGCGCGCGCGCAGCCGCACCGGCGCGGCGATCAAACTGCTGCTGGGGCTTGCACCCAAGACCGCGCGCATCGTGCGCGCCGATGGCACCGAGGAAGACATCCCGCTGGAACAAGTACATCCGGGCGATGTGCTGCGCGTACGTCCCGGCGAAAAAGTGCCGGTGGACGGCGTGGTGCTGGAAGGCAACAGTGCGCTGGATGAATCCATGGTCACCGGAGAATCCATCCCGGTGGAAAAAAGCAAAGACGCCCGCCTGATCGGCGCCACCGTGAACGGCACCGGCAGCCTGTTGATGCGTGCCGAACGCGTCGGCGCCGACACGCTGCTCGCGCAGATCGTGCACATGGTGAGCGAGGCGCAGCGTTCGCGCGCGCCCATCCAGCGCCTGGCCGATGT
>JBNKCG010000010.1:0-7512 GCA_050287605.1 Gammaproteobacteria bacterium | reverse complement strand
CACCGCCTCTTCGATGGCAATCTCGTCGAACGGATTGAGCGCCATCTTCACGTTGGCCAGCTCCACCCCGCTCCCGTCCGACTTCACACGCGCCTTCACGTTGTAGTCAATCACGCGCTTCACCGCGACCAGTACTTTCATGGCTTGTCCTCTATACAATCTCGACCCGCGCCAGCCCGTGCTCCGAACAACCGCGCGAGAGCACGAGGAAGCATCGCGGTGATAGGTGCGTCAGTATACTTACGTTGACGTTAACGTCAATTGGCCGAAGCCGTCACGACAACATTGAAACCGGAGCGAAAACCCGCCCCCGTAAGCCGAGACACCCGGTGGTGGGTAATTCTGATCGCGCCGCGGCGCAGCCCGTCGCGGTCTAGTCTTCCAGCGTGAAACCGATCTTGATGGTGACCTGGTAACTGGCGACCTCGCCTTCCTGCACGATGCCCCGGGTCTCCACCACCTCGAACCAGCGGATATTGCGCACCGTATCGTTGGCACGCGCAATCGCGTTATCGATCGCATCTTCAATACTGTCCGGCGAAGTACCGACCAACTCGATCTTTTTGTAGACGTGATCGTTCACACTGCCCCCTTTTTACTCCAGCGCTTCATTCAACGGGCCATGCCATAGAACTCGTCATTGGGCCGCATGTTGATCAGATTGGCCATTCGGTTCGAGAGGGCGAAAAAGGCGCTGATGGCACCGATATCCCAGATGTCCTCTTCGTCGAAACCGTGCTGACGCAGCCGATCGTAGTCGGCATTATCGACAAGATGTGAGGAGGTTGCCACCTTCAGCGCAAAATCGAGCATTGCGCGTTGCCGCTCCGTGAGAGGGGCCTTGCGATAGTTGACCGCAACCTGATCGGCGATCAACGGATTCTTGGCATAGACGCGCAAAATCGCTCCATGAGCGATAACGCAGTAGTGGCATTGGTTGGCAGCGCTGGTAGCAACCACGATCATCTCGCGCTCCGCCTTGCTGAGGCTGCCCTCGCGCAGCATCAACGCATCATGGTAAGCGAAAAAGGCGCGAAACTCGTCGGGTCGGTGCGCCAAGGTTATGAAGACGTTGGGAATGAAACCGGCCTTTGCCTGCACTTTCTCGATAATCTGGCGGATATCCTCCGGCAGCTCCGAAAGCTCGGGCACTGGAAACCGACTGAGGGGTTCGTGTGACATGGTTTGCTCCTGGCAGCGGAATTGGGCAACGCGCCCCGGTGCTTCACGGGTAACGCAGCGTAATGGAACGGGAAGGTACGGCTGATGCGTTGTGCGTCACCGGCTATTCGTAGGTTCGTACGTCGTCGATTACCTTGCCGTCGTTGGGTAGCGTCCCGGGCTCCACAAACGCCACTTCACCGCGCAACTTGCAGACCGCCTGTATGGTCTCCGCCACGGCAGCTCCCAGCGCCTGCGCGGCGTGGTCGACTTCGCAACTGAGCCGCATGCGGTCGCGTCCGGTTTCGTTGTCTACCACCAAACGACCCTTGCGAATCTCCGGGTGACGTCTGAGCACCTCGGCGACCTGGGACGGGTGCACAAACATACCCTTGACCTTGGTGGTCTGATCGGCGCGTCCCATCCAACCCTTGATGCGCATATTGGTCCGTCCGCAGGGTGAAACACCGGGCAGCACTGCCGAAAGATCACCGGTGGCAAAGCGGATCAACGGGTAGGCTTCGTTGAAGGTGGTCACCACCACTTCGCCCACTTCCCCGGGCGCCACGGGATCCCCAGTGCCCGGGCGCACGATCTCCACCAACACCTCCTCCTCCACCACCAGCCCCTCGCGCGCACTCGTCTGGTACGCAATCATGCCCAGATCCGCGGTGGCATAGCATTCGTAGACGTCGATCCCACGCCCGGCAAACTCGCGCTGCAGCGAAGGCGGGAATGGCTCCGCGGACACGATTCCGTGCTGGAGACTGCCCAGATCCAACTCCAGTTCATCGCCCTTTTCGAGGATGATCTTCAAAAACGACGGTGTCCCCACATAACCGCTGGGACGCAGCGCGGCAATCGTCTGCGCCTGCATTTCAGTCTGCCCGACACCGGCCGGAATCACCGCGCAGCCCAACGCCGCAGCTCCGCCCTCCACCATGGAGGCTGCCGGCGTGAAGTGGTACGAGAAACAGTTCTGGATCACCTCGCCCCGACGAAAGCCGGCGGCGTGGAGCGGACGCGCAAACCGCCAGTAGTCCGGGCGTCGCGACTCCGGATCGTAGATGGGACCGGGCGATACGAAGATGCGCGCCAACTCGCCCGCAGGCACGGTTGCCAATCCGCCGAACGGCGGTAGTGCGCGCTGCATCTCCAACAGTTCCGACTTGCGCGTGACCGGCAGTTCGGCCAGCGCCGAACGTCCGGTGACCTGCTGCGGATCGACGTCCCGCAACAACTCACCGTAAGCGGGTGAATGAGTCTTGGCATGGGCGACCAGATGCGGCAGTCGCGCGCTCAACGCTTGCTCGCGCTCATCGGGCGTCCGCGTCTCCAAGGCATCGAAAGGGACAGCTCTTTGGCCCATTGCTCCTCCGTTGTGCTCCCTATGGCGACCGGTGCGCAGGGTGATCACCCGGTCAGGGTCTTGTTGCGTGCCGTCAACTCAACCAGCGTTTGCGCCGGCGGTAGTGTTTGACGTCACGGAAACTCTTGCGCTCGTCGCCGCTCATGCCCAGGTAGAACTCCTTGACGTCCTCGTTGTCCGCCAGCGCTTTTGCGTCTCCGTCCATCACCACACGCCCGGTTTCCAGAATGTATCCGTAACTCGCATAGCGCAGTGCGGCATTGGTATTTTGCTCGGCCAGCAGGAAGCTCACTCCCTCCTCCTGGTTGAAGCGATGGACGTTTTCAAAAATCTCCTCGACCAACTGCGGTGCAAGCCCCATCGAGGGTTCATCCAACAGAATCATGCGCGGCTTCGCCATCAGCGCACGACCGATGGCGACCATCTGCTGCTCGCCGCCTGAGGTGTAACCCGCCTGCGAACGACGCCGCTCCTTGAGCCGCGGAAAATAGTGATAAACCATCTCCAGGTCTTCGCGGATCTCCTGGCGTTTGGCACGCCGCGTATAGGCTCCGGTCAGCAGGTTCTCTTCCACGGTGAGATGTTCGAAACAGTGGCGCCCTTCCATCACCTGGATGCAGCCGCGGGTGACCAGTTCATGGGGGCTGAGGTGCTGGATCTGGTGTCCCTCGAACTCGATCGAACCCTTGGTCACCTCACCACGTTCCGCTCGCAGCAAATTGGCGATCGCCTTCAGGGTCGTCGTTTTACCCGCACCGTTGGCCCCCAGCAACGCCACGATACCCCCGCGCGGCACCTCCAGCGAAACGCCCTTGAGCACCAGGATGACATGGTCGTAAATCACTTCGATATTGTTGACCGACAGGACCACTTCGTGGCCGGATCGTGCCGCTGTGCTGGTATCGTGCGCCACTTGGGACATCGTCAGTTCCTTGTCGCAAAGCGGACAGGATCGGGGCACGGCGCCCCGATCCCGTCACCCTATGGTTATTTGCAGCTGCGCGGCGTGATGCCGTTCTCTTTGGCAAACTGCGCAGCATCGTCTTCCACCAACGGCCAGACGATGTCGTCCAACGGCGGATAGAACTTGCTGACCAGATTCCAGCGCTTGGCTTTGGCATCCCATTGCTGAACCGCTGCCTTACCCTGGCCGCGGTGGTTGTCACAGGTCACTTTGACCTCGTAGGTAAAGCCTTCCAGACCCAACTCCTTGAGGCGCAGTACATCCACGTTCAACGCCTCGAAACCGTCGCGCACCATGGCCGCTGTAACCTCGTTGGTGTTGTGGATCTTCATCGCCGTGCGAATCGCTTCCGCCGTCCACACCGCCGCAATCAATCCACGGTTATAGAGCACTTCACCGACGCGATCGCGGAACCCGGAATCCACCGCTTTCCCGGCATCGTAGACATATTTCAAAATGTCTTTGTGCAGCGGGAAATCGGCGCCCGCAGCGTGGAACGCCAGCGATTTGTATCCGTTCGCCGACTCGCCTGCCGGCAACACGTCGTTCTCCGAACCCGACCACCAGACACCGATGAAGTGATCCATGGGATAGCGAATCGAAGCGGCCTCTTTAACCGCCACCTGGTTCATCACGCCCCAGCCCCACATCAACACCCAGTCGGGACGTTCGCGTCGCACCTGCAGCCAGGTCGCCTTCTGTTCCTGACCCGGATGGTCCACCGGCAGCAACTGTAGAGTGAAGCCGAACTTCTTTTCCATCTCCTCCAGGGTGCGAATGGGCTCTTTGCCGTACGCCGAGTTGTGATAGACCAGCGCGATCTTCTTGCCCTTCAACTTGTCCATGCCGCCTTCCTGATCGGCGATGTACTGAATGGCAATCGTCGCTCCGTCCCAGTAGGTGAGCGGTACATTGAACACCCACTTGAACACCTTGCCGTTCGCAGCGGAGGTGCGCCCGTAACCCATGGTGTACATCGGGATTTCGTCGGCCGTCACTTTGGGGATCAACTGATAGGTAATACCCGTCGAAAGCGGCTGGTAGACGATGGCACCGTTACCTTCGTTCTTGGTCTTCTCGTAGCACTCCACACCCTTTTGCGTGTTGTAGCCGGTCTCGCAGGGCACCAGGTTAATCTTGGAACCGTTGATTCCGCCGTCCCGTTCATTCAGCAGGGTGAAATAGTCTGAATAGCCGTTAGCGAAAGGAATACCGTTGGGCGCGTAGGGGCCGGTCCGATAATCCAAAGTGGGTATAGTCAGTTCGTAGGCAGACGCACTCCCGGCAAACAGCGATGCCGCGAGCGCGCTACCCAGCAGTTTTGTCATTTTCATACGTGCTCTCCTCTTCTCTGGCTCATACGGCCGGCATCACCGGCCCCTCGCCCCAGGGTTACACCCTTTGGTCAGGACGAATTGCTTGCCAACCCGCTCAATACGGGAACGGCCACAATCTCAGTTTCTCTTTTCCGATCTGCCACAGCCGGGCCAAACCGTGCGGCTCGGCGATCAGGAAAACGATGATCAACACCCCCATCAGGGTCACCTGTACGTTTTCGGCGAATCCGGTATCGAAACCCAAACCGTCGACGAACAGGTTCTTCAACAACACCGGCAACAAGGTCATGAACGCCGCGCCGAAAAACGACCCCATGATGCTGCCCAGCCCGCCGATGATGATCATGAACAGAACCAGGAACGACTTGTCGATGCCGAACGCCTCGGTCACCTCCGCCGATCCCAACCACACGGCGAACAGCAGCGCCCCGGCGATTCCCACGAAAAACGACGAGATGGCGAACGCGCTCAACTTGGTGACCAGGGGACGTATGCCAATGATCTCCGCGGCAATATCCATGTCGCGGATCGCCATCCAGCTGCGTCCCGCCCGCCCGCGGACCAGGTTCTTGGCCAACAGCGCAAAGACGCTGACGACACTGAGCGTAAACAGGTAGGTAACCGCCGGTGCGGCTTCCGCGCCGGTGATCTGGATGCCGAACATGTCCGTGGGAGGTGCGGTGATCTGACCCGATGCGTTGTAGTTGAAGAACCACGGCACCTTGTTGAACAGCCAAATAATGAAAAACTGCGCCGCCAACGTCGCGACCGCCAGGTAAAACCCTTTGATGCGCAGCGACGGTACCCCGAAGAGCACCCCCACCGCCGCGGTGACCCCACCTGCAATAATCATGTCCACTACCAGGTTGAGTCCGGGGAAAGCCGTCATCAGTTTGTAGGTCGCATAGGCGCCCACGGCCATGAACCCGCCGGTCCCCAACGAAAGCTGTCCGCAGTACCCGGTGAGGATGTTGAGCCCAACAGCCGCCATGGCGTAGATCAAAAACGGCGTCAGCAGCGCATTGAACCAATAGTCGTTGCCCACGAACGGCACCACGACGAAGGCCACGATCAGAAGCGCGACGATAAACCAACGATCCTGGAGTATGGGAAACAGCCCCTGATCGGCGCCGTAGGAGGTTTTGAACTGGCCGGCTTCGCGGTAAAACATGATGTCAACTCCTCATCAAACGCGTTCGATGATCTTTTCGCCGAACAGCCCTTGCGGTCGAAACAGCAGGAACATGAGCGCCAACATGTAGGCGAACCAGTTCTCGATGGCGCCACCCACGAAGGGACCGAGATAGATCTCCGCCCACTTCTCGCCGACGCCGATAATCAATCCACCGACGATGGCGCCGGGGATCGACGTAAACCCCCCCAGCATCAGCACCGGCAGCGCCTTGAGCGCGATCAGCGAGAGCGAAAACTGCACCCCCGACTTGCTGCCCCACATGATTCCAGCCACCAATGCGACGATGCCCGCCACCGACCAGACGATCACCCAAATGGTGTGCAGATTGATTCCCACCGATAGCGCCGCCTGGTGATCGTCCGCCACCGCGCGCAGAGCGCGCCCGATGCGGGTCTTTTGGAAAAAGATCGCCAGCACGATCACCAGGATCCCCGCCGTCAGCGCCGCTACCAGCTCCAGCTTTTCCACGTAGAGGCCGTAGGTGTCCAGCAACCAGTCGCTGGCCCCCTGCGGCAGTCCCACCTCCAGCACCTTGACGTCGGAACCCCACAGGATGTCGCCCATGCCTTCCAGCACGTAGGTGAGACCCAGCGTCGCCATGAACAGAATGATGTGCTCCTGGTTGACCAACCGGCGCAACACCAGCCGCTCTATCAGCCACGCCAGAAAGATCATCACCGCTACGGTACCGATCACCGCCAGCCACACCGGCATCCCGAACTTGTCCATGAAACCGACCAGGGTCAGACCGGCGAACAACGCCATCACGCCTTGCGCGAAGTTGAACACACCCGACGCCTTGAAGATCAGCACGAAACCCAACGCGACGAGTGCGTACATGACGCCGGCTGTCAGCCCGCTGATGGTCGTCTCCAGGAAGAAAAGCATATCGTCCGCCTCGCAGTTCCGTGCCGGTCAATCGTGGGCGACGCCAAGATAGGCGTCGATAACAGCTTGGTTCTTTTGCACCTCGTCCGGTGTGCCGTCCGCGATCTTGCCGCCGTAATCGAGTACCACCACGCGATCACAGATATCCATCACCACACCCATGTCGTGCTCAATGAGCACAATCGTGGTTCCAAACTCCTCGTTGACGTCGAGGATGTAGCGCACCATATCTTCCTTTTCTTCGGCGTTCATTCCCGCCATCGGCTCGTCCAACAGCAGCAGCTCCGGCTCGGCCGCCAACGCCCGCGCCAGTTCGACGCGTTTTTGCATACCGTAGGGTAGACGGCCGACGGGCGTTTTGCGCACGTGCTGAATACGCATGAAGTCGATCACCTCTTCCACCACCGCGCGGTGTTTGATCTCCTCGCGCTTGGCCGGGCCGATATACAGCGCCTGCGCCAGGAGATTGGAGCGCATCTTGAGCGTCCGCCCGGTCATGATGTTGTCCAGCACGCTCATTCCCTTAAACAGCGCGATGTTCTGGAACGTGCGCGCCACGCCATTGCGCGCCGCCTCGTGCGGACGCATGTGGCGGCGT
>JBNKCG010000009.1:0-23466 GCA_050287605.1 Gammaproteobacteria bacterium | reverse complement strand
GTCCGGCGGGACCGACCGGCGGCACGTATTCTACCCCGCCGCCCAAAAGTCGGCTGGCCTCATCTTCTTTTACAAACTTGACCCAGTAGTACTCCATGAACGCGCTCTCACCGGCTTTGAGATCGATCCGGCCTATCTCGCTGAAGCCGGCGAGTTCCTGCAGCAAACGCAGGTCGAGGAGCGGCAGCGGTGCCTGGATACGCTCGCGGAACGTCAGCACCGTGGTGCCGGGTTCCACCGGAACGATGGTGTAGTGCCCTACTTGGAGCTGAGCCACTACTGCTCCGTTGATCGCCGTGATCTGCAGGTTGCCGGCGCCGATGAGGGTGCGGGGCCGGATCAGATAGACCTGCGCCTTGCCCGCTGGTGGCGCCTTGATCGCGACCGGTGGACCTACCGGTGCACCGGCGCATGCGGTGAGAACGAACAGGATGGAGAAGATCAGCGCGTGTCGCATAGTTTCCTCCTTTTGCGCACGGTATTGAATCAGGGGCGGGCTTCGTTGGTGTTTTTGTTTTGGGGTAGATCAACGAGCCTGATCGCTTGATCCCCCGAAATCTCATCGGAGGTTATTCCCAGGTCTCTTCTGTTGAAGCTTAAAGACTAGCACCTGGCTACCTTTTTCTTTGGTCCGGAAAACCTTTTCGCTGTCTCTCGGGTAATTCAACGAAAGTGCAACCGCTCAACCGTCGGCTAGACGATCCCGTATTTCTTAAGCCGGTACTCCAGCGTCGCGCGCGTAATGCCTAGCGCACGAGCGGCTTGTGAGACGTTGCCATTCGCCTGCTCGTACGCGGAGCGGTAGAGATCGCGTTCCATCGCCTCGATGTCCTTGGCCTCCGTCGGTTGCGCCGTCGGCGCATGCGCTGGCGGGGTGTGAAAACCCAGCCGCCCGTCGCGAGTGAGCGCCGCGGTGTCCGTCGACAACTGTTCGAAGCCGGTGAACAGGTGATGGATGTCGATGGGTCGTTCGTCTTCGGCGTACACCACCCCGCGTTCCACCAAGTTCTGCAGCTCGCGGATGTTGCCGGGGTACTCGTAGGTGAGCAGCGCGTCGGTGGCACGGCGGGTGAAACCGGCGGCTTTGCGGCCGTGGCGCTGGTTGAAGATGTGTAGAAAGTGGGTCATGAGCAACGGGATGTCGTCGCGGCGTTCGCGCAGCGGCGGGATGACGATGGGGAACACGCAGAGCCGGAAGTAGAGATCCTGGCGGAAGCGGCCGATGCGCACCTCTTCGGCCAGGTCGACGTTGGAGGCGGCCACCACCCGCACGTCCACCTCGATGGTGCGCGAGCCGCCCACCCGTTCGATCTTGTGCTCCTGCACGGCGCGCAGCACCTTGCCCTGGGCGGAAAAGGTGAGCGAGGCGATCTCGTCGAGAAACAGCGTTCCCCCCGAGGCGCGTTCGAAGTAGCCGGGGCGGGAGGCGGTGGCGCCGGTGTAGGCGCCTTTTTCGACGCCGAACAGTTCCGACTCCACCAGGTTGTCGGGAATGGCGGCGCAGTTGATAGCCACGAACGGGCCGTCGCGGCGGTGGCTCAAGGTGTGCAGCTGGTTGGAAAAGAGCTCCTTGCCGACGCCCGATTCGCCGATGAACAGCACCGTGGCGTCGGTGGAGGCGACCTTGTCCAGCAGGTGGCGGGTACGCACGAAACTGGCCGATACCCCGACGGCGACGCCGTCGCCGGCCGTGATCGGTTGCGCCGGTTTCGCCACCGGCTCGCTGCGCTTGCGCGCCACGCGGCTCGGGCGGCCCTTCCATTCCAGGCCCAGGTACTCGCGCTCCGGCGCATCCTTGCCCCAGGCCTCGGCGTTCTTGCCTACCAGCACGCAGCGCCGGGCGCCCATGGCCGCGCACTCCATTTCGCGGAAGATCACCGGCCGTCCGAACAACTGGGTGGTGTAGCCGGTGGGGTAGCCGGTCTGCATCCAGCACACCGGCTCGGAGGCCACTCCGTAACTGGCGATGTGCTCGGCGGCTTCGGAGGAGTCGTCCCAATAGAACTCGCCGAAATAGGTGCCTTTGGCGCCGTCGAACTCGAAGTGCTTGGTGGTGACTTTGACGAAGCCTTCCAGGGTGTGCACCCGCGGACCGGCGGCCAGTGCGTGGGTCAGGTCCTCCTGGGGAAAGCGTTTGCTGATCAGCTCGGCGTCGCGCACGCCCTGCATGTAGCCGACGCGCATGAAGATGGCCTTGGCCTCCTCGATGCCGTAGGCGTCGATGATCTCCTCGCGCAGACGGCCCAGCACCAGCGACTGCATGAGCACCATGCGCTGGTCGTTGAGCCAGATGCGCCCGTCGCCCAGCGCGAAGTGCAGCACCTCGGACAGATCGCGGTAGGTGGGGGCGGCGCCCGCGTCCAAGTCCCGGAACATTCCGCGCTTGGCCGCCTGTTCGCTGTGCACCGACGCTTCGGCCAGCGAGATGAGGTGTTCGGGTTTTTTCATGGGGCACCTGGGAATTGAGAAATGTCATTATTTCATGAAAACCTGGATGACGTTTCAGTAAATCATGAATATAGGCATCGACGAAATAGCGTTGTGCAGGTGCGAAGACCGAAGCTGGCCAGACCCGCATCAATCAACGTGATCACTAGGGATAGCGCCCGCTCACCTCGTTTATTGCACCGCAAAACAGCGATGTCTGGCACGCAGCTTGCCCTGTTCCCCTCCACGATCCGCCGAAGAGGATGAGGGTGGGCGGCCACGGCGACGCTGTCTTGCGCGCTGTTTAGGCCCGCGACGCACCTGCGATCGGGTGCTTATTCATCTCTCCTTTTCGGGCGGATATCGAATTCCGAAGGCGGCTGCGCTTGGGTGGTCCCGTAACTGCCCAGGTACTCACCGAGCGGCACCGAGGCTCCATCGAGAATGCCGCAACGTCCGTCCGGATAAGAACCTAACGAGGAGAGAGGAGACACGAATGCAGATCAAAGCCGCAGTCGCCCGCCAGGCGGGTGGGCCGTTGACCATCGAGACCATCGACATCGAAGATCCGCGCGAGGATGAAATTCTCGTCAAGGTGGTCGCCACTGGCGTCTGCCACACCGACCTGGTGGTGCGCGACGGCATGCTGCCCACGCCCCTGCCGGTGGTGCTGGGCCACGAGGGGGCGGGCATCGTCGAGAAGGTGGGCGCCAAGGTCACCAAGGTGAAACCCGGCGACCGGATCGTCATGACCTTCGATTCCTGCGGCACCTGCCCAAGCTGCCAGGAGCATGCGGTCACCTACTGTCACGAGTTCTTCCCGCGCAACTTCTTCGCCACCCGCGGGGACGGTTCGACGGCGCTCTCCAAGGGCGACGAGGTGATCCATTCCAACTTCTTCGGCCAGTCGTCGTTCGCCACCTACGCGATCTGTCTGGAAGCGAGCGCGGTCAAGGTGCCGGATGACCTGCCCCTGGAGCTGCTCGGCCCGCTGGCCTGCGGCATGCAGACCGGCGCCGGTGCGGTGATGAATGCGCTCAAGGTGTCCGCCGGCAAGTCCATCGCCATCTTCGGCACCGGGTCGGTGGGTCTGGCGGGCGTCATGGCCGCCAAGGCGGTGAACGCCGCCACCATCGTCGCCGTTGATCTGAACGACGACCGTCTGGCCATGGCGCGCGAGCTGGGCGCCACCCACACCGTCAATCCCTCCCAGGCCAACGCGACCGAGGAGATCATGAAGATCACCGGCTACGGGATCAACTTCGTGCTGGATACCACCGGGCTTCCGGCGGTCATCCGCGCCGGGGTCGAGAGCCTCGCGCCGATGGGGGTATGCGGCATTCTCGGCGCGTCGGGCCCGGATGCCGAGATCGCCCTCAACGAGACCCACTTCATGAGCGGCGGGCGCAAGCTGATGGGCATCGTCGAAGGCGAATCCGATCCGGATACCTTCATCCCCCAGCTCGCCGATCTCTACCGCAAGGGCAAGTTCCCGTTCGACCGGCTGGTCAAGTACTACGACCTGGAGCAGATCAACGAGGCCATCCACGACTCGGAGACCTGCAAGACCATCAAGCCTATCGTGCGCATGCAATAGTCCGCGCCTCAGGGCGGGGCGACCGGATTGCGGCGCCCCGTTCGATTCAACCGCATCAGTTGTGTGAGGAAGTGTTTTATGTCCAGAGAACAGCTTGGGATGATCCTGCAGGTCAGCGCGCAGAATCCGCCACCCGCCAACGGCGGCCCGGCCGAGATGCGCGCCTGGTTCGAAGCCATCAACGAGCCGACCCCCATCGCCGAAGGATCGATGATCAGCCGCGTGCCCTGCGGCCCGCTGGGCGGCGACTTGATTCGCCTGGAAAACAGCGTCGACGGAAAGCTGATCATCTATTACCACGGCGGCGGCTTTCTGTTCGGTTCCAGCCGCTCGCACCGGGTGGTCGCGTCGAATCTGGCGCGTGCCTCGGGGATTCCCGCGCTGGCGCCCGACTATCGCCTGGCGCCCGAACACCCGGCACCGACCGCCCATGACGATGCCTACGCCATCTACCTGTGGGCGCTGGAGCAGGGCTACGCGCCGTCGGGCATCGCCCTGTGCGGCGACTCCGCCGGCGGCAATCTCGCCCTGGCGACCGCGGTGCGTGCGCGTGACGCGGGCAAACCCCTGCCCGCCGCGCTGATGCTGATGTCGCCGGCGCTCGATTTCGCCCACGACGGCGAATCGCACCGCGCGCTGGCCGACGCGCCGCTGGTGAACCGCGAGCTGATGGATCTGTTCAACATGATCTACATGGGTGACGGCGATCTGCGGTCACCCACCGTTACCCCCCTGCATTCCGACCTGTCCGGCCTGCCGCCGGTGCTGGTCCACGTCGGCAGCTGGGAGCTGTTGCACGACGATTCGGTGACCGTGACCGAACGTCTCAAACAGGCGGGCGTGGACGCCACGCTGAAGATCTTCGATGGCATGTGCCACTCGTGGCAGATCTTCGCTCCCATGCTGGATGAGGGAATGCAGTCCATCGAGGAGGCGGGGGAATTCATGCGCGCAAAGCTGGCCTGAGCGATGCGATTGCATGCGGGGTGGATCGACCCATTCCGACATAACAAAGCAGCACATACACAACAGCAGTTACGCGAGGAGGAGTCATGAGCAACAACCAGAGATCGGGTTTCACACGTCGCAGTTTCCTGAAAACCTCGGGCGCTCTCGCCGGCGGCGCTGTCGCTGCATTGGCGGTTCCGGGCAGCATTCGATCCGCGATTGCCGCCGAAAACGTCATCCGCGTCGGCTTCGTCAACGCGCGTTCCGGTCCCATCAGCCCGTTTGGCGAAGCGGACGAGTACGTGCTCGGCTTGGTCAACAAGGCACTCGCCAAGGGCGTCGACATCGGCGGTAAGACCTACGCGGTCGAGTTCATCCTCAAGGACACCCAGTCCAATCCGGTGCGCGGCAGCCAGGTCACCAAGGACCTGCTCGGGGGCGATGCGGTGGACATGGTGATCACCAGTTCGACGCCGGAGACGATCAATCCCGTCGCCGATACCTGCGAGGCGGGCGGCGTGCCCTGTGTCTCCACCGTCGCGCCGTGGGAGTCGTTCTACTTCGGCCGCGGCGCCAAACCGGGCGAGCCGTCGCCGTTCAAGTGGACCTACCACTTCTCGTTCGGCGCGTCGGATTTCGCCGCGCTCTACACCGATCAGTGGTCCAAGCTGGAGACCAACCGCAAGGTGGGCGTGCTGCTGCCCAACGACGCCGATGGCAACGCCATCCGCGCGGTGATGATCCCGGCGCTGGAAAAGGCGGGGTTCACGGTCGTCGACGCCGGTCCTTACGACAACGGCAACACCGACTTCTCGGCCCAGATCGCCACCTTCCGCAAGGAAGGCATTCAGATCTTCAACACCTTCCCGATCCCGCCCGATCTTCCCGTTTTCTGGCGCCAGGCGGCGCAGAAGGGGCTGGCGCAGAAGATCAAGATCGTGCAACTCGCCAAGGCGGGGTTGTTCGAGGCGGAGATGGAGGCCCTGGGCAGGCTGGGCCACAACATGGCGTCGGGCGCCTATTGGCACAAGGCGTTCCCCTTCAAGTCGCCGCTCACCGGCGTTTCCGGCCAAGCGCTTGCCGACGGCTACGAAAACGCCAGCGGCAAACCGTGGAGCCAGCAGGTCGGTGCGCAGATGGCGTTGTTCGACGTGGCCCTCGCTGCCCTCAAGGCATCGGGGGATCCCAAGAACAAGGCGGCGGTCGCCAAGGCGCTCTCCACCCTCGCCACCGAAACCCCCATGGGCCGGGTCGACTTCACCAAGGGCCCTGTTCCGAACTGCTCGGTGACCGGACTGGTGGGTACGCAATGGGTCAAGTCGCCCAAAGGATCCAAGTTCGGCTATTCCCTGGACGTGACCTCCAACGTGCTGGTGCCCGAAGTGCCGGTCTCGGCCAAGCTGCGTCCCTACAAACTCGGATAGCGGAGGTTCCGGACCACCCGCCGGTGCGGGGGTGGTCCGGACCGCGTTAAATGGGATCGAAGATGCAGACCATTCTCGAAGGCGTGGGGATTTGCAAGAATTTCGGCGCCTTCCAGGTGCTGGCCAACGTCGATTTCCACGTCACCCAGGGCGAGGCCGTGGGTATCGTCGGGCCCAATGGCGCGGGCAAGACGACGCTGTTCGGCGTGTTGGCCGGCACCTTGCCGCCGTCGGCCGGCAGCGTGCGTTTTTCCGGCAGCGACGTAACGGCGCGCAACGCCGCGTACCGCTGTCGGCGTGGGATAGCGCGCACCTACCAGGTCCCGCGGCCCTTCACCGGCATGACCGTATTCGAAAACGTAGTGGTGGCCGCCACCCACGGCGCGGGACTTTCCCGCGACGCGGCAGGCGAGGTGGCCGCCGATGCGCTCGTTACCTGCGGGCTCGACGATCGCGCCAACCGCCCGGCGGGTGTGCTCGGTCTGCTCGACCGTAAGCGGCTGGAACTGGCGCGCGCCCTCGCCACCCGGCCCCAGGTGATCCTGCTCGACGAGATCGGCGGTGGACTGACCGAAGCCGAACTGGGCGCGTTGATCGAGCTGATCGGCGGACTCAAGGCGACCGGTATGACCATCGTCTGGATCGAGCACATCCTGCATGCGCTGTTGAAGGTGATCGACCGGCTGGTGTGCATGAACGCCGGTGCGGTCATCGCTCAGGGCGCACCCGCCGCCGTGATGGCGGACCCCAGCGTGATGAAAGCCTATCTCGGCGGAGGCGTTGAATGATCCTCGAAGTCGATGGGCTGGTGGCCAACCATGGGTTGCTGACTGCGGTGCGCGGCGTCTCGTTGTCCATCGAACAAGGCGAGGTGTTGGCCGTGGTGGGCGCTAACGGGGCGGGCAAGACGACGCTGTTTCGCTGTCTTGCCGGTGTCCACGCCCCCGCGTCGGGCAGCATCCGGATGGAGGGCCGGGACGTGACGTCGTTGAAAGCGCATCAGCGCGTCAAGGCCGGTATCGCCATGGTGCCGGAGGGGCGCCGTCTGTTCGACACCATGACCGTTGCGGAGAATCTGAGGATCGCGGGCGAAAACGGCCGTCGCGGCACCTGGACGCAGGAGACGGTGCTCGATGCCCTGCCGCAACTCAAACTGCTGCTGAAGCGCCAGGCCGGTAACCTTTCCGGCGGGCAGCGCCAGGCCGTCGCCATCGGCCGGGCGTTGATGAGCAATCCGAAGCTGCTGCTGCTCGACGAGGTCTCGCTGGGCCTTTCGCCCATTGCCATCGAAGGGCTCTACGAAAGTTTGGAGGCACTGAAGCAGACCCGCGCCACCACTCTCGTCGTGGTCGAACAGGAACTCGACCGGGCCATCGCCTATTCGGACCGGCTGGTTTGCATGCTGGAAGGCAGTATCTCGCTCGCGGGCGTTTCGTCCACCATCGACCGTCAGGAGATCACCAACGCCTATTTCGGCGTTGAGGCGTTGCCGGTTGCCGAAGCCCGGGGAGCCGCGTGATGGTCGATGCCTTGATCCAGGGGATATTGCTGGGTGGCTACTACGCCATCCTGGCTGCCGGGCTGGCGCTGATGTTCGGCGTCGTCCGCTTCATCAATCTCGCGCACGGCGACCTCGCCGTTCTGGGGGCCTACGGCGTGCTGTTTCTCGTGCAGCGTTTCGAGCTGTCGCCGCTGGTGGCGACGCTGATCACCGTGCCGCTGATGGGACTGTTCGGCTGGTTTCTGCAGGCGGCTCTGTTTGCCCGGACCCTGCGTGGGGGCATTCTTCTGCCGCTGCTGACCACCTTCGGTTTGGGCGCTGTGCTGGAGAACGGCATTTACGGTGTTTATGGCGCCGACGCCGCATCGCTCGGCAACTACATCGGCGATCTCTCCTGGGAGTCCTATTCGCTGCCCTTCGACATCACCGTCGGCAAGTTGCCGGTGCTGACCTTTGCGGTGGCGGTCGTCGTGCTGGTCACCCTGCAATTGCTGCTGAGCTATACGCGGTTGGGGCGCGCGATCCGCGCCGCTTCGCTCGATCCCGAAGCCGCCGAACTGTCGGGCGTCAATGCCACCCGCGTTTACCGCTGGGCGGCGGCCATCGCCGTGGCCCTGGCCGGACTCGCCGGGGTGTTTCTGGCGATGCGGGCGCTGATCAATCCCTACTCGGGACCGACGCAGCTCATCTATGCCTTCGAGGCGGTGGTGATCGGCGGCATCGGTTCGATCTGGGGCACGCTGATCGGCGGGATCATCCTGGGGATCGCCCAGAGTCTGGGGGCGCTTTACGCGGCGCAGTGGTTCCAGCTTGCGGGGCATCTGGTGTTCTTTGCGGTGCTGGCGGTTCGCTTCTATCGCGCCAAAGGGCTGCGCCGACCAGCGTGGTTGGGCCGCCTGCGGAGAGTCTTCTCATGACACAGCCCCTCGCTTTCCGCATCGAGCGTTGGACCAAAACGGGCCGGCGCACCGTCCTCGCGAGCCTGGTGCTGTTGGTCGTGTGTGCCGTGTTGCCGTTTCTGATCGGCGGGCTCGCCATCGACAAACTGACCACCCTGTTCGTCTACATCCTACTGGCATCCATGTGGAACCTGTTGGCGGGATACGCCGGCCTGGTGTCGGTGGGGCAGCAGGCCTTTTTCGGCGTGGGCGCCTATTTTGCGCTGCGATTCGTGGACGGTGGTGTTGCGCCATACCCGGCACTGCTGCTGGGGGCGGTCGGCGCGGGGATTCTGGCCATCCCCGTTTCCGTGTTTGCGCTGAAACTGAAAGACGGGGAGTTCGCCATCGGCACCTGGGTGATCGCCGAGGTGGTGCGCATCGTCGTCATGTTCGACCCCCTGGTGCAAGGGGAGACCGGTACCTCGCTCATCGCGTTGAACGCCTACGATCCGGATCTGAGGCGCAACGTAACGTACTGGTTCGCGCTGTTGGCCGCCGCCGGTATCCTGGCGGTCGCGTTCTACCTGTTGCGCAGTCGCATCGGTGGCGCCGCCCAGGCCATCCGCGACGATGAGGAGGCGGCGCGGTCGCTGGGCGTGCTCACCGACCGCACCAAGCAGGTCTTCTTCGTGCTCGCCGCGTTCGGCTGCGCGCTGGCCGGCGTGATCTGGCTGGCCAGCGCCATCACCTTCCTGCCGCGCACCAATTTCGGGGTGGAGTGGACGGTGTTCATGCTGTTCATGGTGCTCGTGGGTGGGCTGAGCACCATCGAGGGGCCCATTATCGGCGCGGTGGTGTTTTTCCTGTTACAACAACTGTTCGGTGATTTCGGCGTTTGGTATCTGTTCGGGGTCGGCGCCATCGCTATCGCGTTCGCGCTGTTTCTGCCACAGGGCATTTGGGGGCGTATCCGCGGAAAAACCGGCGTCGAGCTTTTCCCCACCGGATTCCGCCTGTTCATCGGCCGTGGCGAATCCGGACGGTAGCGCCAATTCCTTTCTGAATCGGAGGATACCGCCGGCCTTGCGCAACAATAATTTCACGGCCTGCCCGGGGTAGTAGTGCTTTACTACCCTTTGCGAGGAGGGGTTGGCTAAGGTAATCCCTCCATCCCATATCGACGGGGCGCTCGTTCAGACACGCCCCGCACATCCCAGGAGGAGACCATGGCTGCGAAAAAGATCCTGTTGTTGGCGGGCGATTTCGTCGAAGACTACGAGATCATGGTGCCGTTTCAGGCGCTGCTGGCGGTAGGCCACTCGGTGGACGCCGTCTGCCCGGACAAGAAGGCGGGCGAGCAGATCCGCACCGCAATTCACGATTTCGAGGGCGATCAGACCTACAGCGAGAAGCGCGGGCACAACTTCACCCTCAATGCCAGCTTCGCCGACGCCAAGAGCGAGAACTACGACGCGCTGCTGATTCCCGGCGGGCGCGCGCCGGAGTACATCCGGCTCAATCCCCAGGTGATCAAGCTGGTGCAGGAGTTCAACGCGGCGGGCAAGCCCATCGCTGCCATCTGCCACGGCGCGCAGGTGCTGGCGGCGGCCGGCGTGATCGCCGAGCGGCGCGTCTCCTGCTACCCGGCCTGCGGACCCGACGTGCAGAGCGCCGGCGGCGAATATGCCGAAATTCCCATCGACGGCGCGGTCACCGACGGCAACCTGGTCACCGCACCGGCGTGGCCTGCACATCCGGCGTGGCTGGCGCAGTTCCTGGCTGTGCTGGGCACCAAGATCACTCACGGCTAGCGCCGACTCCGGCATTCCGGTCACGGGATGCCGGGGCTAGTTCGGCACAAGCCCGGGCGGCGTTCTATGCTTGGGGTCTGCCCTTGACCTCAAGCTCGTCGCCCGGCATTGGTCGGGTAGGGAGATCGCGATGTGCCACATCTACGCCAGTACCGACCCGTCCTTCTATGAGCGCACGTCGCGGTCCGTGCGCATTCACGGTCATGTCACCAGTCTGAGCCTGGAAAACCGCTTCTGGGAGATCCTGGAAGAGCTGGCCGCGGCGGAGGGCGTTTCGCTGCCGGTCTTTCTCACCAAACTGCACGACGAAGTGCTGGAGCTGAAGGGCGAGATCACCAATTTCGCCTCGCTGCTGCGGGTGATCTGTACCACCTACCTGCAGCGCCAGTCCGGCGCGATCGAGTCCGCGGCGTAGCCTCCCCTCTGCCAGCGCCGACGGCCCCGCTCCCGGCTGTCACCGTGCCCCCGGTGCGGCCACCTCCGCTTCGCGCGATTCTCCCGGCCTCCGCCCGCGAGGTGCGGAATACCAATATGCCTAGCAGTTATTTGCTTGTTGGGGCCGCAACAGGAATAATCGCGCCCCACTAAACCGAGTAAATTAATCGGGATAGGGTTTTGCCCCTGTCGGGGCGGTCCCTGGCGTTGCAATTGTTGGAGTTCCAACTAATAATTCGGTATAAAGATTGAGTGCATTGATCGGGTATGCTGCGCGGTCCCTTGGCACCTCCCACTGCGGGTGGACTCGTCGGGCGAACGCGACTGTGAGGATGATGTGACAGCAACGGTTGAAGAACGGGCTTCAGTGGTGGTGCGCTTTGCCGGCGACTCCGGCGACGGTATCCAGTTGGCGGGCACGCAGTTCGCCGATACCTCCGCCATTGCCGGCAACGATTTCGCCACGTTTCCCGACTACCCGGCGGAGATCCGCGCACCGGCCGGTACGCTCGCTGGCGTGTCGGCATTCCAGATCCAGCTCTCGCGCGGCCACGCTTGGACCCACGGCGACGCCCCCGAGGTGCTGGTGGCCATGAACCCGGCCGCGCTGCGCGCCAACCTCGCCGCCCTCAAGCCGGGCGGTACGGTGATCCTCAATATCAGCGGTTTTTCCGACAAGGCGCTCACCAAGGCCGGGTACGCGCAGGACCCGCGCGGCACCGGCGAGTTGGAGGCGTTCCGCGTGGTGGAGGTGGATGCCTCGGGAATGACCGAAGCGGCGCTGGCGGACCTGGAACTGGGCCACGGCGCCAAGCTCAAGCACAAAAACTTCTTCATGCTGGGCCTGGTCTACTGGCTGTTCCAGCGCGACCCGCAGCCCACGCTGGCGTGGATCAAACGCAAGTTCGGCAAGAGCAATCCGGTGGTGGGCGAGGCCAACGTGCGCGCCCTCAAGGCCGGTTACCACTACGGCGAGACCGCCGAACTCGCGGTACCGCAGCGCCTGGTGGCGGCCGCGCCCCACGAGCCGGGACTGTATCGTCGCGTCTCCGGTAACGAGGCGCTGGCGCTGGGTATGCTGGCCGCGGCCGAACGCGCCGGGCTGGAGCTGGTGCTCGCCTCCTATCCCATCACACCCGCTTCCGACATCCTCCACACCCTGGCGCGCTACAACACCTACGGTGTGCGCACCCTGCAGATGGAGGACGAGATCGCCGCCATCGGCGCGGCCATCGGCGCCGCTTACGCCGGCGGGCTGGGGGTGACCACCACCAGCGGGCCGGGCATGGACCTCAAGGCCGAGGCGCTGGGGTTGGCGGTGTCGCTGGAGCTGCCACTGCTGGTGGTGGACGTGCAGCGCGGCGGGCCGAGCACCGGGCTGCCCACCAAGACCGAGCAGTCCGACCTGCTGCAGGCCTGTTTCGGCCGCCACGGCGAGGCGCCGGTGCCCGTGCTGGCCCCCGACAGCCCCGGCGACTGCTTCTGGACCATGATCGAGGCGGCGCGCATCGCACTGCGCTACATGACGCCGGTGATCGTGCTGTCGGATGCCTACATCGCCAACGGCACCGAGCCGTGGGCCGTCCCCTCGCTGGAGCTGATTCCCGAGATTCCGGTGCAGCGGGCCACCGACCCGGAAGGTTTCCAACCCTTCGCGCGCAACGAAGACGGCGCGCGGCCCTGGGCCATCCCCGGCACGCCGGGACTGGAGCACCGCATCGGCGGTCTGGAGAAATCGGACGGCAGCGGCAACGTCAGCTACGATCCGGCCAACCACGAGAGCATGTCCCGCGCCCGTGCAGAAAAGGTGCAACGGGTAGCCGCGACCTACGCCCCCAGCGAGGTGTTCGGCGATGCCGAGGGTGACCTGCTGGTGGTGAGCTGGGGCGGCACGCTGGGCGCGGTGCGTGAGGCGGTGCTGCAGGCACGCGGCGCCGGCAGCCACCACATCGGTCACCTGCACCTGCGCCACCTCAACCCGCTGCCCGACGATCTGGGCGACCTTCTGGCCCGCTACCGCCGCGTGCTGGCGCCGGAGCTCAACAGCGGGCAGCTCGCCCAGCTGCTGCGCGCGCGTTACCTGGTCGACGTGCAGAGCTATTCCAAACTTCAGGGCCAGCCCTTCTACGTGCACGAACTGGTGCAGGCCGTCAACACGCAACTGGAGGCCGGCTCATGACCGCCCTTTCGCTCGTCAAATCCGCACCCGCCGCCAAGGCCACCCGCGCGGAGTTCAAGTCCGACCAGGAAGTGCGCTGGTGCCCGGGCTGCGGCGACTACTCCATCCTCAACCAGTTCGTGAAGGTGCTGGCCGACGTCGATACCCCGCGCGAGAACCATGTGCTGGTGAGCGGCATCGGCTGCTCCAGCCGCTTTCCGTACTACGTGGACTGCTACGGTATCCACAGCATCCACGGCCGCGCCCCGACCTTTGCCACCGGCATCAAGGCGCTGCGCCCGGAGCTCACCGTGTGGGTGGTTACCGGCGATGGTGATGGCCTCTCCATCGGCGGCAATCACCTGCTGCACGCCCTGCGCCGCAACGTCGACATCAAGGTGCTGCTGTTCAACAACCGCGTCTACGGCCTGACCAAGGGCCAGTACAGCCCCACCTCGCTTTCGGGCATGCGCAGCAAGACCTCGCCGGGTGGTTCCATCGAAGCACCTCTGGATCCGGTGCGTCTGGCGCTCACCGCCGGCGCCACCTTCGTCGCGCGCAGCATCGACACCGACGGCGCGCACCTGTACCAGACCCTGAAGCGCGCTGCCGAACACAAGGGCGCCGCTTTCGTCGAGATCTTCCAGAACTGCCCGGTGTTCAACGATGAGGTCCACGGCCACCTCACCGACAAGTCCAGCAAGGCCGAAAACGTGCTTTACCTGGAAGAAGGCAAACCGCTGGTTTACGGCGCACAGCGGGACAAGGGCATTGCCCTCAACGCCCGCCTGCAGCCCGAGATCGCAACCGCAACCGACGAACGGGTGCTGGTGATGGACGAAGACGCCGAACCGCTGGCGCAGCTTCTGACCGGTCTGCGCCATCCTGATTTCCCGACGCCGGTGGGCGTATACCGTTCGGTGCAGCGCCCGACCTATGAGGGCGAACTGACCCAGCGGCTGCCGGAGAATCGCAAGATCGACAAGGCGAAGCTGCAGGGATTGCTGGAGTCCGGGCCGACGTGGCGGATCGGCGTGGATTGGTTGTAGTCGTCGTAAATGGGTGTTCGTGTCCTCGCGAGCCCAATGCTTTCGGCCGTTCGGATAAGCATGTGGCACGCATAGCGCCGGCGAGCTAGAATGGCGCGCTCTTCATAGCGCCTGTAGCTCAGCTGGATAGAGCGCTGCCCTCCGGAGGCAGAGGTCAGGGGTTCGAATCCCTTCAGGCGCGCCAAACAAAAAGAGGGCCCCGATTTTGGGGCCCTCTTTTTGTTTGGGTTGCTTAAGGTGGGATTCGAGCTCCTGACCGTCTCAATCAGCCGGTTCGACAAGCCGCGCGAGCGGCGCAGAACGCACGAACGTAGTGAGTGCGGCCCGCAGGGCGAGGCGGCGCAGTCGCCAAGTAATCCTTCAGGGGCGCCAAACAAAAAAGGGTCCGACCAAGAAGACCTCTATCTTTCCGATACCTCGAAGCCGAGATCGTGCAGCCGCTTGCCCGCCATCTTCAGCATTTGATCGGCATCGGGACGGCGCTCGTGCGTCGACTCCACGAAGTACTCGAGACCGGTAATGGCGTCAGCGAGGCGGTCCAGGACCTCGCGCGTCGGGATCTCTTCGCGGTTGAGCAGGCCTTCGATGATGTAGTCACCGATACGCTCGGCCACTTTCGCGGCGCGCTCTTGCGAGAGCATCTCCAGGCATCCGGAAACGCGCTCGATATAGCGCGGTGTCACTTCCAGGATCCGCTTTTCCTGCGGGTTGTCCAGATAGGCGAGGATGGCGTCCTTGACCGAACTCATGTCGTTGATCGCTTCGCGCACGACGCCTGCCAGCGCACCCTCGAACTGGGCGTTGGCCGAGGCGCTGGCGTCGGCATGATCGCCGTGCGCCGAGACATGTCCTCGCGCCAACTCGTCGAGCGCGTTTTCCACCGATAGCAGCACACTGGCCAGATCCATGATCTGGTCTTCGTCGCAGGCGACGTTGCGCGCCACCCTATCGCTGACGATTTCCACTTGCTGCTCTATCGCCTCCTGGGAGCTCTCGAGATTCACCATCGACAAGATGTCGGCGATCTCGCCCAATCCCTCAACCAACGGTTCCAGCGCCTTGGGGTCGTCCTTGCGCCCGGCGACGTAGATATCGAGCACGTCTTTGGCCTTGGCGAGTTCGTCCTTGAGCGCGTGGGATACGGTGCGCAGCAGTTCCAGGTTGGGACCGACCGGGCGGTTGCGTGCGTCACCCTGGGGAAGCAGCGCGTCCAGCCGAAAGGTCTTGCGGATGTCGCATACGTGCTCGCCGTGGGATTCGCCACGCGAAATCAGATAGAGCATTTCGCGTATCAGAAGCTCTGGCGGATAATTGGCAATGGCCGCTTCACCCAACTCGATCAACCGTTTCAATTGTTGATCGATCCGACCCAACAACTTCTTGGCGCGCAGTGTGTCGGCGATCAAACCCTCACCCAAGGCCTGTATCAGGCCGCAGCCCACCCACCACAGCTGAATGGCGGCGTAGCGCTGCGAAGCGCCGATGAGGCGAAACAACACGGCGCCGAGGCGCTGCAGCTCCTCCAATGAACGTGGATTGCGCAGCCAGGCGAGAAGCGATCTTTGATAGATGGGGCGCAAACGCCGCGCCAACGTCTGCGAATCTTCCTCCCCGGCATGGCGCCTGGCGGTGTGCTGCGTCGGCATGAATACCGTCAGGTCGGGCTTGAACAGCGCAAACTCGTCGAGGGGGGCTTCGCCGCGCAGGGTGCGCAGCGCATTGATGGAGGGAAGCAGTGTCACCGGCGTCTCCAATTGCCCGGACTGCAGCCGTTCCAACTGATCGGGGAGCTGGAGTATCGCGCGACTCAGCGCTTCGACCGCCGCTGCCCGCCGGGAGATCTCACCGCGGCCCAGCATCGCCGCCATGTTCTCCATCTCCAGCGCCAGTAGTCCTGGGCCGGAGAGCTCCAATATCCGCAACGCCCCTGAAACCTCGTGCAGGCGGGCCGCGCAGTCTTTCAAGCGGGCGGCGTTGTCCGCTGGACTGTCGACGTAGGCCTCCAGTGCCAGGCCGGCTTCCCGCAGTGAGGCCTCGATCTCGTTTTTAACCCAGTTGAGGCGTATGAAATCGCTACTCGCACCAACGTTCATATGCGGCATTTTCCCCTGCCAGCGATCGTGGGCCAGTTGTTGGTCATTGTTGTCTACCGCGTGATCGGTACGTGGCCGATCCCGTCCCGGGACAGATCATACCGGCGCGGCCGCTTTCATCCAACGGTTTCGATCACCTGCGTATCGCCGCGGGGCTGGGGCGAAGAAGCGGGGTAGTCGGATTCAGTCTGCTTGCTCGCACAGTGGCCGAGAACTCTGGGCGCGAGACGTTGGAACGACCGCGCTGGCGCCTCTCAAGACCGGCTGTCTACGAAAAACGCTTTCGAACCAGGCGTCTTCGTGATTCCCTATGTCTCAGCACCCTTGATGCTTGACCCCGTTCTACAGTGGGTTTGCATGAAGCCGCTGGCGGGTCGGAGGCAACTCTAGATCAGTTTCCCTGTCCAATCGCCCTATTCCTTAGCGAGAGTAAGAATCGTGTTTCTTTCATTTTTCCCCAAGCCGAAACTGTTTTTCCTTTCGTTCGCCCTTTGGGCCCTGCTCTGCATAGTGGGTTGGTACCTCTTTGCCCAGGATTTGGGTCCCACCGTGAGTTTGGCACCGCTGGTCGGCATCCATTTTCCACAGGCGCTCTCAGCGAATGCGGACGGCGCGGCCAAAGCGCTCTACGACACCGCGACAAACGAGGCCAACAGCGCTTGGTTCTACCAGTACATGTTCCTCGCCTATCTGATATTCGTCAGTACCTGGATGCTGCGTGCCGGGCAAAAGTGGTCGCGTTGGTCGGTGTTGGGTTCGGCGCTCATCGTCTTCATCACCTGGTTTCAGGTGCAGGTGAGCGTCATGCTCAACGAATGGTACGGCGGCTTCTACGACCTGATTCAGCGTGCTCTGAGCAAGCCGGAGAACATCAGCATCGGGGACTACTACCACGAGCTTTCTACGGTCGCGATCATCATCATGGTTGCGGTGACCGTGGCGGTATTCAACCGTTTCTTCGTGAGCCACTTCGTGTTCCGATGGCGCACGGCCATGAACGAATACTACACGGCCAACTGGCAACGAGTGCGTCATATCGAGGGCGCGTCACAGCGCATCCAGGAAGACACCATGCGCTTTGCGAGCATCGTGGAAGGCTTGGGGGTGAGCTTCCTGGATTCGGTGATGACCATGCTCGCCTTCCTGCCTATCCTGTGGGGGCTGTCCAGCTACGTGACGGAACTGCCGCTGATCGGCAAAGTCCCGCAGGCTCTGGTCTTCGTGGCCATTCTGTGGTCGGTGTTCGGCACCGGCCTGCTGGCGCTGGCAGGCATCCGTCTGCCGGGCTTGGAATTCAGGAATCAGCGGGTTGAGGCCGCGTACCGCAAAGAGCTGGTCTACGGGGAAGACCACGCCCACCGGGCGGAACCGGAGACGCTGTCCGAACTGTTCGATAAAGTGCGCAGAAACTACTTCCGCCTCTATCTCAATTATCTTTACTTCAACGTGGTGCGGTACGGCTATCTCAATATCGGGCAGTTCGTACCCATGATCGCACTGGCGCCTTCCATCGTGGCCGGCGCTTTTACGCTGGGCATCATGCAGCGCATTCTCAACGCCTTCAATCAGGTGGAAAGTTCCTTCCAATACTTGGTCAATTCGTGGCCGACGATCGTAGAGTTGCTGTCCATCTACAAGCGTCTCCGGACCTTTGAGGCGGCGATTTACGACGAACCTTTGCCCGCGATTGATCAACGCTATCTGGAAAGCGGCGGCGTCATCTCAGAATAGGCTCCGGCTCAAGACTCCCAACGCGCTGTGCCGCCGCTCGGTGCGGCGCGTACGGAATGTGGTGCTACGTTCTACAAATCGGTTGAGACCGATTATTCCCACACGCCTGAAGGCGCTCACCGATGGTTGACTACGCATAAACGACGACGTCGCATCCGAGATAGCATTCGGCACTCGAAGCGACGTGGGCATCGTCGTCAAGAATCACTTGAGACGGCCGATAGACACAATCTTCCGGCTCAGAACACGAAGGAAATTCGTTCCATGGCCAAATCCATACACTGGTCCGCTCTACTGCTCGCTGGTCTGTTGCTCGCCGCCTGCGACCGCACCCCGACGCCGGGTGCCGATTCGGTGTCCGTCACCGATACCCAACCAACGGCAATGCGCCCCGTCGAGCCTGCCAAGGGAGAGGCGCTCGCGTTGCGTTCCCACCTGCGCGAGGTGCTTCCGGATACCGCTTACGCCTATCTGCGGATTCCCAGCGCCTGGGGCGTGATCGGTACCCCATCCGGCGGTGCGTTGGACAAGGCGGTGGGTTCCGCTCCTTATGCGGATGCGGTGCGTTCGATTCGCGAGGGGTTCGGCGCCAACGTGATTCCGGAGTTGCCGCCGAACGCGCAACTCTACGCGCGCTTGCTGTTGCAACACGCCAAGTCGCCCATCGAGGCGGCGGCACTGGCTTCGACCGATCCCGCAAGCCCGCTGCCCAACCTGATCGTCACCACGGCAGTGGATTTTTCCGGCCCCGATGCGCTCAATGCCTTTCTTCAACAGGCGACCGCCAACTATCCCCAGATTCAGGTGCTGGCACCGGTGCAGCCGACGCAGGCGGGAGTGATCGCGGTGGCCGGCGTACCCACGCAGGTGATGCTGGACACGGCGACGTCGCGGCTCTACCTGCTGAGCGGCGTGGCGCTGCAACCCACGTCGCTTGCGCAAACCCTGCCGGGATTGAAACCGACCCCCGCCCACGCGATGCGCGCGCTGGAACAGAGTATCGACGCCAGCGGTCACGGTTTCTTCGTCTGGTTCAACGGCCCCAAGCTGCTGGAGCTGGCCAACGCCATGGGCCAGCGCGATCAGCTGGCGATGCTGGGGCTGTTCGGCATCAATTTCGTGAAGAGCGTCGGGTTGGGCATCGGCACTAGCGGCGGCATTCATCGCCTCAAGGCGGTGGTGGAGATGCCGCAGCGCGGGTTCCGCGCCTTTCTGCCGGTGATCAAGGATGCACCGACCTTCCAGGCGGCCGGCGAGCCGACCGCGGTGGCGGTACTGGGACTGCCCAGTCCGAACGATCTGGTCTCCATCGAAGCGGCGGCGTCCACCTTCAACACGACGGAGGATATGAAGAAGTACCGTGAGTTCAAGCAGCAGTTTGCCGAGAAGATGGGTTTCAGCATCGAGGACATTCTCGCGACGTTGGGGCAGGACGTCACCTTTGTCTCCGATGAGGCCGGGCAGTACATCGCGGTGCGTTTCAAGGATGCGCAGAAGTTTCACTCGCTCATCGACAACGCGACCCAACGCTTCGGGCTCAACCACACCACGCGCCAGATCGGCGGCCGAACCTACCACCATCTGGTCATGCCTTCACTGGATTCGTTGGCCCTCAAACGGGAAGCGGCTGACCCATACACGTGGAGGAGGAAGATCGTTACGCGTTTCTTCGGCGTCCCCAGCCACACCTATTGGGTTGAGGAGGGCGATTACCTGATCGTGGCGAGCCTGCCGCAGGTGCTGATGGACCGTAACTACATTGCGACGCGTACCCCGGTGGACCAGTGGTTGAAACAGGAGCAGCGCATGGAGCCCGCCGGGGCGTTGATGATGGCGTCGGTGCGCAACGAGGGTGTGCCCGCGTTCATGTACCGTCTCAACCTGGAGGGGCTGAGCTACCTCGGCGACGTGGCGGAGCGTCCCGTCGATATGTTTGCGATGCCCACGCCGCGCGAAGCGGGCCTGCCCGAAGCCGGCGCCTTTGGCGTCAAACTCACCTCCTCCGAGACGCAGTTGGCGCTGGAGCTGGCGTATGAATACAATCCCGCCGAGATCCTGCTGGCGGGCAACGGGTATACCGCTGTGGCGGTTGTCGGTGTGTTGGCCGCGGTGGCCATTCCCGCCTACCAGGACTACACCGTGCGTGCGCGGATAGAGCAAGGTGCCCTCGCGGTAGCCGAGTTGAAACAGTATCTGGAAGCGTTTGCCCGGGAACACCAGCGCTATCCCAACGAACAGGAGATCGAGGCGCTCGATCTGTCAGACTTCGATACCGACGCGTACCAGGTCTCTTTACTGCCTGACGATGGCAGCATCGTGATCGAGTTCAGCCATTCCGCCTTGGGTGAAGAGAATATGCTGGTTCTGGTTCCGCAGGTCGAGGAAGGGCAGTTGCGGTGGAGGTGCGATGGCGATTTGGCGCAGAAGTATCTGCCCAGGCAGTGTCGTGAGTAGCTGAGCCGCAAAACGAAACGCGGGGCTACACGGCCCCGCGTTTCGTTGTGTGTGCCTTGATGCTGTTCGGCTTCCCCGCCGGCTACGTGCGCTCCACCGCCAGCCGCGCCAGCGGCCGCTCGTTGATGGGCAGGTGGATCAGCGCCGCGGCAACCCCCAACGCCACACCGGTCCACCACACCGTGTCGTAAGTGCCGGTGGCGTCGTAGAGGCGCCCGCCCAGCCACACGCCCATGAAGCTCCCCACCTGGTGACTGAAGAAGACGATGCCGAACAGCGTTGCCATGTAGCGCACCCCGAACACCTGCGCCACGATCCCCGAGGTCAGCGGTACCGTGGAGAGCCACAGCAGCCCCATGGCCGAGGCGAACAGGTAGATGGTGAACTCGGTCTTGGGTGCCATCAGCAACGAGGTGATGACGATGGCGCGGGTGAAGTAGATGAAGGCGAGCCCGCCCTTTTTGCTCCAGCGCTGTCCCGCCGCGCCGGAGGCGAACGAGCCGACGATGTTGAACAGCCCGATGATGGCGATGGAGTAAGCGCCCGCTTCAGCGGGTAGCCCCAAGTCTTTCACGTAGGCGGGGAAATGCACCGTGATGAAGGCGACGTGAAAGCCGCACACGAAAAAGCCCACCGTGAGCAGCACGAATCCGCGGTGCCCCACCGCTTCGCCCAGTGCCTGGCCGATGCTCTGCTGGCTGTCCGGTTCGCCCGGGTGCGCCTCGTTGCCGGGCAGTACGAAGGCGAGCGGGACGATGACCAGCACGCTCGCCGCCAGCATCAGCAGCGTGGCGTACCAGCCGAACTGCGAGATGAAGAGTTGCCCCAGGGGCGAGAAGACCACTTGTCCCATGGAGCCCGCCGCGGTGCCCAATCCCAGCACCAGCGAGCGGCGCTGCGGCCCCACCATCTTGGCCATGGCGGCGAGGGCGATGGAAAACGCGGTGAACGCCACCCCCAGTCCAGTGAGCACGCCGCCGAACAGCTGCAGCCCGAGGGTGCTGGTGGTGACCGCCATGCCCCACAGGCCGGCGCCGTACATGAGCGCCCCCAGGGTCAGGACCCGGGTGGGACCGGAACGGTCGGCGATGGCGCTGGCGATGGGCACACCGAATCCCCACAACAGGTTCTGAACGGCCATGGAGAGCGCGAAGGTCTCGCGGCCCCAGCCGCGCGCCTGGGTCATGGGCTCCAGGAACAGGCCGAGGATGGAGCGCGGCCCGAATCCCACCATGGCGATGATGCAGCCGGCGATGATGACCAGCAGCGGGGTGAGCCAGTCGTTGTGGCGTTGGCGGGGGGTCACGGAATCGTTCTCCACGGGCTGGGGGCGATCAGGAGGTGATCAGACAGGTGGTGGTGCCCTTGGCGAGGATCTCGCCGTTGGCGTCGCGCAACGTCCCCTCCGCCAGGCCGATTCGTTTGCCGACGCGGATGACCCGCCCCTCGGCGCTGACATCGCCGGTCTTCACGGTGATGGGGCGGATCAGGTCGATCTTGAATTCCAGTGTGGTGTAGCCGACACCGGCCGGTAGCGTGGAGTGCACCGCGCAGGCCATGCACGAGTCCAGCAGCGTCGCCGCCCAGCCGCCGTGTACGCTGCCCAGGGGGTTGTAGTAGTCGGCGCTGGGGGTGCCGGTGAACAGCGCCCGGCCGTGCTCCACATCGATCAGGTCGAATCCGAGGGTCCTGGCCATGGGTGGACCGGCGAAGCGCCCGTTGAGCATTGCGCGCAAAAACTCCAGTCCGGTGAGCGCCAGGTTTTCGTCGGCACTGACCGGGAGGCCAGCGGGGGATTCGGTGGAGTCCGTTGGGGTCGTGACCATAGTAGTGGACTTGTTTGCTTGGGATTGGGGCCACCGCATCTAAGCGCGCCAGCCCACGGCTGTCAATTGCGAAGCACGGGTGTTGGCGGTGCTCGACCGCCGGATGGAATTGCGTCGAAGAGATTCAGTGCGGGCTAAATGCCAGCCAGCAGCGTGCCCCCGTCCACCGTCAGGGTTACCCCCGTCATGTAGCTGCCCGCCTCGCTCGCCAGCAGCAGCAGGGGGCCGGAGAGCTCGGCGAGCTCGCCGGTACGGCGTGGAAGCAGGCGCTTGATATAGGCCTGTCCCTTTTCGCCGGCGAAGAAGTCACGGTTGAGCTCGGTGACAAAGTAGCCCGGCGCAATGGCGTTGACGCGGATGCCCTCGCGCCACAGTTCGCGCGCCAGGTTGCGGGTGAGGTGAATGACGCCGGCCTTGGCGGTGGCGTAGTTGCTCTGGGTCGCCTGGGCGGCGAGGCCGAGGATGGAAGCGATGTTGATGATCGACCCGCGGGTCTTGTGAGCGATCATGCGTCGCGCCACCACCTGGCTGACGCGCCACACGCTGCTGAGGTCGGTATCGATCACCCGCAACCACGCCTCTTCGGTCATGGTGAGAAACGGCTGGGTGTCGGCGATACCGGCGTTGTTGACCAGGATGTCGATGGGGCCGATGTCTTTTTCCACCGTTGCGATGGCCCTGTCCACGCTGGCGCGCTGGGTCACGTCCAAGGTCACCGGGTGGGCTGCCACGCCGCGCAGATTCAGGGCCTCGGTCGCCGAGTGCAGGCGTTCGGCGTTGCGGGCCGTCAGCATCACCGTGGCTCCGGCGGCCGCGAGCGTACGTACAAAATGCAGCCCCAGGCCCGATGCCGCGCCGGTCACTAGCGCGGTCTTGCCCTTCAGCGAGAACAGCACCCCAGGGGTCAGGTCGTTTTGGCTCATACGTCGAAGCGTAGCTCACAACGCTTCGGGCGGTGTCAGGTAGGCGGCAGCGCGGCCGCGGGTCGCTTCCCCCGCCTTGATCTCCATCTTGGCGATGCTGCGCAGGTGCACCTCGTCGGGCCCGTCGGCGTAGCGCAGGGCGCGTGCCCAGGTCCAGAGGTCGGCCAGCGGCGTGTCGGGACTGATGCCCATGGCGCCAAAGGCCTGC
>JBNKCG010000008.1:0-14716 GCA_050287605.1 Gammaproteobacteria bacterium | reverse complement strand
ATCCAGCCCGGCAGTCTGCCGATGGCGAAGATGACCGTGAACATGTTGGTGGGGATACCGATGGCGCGCAGGATGATGCCGCTGTAGAAGTCGACGTTAGGATAAAGGTTGCGCTCGATGAAGTAGGTGTCCTTCAGCGCGATCTCCTCGAGCTTGCGGGCGATGTCCAACAGCGGATCGCTGACCTCCAGCTGCGGCAGCAGCTTCTCGGCGATCTTGCCCAGAATCTTGGCGCGCGGGTCGAAGTTTTTGTAGACGCGGTGTCCGAACCCCATCAGCCGCACCTTGCTGTCCTTGGCCTTGGCCAGCTTCACGTACTCTTCGGCGGAAACGTTACCCTCGTGGATCTGCTCCAGCATGTTGAGCACTTCGACATTGGCGCCGCCGTGCAGTGGTCCCCACAGTGCGCATACGCCGGCCGCGCAGGAGGCGAAGAGATTCGCCTGGCTGGAACCCACCATGCGCACCGTGGAAGTGGAGCAGTTCTGCTCGTGATCGGCGTGCAGGATGAGAATCAGGTTGAGCGCATCGCGTACCGTTTCCGGACAGACGTATTGGGAGTAGGGCTGTGAGAACATCATGTGCAGAAAGTTGGGCACGTAGCGCAGCGACGGGTCGGGGTAGATGTAGGGCTGGCCTTTGGAGCGGCGGTAGGCGAAGGCGGCGATGGTGCGCACCTTGCTGATCAACCGTGCGGCCGCCAGCTGGAAGAGCTTTTGGTCCTCCAGCTCAAAGAGCTCCGGATAGAAACAGGATAGGGCATTGATCATCGCCGACAGAATCGCCATGGGCGGTGCGCTGCGCGGGAATCCCTCGAAGTGGTGCTTCATGGATTCGTCGATATTGGCGAAATCGGTCAGGTTGGCCGAGAAGCCGCGATACTCGTCCACCGTGGGCAGTCGCCCGAAGATCAGCAACCACGCCACCTCGACGAAATTGGGCGTCTGCTCGAACTGCTCGATGGGGATGCCGCGGTAGCGCAGGATGCCCTTTTCGCCGTCGATGAAGGTGATGGCGCTTTCGCAGCTGCCGGTGTTGCCGTAACCGGGGTCAAGGGTGATCAGTCCGCTGCGGCTGCGCAAGTCGCGGACGTCGATGGCGCGTTCGCCTTCGCTGCCCTCGACGATGGGCAGTTCGTACTGGTTCTGGCCAATGGTCAGCGTAGCGGATTGCGACATGGGAAGACCCTCGCAGTGGGGTTGTGGGGAGGCAAGCGAGCCGGCGTCGCGCGGGCACCCGTGGAAAACGGATACCCAACGCTGGCACATGAGACACCGGCGATGTGGGCGGAGTCAAGGGTCGAATCGGTACTGCGCGGGTGGCGAACCCGCGCGGGATTTCGGGACGGGCTCTAGTCTTCCACGGTGAACTGAGAGACCGCCTGGTGCAGCTCGCGGGCCAGCCCGTCCATCTCACGGCTGGCTGCGGTCGTCGCTTCGGCGCCGTGGGCCGCGTCGTCGGCCACCTGGGAGATGGTGCAGATGTTGCGATTGAGCTCTTCGGCGACCGCGCTTTGTTGCTCCACGGCGGTGGCGATCTGATCGTTCATCGAGTAGATGCTTTCGATTTTACTGGCAATGAGTTCCAGCGATGAGACGGTGGCGTGCACCTTGGTTACCGTGGCGTCGACTTCGCTGTTGGCCGAGTGCATGGCACCGACCGCGTTGTGCGCTTCGTCTTTGAGCCGGCCGATGATGCCGGCGATCTCGCTGGTGGAGTCCTGAGTCCGCTGGGCGAGGTTGCGTACTTCATCCGCCACCACCGCGAACCCGCGACCGCTGTCGCCGGCGCGCGCCGCTTCGATGGCGGCATTGAGTGCCAGCAGGTTGGTCTGATCGGCGATGTCGCGGATCACGTCCAGCACCATGCTGATGTTGTTGCTCTCGTTTTCGAGCGTCTGGATGACCTGTCCGGCGCGCTGGATCTTTGTGGCCAGACCTTCGATGCCGGCGATCGCTTCGTGCGACAGTGTCATGCCCTTTTTCGCTTCGTGGTTGGCATGATCGGTGGTGGTTGCGGTTTCGGCAGCGTTGCGCGCCACCTCCTGGGAGGTGGCTGCCATCTCGGCGATGGCGGTAGCCAGTTGGTCGGTCTCCGTGCGCTGCTCTTTGACCCCGCGATGGGTCTTGTCCGCAACTTCCGAGACCTGACCTGCGGTGGACACCAGCTGATCGGAGGTGCGCGCCGCCTGCAGGATGATGGTGCGGAAACGTTCCAGCATCCGGTTGAAGGTGCTGCTGGTCGCGCCGATTTCGTCCTCGCTGGTCACCGGGATGCGCTTGACGAGGTTGGCGCTGCGTTCGATGGTGTCGATGGTGTCGCGCATGATGCCGATGCGGGCGGTGACGAAACGCTTCAGCAGCCAGCCGATCAGGATCAGGCCGATGGCGAACATCGCCACCTGGATCGCGCTGGAGGTGAGCAGATTGCGCAACACCTGGGCATCGAGCTCTTTGAGCGAGTAGCGCATGACGATGGCGCCCAGCACGCTGTTTTCAGGTACCGGGTGACACAGCAGGCAGTTGGTGCCCTTCACGTCTTTTTGTGCCCGGATCGGGGTGAGGATGGTCAGCACCCGCGCACCGTCCTCGGTGGTCAGTTCGTCGACCGCCTGGCCTTCGAGTGCCGCGCGCTCGCGTGCATTGGTGGGTTGCTCCTCGGGCAGCCCGGGGCCGAATTGTTTGCTGACCAGCTCGCCGCGCAGGATGCGGGCGTCCAGCACTTCGGGGCGCTCGGTGTACTTTTTGCGCAGCAGCGCACGCTGCTGCATGCCGCCGGTGAGCATCAAGGTGTTGGTGGCATCGAAGTAGGACTCGACCAGGTCGTTGGCCTGCCGGTTCACTACGTGCTCGACCAAGCGGCGTTCATTGATCACCGAGTGGGTAATGTTGGCGATGAGTACCAGACCAAAAACGGCGGTAAGCGCGATGTTGATCTTCCAACTGACCGGCATCGAGTTGGGATGCAGTCGGCCTTTTGCGGACATGGTGGTTCCCCTGTGACCAGCGATGTTCGTTATATGTCCTCGGACAGCCCCTTGCCAAAGCCGCCGGAACAGCGATCGGCGTTCCGAAGCGTCCGCTGCGCTATGCGGGGTGGATTCGTGTGATGCACGCCGTGTCAGCGGGGCAGCGACGGATACTGCCGGTTCTCGACCCTATGTATCGCCCGTGAGCCGAAATTCTTTACGGCATCATGGCCTTGGGCGGCGAAGGGCATTGGCGGGCCAAGCTGCGTGCACCCTGCCTTATGCCGATGCGCATACATGGGTCCAGTTTACCGACATCGGGAACATAGCGTATTCGCTTCGGTAACGGTAGGCGAATTATTCCCATCTCCCGTGATGACCGCTGCACTACGCAGGTGAGTCTTGTGGCGATCGACTCGCGGGAATCTCGCAACCCGGCAATTTCATCCTTTGATCGGGGTTTTATGCTGTCGAAGCGGCCAGGAACGGAGCGGGCGCCGGTGGTGGTCGCGATCACCTTGGAAGGCTCGCACCTCGGACGAGCCGCCCCCGACTTCTACCACGCAACCCTCGCTCGGAATGGTAAAGAGCATGCGGGCAGAAGCACCTATCTCCCAGATACGCCTCGCGCAGACGGTATAGCCTACCGTTGTTGTGGTAATCAGGATGGATAAGGCGGGCGGCCGGTGCTGCGGCAGTGGCTGGTGAAGGTTGATCCGATAGAAGAAGACGGCGAGTTGAACCGATCAAAAGACCAGGCCGATGCTGAAACAGAACCGTGATAGTTCGGAGCCGCCCATCGGTACTTCCGCGATGGGTATCAAGACCTTGCCTACTGCCGGGATGATTGTCGCGATCGGTTGCTGCTAAAAAAACGAGCCTTCCGGCGCAGCTGCAGACAGGTAGGAGGGGTGGTGTTAAGCAGGCGGAGAAGTCAGTCTGTCAGCTGCGACCCCTTGCGAGGTCAATCGCCGGAGGCCCAAGTGCTGCGCAGGGTAGCGCTTTCGCATCGGGCTGTGCATTGAAAATTGTCAATTGTCAAAAAGCGGTGTTTCTTTCCGCTCTCTGTGTGCCTCGTTTCCCATTACACCATCGTTGACTATCACCGAAGGGAGCGTCGCGCGGCCGGTACGAATATCACCGATGGAGTGGTTCGGGCGTAGATTGACATTTGTCACGATGTCTTTGGGGGTATCTCACTATGATGCGTTCTGCGGCATCGTCAACCGATTACAACGCATCACAAAATATCAGCAGCCGCACCAGGCCGGGAACACACCGACCGGTCGATTTTTTGGAGGAGGTCACACATCATGTCTTGGACGTTTCCGCGTCTGACGCGGCGCGCCTTTTTGGCGGCCGCGGGCAGCGGCGGTGCGGCGTTGTCGCTGTTGTCGCCCACGCGAATGCTCGGCGCCGCGGCAGCTGCGCCAGATGCCGCCACCACCGATACCAGCTATTCGATCTGCAACTTCTGCTCGTCACTGTGCAATCTGCGTGTCACCAGTCGTACGCACAACGGCGTAAAGCGTGTGGTGAAGCTCGATGGCAATCCGCATTCCACCCTCAACCGCGGCAAGATCTGCGCCCGCGGCCAATCCGGTCTGCGCCAGACCTACGACAGCGACCGCCTGAAGACGCCGCTGATCCGCGTTGCGGGCAGCAAGCGCGGCGAGTGGGCCTTCCGTGCCGTGAGTTGGGAGGAGGCGTGGCAGTACATCGAGGCCAAGGCCAAACGCGCCGAGATTCAACCCTACGAATGGACCATGGTGGGCGGTTGGACCTCCTGCGTGTTCTACATGAGCTGGGCGGTGCCGTTCGCCATGGCCAACGGCATCCCCAACATCATCGCCTCGCCGATGCAGCACTGCGTGACCACCGGACACATCGGCACCGACATGGTCACCGGCAACTTCAACATCCACGACGAGGTGCTGCCGGACTACGACAACGCCAAATACATCCTGTTCGTCGCCAACAACTCCTCCATCGGCGCGGTTTCCACCTGCCGCATGGTGCGCTTCGCCACCGGCCGCAAGCGCGGCGCCAAAGTGGTCGCCCTCGATCCCCGCCAGTCGGAGACGGCGGCCAAGGCGGACGAGTGGCTAGCCATCCGTCCCGGCACCGATCTGGATTTCATGCTGGCGATGCTGCGCGAGATGATGACCGAGGGCTACTACGACGCCCTGTTCCTGAAGCAGCACAGCAACATGCCGTTTCTGCTCTATCGCGACGGCAACGGCGAATGGCAGCCGCTTACCGATGACCAGGGCCGGCCGCGGGTTGCCGCCGAGGGCTCGCACCGAATCCACGTGTTGCCCGCTTATCACAACTCCAACCGCACCGACGTGGACGGCCGTGCCGTGGATCCGGCGCTGCAGGTACCGGCGGGTCTGGAGGTCGACGGCCACGCGGTGATGACGGTGTTCCAGGCCCAGCTCCAGGAACTTCAGGAGTGCACCCCCGAATGGGCCGCGCAGACCACCGGTATCGATGCCGACACCATCCGCCGCATCGCCTTCGAGTTCGGCACGACGCGCCCCGCCATCGTCGATCCCGGTTGGCACGGTGCGCGTTACCAGACCATGATGATGCTGCGCCGGGTGCAGGCAATGATCCAGATGCTCACCGGCGGCATCGACAAGAGGGGTGGCTGGATCATGAGCGGCGAGTTTCACCACAAGGCCGCGCGCATGATCGACGCCAAGAACAAGGGCGAAAAGCAGGGACCGCCGTTCACCAGCCTCGCCGGTATGCCGTTCGCCAAGTTCGTGGTGAACACCTTCTCCGACGGCAAGAACTTTCCCCACGGCCGTCCCGGCTGGGCGTGGGCGTACAGCGCCCAGGAAAAGGCGGCCGGACGCGAATACGTTGCGTTGCCGGTGATGGCCGACACCGGCTTGAAAGAGTCGGTGGAGGGTAAGCTGCAGTGGAATGGCGATCCCTACAAGACCCGCGCCTTCCTGATCAATGCCGCCAATCCGGTGCGTCACTACTATCCGGACCAACGCTGGAAGGAGATCCTTGGCCATCCGGACGTGGAACTGGTGGTTGCCGTCGACGTGCTGCCCGCTGACACGACGTTGTGGGCCGACGTCATCCTACCCAACTCCAGTTACCTGGAGCGAGACGAGCCGGCGCTCTACGCCAACGGCGTCAATCACGACCTGGCCTTCACCACCCGCTACGCTGCCATCGATCCGCTCTACGACACCGAAGAGATTCCGGACATCCTGCTGCGCATGACCAACATCATCAGCGGCAACGACTACGGTCTGCTCAAGTGGGTGGAGGCGCTCACGGGGTTGCCCGCCGAGCGCGTCAAGGAGAGCTACGGCGCGAAGCGCTCGCAGATGAAACACGGCGCCTTCTCTGCCGCCTGCCGTGAGGTGGATTTCGCGGTTACGGCGGAGGCGTTGCGCACTACGCCCGAAGCCATCAACAAGAGGCTGCAAGAGCGCGGCATTTACCACGAGGAGGATCGCGAAAAGTTGCTGGAGCACGCTGGCATGCCCTGGCAGTTGCCGCTACCGTCGGAGTCGGGCCGTGTCGAGTTTTTCGCCCCGCTGTTTCACGCCTTGCGCAAAGGCGGTGCCACCCAACCCAACTTCAGTGTGCTGGCCAAGCCGTTCCACGCCGAATGTCGGCCCGGCACGCCCATGGACATGCCGCTGGCGGGCGACGAGTTCTACTTCACCTACGGCAAGACGCCGACCGTGTCGTACGCTTCCACCAACAGCAACAACCCGGTGCTGGCGGCGATCAACCACTTCAAGAAGGAGATCTACGGCGGAGTGTGGATTCATCCGGATCGCGCTGCGGCGTTGGGCATCGCGAGCGGCGACCGGTTGAAACTCGTCAACACCGCGACCGGACAGAACACCGAAGGCACCGCCTACGTCACGCGTCTGATCCGCCGTGACACGCTGTTCATCCACTCCTCATTCGGTTCGGAAAACAAAAAACTGACGCGCGCCTACGGTTTCGGCACAGCCACCAGCAAGCTGATCCCCTATCGCGTCGAGCCGGTGGTGGCCGGTTTTCGCTCCCAGGAGTTCACCATCAAGGTGAGCAAGCTCAATGCCGAAGGAGGTGCGGCATGACCCGCTACGCCATGGTCATCGACCTCAATACCTGCGTGGGGTGCAACGCTTGCATGGCGGCCTGCGCCATGGAGAATCAGACCCCGGTGTGGAAGAACCAGTGGCGCACCTGGGTGCACGACAAGGAAATCGGCAGCGGCGAAGACGTGCATCGCCGTCTGTTCCCGCGCCTCTGCAACCACTGCGACAATCCGCCGTGCCTGACGGTCTGTCCTACGGGCGCCACCTACCGGCTCGACAGCGGAATCGTCAAGGTGGACGAGGCGCTGTGCATGGGCTGCCGCGCCTGCGCCATGGCGTGTCCCTACAACGCCCGCATCGAGGTGACGTACGACGATGTGGAGACTGGCAAGGGGTTCTACGGCAGCGACTACCGGCGTCTGCGTCCGAGCATGGACAAGTGCACCTTCTGCGATCACCGCGTGGCGCAAGGACGCGAGCCCGCCTGCGTGGAGACCTGCGTCGGATCGGCGCGCCAGTTCGGCGACCTCGACGATCCCAACGACCCGGTGGCGCAGCGCGTGGCCAGCGGCGTGGCGCAGCCGCTGATGCCGCACCTCGGGACCGAGCCCAACATCTACTACATCGGCGATCTGAAGAGGAAAGGCTAATGGACAGCACCATGACCTTCGCGACGCAGCATATCTGGACGTGGTGGATCGCGGTCTATCTCTACCTGGGCGGCCTGGGTGCCGCCACCCTGGTGGTGACCTTCCTTACCGACATGTACCTCAAACCGCACCGAGAACTGGTGCTGTGGGGCGCCATCTCGGGCATCGTCATGCTCGGTGCCGGCTCCGGCATGCTGTTCGCGCACCTGCTCGACTATCAGGCGGTGATCCACGTCCTCAACCCGCTGGTGCTGATTCGCCAGCCCAGCGCCTGGATCGCCTGGGGCACGCAGTTCATCATCTGGATGATGTGGTGGGGGGTGTTCTACGCGCTGCCCTACATGGTGGACTCGCCCGTCTTTCAGCGCATTCCGCTGCTCAACCTGCTGCTCAGGTTGCGCTTTGCGCGCAACATCGCCGACAAGTGCTGTCTGCGTTTTCACCGAACCATCGGCTGGTTGGCCACGGTGAACGGCATCGGGACTGCGGTCTACACGGGCCTGCTGTTGCAGCAATTTCCAGCAGTGGCGTTGTGGCACAACCCGGGCGTGCCGCTGCTGTTCACGGTGTCGGCCTTCTCCACCGCGCTCGCCTATCTGCTGCTGGTGCTGAATCTGGTGATCAAGCGCGAGGAGGATCACTCCATCCGCGTTTTCTACGAGCGCACCGACGTCATGCTCATCGCCGGCGAGTTGGTGATCCTGTTCTCGTTCTACTTCTATCTCAAGAGCGGACCCGAGTCGGCGATGCACTCGGCCGAGCTGCTGTGGAGCAACTTCGGCTGGCTGGTGGGCTTTCTTGGCTTCGGACTCATCGTGCCGTTCCTGCTGGAGCTGCGCTACGTGCTAAAGGGGTCGCTGGCGCGTGCGCCGATCATCGTCGCTTCGCTGCTGGTGTTGGTCGGCGGGTACCTGTTGCGGCACTTCTTTCTGGCCGCAGGAGTCTACGCCTACCCATGGTGAGCAGCCGCACGGGTGAGCTGCAACTACTGGCGGCGCTGCTTGCCATGCCGGCGAGCGATTCGCTGACCCTGTTGCGCGAGCATGCGCAGCAGGCCGCCTGGCTGGGCACCGCCCTGGATGAACTGGACGATTTGCCGCTCGACTGGTGGCAGGCGGAACACACCAGGTTGTTCATCAACGGCTACCCCGAAGCGCCGTGCCCGCCCTTTGCCTCCCATTGGCGCCACGGCTGCATGCAGGGTCCGGTGGTGGACGAACTGGCGGCGCTGCTGGCGCGCGTGGGCGTGGCCAGCGAGACTATCTCGCCCGACTATCTCGGTGTCCTGCTCGAATGCTGCGCTTGGCTGGAGGCCGACGAGACGCCGCATGCTCGCACTGCGCTGGGAGAGTTGTGGGCCACGCATCTGCAGCCTTGGCTGCCCCAGTTCGCGGCGGCGTTGCAGGACCATGCGCGGTTGCGCTTGTACCAGACGTTGGGGGCGCAGCTTCAGCGCCTGTGTCATGCCGGGCACTGACTGGCAACCGACCCCCGAGGGGTTGGCGTCTGACAGGGCGCTGCTGCAGACGGTTGCGGCGATCTACCGCGACCAGCCTCGACTCGCCGACCAGCCCAACAGCAATCCGCGTCTCGGCGTCGAGACGCGCGCCTTGCGGCGGGTCGGGGAGTGGCGCCTGTTTTTGCTGCTCACCCCGTGGATGCTGTCGCGCCTCTATTTCCACGACGGACGGGCGCCGGTCGCGGTGCCGCCGGGGTGGTCGGCCACCGATTGTGACGGGCGCGAGCAGGCCGTCATCGGTCCGGGCGTTGCGTTCACCCTGCTGGACAATCCGCAGCGAGCCCACCTCAACTACCACCCGCGCCTGGGGCACTATCTGTTGCAACCGCTGGTGTTGGCGATGCACCAATACGATTCGTCCGCGGCGGTGTTCGCCGCTTGGAACGAGGTGATCAAGGTGCGCGACGCGGCCATACAGCACATGCGTATTCGCTGTCCGGTGCAGGAGGAGATTTCACGGCGCGAGTTCCTGTGCGGGATGCGGAAACGGCATCGCGCACATTGCGAAGAAGTCGGCTGAGGTTCGGGAAGGTATAGTCCGTCGTTCGTCAGTCGGCGGCGACGCGGCGCAGCGACTCGATGTCGCAGCTGTACGGCCCGTTGCCGTGCTGGGTGAGCATGCCCTGGCGCCGGAATTCGGCGATCATGCGGCTGGCGGTCTCGGTTGTCACTCCCAGCATGGCGCCGATGTCTTCGCGGGTAAGCAGGTCGCACGAGACGCCGTCCTTCGCTTCGGCCAGCCGCACCAGCAACCGCGCAACGCGCTGGCGTGCGGTGCCGGTGGAGAGTTCGGTCAGCCACGCATCGGCCTCGCTGAGCGCGCGCTGCCAGCGGCGCAGCAGCTCCGCGTGCAAGCCGGGATTCTCCTGGTCCAGTCGATGGACCACCTCGGCGGGGATGCGGCACACCGAGGCGGCCGTCAGCACGATGGCATCGTGCTGGTAGGTTTGGTCGAGCAGCGCTTCGAGGCCCACCACGTCCGTGCTGCGTACCAGACGTACGATGCGCTGGTGTCCATCGGGCAGGTACTGCACCAGCTTGATCAGGCCGCTGCGCACCGTGAATACGGCGTTGCCGGGTTCGCCGGCCGCGTAAAGCCGCGATTGAGCCGGCACCGTGTAGTCGTCGATGGGCCGATGAATGAGTTCGAAATCCTTCTCCTGCAGACCGGCAAACAACACCGAGTTGCGCAACGAACAGTTGCGGCAGTCCGCCTCCCCGCACCAAGCCTCTTTCGGGGTGATCGTCATGGCGTGGTCAACCGTGGTTGGGGATACAAAGAACGACCGATTTTAGCACTCGGCGTCGTGGCGCACAGCCCGTGGTCGGGAGGGTGCGGCGGCATGTGGCGCTGGCTGAGTTCATGGACACGTCCGCACTAGAACGAGCAGAAGACCAGCCGCCCGTCGCTCAATCCATAGATCAGTTCCAGGCGCCCGTTGCTGTTGAAATCGCCGGGCAGAATGGCGGTGCTGATGGGATCGGCGTGCCGTGCGATGCGCCACGGCCGCAGTCCTTCGGGGGTCAGCCACACCTGGTACAGCTGCTGGCGGCCGGCGGCGGGAATGATCAGCTCGTGGCGCCCGTCGCGGTTGAGATCGGTGACCGCCGCCATGGCCAGCTCGTTGGAGCCCTGGGCATGGTTGGAGACCCCCTCCAGACGCCAGGTGGGGGTGAGTATGCCGGCGCCATAGCGGTAGATCTGCAGGATGCCATCGAGATGCGGGGTGATCACCACCGCGATCTCCGGTGTGCCGTCGCCGTCGAGATCGGGAAAGCCGGCGGGGTTGAGCCAGCGGTAGGGCGTGCCGATGGGCGCGGTCTCGGCCAGCAGCACCACTTGCTGGTCGCGCACGCCGAACACCGCTAGTGCCGCTCCCTGCGCCAGGTAGCTATGCACCACCACCAGTTCGTCGCGGCCGTCTCCATCGAGATCGATGATGCGTGGATAGCGATCCTCGAACACCGACTGTTCGTCCAGGGTGTAGTGGAGCTGGCGCCCGTCGGCGGTCTCCACACGCAGGATCGTCGCTTCGAGGGTGTCGCCCAACGCCCCGTGGCGATAGCGGTCGGTGGGACCCGCCAGCCAGGCGCGGCGGACGTCGTGCTGGCCGCTGCTGACCAGGGCATCGGGGAGCGCATCGTTGGAGGGAGGCGCCGGGATCGCAGGGGTGGCCATCGGCTCCAGCAGCATTTGATTGCCGGCGGTCTGTAGACGCCAGGTGCGTCCGTCGCCTTCGCGCAACACGGCGCGGTTGGGCCCATCGCTGTAGAGTTGGGCAATCCCGTGGGGCAGCGCGGGACTTTCGGCGCAAACGGCGGCGACGGCTTGGTGACAGGCCGACGCCAGCACCAAAGCCAACGCTCCTTGTCGAATCGTCGTATGCATGGACTGAGGCTATCCGTTCCGTTGTGCGCGATGGGCCTGTTTGCGATAAGGTTTTTTAGAGTATTCAAGCCATTCTATCGGGTTTGTGAGGCAAATTCCCAACACTACGGATGGTTCGTGAGGAGGGTGCGGGAGCACAGCGCGGTATCGGGGTGTCGCATAGGCGCGCCGAGGTCGACGCAGATCGCCCTCCGCTGTGCATCGTTCGAGCCTCAGGGCCGCCCGTCCGGGCACCGGGCGGTGGGGGTGGTCAACGGCTGCCGAATCCGCGGTTCCCGATCTCTTCGTGCGCCTTGGGGGCACGATAAAACCGTTGGTTACGTGATAGACTTCCAGTACTTAATTAGGTAAAAGTGGCAATTTGCCTGCCCCAGCAAACGATCGATCAAGGAGACGGGGACCCGACCCGGGCATTGCTGTGTCAATCGCACTCAAACTGACCCCGGCCCTCAACGAGGTGGCGGCACGGTGGCTCACCGTGCTGCTGGTGATCGCCTTCGCGGCAACCGCGGCCGATCTGACCTGGAAGCTGATCCCGGGAGCATCTACCCCGACGGCGGCGATGCCGGTGGCGGCGTCTCCCGCGGCGGCCAACGCCCCGGATGCGCAGCAACTGGCCGGTCAGATCGCCGCGCGGCACCTGTTCGGTATTGCCAGCGCGCAGACTGCCGCCGCGGCGCGCCCCGTCCAAGCTCCCGAGACGCGCCTGCGTCTCACCCTGCGCGGTGTGATCGCCAACGACGATGTCCATGCGGCGCGCGCCATCATCGCCAGCGCCAACGGCGAGGAGAACAGCTACGCGGTGGGTCAGGAGGTACCGGGCGGGGCAAAACTGAGCGAGATCCGCGCCGATAACGTGCTGTTGGAGCGCTCCGGCCGTTTCGAGGTGTTGACCATGCCCAAGGAGAGCGTGGGCGATGGCTTGGTGGACTCGTCCGCCGGCGCCGCGGCACCGCTGCCAGGCAGTGAGGCCGATTCCCTGGGTGATCTGCGTACCCGTCCGCTGCGCGAAATCCGCGATGCGCTGGTCGCCGACCCCAACGCGGTCAATCGCCTGCTGCGCGTGGTCCCCATCCAGCAGGGCGACGAGTTCAAAGGATTCAGGGTCATGGCGGGCAGCCAGACCCACTTGCTGGAGCGTCTCGGGTTCCAGCGCGGTGATATCGTGACCGCGGTCAACGGCGTGCAGCTGGACAACCCGATCAAGGGGTTGGAGGCGGTGCGTCAGATTACCGAGGCGCAGTCTGGGGTGGATATCACGGTGCTGCGCAACGGCACCTCGCAGGTGTTGAACATTTCGCTGGATTGAGCGGCGGATCAACCGATGAACGGAACGCGCGTGCAACGAAGACAGGCATTAAGAAGACGCTGGATGGGCGGGCTGGTGGCCTGCCTGCTGGGCTTCCCGCTGCTGGCCGCGGCGGCGTCGGTGACGCTCAATCTCAAGGATGCCGATATCCGGGCGCTGATCGGCACCGTATCCGAAGTGACCGGCAAGAACTTCATCATCGATCCGCGCGTTAAGGGCAAGGTCACGGTCATCTCCTCCAAGCCCATGGATGAGACGGCGCTCTACCAGGCGTTTCTGTCGGTGCTCCAGGTGCACGGTTTCGCGGCGGTGCCGAGTGGTCGCGTGATCAAGATCGTCCCCGATGTGTCGGCGCGCCAGACGGGCGTTCCCGTCGAGGGGCGGCGTAACGAGTACCAGGGCGACGAACTCATCACGCGCATCATCCAGGTGGAGAACGTGGGGGCGGCCAAGCTGGTGCCCATTCTGCGTCCGCTGGTTTCGCAGCAGAGCCACATCGCCGCCTATCCCGGCACCAACGTGCTGATCATCACCGACCGCGCCGCCAACATCGAACGCCTGGTGAGCGTGGTGCAGCACATCGACAAGGCGGGCGATTCCGAGATCGAGCTGGTGCCGCTCAAGCACGCGTCGGCGAGCGAGGTGGTGCGCACCCTGACCACGTTGCTGCGCAGCGAGGCCAAGGGCGCCGACAAGGCGGGCGAAATGCCGACGCTGGTGGCCGACGAGCGCACCAACAGCGTGCTGGTCAGCGGTGATCAGCAGATGCGCCGCCAGTTGCGCAAGCTGGTGGCCGAACTTGACCGGCCCCTGGAGAGCGGCGGCAATACCCAGGTCATCTACCTGCGCTACGCCAAGGCCAAGGATTTGGAGCCGGTGCTGAACGGCGTTGCAGCCGGCATCCAGGCGGAGAAGGCGGGTAAGACCGCCGGCGCCGCGGCGGGCAGCAACGAGGTGAAGATCCAGGCCCACGAGAGCACCAATGCGCTGGTGGTCAACGCGCCGCCCGACGTGTTGCGATCGCTGCGCGACGTGATCCGGCGCCTGGACATCCGCCGCGCCCAGGTGCTGGTGGAGGCGATCATCGCGGAGATCTCCACCGACAAGTCGCGCCAGCTCGGGGTGCAGTGGGTGATTGACGGCTCCGGCGACGGCAGCGCGGTGGGGTTGGTCAACTTCCAGGCTGCCGGGGTCTCCATCGCCGAAGCGCTGAGCAATCCGCCCAGCCTGGCAGGCGCCGCGGGCGCCAGCATCGGCATCGGCAGCACCGGCGGTTCCAACGACTTCGCGGCGCTGTTGAGCGCCTTGGCCTCGGATGCGACGACCAACATCCTCTCCACCCCCTCGCTGGTGACCCTGGACAACGAAAAGGCCGAGATCGTGGTGGCTCAGAACGTGCCGTTCGTGACCGGCCAGTACACCAGCACCGGCTCGGGTGACAGCGCCACCAACCCGTTCCAGACCATCCAGCGCGAGGACGTGGGCCTGATCCTGCGGGTCAAGCCGCAGATCAACGAAGGCAACGCCGTCAAGCTGGAGGTGGAGCAGGAGGTGTCCAGCGTCGCCGCCAGCTCGCAGCAGGCGGCCGACATCATCACCAACAAGCGCTCGGTGAAGACCTCGGTGCTGGTCGACGACGGCCAGGTGCTGGTGCTGGGCGGACTGGTGGACGACAACGTCACCGAGGTGGAGCAGAAGGTGCCGGGGCTGGGCGACATTCCGCTGCTGGGATGGCTGTTCAAGTCGAAAAAGACCGCCAAGGTAAAGCGGAATCTGATGGTCTTCCTCAAGCCGACCATCCTGCGTGACGCCCAGGA
>JBNKCG010000007.1:0-50945 GCA_050287605.1 Gammaproteobacteria bacterium | reverse complement strand
GGACGAAACACCTCGATCCGTTGCTGGTCGGGCCGGGCGTTGGCGGTGATCCCTGACAGTTTCACCGCCAGGTTGGGAGAGGCGGCGAGGCGTGCCAGGCTTTCGGACCAAGAGACGAGCGCGTCGGCGGCAATGTCGGGGTTGCCGCAGTGATCGAGAATGAACTGCTGGTCGGGACAGGCGCGTAGCAGCGCTTCGCCGATGCGGTGCTGATCGGCGCGCAGGCAGAGATCGAAGGGGTAGCCGCGGCGGCCAATTTCGCGCACGCCCTCGCGAAAGCGCTTGGTTTCCGAGAGTGCATCGTCGACCACGTGAAGAATACGCCGAAAACCCACTACGCCGAGGTCGGCGCATTCGTCGAGCCACTCTGACAGCCCGGGCGCTTCGGGTCGGCAGGAGGCGATCTGACCCAGCACCGTTCCGTCGGCCACCAGCCCTGCCACCATCCTCGCTTCGTCTCGGTAGTGCGCGTCGTCGACACCCGACTCCATGAAGATCGCGCCTGCCACTGTCCCTCCGGTCTCGCCGGCGTAGTCGGCGGGAGTGAAGCTGCGCCCGGCCAGTTGGGGAATACCGTCGGTCCAGGCGTAGGTGAAATGCTCGCGCAGTATCAGGTGCTGGTGGGTGTCGATCAGTCCCATCAATCGGCGACGACTTCCTGGCGTTGGCTGCCGAGACCTTCGACGCCCAGCTCTACCACGTCGGCGCGTTTGAGGTAGCGGGGCGGCTTCAGCCCAAGCCCGACGCCCGGGGGCGTGCCGGTGGAGATCACGTCGCCGGGGTGCAGCGACATGAACTGCGAGAGGTAGGAGACGAGGTGGCGCACGCCGTAGACCATTTGTTTGGTGGAGCTGTTTTGCATCGTCTCGCCGTTGACCTTGAGCCAGAGGTTGAGGTTCTGCGGGTCCGGCACCTCGTCGCGGGTGACCAGCCACGGGCCGATCTGGCCGAAGTTGTCGCAGCTCTTGCCCTTGGTCCACTGGCCGGTGCGTTCCAACTGGAACTCGCGCTCGGAGACGTCGTTGGTCACAGCGTAGCCGGCCACGTAGTCCATCGCCTGCTCTTCGGAGACGTACTTGGCGGTGGTGCCGATGATGACGGCGAGCTCCACCTCCCAGTCGGTCCTTTGCGATCCGCGCGGAATTACGATGGGGTCGTTGGGGCCGCAGATGGCGGAGGTGGCCTTCATGAAGATGACGGGCTCGGCCGGTACCTCCAGGCCCGATTCGGCGGCGTGGTCGGCGTAGTTCAATCCGATGCAGATGAACTTGCCGGTGCCGGCGACGCAGGGTCCCAGCCGTACGTGGGGGTCGACCTCGGGCAGGATTGAGGTGTCCAGGCGGCGCAGCAGGTTGAGGCCGGTGTCGCTCAGGACGTCGCCGGCGATGTCGGGTACCACGCCCGAGAGATCGCGAATGGTACCGTCGTCGGCCATCAGTCCGGGTTTTTCGGCCCCGGCAGGCCCGTAACGCAATAGTTTCATGCTTCCTCCGTGGTTCAGATGTTCGCCCAGCCGCCGTCGATCACATGCGCGACGCCGGTGGTGTAGGCGGCTTCGTCCGAGGCGAGATAGACCACCAGCGCCGCGATCTCCTCGGGCCGGCCGATACGCCCGATGGGCTGGCGCGCAATGAAGGCGGCGCGCGCGGCTTCGTAATCTCCCGTCGCCTTCAGCCGCTCTTCCAGCGAGGGGCTTTCCACGGTGCCGGGGCAGATAGCGTTGCAGCGGATTCCCTTGGAGATGAAATCGGCGGCGATGGATTTGGTCAACCCGATCACGCCCGCCTTGGTGGTTGCGTAGACGAAACGATTGGGCGCGGCGATCACCGCGGAGGCCACCGACGACATGTTGATGATGGAACCGCCGCCGTTTTCGATCATCGCCGGCAGGCAGGCGCGGCACATGCGGTACATGGCGGTGAGATTGAGATCGAGCGAGAAACCCCACTGGGCTTCGTCGCATTCGAGAATGGTGCCGTTGGCGACGAATCCCGCGCAGTTGAAGAGCACGTCCACAGCACCCAGTTCGGCGGCGACGGCAGTCACCGCGTCGGCGTCGCGTACGTCAAGTTGACGGGTCTGCAGACCCGCGGCGGCGAGTTCGGCCAGCGTCGCCTCGTTGATGTCGGTGGCGATCACGTCGGCGCCTTCGGCGTGCATGGCGAGTGCCGTGGCGCGCCCGATTCCCTGGCCTGCGGCGGTGAGGAGTGCGCGTTTGCCGCGCAGTCGGTCAGTCATGGTGAGAGGCCTCTTTTGCGTTGTTGGTGTTCGGCGCTGTGCGGCGTGATGCGGGTGAATCGTGCCGCGTCACATCACCGCGCCGATCTGCCACGGCACGAATTCGACCCCGCCGAATCCCTGCGCCTCGGATTTGGTGACCTCGCCCGATGCGACGCGCAGAAAAAGTTCGAACATCTCGCGCCCCTTCTCCTCCAGCGTAACCCCGTCGAGGATATCGCCGGCGTTGATGTCCATGTCGTCCTGCATGCGGGCGTACATCTCGGAGTTGGTCGCCACCTTGATACAGGGTACGGGTTTGTAACCTGAAACCGAACCGCGTCCGGTGGTGAAAACGATAAGATTTGCGCCTGAGGCAATCTCGCCCGTCACCGAGCAGGGGTCGTAGCCGGGGCTGTCCATGAAGACGAAGCCCTTGCGATCGACCGGTTCTGCATAAAGATAGACGCCTTCGAGCGGTGCTGAACCGCCCTTGGCTACCGCGCCGAGGGATTTTTCGAGAATGGTGGTGAGTCCGCCGTTCTTGTTTCCCGGGCTGGGGTTGTTGTTCATCTCACCCAGGTTACGCGCGGTGTAGTCCTCCCACCAGCGCACGCGCTCGATGAGTTTGTCGCCGACCTCACGGCTGACCGCGCGGCGCGTGAGCAGGTGCTCGGCGCCGTAGATCTCCGAGGTTTCGGCGAGGATGGTGGTGCCGCCGTGCGCCACGACGAGGTCCGACGCCGCGCCCAGCGCGGGGTTGGCGGTGATGCCGGAGTAGCCGTCCGAGCCGCCGCACTGCAGGCCGACCACCAGTTCGGATACGGGCACCGGCTCGCGGCGCGCCTCGTCGGCTTTGACGCACATCTCGCGCAGCGCGTCCAAGCCGCGCTCCACCGTGGCCCGGGTGCCGCCCGATTGCTGGATGGTCATGTATTGGAAGTTGCCGTCGTCGCGCATGCGCGCCTGGCCCATCAGGTCCGGGATCTGCATCACCTCGCAACCCAGACCCACCAGCAGAATGCCCGCGAAGTTGGGGTTGCGGGAGTAACCCTTGAGTGTTCGGTAAAGGATCTGGTAGCCCTCGTCGCGACCCGACATGCCGCAACCGGTGCCGTGGACGATGGGTATGATTCCATCGACGTTCTTGAATCCGGCGAACCAGTCGGCCTTTTCGGCCGCCTCGGCGATGAAGCGCGCGACGCTGCCGGAACAGTTCACCGTGGTGAGCACACCCAGGTAGTTGCGCGTTCCCGCCTTGCCGTCGACCCGGCGGTAGCCCATGAAGGTGCGCGCTTCGGTTGCCGGCGCCACGGGGCGGATATCCGTGCCGACGGCGTAGTCCTGCGTGTGGTCGGACATGGCGAGATTATGCACGTGGACATGGGCACCCGGCCCAATGTCTTGGGTCGCGGCGCCGATGATCTGGCCGTAGCGGCGGACCTTCTCGCCCTTACTCACCGCGTGACGCGCGAACTTGTGTCCGCGCGGGATGCGCTCGGCGAGTTGTACGCCCCCCGCCTCAGTTCCTGCCGCGAGGTTCGTGAGCGCGATGCAGACGTCATCCTGCGGCGCGAGAAGGATATAGGGTGATTTCATCTGTGACTCCTCAACGCGGCGTACCGGCAGGGGCGCGGTTTGGGAGGGTGCAGCGACGGCGACAGCCGGCCCGCCCGTCCCGAGCGCGCGGCGACCACAACCCTCGCCGCGTTCTCCTCAGCCTGCGTTATCCGCTGGGAAAAGTGGGGGACGTGGGGCTGCCAACCCGCCGCAGCCCCACATCCTCCGATGGTGGTACGTCAGAACTTGTTCATGTTGTCGCGGGTGACCAAGGCGGCGCCGGAATCGATTAGCGAATCCACCTTGTGGCCCTTGATGGCCCTCACCAGCGCATCGACACCACGCTCAGCCATCTTGGAGGGGAACTGGGCGACCGTCGCATCTTCGATACCGGCCTCCAGGACCTCTTTTTCGCCGCAGCAGAAATCGAAGCCCACCAGCACGATGTTGTCGGCGTGAATTCCGGCGTTCTTGATCGCCTGCGCTGCGCCGGCGGCCGGAGGTCCGCAAGCGGCGTAGATCGCTTTGATATCGGGATTCGACGTCAGCAGATCTTCGGCTACGCTGATGCCCAGCTCTTCGGTGCACTTGGTGGTGCCGCGGCCGACGATTTTGACATTGACGCCCTTGAGTCCTTCCAACATGCCGTTGACGCGATCGTCCAGTGCCGGCACGCCCGGAACGCCTTCAAGAATGCCCAGCGTATCGCCGTTTTTCAGCTTGGATTTCAAGTACTGTCCGGCGATCTTTCCCGCGGCGTAGTTGTCCGTGGTGGCGAGTGCGGTGCGGCCCTTCCAGTCTGGGATGTTGTTGTCCATCAGCACAACTTTCACGCCCGCTGCGATCGCCCGGTCCAGGGCGGTGGCAACGGTCGGGTCGACGGGCGTCAGGGCAATTCCCTGCACACCCTCTGTCACCATGGACTCGATGAGGGCAATCTGGCCCTCAATGTCCGTGGCGGATTTCCCTTGGCCGAACGTGATCTCGACTTCGGGATGGGCCTTGGCGTAGGCCTTGGCGGCATCTTCCATGGTGGCAAAAAAGGGCACCGGGAATTTGGTGATAAATCCGATCTTGATCTTCTCCGCAGCAAAGGAGGGACTGGCAATAAGCCCAAGCAAGGCCAGACCTCCCAACAGTTTTGACAGCTTCATCGCTTCACCTCCTCTAGTGGGTCCGATCAATTCGATTCGAATCGATCACGACTTCGCCGCCTCTTTCAGGGCGACAAATCAAATTCAGGCTTCTGCCCCGACGATCATGGAAACCAGCTGTTGCTGGTTGCCGCGGTCGGGTTTCAGTTCACCCACTTTGCGCCCCTGGCGCAGCACGACGGCGCGATCCGCCAGCTCCACGACGTGCTCCATGTTGTGGGTGATGAGAATGACCGCGTTGCCTTCGGCTTTGAGTTGCAGTATCAGATCCAGCACCTTGCGCGACTCGCGCAAGCCCAGGGCCGCCGTCGGCTCGTCGAGTATCACCACCTTGCGGGCAAACACCGTGGCCCGCGCGACGGCGATGGCCTGACGCTGACCACCGGACATCAGGGCGACCGGCGCGTCGAACTTGGGCAGTCTGACCTTGAATCGGTCGATGATTGCCGCGGCTTCGCGGTCCATGGCCTGGCGATTGAGAAAGCGCAGCCCTCTGGGTAGCCACGAAGGGCCGGCGATTTCGCGTCCGCAAAAGAAGTTCTGGGAAGGGGTGAGGTTGTCGAACAGCGCCAGATCCTGGTAGACGGTTTCGATGCCGGCGCGCCGGGCCGCCGCCGGTGAGTGCAGCGCGGCCGGTTTGTCGTCGAGGCGGATTTCCCCTTCGTCCAGTTGGTGTATGCCGCTGATGCATTTGATCAGGGTCGATTTGCCGGCGCCGTTGTCGCCCAACAGGGCGAGCACCTCGCCGCGGTAGGCGTTGAGACCGACGCCCCTCAGTGCATGGATGGCACCGAAGCGCTTGTGGGCATCGACCACGCTGAGGACCGGGGCGTTCATTCGCTTCTGGCCGCCTGCAGGGTTCTGGCTTTCGCTTCCAGGTGGTTGCGAATCACGTCGGCTTCCACGGCCAGAACGATGATGAGTCCGATGGCGATCATCTGGAAAAATACGTCGACGTGGAGCAGGTTCAACGCGTTGCGGATCACGCCGATCATCAGCGCCCCGACCAGGGCGTGGCCGATGTGGCCGCGGCCGCCGAGGAAGCTGGCGCCGCCGATGATGACCGCGGCAATCGTGTCCAGTTCCAGCAAATCGCCGTACAAAGGCGAGCTGGCGCCGGTTCGGCCGGAGAGCAGAATTGCACCGATACCGGCGGTCAGCCCGGAAATGACGTAGGCGGAGACCAGCACGCCGCGGACCGGGATGCCCATGCTGCGTGCCGACTGGGGGTCGCCGCCCACTGCGTAGAGCCAGCGTCCCCAGACCAGGTATCGGGCCAGCACGAAGGCGAGCAGCACCACACCGAGGACCACAAAGAACGAGTTGGGTACGCCGAACGATCCCGGGCCGCCGAGCGCGGTGATGGCGTCCGGCATGCCGCGCATGGTGGTGTGTCCGATGGAAAACTCCAACGCCAGTCCGCGGCAGATGCTGAGCGTGGCGAGCGTGATGATGAACGGATGGGGCAGGCGGCCGAAGACGTATACGATGCCGTTGACGGCACCCACGGCTGCACCGCTGATCAACATGGCAAGCATCACCAGCAGGGCGGAGTCGGTGACCCTGAAGACCAGTCCGCCGATCACGGTGGCCAGCGCCAGATTCGAGCCGACCGACAGATCGATGCCCCGCGTCAGGATGACCACGTGCTGACCGATGGCAACCGTTGCGATCACCGCGGACTGCGCGATGATGTTGCCCAGGTTGATGGGTTTGAGGAAGTTCGGCGTTACGTAGGCGATGATCAGGATCAGTATGGCCAGGACCAAAAGCGGGCCGAAGTTCAGGAGTCGCAACATCCACGGCAGATACGGGGAACGCTCGGTTCCCAGCGCTGCGGGTGGTGCCACTGATTCGTGGGCGGATTGATTGCTGGAGTTCATTGCTATTCTAGTTGGAGAGTTATCTGCAAGTGGGCAAGAAGTGTTTTTTATAGATTAGAAGACTGTCTAATATCACGCAATACGATATGTATTGACTTTTAGTATGTTTTTTTCACCATAATAGACATAGCAAGGCGCTAATTGGATGCATCGCAATATCAACCACTTAAGCTCCTGCAATGCGGGTTGCAGGCGACTCTTTCTTGGGTGAATGGGCGGACTTGGGCGGGTGCGGATCAGTCCCGATGTGCGTGGCGAGGATGGCATTGGGGTGCTGGCGGCTGTTTGTTATCGGTGAGCGGACAATGCGGGAAATCGAATGAAGCGGGATACGGTATTCAAGCGGGCATTCAATGACGCGCTGGATTTTCTGGCGACCCACGAGAGCAGCGAAGTCCTGCCTTCCGAGGTGTTTTTAGCCCGTCAGCTGGGTATCAGCCGAACCACCGTGCGCAAGGTGTTGTCGGTGCTCGAGGAGAAGGGGGCGATCGTCATCGGCGAAAACGGGCGGCGGTCGGCGAAGGTGGACCGCTCGGCATTGCGCTTTCCCGAGGCCGAGACGGTGCCCATGTCCGATCAGGTGGAAAAGCTGTTCATGGAATGGATGCTGCGCGACAAGGCCAGTCCGGGAACGGTGATCAACGAGCGCGAACTGGCCCGCGAGTTCGGTGTCGCCACCACGGGAATCCGCGAATTCCTGAACCGGTTCCAACACTACGGGTTGATCGAGAAGCGGCCCAATGCGGGTTGGCTGTTCAAGGGTTTTACCACGGAGTTCGCGCTGGAGCTGCTGCAGATCCGCGAGATGTTCGAGCTGCGCTCCGCCAAGGCGTTTGCGGCCCTGCCCAAACACTCTCCGCTATGGTGGCAGATCGACGCCTTGCGCAGGGAACACCACAACCTCATCAAAGAGGTCGACAGCCGGTACCACGATTTCTCCGATTTGGATAACCGGTTTCACCGCCTGATCAATTCGGCGGCTCCGAATCGTTTCATCGATGGCTTCTACGACATTATCAGCCTCATCTTTCACTACCACTACCAGTGGAACAAGAAGGACGAACGAACCCGCAACGAGGCTGCCATTCGCGAGCATCTGGTCTATATCGATGCGCTCAGGAGCCAGAACACCGCATCCATCGAACAGGCGTGCCGCACGCACCTCTCGTCCGCCAAACAGACGTTGCTCAACGCCATCTTGGGGTGACGGTAGGGGCATATGCGGACCGCCTCCGCAGGGCGAACATGGTGGGTGAGTCAGGACAATCCTAACAGCCGGGCGGCGTTGCCCTTGATGATGTCGGCGCGTAGCTCGTCCTTGATCGCGATCTTGTCGAAATCGCTGAGCCATCGTTCCGGCGTGATCATGGGCCAGTCGGAACCGAACATCACCTTCTTCTTCAGAATCGAGTTGCAGTAGCGAATGAGTATCTCCGGAAAGTACTTGGGGCTCCATCCGGAAAGGTCGATGTAGACGTTGGGTTTGTGGGTGGCGACCGACAGCGCCTCCTCCTGCCAAGGGAAGGAAGGGTGCGCGAGTATGATCTGCATGTCGGGAAAATCTACCGCCACGTCGTCCAGGTACATCGGGTTGGAGTATTTCAGCCGCATTCCGTTGCCGCCGCGCATGCCCGATCCGACCCCGGTCTGTCCGGTGTGGAAAAGCGCGATACGGCCCTCTTCGGCGATCGCCTCGTACAGCGGATAGGCCATGGAGTCGTTGGGATAGAAGCCTTGCTGCGTCGGGTGGAACTTGAAACCCTTGATGCCGAAATCGCGGATCAGGCGCCGCGCCTCCTTCACACCCGTCTTTCCTTTCCAGGGATCAATCGACGCAAAGGGGACGAGTACGTCGTCGTTTGCGGCGGCGAGTTCGGCGACCTCTTCGTTCTTGTAGCGGCGATAACCCGTCTCGCGCTCGGCGTCCACCGGAAAGATGACTGCGGCGACGTTCTGTTCCCGGTAGTGCCGGGCGGTCTCCTGAATAGTGGGTGGGTGCGACCAGGGCGCGCCGAAGTATTTCGCCATGGTTGACTGAAGCTCGTCGTACCCGTCGTCGGCGTGGCATCCGCACGGTTCTTCGGCGTGGGTGTGGATATCGATGGCTCGCACCTTGGAAATATCGATCATGGGATTATCCCGTTAAACGGCAATGGTTGCCGGATCTCTATCGTCGTAGAGGCGGTCGAGCAGCGTTGCCCGTAAGGTGAGGACTTTGCGGACATTCAGATTGCCTTTGGCCGTCATCTCGCCGCCCGCCATTGAGGGCGGGTCGGATAAAACGATGGCCCGCGAGACGCGGGTGGAGCTTCCCGACACCTCGCCGTCGCGTTGTGCCAGACGACGCCGGATTTCGCCCTTCAGCAGCGGGTCGGTAAGCGCCCCGGCGTCGTCTCGGGGGTTGAAGCCTTCGCGTTCCAGTTCGTTGCGGTCGGGGAAGATCATGACACCGATCTGGTTTCTGTCGGCGCCGGTGATTACCACGTCCGCCGCCAGGGGAGAGAAGCAGGTCAGCATGTCGAGGCGCAGCTTTGCGGCGCGGACCCAGGTGCCGGTGAGCAGTTTGAAGTCCTCGGACAGGCGCCCTTCGAAGCGCAGGCCGCGGCTGGCGTCGTCGGGATCGATCAGGCGCATGGCATCGCCGGTGATGAAATAGCCCTCGTCGTCGAAGCTTTCGCGGGTCTTGTCGGGCGCCCGGAGGTAGCCGGGCGTGATGTTGGGGCCTTTAACGCGCACTTCGCAGCGCATCTCCTCGTCGAGGATCAGCTTTGCGGTCACGCCGGTCATGGGTACGCCAACTACCCCGGAGCGCTCGGTGGGCTCGTGTTGGATCATGGTGGCGGGTGCGGTCTCCGTCAGGCCCCACGAGGAGATCATCAGCGGCACTTCGCCTTTGACCTCCATGGCCATCGCTTCGAGGCCCTGCCAGATCTCCTGAGGCAGCGAGGCGCCGGCGTAGAAGATGAGGTCGAGGTTCTCGTAAAATCGACGGCGCAGGTCGCCATCTTTTCTCAACGCATCCAGCAGCATGGAGAATCCCACCGGCACGTTGAATGCCAACGTCCCTGTCTTCAGGGTAAGGTTTTCTACCGTACGGTCGAACTGGCCTTTGACCGGTTTGCCGTCGTCGATATACAGGCTGCCGCCGTTGGCCAGCATCATGTTGAAGTTGTGTGAGCCGCCGAATACGTGATTCCACGGCAGCCAGTCGACGATGAGCGGCGGGCGTTCGCGCAGAAACGGCAGGGCGTCGGCAATCTGCGTTTGGTTGGTGCACATCATACGGTGGGTTGTGAGCACTCCCTTGGGCGATGACGTGGAACCGGACGTCATCAGGATCTTGGCGACGGTGTCCGGGGTGACGGCGGCGAATGCAGCATCCACATCGATGCCGGCGTCTCCCTTCAGCAGTTCGTTGAAGGGCGTGACGTTTGCGCGCCCGTGGCGGCTGGCGACGGTCTCGACGCCCTGCAGCGCGTCGAGCGCGAGCGCTTCGCGATACTGATCGGCATCGACGACGTATGCCATGCGTGGTTGCACCAGCTCGATCGCGTGGCGCAAGCGCCCATGCGCCCCGTGGATCAACGAGTATTGCTCGGCCACGGGTACCGTCGGAATGCCCACGTATTGCGCGGCCAAGGTGAGCAGGCCGTGATCGACGCCGTTGCCGGACATGATAAGAATCGGAGTTTCCGGTCCCAGACCCTTGCCGAGCAGGGAAGCGGCGATGGCGCGTGTCTGTTCAAACGTCGATCGGTAACTCTCTTCGCGCCACCCCGCGCCGCTGCGTTCGGCGAGAAAAACCCGCTCGGGTGCGTCCCGGTTCCAGCGATGCAGCCAGTCGCCGGTCCGGTCCACTACCGGTCCCAGCGTATAGCTGGAACGCAGCAGAATAGTGCCGTCGGAACGGTCTTCTCGAATAACCGAGTGCGGGAGGAAATTCTGGGTTCGCTTCACGACTAGTTCTTCTTACACCCGCTGATAGCTTCCATTGCCTCCGCGACCGTTCGCCGAGTTTCACTGTCGAGGGCCTTCAGCATGCGCTCTTCGTGCTTGACGACGGCGTTGATCGCCTTCTCGCACAGCGTCCTGCCCGCCGCTGTCGCCTGCAGTGCGTAGGCGCGACGGTCGGTACGCGCCTGGGTTCGCTCAATCAGTCCGCTGCGCTCGAGCTCGTTCACGACGACCACGAGATTGGGTTGCTCGATATCGATCGCGTTGGCCAATTGCGATTGGCGCAGCCCGGGGTTGTCGACGACTAAGACCAGCGCCGTGTAGGTGATCATGCGCAGGTTGAACTCGGCGAGCGTCGTCGCCAGATCTGCCTGGATAACGTTGGAGGCGCGGCGGATACGATAGCCGAGAAGCCGGCGCAGCGTGGCGTCTGAGACGTCGCTGCAGGTCAACTGCTCCGCGGTGTCTGTTTTGTGTTTGGCCATGGCGCTAGCGAAACGTGGGATTGCGCTTTTCGAGGAACGCAGCCAAGCCCTCGACGGCGTCGGAACTGGTCTGTGCAAGGGCCGCGCAAAGACTTTCGGTAAAAAATCCGCCGGCTTTGGGCATGTCCTCGATCTGGCTCAGTGCCTGAATCATGATGTAGTTCGAAAGCGGCGCGTTGGAGGCTATCTGGTCGGCGAGTTTGCGAGCCAGGGGAAGCGCCTCTCCTTCGCCGACGCTATAGTGCGTCAACCCCAGGGCCTTTCCCTCTTGCGCATTGAACTTTCGACCTGTGAGCATCATTTCAACCATGCGGTCGGCGCCGAGGATGCGTCCGACCCGCACCGAGGCGCCGCCCCCCACGAAGATGCCGCGCCGCCCCTCCGGTAGCTGGAAGATCGTCGACGGTTCGGCGATGCGCACGTGGGTGGCGGTGGCGAGTTCCAATCCGCCGCCGATCACCGCACCGAACATGGCGGAGATCACCGGTATTCCGCCGAACTGGATGCTGTCCATGACGCGGTGCCAGCCGCGGGAGTGATGCATGGTGCCCTCAGCATCGCGCGCGACGTGTTCGCTGAGATCGAGGCCGGAGCAATAGTGTCCTTCGGAGCCGGTGAGGATGATGACCTTGACCTCTTTAGGTGGCGCGCGAAAAAAGTTGTCGATCGCCGCCAGTAATTCATCGCACATGGCGTTGCGTTTGCCCGGACGGTTCATGGTCAACGTGGCAACAGCTCCGCTGATGTCGACTTTGACGATGGGGTCTTTCATAAAACATCCTCTTCCAGATAGTGTGGTCGCACACTCCGCGCCGAAGCGGAGCAATGGGCGTCAGTCCGGTAACAGAAACAGGGTGATAGCCGGAAACAACAGGAGAATGATCACGCGCACAATGTCGGATGCGACGAACCAGAGCACCGATCGGTAGGTGTGGGAAATCGGAGTCGAACGGTCCATCGCGTTGATGATGAAAAGGTTCATCCCCACCGGTGGTGTGATCAATCCGACCTCCACGACAATCAGCACCAGTACGCCGAACCAGATGGCCATGTGTTCGGCGCTCATGCCGAAATCCAGCGCACTGATCACTGGGAAGAAAATGGGTATGGTCAGCAGAATCATGCTCAGACTGTCCATCAGGCAGCCGAACACGAGATAAAAAATCAGGATCAACACCAGCACCGTCCACGGACTGAATCCCTGTCCGATCACCCAGTTGGAGAGTTCCTGCGGCACTTGGGTGAGCGCGAGAAAGCTGTTGTAGAAGCCCGCGCCGAGCACGATAAAAAATATCATTGCCGTGCTCTTGGCGGTGCCGAGAATGCTTTGTTTGAACGCATCCCAGCTCAGATTGCCGGAGACAACCGCCAGCAATCCGGTACCTGCGGCACCCACCGCTGCACCTTCGGTAGGCGTAAACCATCCCAGATAGATGCCGCCGACAACGAGCCCGAACACCAGCAGCACGGGCCACACGTCGACGAGCGCACGCAGCCGTTCGCGATAGGGCACCGGTTCGCGTGTTCCCGCTGCATCGGCGCGGCGGCGCACGTAAATCGAAATGGTGATGATGTAGCCCAGCGCTGCCAGGACTCCCGGGATGAAGGCAGCGAGAAACAGCTTGGCGATGTTCTGCTCGGTCAGGATCGCGTAGATGACCAGTATGACCGAAGGTGGAATCAGAATACCCAGCGTGCCACCCGCCGCCAGCGTTGCGGTGGCGAACCCGCCGGAGTAGCCGTAACGGCGCAATTCCGGCAGGGCAACGCGGCTCATGGTGGCTGCGGTGGCCAACGACGATCCGCAGATGGCTCCGAATCCCGCGCAGGCGCCCACCGCGGCCATCGCGACGCCCCCGCGTCGGTGTCCCAACCATGCCTCCGATGCCTTGAACAGTGCCGTCGACAGTCCGGAGAGCATGGCGAACTGTCCCATCAACAGAAACATCGGAATGATCGACAGGGAGTAGCTTGAAAAGGTCGAGTACGTTTCGGTTTTGAGCTTGGCCAGGACGACCGCCGAGCCGCCCATGGCGAGATAGAGTCCGGCGACCCCGCACAGCATCATCGCCAAGCCGATAGGCGCGCGAAGAAAGATCAGGACCAGCAGTGCCGGGAACGACCAGAAACCGATCTCGAGCATGCTCACTGGCCCACTCCCTGGTCCACGACGGCAAGGCGATGCCCGCTGAGCGCCTGGATGATACTGACGACGGCGCAATAGACGGCGACGATGGATGCCACCAGGGAGGCGAGAAAACTCGCGCCGTACGACCACCATACCGGGAATTGCAGGAGCAGGGTGGTTTCGCCGTAGTTGCGTTTGTCCACGAGCCCCGCGAACAACCGCCAGCTGATCAGCACGATGATGACGGTCAGCAACACTTCCCAGATCGCCTCGATAGAGAGAGTGACCCGCTCGGGTAGGCGCGCGGTGAAGATATCGACGGTCGCATGATTGCCGTGCAACTGGCAGATGGGGAGAAAGGAGAATATTGCAAAAGCGATGCCGGCTTCGACCAGCTCAAAATCGCCGTTGACCGGTCCGACACCGGTGGCGATAAGCGCGTCGGCAATGTGCCGCGAGAACCCGATCAGCAACTCCGAGTGGCCCAACGTGTTCAGACCGCGCCCCAAGATGCTGACACCGCTCAGAATGATGAGGGCCATCAGCACCACACCACCGCCGATTGCCATTACGCGGGCAAGACGTTCCACGAACGCATGCATGGGCTGTTGTCGCTCTGGGTTGTGTTCTGGATAACTTCTCCCGGGTCATTGCGACCCGGGAGAAGCGCGTGAGGTGACTACTTCACCGTGTACTTCTTGATCAGCTCCAGGGCGCGGGCGCGCAGGCCGGTGCCGTTCATGCCCTTCGAGTCCATTTCCGCGATCCACTTTTCGGTCGTGCCCTGCGAAGCGGCTTTCCACTTCTCCACTTGCTCGGGCGTCAGATTGATGATGTTGTTACCGCGTTTGATGGCGGCATCGAGCGGCGGCTGGTCGAACTCCTGCATCGTCTTGCCGGCGAAGGCGGAAAACTCGAAGCCGGAGTTGGCGTCGATGATCGCTTTCAGGTCGTCGGGAAGCGATTCGTAACGCGCCTTGTTCATCGCGAAGATGAACGTGGATGTGTAGAGCGAATCGTTGCCAAACATGGTGTGGTTGTGAACCAGCTCTGCGACCTTCAGCGGACCGACCACCTCCCACGGTATCACCGTGGCATCGATCACACCTTTGGACAACGCCTCCGGCACCGCGGGTACCGGCATGCCGACAGGCGTGGCGCCTAACGAACCGAACAACTGGTTGGTCACCCGTGTCGGGGCGCGAAGTTTCACGCCGTTCAGGTCCTTGATGTCAACGATGGGGTTCTTCGAGTGGATGACGCCGGGACCGTGAACCCAAAGACCAAGCACCTTCAGGTCTTTGAAGTCCTTGTCCATCATGGTTTCGGTGGCGAGCTGCCAGTAGGCGCGCGAAACCGCTTCGGCGTTGGTCATCGTGAAGGGCAGTTCAAAGACCTCGGTACGCGGGAAACGCCCTGGCGTGTATCCGGGTAGAGTCCAGACGATGTCGGCAACGCCGTCAATCGCCTGATCGATCAGTTCGGGTGGTTTGCCGCCGAGCTGCATCGAAGGGTAGCGCTGAATCTGGATGCGACCGCCCGATTGCGCTTCGATTCTGTCGGCCCAGGGATCGAGAATGTGTTTCGGAACGCTCGCTTGCGACGGCAGAAACTGGTGCAGGCGAAGGGTAATTTCCGCAGCGTTTGCAGGGCCTGCCAGAAGCGGAGCGGCGATTGCCGCGATGGCGCCGGCAATCGCCAGTCTCAGTGCGGATCTGCGATTCAACATAGTGTGTCTCCTCCTCGGTGAGCGGTTCGTGTTTGAGATCGCTTGCGCAACCTGCTTGTTATATGACGTGTATTTCGAACGCTGAAATTTCCAACCGCAAAATGGTTATAACATATAACTATATAATGTCAAACAGTGGCTGGGACCACAGCGTCGTATGCTTCGCAGGTGGATTGCAACGTACGTTTGATTGGCTCGTGTCCGCCTTTTCTTCGTTGGAGGCTTACTGCGGGTCACGACGCACCCGCGCAGCAACGTAACCCCGCACCCCGTATCGGTCATACTACCTTGTAGATTTTGCGGAATTTCAACTGCGGCTGATAGAGAGCGGCATACTTGACTGCGCCGCTTTCGTGTCAGCGCCTAATCTGCACTCTCGTGCGAGACAACGAAACCCTGACCTGCTGCGTGGTATTGCGCATGCAGTCAGGTGGCACTTCGCTCGACAAAGTGTGTTTCCTTAAGCAAGGCGTAAGTTAGATCCTCCGTCAATACCGGTCTGACTGATATGGTTTGACAAACCATAGTTATAAGATATAACCAAATTCACGGTCGATGTTTTGGCGACCGTTTTGCTGTTCACAACAACAACCCAATAAACAGATTGATCATCGAGGAGGAGGAACGCCAATGTGCATTCGTCGATCCATGCTCGACGCTGGGCATGTCGCTGGCCATGCGGGCGGCATCGTGAATCCCTTTTTCGAAAGGAGATCACATGAAGCCCACGTCTAACACTGCCGCGCTGTTGGTACTGGTTTGCGCAACGTCGCCCGTATGGGCCGATGAGTGGCACGATCATCGAGACGGTGACTTCGGCGCCACGCTATACCAATCCTGTGAAACCTTGGCGTTGTCGATGTATCTGCCGAACACGGAGTTCACGTCATCGAGCAGCGTCGCGGACGGCCAGTTGGCGGTGCCAGGACAGCTGATTCCTGCACACTGCCTGTTGACTGGCAAGATGTTCGAGCGCGTGAGTCCGATCGACGGGCAAACCTACGCCATCGGGTTTGAAATGCGCCTGCCCATCGAGTGGAATGGCCGCTTTTTCTACCAGGCCAACGGCGGTATCGACGGGAGTGTCGTCACCGCACTGGGCGACGGCGGTGGTGGTGGTCCCTTGGTCAGCGCGCTGCAAAAGGGGTTTGCCGTGATCAGCTCGGATGCCGGCCACAATGGCGCACAAAATCCGGTGTTCGGCGTCGATCCGCAGGCGCGGCTTGATTATGGCTACCAAGCGGTGGGGAAACTGACACCGATGGCCAAGGCGGTGATCGAGACGGTGTACGGCAAGAAGCCGAAGTACTCCTACATAGGTGGCTGTTCGAACGGCGGCCGGCACACCATGGTGGCCGCGGCGCGCTATGCGGATCAGTACGACGGCTATCTTGTCGGTTCGCCTGGTTTCAATCTGCCCAAGGCGGCGGTAGCCAGTATCTACGGTGGGCAGCAGTATGCGCCGCTTGCCGTACCCGGTGCGACCATCCCTGGCGGGCCGTTCGCCGGTCTACCGGATCTGTCCGGCGCCTATACGATGCAGGAACGGCGTCTAGTCGCCGATGCGGTGCTGGCCAAGTGCGATGCGTTGGATGGGCTTGCCGACGGCATCGTCAACAAGGTGCGCGCCTGTCAGGAGATCTTCAGCCTCGATGACGTACCCACCTGTTCCGGTGCGCGCGACGGGAGCTGCCTCAGCGGCGAACAGAAAACCGCTATTGGCAATATCCTCGCCGGCCCGGAGACCAGCGGTGGCGATTCGATCTATACGGGCTTCCCCTTCGATGCCGGTATCGCGACCGCCAATTTCGAGTTCTGGGATTTCATCGCACCGGTGATTCTCGATTCGGGTGCGGTTGGGTTTATCTTTGGTACGCCTCCACAGAATCCGGCTACCTTCAACCCGGTGGCCTTTTCGCTGGGCAGCGACATTGATGATCTGGCCGCGTCGATCTATGCGACCGACGGTCTCTACACCGAGTCCGCCATGGAGTTCATGACACCGCCCAACGCCGAGCAACTGCGTGAGGTGCAGCGACGCGGCGGACGCATGATTGTTTATCACGGCGTCAGCGATCAGATCTTTTCGGTCAATGACACCACACGCTGGTATCGCGAACTGAATCGTCGCGACCACCATCGCAAGGCAGGACATAGAGAGAAGGAGCACCGCGGACCGGCGAAGAGCTTTGCGCGGTTTTATCGCGTTCCGGGCATGAATCACTGCAGCGGTGGGCCGGCGACCGATCAGTTCGACATGCTGACGCCGCTGATGCGCTGGGTGGAAAAGGGCAAACCGCCGAAAGCCGTCGTCGCCAGCGCCCGCGGTGCGGGTAACGCCGGTGGTGAGAATGCCGACGTACCGGCCGACTGGGCGTCGGACCGCACGCGCTTGCTGTGCCCCTATCCCCAGGTAGCGGTTTATCACGGCGGTGATCCGGAAAACGCCGAGAGTTTTGCCTGTCGCTAGATCCATAGGCCTATAACCACATCCCCTTGCACAGGGACGTGCATCGGGGACCGCGCCGAGGCGATTGGCCGCGCTCTTGTCGGTGTGCCGTTAACCGGGTTACCTTCGGTCATCGCAGACCGCAGGGGACAGTTGATTGAACAGTGCTCAGCCTATTGGGGTCTTGGATTCCGGCGTCGGTGGGTTGTCGGTGCTGCGCGCGATTCAGCAGCGCTGGTCAGCGGAGTCATTTCTCTACTGCGCCGACGGCAGCCACTTTCCCTACGGCGTTCTCGACGAAGCGCTCATCCGCGAGCGCGTTCTCGAGCTGACGCGCTTTCTGGTGGCACAAGGTGCCAAGATGATCGTGGTTGCCTGCAATACCGCGACCGCTGCCGCGGTGCACGAGGTGCGCGAGCGGACCGCGCTGCCGGTGGTGGCGATGGAGCCTGCCGTCAAGCCGGCGGCGCTGGCGACCCGCACCGGGCGTATCGCGGTGCTGGCTACGCCGCATACCCTGGCGAGCGCGCGCCTGGCCGCACTGCTGCAAACCCATGCCCGTGACGTGACCTGGTACACCGACCCCTGTACCGGCTGGGTGGAGCAGGTGGAGCGTGGTGAGCTGTCCGGCCCTGCCACGCAAGCGCTGGTGGCGAAAACGGTGACGCCGCTGGTCGAGCGCGGGGTGGATACGCTGGTGCTGGGGTGCACCCATTTTCCTTTCCTGAGAGAGACCATTGCCGCAGCTGCGGGTCCCAACGTAGCCATTCTCGACAGCGGGGAAGCGGTGACGCGGCAAGTAGGCAGGTTGTTGGAGGGATACGGTCTGCTGGCGCCCGAGGGTGGTTCCGCCAGCGTTAGATTCTGGACCACCGGCGATCCGGAAAGGCTGGCGGCGGTGCTGCGTCGCTTGGGATGGCAGGAGGCGGTTTCCACCTGCCCGCAAACCCGGCCGCTTGCCGTCTGAGCTCTTTCTTCACACGTTGTTTCAGCCGTACCCAACGAAACTCCAGCCAAAAAAATGCCGGCTGAGGAAGCCGGCAAAACCGTAGTGGTTGGAGGAGGTCAACCGAAATTCAGAGTCCAGCCTTCTTCACCGCCTCTTCGTAGCCTTCGGGCAGTTGGTGGGCGATGCCCTTGTGGCAGTCGATGCAGGTCTTGTTCTCGTCCATGGCCTCTTCGTGGCGATCGGCGCTGCGCGATTCCTGGCGCGTCAGATCCATGGAGTCGAAATTGTGACAGTTGCGGCACTCGCGCGAGTTGGTGGATTTCATGGTCTGCCATACGTTCATGGCGAGTTCCAGGCGGTGCGCCTCGAACTTCTCCGGGGTATCCACCGTGCCCATGATTTTGTGGTAGAGCTCGTTGCTCGCCTGAATTTTGCGTACCACCTTGTGTACCCACTCCTTCGGCACGTGGCAGTCGGGGCAGGTGGCGCGAACGCCGGTGCGGTTGCTGAAATGGATGGTGTCTTGCAGTTCCTGGTAAACGTTTTCCTGCATCTCGTGGCAGGAGATGCAGAACTGTTCGGTGTTGGTGAGCTCCATCGCCCAGTTGAACCCGCCCCAAGCGACCACGCCGGTTACGGCGCCTACGAGCAGCAGCGTCAACACACCCAAGCGTTTGGCCGTCATCTTGATCGCGCTCCTTTGTTGATTATTGGTCGGCTCTCGCGTCTTAACGCCGGTTGAGCCCATCGCTTGAGTAGGAATTATCCGCCTTCGGAACGGGCTGGCCTTGATACACATCAAGAGGGGCATGCAGCGGCGTTTCCGCTGTGCGTCGGGAACGATGGGGGGCCGCGTCGTGCGGGCGGGAAGTGGAGACTGCCCGATTCGGGGGGGATTACTGCGTCAGTTCAATATGCATGCGGGCTCCGCCGAGAGGACTGGCACCGATTTCCAGCCGGCCGCCGTAGGCAGCAACGATGTCGCGCACCATGGCGAGGCCGATGCCGTGACCGGGTACCACGGTGTCGGCGCGCACGCCGCGCTGCAGGATCTCGTCGGCTTGATCGGGGGCGATGCCGGGGCCGTCATCCTCGACGCTGAGCACCAGCCCGTGTCCACCGGCCAACGGGTGAGCCGTCACCTTCACCTGCCGTGCGCTCCATTTGCAGGCGTTGTCCAGCAGGTTGCCGGCCAGCTCCATGAGATCGCCCATCTCGCCGCGGAAACGGGCCGCGGGGTCGATCTCGGAGTCGATGCGTAACCCCTTGTCCGCGTAGACCTTGTGTAGCGAGGCGACGATCTTCTCCACCACGTCGGCGACCGCCAGCGGGGCGGCGAGGGGCGAGCGCCCGGCCATGGCGGCTTTTTGCAATTGGTAGTCGACGATTTCGCGCATGCGTCCCACCTGGTCGCTCAGTGTGGTCCGCTCGTCGGCGCCGATTTCGCGTGCCTCGCTCACCGCGCCCAGCACGGCGAGCGGCGTCTTCAGGCTGTGGGCCAGGTCGCCCAGGGTGTTGCGGTAGCGTTCCAACTGGGAGCGCTGCAGCGTCAGCAGGGCGTTGAGGTTACCGGTGAGCGACTCCAGCTCCTTGGGGTAGCGACCCTCCAGTTGCTCGCGCTCGCCGGCTTCGATGGCGCCGAGATCGTCGGCCACCCGGCGCAGCGGGCGCAACCCCCACCGCACTACCGCGCCTTGTGCTCCCAGCAGCAGCACCGCCAGTGCGATGAGCCAGCCCCACAGGGTGCGGCGAAAACCCCCCACCTGTTCGCGCAGCGCTGCCAGGTGTTCGGCCACGTGGTAGGTGAAGGGGTGGTTGGCGCCGCCGGCACCTTCCCAGACAACGGCGAAGCTCAACCCCAGCAATTCGTCGCCGTCGGTCCCGGAAAGGGTCTGGTAGCGGCGTTCGCCGGCTGTGAGGTCATTGGCGAAGGCGAGCTGTTGGCCTAGGTGCGAGGCCGACTGCCATGCCACGTCGCCGGCGGCCGTGATCTGAGCATAGAGGCCGCTGCCCGGCGTGGAGAAACGGGGATCGCCCAGCGGTCGGGCGATGCGCAGGCGCCCCTGGTCCGAGACCTCGGAGGCGGCCAGCAGCGCATAGATGTCTCCCTGCAGGCGTTCGCGCAGCGCCGCTTCGGCGCTCTGCCGAAAGGCGCGGTCCAGGGAGAAACCGGTGATGCTGATGAAGGCGGCGAGGACCAGGCTGGCGGCCAGCAGCAGGCGCCCGTGCAGTGAGCGCATCAGCGGTCGTCCAGCGGCGCTTGGAAGCGGTAGCCCTGGCCGCGCAGGGTTTCGATGGGTTTCAGCGTACCGTCGGGGTCGAGCTTTTTGCGCAGCCGTCCGACGAAGACCTCGATGACGTTGCTGTCGCGGTCGAAGTCCTGGTCGTAGACATGCTCGGTGAGTTCGATCTTGGAAATCACCTTGCCGGCATGCAGCATCAGGTATTCGACGATGCGGTACTCGTAGGCGGTGAGTTCGATCGGTTCGCCATGCAGCGACACCGATTGCGCGCGGGTATCCAGTACCAGCGGACCGAACTCGCGCTGCGGCTGCGTCCAGCCGGCAGCGCGGCGGACCAAGGCGTTAAGCCGTGCCAGCAGCTCCTCCACGTGGAAAGGCTTGACCAGGTAGTCGTCGGCGCCTGCCTCCAGCCCCTCGACCTTGTCCTGCCAGCGGCCGCGGGCGGTGAGGATGAGTACCGGAAAACGCTTGTCCGCGGCGCGGGCGCGACGGATCACCTCGATACCGGAGAGCTTGGGCAGCCCCAGATCGATGACGGCGCAGTCGTAGGGGAACTCGGTGGCGAGGTAGAGACCCTCTTCGCCGTCCGCTGCCGCTTCGACGATGTAGCCGCGCTCGCGCAGTTGCTCTTGCAACTGCTCGCGCAGCGGAGCTTCGTCCTCGATGATCAGGATACGCATGGCGGCGGTGGAACGGTGGGGTCAGTCGTCGCTGCGGCGGGCGTCGACGGTGATCTCACGCACCCGCCCGTCGCGGGTCAGGATGCGCACCCGGTAGACCTTGCGTCCGTCGACCTCGTCGGTCTCCACGCCCAGTGCCTGCCCGCCGCTGCGCTTCTGCACCTGGGCGGCGGCCTCCTCGGCACTCAGCTCGGCGGAGCGCGATTTCTTCTGGGCGGCGGCTTCGTGCAGCGGTGCCAGTGTCAGCGCGATCACAGCCGCCGTCAGCAAGCTGCGTGTCAGGCGTCGCGCTGTGGCGCGGCACTTGCCCGTCGCTGGCGTGCGTTGGTGGCCGGCTGCAGTGTCGATAGGCTTCAGCATACGATTCCCCGTGGTGGGCGGCGGTGGCGGTCATGCTGCGGGCATGATACCGCCACCGGGACGGGAGGAGAAAACGCACTCGCTAGAAGGCCGGGGTCACGGAGACGTTGAGCGGGATGCGATCGCCGGGTTCGTGGTCCATGCGGGTCTCGTAGATCTGCCCACGGTAGCGGTATTTGACGCGGTAGCCGACCACGCGCTGCTCGGTGTAGCTCTCCTGTACCACGCGGCAGCGTTGCTCGCTGCTGGCGACTGGCGCGTAGCGGGTGTTGGCGCGGACGCTGTCGGCGCCGATGGAGGCGCCCAGCAGGGTGCCGGCGACAGTGGCGATCTTGCGTCCGCGGCCGTTGCCGATCTGATTGCCGATGACCCCGCCGATGATGCCGCCCAGGATGACCGGGGTGGCGGAGGGACGATTGGTGGGCACGTCGTGGACGACCTGCTCTTCCCAGCACTCCTCGCGGGGAGTGGAGACCTCGATCTGGCGATAGATGGGGGTGACGTCTACCACCTTGGCGAAGTCGCGGTAGCCGAAACGTTCGTCGTGACGGTCGCCCGCCCACGCCGTGCCGGTGAGCGTGGCGGCGGTCAGGGTGGCGATGAGGATTTGGGTCTGCTTTTTCATGGTCGTGCTCCCTTGGGTGGAGGCGGTTGCCGTTCAGTTGGGTGCAGATTACGGGAGCGAAACTGAACGATGCCTGAAGCGATCCGCGCGCCCAAGGTTCACTCGACCAGGTGGCGTTCCAGAAACTCCAGGGCGCGCACGCCGAACCAGCTGTAGGCCTCGCCGTCGACCAGCGCCATGGGGTAGGGAAGCTCCAGCAGGGCGTCGCGATGACGGGCGAAGGGGTAGGGTTCGGTGGCGAGCAGCAGCAACGGTGGCGGATCGCTCGCCGTGGGCAGCTCGATGGTGGGGTAGGGGGTGTCGTGGCGAGGCAGCGCCCAGCCGAATCCCAGCCGGGTAAGCACTGAGCCGATGAAGGTGTCGGGTCCGATGCCCATCCACGGCTTGCGCCAGATGAGATAGATCATCTGGCGTGGCGCAACCTCGGGCCGGCGCCACCACTCGATCACGCCCGGCAGGTGATCCCATGTCCGCGGCGCAGGGTGGGTGGTAGCGATGCGCTGCCAGCGCTCGCCCAGTGCGCGCAGCTTGTCGTTGTTCAACCGCCGGCCCAGCGCGGCGCATGCCGTCGCCGCATCGGCTGGCGAGCGCACCTGGCTGGCGAGTACCGGGAACGGACACTCCGCGGCCATGGTCCGGGTGTTCTCCTCTTGGTCCATGACCACCAGATCGGCCGCCAGGTGCCGCCAGCGCGACCAGTCGAGCTGTTTGGTACCGCCCAGTGCCGGTATGGCACCGACCCGCGGTGCGGGGTGGATGCAATAGCGGGTACGCCCGATGACCTCCACACCGCAGGTGAGGAGGGTTTCGGTCCACGACGGCACCAGCGAGATCACCCGCGTCACAGCGTGATGGTCTCGCCCAGCGTGGGGATGGCGGCGTTCCAGCCGTGGTGGTCGAGAAAGGCGCGCTGCAGCACCAGCATCTTGTCGTGTTCGCCGTGTACCAGGAGCAAGCGCGGCCGCGCCTGGTCGAGATGCCCCGCCCACCGCAGCAGTTGCGATTGCCCGGCGTGAGCCGAGAAGCCGCCCAGGGTGTGGACGGTGGCGCGCACCACGATCTCTTCGCCCAGCAGCTTGAGCCGCTTGGTCCCGTCGATGAGTGCCCGCCCCGGCGTGCCGCGGGCCTGGAACCCCACCATCAATACGTGCGCTTCGCGGCGCCATAGATTGTGCTTGAGGTGGTGGCGGATGCGTCCGCCGGTGCACATGCCGCTGCCGGCGATGATGATGGCGCCGCCCTTGATCTGGTTGAGGGCCATGGACTGCTCGGCGGTGCGGCTGTATTGCAGGTTCGGCAGCCACTGATTCCAGTCGTGCTGCATCACCTGGCGGAACTCCGGATCCTCGCTGTTGAACAGCCCGGTGAAGTGGGTGTAGATGTTGCTCGCCTCGATGGCCATGGGGCTGTCGAGAAAGACCGCCTGCTGGGCGAGGTGTCCGGTGCGCTGTAAGTTGCCCAGGTGGTAGATGAGGTCCTGGGTGCGGCCCACGGCGAACGCGGGGATGAGCACGTTGCCGCCGCTCTCCGCAGCCGCCGCCAGCGCGGCATAGAACTCTTCCAGGGTCTGGTCGTGGGGGCGGTGATCGCGGTCGCCGTAGGTGGATTCCAGCAGCAGCACGTCGGCCTCGCGGATTACCTCGGGGTCGCGCAACAGCGGCAAGAAGCTGTTGCCCAGGTCACCGGAGAAGAGCAGCTTGCGCTTCGCCTTGCCGATGGCGATCCACAGCTCGACGATGGCGGAACCGAGGATGTGGCCGGCGTCGCGGAAACAACACTCGATGCCCGGTACCACCTCGAAGGTCTGGTCGTAGCGCTGCGGTGCGCGCAGTGCCAGCGCCGTTTCCACGTCCTCCAGCGTGAACAGCGGCTCGACCGGAGGCTTGCCGGCGCGCAGGCGGCGGCGGTTTTCCCATTCGGTATCTTTCAATTCCAGATGCGCGGCATCTTTGTGCAACAGTTCGATCAGTGCGTGGCTGGCTCGCGTCAGGTACACCGGTCCGGAGAAGCCGGCTTTGACCAATTCGGGAATGCGGCCGGAGTGGTCGAGGTGGGCGTGGGAGAGCACCACCGCATCGATATCGCGTGCATCGAAGGGAAACCCGGCGGCCGGCTGGTGGTTGGGTTCGCCCTGCACCATGCCGCATTCCAGCAGTATCCGGTACTTGCCGGTATCGAGCAGATAGCAGGAGCCGGTCACCTGTTGTGCGGCACCGTAGAAGGTCAGTGTGGCCATGGCAGCACCTAGCGCCTCGGTCGGTGGTGGTGGCGTCGCCGCGTCCAGATTTTTTCCAGCTCCACCAGGAACAGCACGGACGAAGCGACGGCGACGATGAGGCCCCAATGGTAGGGCGCCAACGGACGGGTTTGAAACAGCGCCTGCATAGGGCCGAAGTAGGTGAAGGCGAGTTGGAAAAACAGTAGCACACCGACCGCCACCAGCGCCCAGCGGTTGCCCAGCAGCCCCTGGCGGTTGAGCACCGATGCGGTGAGGTAGCGCGAGTTGAAGAGGTAGAAGATCTCGTACATCACCAGTGTGTTGACGGCGAGGGTGCGCGCGTGGGCCAGGTCGTTGCTGCGGGTGATGTCCCACAGGAACAGGCCGAAGGTGCCCGCCACCAGGATCAGCGAGACGAACACGATGCGCCACACCAGCAGCGTCGAAAGTAGCGGCTCGCGGGGTGCGCGCGGCGGTCGGTCCATCACACGCGCCTCGGCGGGTTCGAAGGCCAGGGCCAGGGCCAGGGTGACCGCCGTAATCATGTTGACCCAGAGGATCTGCACCGGGGTGATGGGCAGCTCCATGCCGAGCAGGATGGCGGCAATTACCGCCAGCGCCTCGCCGCCGTTGGTGGGCAGGATGAAAATGATGGCCTTCTTCAGATTGTCGAAGACGGTGCGCCCCTCTTCCACGGCGTGGGCGATGGAGGCGAAGTTGTCGTCGGTGAGCACCATCTCCGCTGCCTCCTTGGCCACCTCGGTTCCCTTCAGACCCATGGCGATGCCCACATCGGCGCGCTTCAGCGCGGGGGCGTCGTTCACCCCGTCGCCGGTCATGGCGACGATTTGATCGGTGGCTTGCAGCGCTTGCACCAAGCGCAGCTTGTGTTCTGGGCTGGTGCGGGCAAAGACCTGGGTGGTGACCACCGCCTCGCGCAGGGCCGCGTCGTCCATCGCCTCCAGTTCCTGCCCCGTCACCACCGTGCTACCTTCGCCGATGCCCATCTGCTCGCCGATGGCCGCGGCTGTGACGGCGTGATCGCCGGTGATCATCTTGACCTGGACGCCGGCGCGGCGGCAGCGATCCACCGCCTGGATCGCCTCGGGGCGCGGCGGGTCCATGATGCCGACGACGCCGATCAGCGTCAGACCGGTCTCCACGTCTGCGAAGGCGAGGGTGCGGTGCTCGTCCATGGCCGCCTTCCAGGCGATGGCGAGCAGACGCTGTCCGCGGCGCGCCATCACGTCCATCTGTTCGCGCCAGTAGGGGCGGTCGAGCGGGGTGTCTTCGCCGCGCATGCGTTGCCAGGTGCACATTTCGAGGATGCGTTCGGGCGCCCCCTTGACGTAGGCGAAGCCATGGTTGGCGTGGTCGTGATGCAGGGTCGCCATGAAACGGTGCTGCGATTCGAAGGGGATGACGTCGGTACGCGGCCACTCCTCCTGCTGGAAGCCCGGTTCCAGTCCTGCTTTCATGCCGAGCGCGATCAGTGCACCCTCGGTGGGATCGCCTTCCAGCACCCAATGTTCGTCGTGCTGGACGAGGCGGGCGTCGTTGCACAGCAACGCGGCGCGCGCCAGTTCGCTCAGCATGGGATGGTCGCTGGGGTCCACTGCTGCGCCGTCCAGGGCAAAACCGCCGTGCGGGTCGTAGCCACTGCCGCTGACCTCGAATAGCCCGCCGCCGGTGACTACCGTGGTGGCAGTCATCTCGTTACAGGTCAGGGTGCCGGTCTTGTCCGAGCAGATGGTGGTGACGGCGCCCAGCGTCTCCACCGCCGGCAGGCGGCGGATGATGGCGTTGCGTTGCGCCATGCGCTGCACGCCGATGGCGAGGGTGATGGTCATGATGGCGGGCAGTCCCTCGGGAATGGCGGCTACCGCCAGTCCGACCCCGGCCAAAAACATGTCGGCGGCGGCGTAGTTGCGGATCCACACGCCGAAGGCGAAGGTGAGTGCCGCAACGGCGAGGATGGCGCCGGTGAGCAGGCGCGCGAAGGCGGCCATCTGGCGCAGCAGCGGGGTGGTGAGGGTTTCCACGTCGCGCAGCAGGCTGCTGATCTGGCCGATCTCGGTGGCATCGCCGGTGGCGACCACCACGCCGGTTCCCTGCCCATGGGTGACCAGGGTGCCGGAGTAGGCGATTCCGACCCGGTCACCCAGGGGGGCGTTGTCCGCCACCGCGTCGGTCGCTTTCTCGGCGGGCAGCGATTCTCCGGTGAGCATGGCCTCTTCGATTTGCAGATCGCGCGTGTTCAGCAACCGCAGGTCGGCCGGTACCTTGTCGCCGGAGCGGATGATGACGATGTCGCCCGGCACCAGTTGGGAGGCGTCCACCTGCATCTGGTGGCCGTTGCGGCGTACCACGGCCTGCGGCGAGAGCAGGTTGCGGATGGCGTCCAGGGCCTTCTCGGCCTTGCCTTCCTGGATGAAACCGATCAGCGCGTTGAGAATCACCACGGCGAGGATGACCCCGGTATCGACCCAGTGGGCGAGAAATGCGGTCATGACTGCCGCGGCGAGCAGTACGTAGATCAGCAGGTTGTGGAACTGCAGCACGAAGCGCATCCACGGCCCGCGCCGTTCCGGCGGGCGCAGCCGGTTGGGCCCATAACGTGCCCGGCGCTCGGCGACCTGGTCGTTGCCCAGGCCGTTGCTGTCGCTCGCGAACCCGGTGAGCACCTCCTCGGGGTTCAACGCATGCCAGGCGCGGGAAGGTGGGTTTGTGGTGGTGGTCGCCATGTCGGTGAGTGTGGTGTTCCTATTCCGTCAGGTTAGAACCTAGCCCAAGATCCTGCGCGGGAGAGGCCATTGAGATGAGTCAAGAATGCGTTTTGAACTTGGTGGTTGAAGTTCAAGCCCGCATGTTGCACGAAGGGTTCGGGACCCATCCGCCGGGAGCGGATGGGGAGAGCGAAGCGGCCCCGGCGGGGTGAAATACAGGGATGTATTTCATCAATCAGGGTCAAGCTGGCAAAGCCGCTTGGACGATCGCCCGCGGGAGCATAGCCATCGCTATGCACCATGGCGGACTCTTTCAGAGGGCCGCGGAGTCACCGCCACCGGCGGCGGGCGGGTGAATGATCTGCTCCAGCCAGCGGGCGAACTTGAGCAGCGGTGGGCGCGGGGGGCGGGCGTTGGGCCACACCAGGTAGTAGCTCCCCGAATTCTCCACCGCCTCCCCGTAGATGCAGATCAGCCGGCCGTTGCGGATCTCGGTCTGTGCCAGGTAGCTGGGCAGCAGCGCCACCCCCAGGCCGTGTATCGCCGCCTGAGCCATGGTCGAGAATTGATCGAACAGCATGCCGCGCAGCCCCGAGACTTCGATGCCGTGGGTGTTGAACCACTGCTCCCAAGCGTCGGCGCGCGTTTCCAGATGCAGGAGCGGGTAGCGCAGGATGTCGGAGGCCTGGGCGGGGCGCGCGCCGATCAGATCCGGTGCGCAGACCGGCATGACCGTTTCGGTGGCGATCAAGAGGTAGTTCACCGCAGGCCAATCGCGCTGGCCGAAATGGATGGCTGCATCGAAGTCCTCGTCCCCAAAGTCAAAGGGTTTCAGTCGGGTCGAGAGGTTGACCGTGACCTCGGGATGACGGTTGGCGAATTCTCTCAGGCGCGGCGCCAGCCAGTGCATGCCGAAGGCGGGGAGTATAGCCAGATTGAGGCTTCCTCCCGTCGGGTTGGCCTTCAGCTTCAACGTCGCCCGCGAAAGGTCCTGCAACAGGCCGCGGACGATCCCGCAGTACTCCGCGGCGGCCGGATTGAGCTTGAGGCGCACCCCGTCCCGTTGGATGAGGGGGACGTCGAGCTGCGTTTCGAGCACCTTCAACTGACGGCTGATGGCGCCGTGGGTCAGCGACAACTCCTCGGCCGCGGCAGAGGCGCTGCCTAAACGGTCGACCGCCTCCAGTGCCAGCAGGGAGCTGAGGGATGGCAAGAAGCGTCGCGGCCCGATCATGTGAGTTTATCTCAATAAGCTTCCACTATTTATCGTTAGACTAGCTCAGTAAATAGGATTACAAAAGGCGATTCTCCAATTGTTCAGGGATCGCATCTTGATAAAAGCGCACAGTTTAGCGGCCTTTCGTCCTGCGCGGCGCATGCAGGGATTGGAGGTTTCCGAGATCGTCCGGATCTCGGAAACCGCGGCCTGGCTGCGCGCCCAGGGGCGTGACGTCGTCGCGCTCAGTACCGGGGAACCCGATTTCCCGACCCCGTCCCACGTCATAGAGGCGGCGCATGCGGCGGCGCTGGCCGGCAAAACCCGCTATACGCCGACCGTCGGCGCGGGGGATTTGCGCGCCGCCATTGCAGCGCTTGCCGGCGACGGGCTGTCGGACGCCAACGTCATCGTCTCCACCGGGGCCAAGCAGGTCCTGGGCAACGCCTTTCTCGCCACGCTGAATCCGGGCGACGAGGTCGTCATGGCAGCCCCTTTCTGGACCAGCTACGCCGATATGGTACGGCTCGCCGGGGGAGTGCCGGTGACCGTTCCCTGTCCCATTGAAGCGGGTTTCAAGCTGACGCCGGCGGCGTTGGAACGGGCGCTTTCTCCACGTACCCGCTGGCTGCTGCTCAACTCGCCGGCCAATCCCACGGGGGCGGTCTATTCGCGTGACGAGATGGCGGCACTGGCTGCAGTTCTGGAGCGTGCGCCACAGGTGTGGGTGATCGCCGACGAGATCTATCAGCACCTGAGCTTCGTCCCGTTCCTCTCCTTCGCAGAGGCGGTGCCCGCCTTGCGCGACAGGACGCTGATCGTGAACGGTGTCTCCAAGGCGTATTCGATGACCGGCTGGCGCATCGGTTGGGGGATCGGGCCCGGCGAGCTGATCCGGGCCATGACCGCCGTGCAGGGGCAGAGCACATCCGGCGCCTGCTCGGTGGCGCAGGCGGCTGCGCTTGCCGCGTTGACCGGCGATCAGACGCTGCTCGACGCGCGCCGGGAGATCCTGCGTGCACGGCGCGATCGGGTGGTGGCCGATTTGAATGCGACGGGGCGGCTCGACTGCCCGGTACCGGAAGGCGCCTTCTATGTCTTCCCCTCCTGCGCCAGCTTGCTCGCTGCGGACAAACAGGGTGGTTTCGACAGTGACGCCGAACTCTGCCGTTATCTGCTCGAGACCGCGGGCGTCGCTGTGGTGCCCGGACGTGCCTTCGGTCTGCCGGGCCATTTCCGTCTCTCCTTCGCCTACTCTGAGGACGACCTTGCCAAAGGTCTTGGCCGTCTCCGGGGGGCGCTGGAAGAGCTCCAGTCATAATCGAACCCACACAGGTTGAAGCCATGAACCGCTCCTTGTCCGCAGACGGTTACGGACCGTCGCTCGCAACGTTCGACTGGGCGGACCCGTTCCGCTTCGACGACCAGCTCAGCGAGGAGGAGCGCATGATCGCAAGCAGCGCCGCTTCCTACGCAGCCGACAAGCTGGCCCCACGGGTCCGAGAGGCCTACCGCGAAGAGCGGATCGCGCCGGAGATCTTCGGCGAGATGGGCGAGATGGGGCTGTTGGGCATCACCGTTCCGGAGCAATACGGCGGTCTGGGTGCGGGCTACGTGAGCTACGGTCTCGTCGCGCGGGAGATCGAGCGGGTGGATTCGGGCTACCGCTCCATGATGAGTGTGCAATCGTCGCTGGTGATGTACCCCATCCACGCCTATGGCTCCGAGGCGCAGCGCGAGAAGTACCTGCCCGGGCTCGCCGCGGGCCGCCTCATTGGCTGTTTCGGCCTGACCGAGCCCGATGCGGGCTCCGACCCGGGCTCCATGCGCACGGTCGCCCGCAAGACCGACGCGGGTTACGTGCTGTCGGGCTCCAAGACCTGGATCTCCAATGCGCCCATCGCCGATGTGTTCGTGGTGTGGGCGAAGTCCGCAGCCCACGGCGGAAAGATCCGCGGCTTCCTTCTGGAAAAGGGGATGCCGGGGCTCAGCGCGCCGAAGATCGGCGGCAAGCTGTCGCTGCGCGCATCCGTCACCGGTGAGATCGTGATGGACGATGTGGTGGTGCCCGAGGATGCGCTGTTGCCGGGTGTGGAGGGGCTGAAGGGGCCTTTCGGCTGTCTCAACCGCGCCCGCTACGGCATCGCCTGGGGGGTGATGGGAGCGGCCGAGAACTGCTTCCACGCGGCGCGCCAATACGGTCTCGATCGCCAGCAGTTCGGCAGGCCGCTCGCCCAGACCCAACTCTTCCAGAAGAAGCTCGCCGACATGATGAGCGAGATCGCTTTCGGTCTGCAGGGGGCACTGAGGGTGGGGCGGCTCCTCGAGGAGGGGCGAGCTGCGCCGGAGATGATCTCGACCATCAAACGCAACAACTGCGGCAAGGCGCTGGACATCGCGCGCGCGGCGCGCGACCTGCACGGCGGTAACGGCATCCACGAGGAGTTCGACGTCATGCGCCACATGGTGAACCTGGAAACGGTCAACACCTACGAGGGCACCCACGACGTCCACGCTCTCATCCTTGGCCGCGCCATCACCGGTTTGCAGGCCTTTTGCTGAGTGGGCCGCGATGGGCGACAGAGGGTAGAGTGACGCTTTATGGATCGCGCTGAGATCGTTCACAACAACTTCCTGCGCCGGGTGGCGGCGCGGGAGCTGCCGGAAGGCGGCGCCCCCAGCGGGCCGTTGACGGTTGCCGACGCCGTGCAGATCTACCGCGCCGGTTGCCTGAGCCGTGCCCTGGATCGGCAGAGCCGGGCGCTGCAGAAGGCGGGACAGGGCTTTTATACCATCGGCTCCTCGGGGCACGAGGGACTGGCGGCGCTGGCCGCGGCGCTGCGGCCGACCGACATGGCCTTCCTGCACTACCGCGACGCGGCGTTCCAGATCGGACGTGCCGCCCAGGTGCCGGGCCAGTCCATCGCCTGGGATATGCTGCTGAGCTTCGCCGCTTCCACGGAAGACCCCATCTCGGGCGGGCGCCACAAGGTGCTGGGTTCCAAGGCGCTCAACATCCCGCCGCAGACCTCCACCATCGCCAGCCACCTGCCCAAGGCGGTGGGCGCGGCCTACGCCATCGGCGCGGCGCGGCGCCATCGCCCCGAGCACCAAACTCTGCCCGACGATGCCATCATTTACTGCTCCTTCGGCGATGCCTCGGCCAATCACTCCACCGCGCAGGGCGCGTTCAACTCGGCGCAGTGGACCGCGTTCCAGTCCATTCCTCTGCCGCTGCTGTTTGTGTGCGAGGACAACGGTATCGGCATCTCGACCAAGACGCCACGGGGCTGGATTGCCGCCACCTTCAGTCAGCGCCCGGGGTTGAAGTACTTTTTCTGCAACGGGCTGGATATTTACGAGACCTACCGCGTTGCCGCCGAGGCTGTCAGTTATGTGCGGCGGCTGAAGAAACCCGCCTTCCTCCACGTCGGCACCGTCCGTCTCTACGGCCACGCGGGTGCCGATCTGCCCACCACCTATCTGCCACGCGAGGTGGTGGAGGCGGAGGAGGCCAACGATCCGCTGCTCCATTCGGTGCGGCTGCTGGATCAGGCCGGGGCGTTGACGCCCGCCGCGGCGCTGGCGATCTATGAGGAGACCAACGCGCGGGTCGGACGCATCGCTGCCGAGGTGGTGCGGCGCCCGCGGCTGAAAACCGCCGGTGAGGTGATGGCCAGCCTCATCCCGCCGCCGCGGCGCTGTCGCCCGATTCCACGCCCCAGTGCCGCTGCGCGTGCGGCGGTCTTCGGTGGTCGGAGGGAGGCGCCGGATGAGCCGCAGATCCTCTCACGCATCATCAACTGGACGCTCGCTGACCTGATGCTGGAGCACAGCGAGCTCGTGCTGATGGGCGAGGACATCGGGCGCAAGGGTGGCGTGTACGGTGTGACCCAGAAGCTGCGCGAGCGCTTCGGCGCCGACCGGGTGATCGACACGCTGCTGGATGAGCAATCGATCCTCGGGCTGGCCATCGGCATGGCGCACAACGGTTTCATCCCCCTGCCCGAGATCCAGTTCCTGGCCTATCTGCACAACGCCGAGGATCAGATCCGCGGCGAGGCGGCGACGCTGCCGTTCTTCTCCAACGGCCAGTACGCCAACCCGATGGTGGTGCGCATTGCCGGACTGGGTTATCAGAAGGGCTTCGGTGGCCACTTCCACAACGACAACTCGGTGGCGGTACTGCGCGACATCCCCGGCGTGATCCTCGCCTGCCCCTCCAACGGTGCCGATGCGGCGCGCATGCTGCGCGAGTGCGTGCGCCTGGCCCGCGAGGAGCAGCGGGTGGTGGTGTTCCTGGAGCCCATCGCGCTTTATCCCATGCGCGATCTTCATGGCAACGACGGTGGCTGGATGAGCATCTATCCTCACGTGGACGAGCGGATCCCGCTGGGCGAGGTGGGCGTACACGGCGCCGGCGAAGATTTGGCCATCGTCAGCTTCGGCAACGGCTACTATCTGTCGCGCCAGGCCGAGCGGCGCCTGGCGGAGGCGGGAGTACGGACGCGGGTGATCGACTTGCGCTGGTTGTCGCCGCTGCCTGCCGATGCGCTGGTGCAGGCGGTGGACGGGGCCAAACGCATCCTCATCGTGGATGAAACCCGGCGTTCGGGCGGCGTCGCCGAGGCGCTGATGGCGTTGTTCACCGAACGTACCCAGGCGCCGCTGGCGCGGCTGACCGCAGAGGACAGCTTCATCGCCACCGGTCCGGCGTATGCCGCGACCCTGCCGTCGGCGGACACCATTGTCGAGACGGCCATGGCACTGTTCGGGGAGGCGCAATGAAAACCGCCGTGGTCATCTGCCCCGGACGGGGCACCTACACCAAGAGCGAACTCGGCTACCTGCAGCGCCATTTCGGCGACCAGGCGTTGCTGGATGATTTCGACGCGCGTCGTGAAACGTTGGGACAGGAGACCCTGTCGGCGCTGGACCGCGCGGCCACCTATTCGCTGGCCAGGCATACGCGCGGCGACAACGCCTCGGCCCTCATCTACGCGGCGACGCTGGGCGACTTTCTCGCCATCGATCGCGAGCGGATAGACGTGGTCGCCGTGACCGGCAACTCAATGGGCTGGTATTCGACGCTGGCCGTGGGCGGTGCGCTGTCACCCGAGGCGGGCTTCGAGGTGGCCAACAGCATGGGCACGCTGATGCAGGAGGCGCTGATCGGAGGACAGCTCATCTACCCATTTGTGGACGAGGAGTGGACACCCGACGCAGGTCGTAAAGCGGAGTTGTTGGCGCTGGTGGCGGAGATCGACGCCCGTCCCGACCACGTGCTGGCGTTCTCCATCGATCTGGGTGGAATGCTGGTGCTGGCCGGCAACGAGGCCGGGCTGGCGGCCTTCGAGCAGACCGTGCCGCCGCTGCAGGGTCGTTTCCCCATGCGCCTGGCCAATCACGCGGGTTTCCACTGCGCGTTGCAGGCACCGGTTGCCGAGCGTGGCCGCGCGCGTCTGGCGCCCGAGCTGTTCGGCCAGCCCAGGCTGCCCATGATCGACGGACGCGGCGCCATCTGGTGGCCCGGCGCCACGGATACTCTGGCGCTGTGGGACTACACCCTGGGCCACCAGGTGACCGAGACCTATGATTTCACCCATGCGGTACGCATCGCGGCGCACGAATTCGCGCCCGACCTGTTCATCGTGACCGGCCCCGGCACCACCCTGGGCGGCGCGCTGGCGCAGGCGTTGATCCTGGTGGATTGGCGCGGCATGCGCAGCAAGCGCGATTTTCAACTACAGCAACAGACGGCACCGCTGCTGGTCTCCATGGGTATGGAGGAGCAGCGCACATCCGTCACCACGGGAGTGTGAGATGAATTACCAAGAGATCCTCAACGCGGCGGGACTGACCCAAGTTGAGCTCAGCGGCGGAACCCTGGCGGTGCACTCGCCCATCGATGGGGCGGAGATCGCGCGGGTGCGGGAGACCGACCCGGCCGACATGCCCGAGGTGATCGCCCAGGCGCAGCAGGCCTTCCGCGCCTGGCGCCAGGTACCGGCGCCGCGCCGCGGCGAGCTGGTGCGGTTGCTGGGCGAGGAACTGCGCACCGCCAAGGCCGCGCTGGGTACTGTGGTGACCCTGGAGGCGGGCAAGATCCTCTCCGAGGGGCTGGGCGAGGTGCAGGAGATGATCGATATCTGCGATTTCGCCGTGGGTCTGTCGCGCCAGCTCTACGGGTTGACTATCGCCTCCGAACGCCCCGGCCATCGCATGATGGAGAGCTGGCATCCGCTGGGTCCGTGCGCCGTCATTAGCGCCTTCAACTTCCCCGTCGCGGTCTGGTCGTGGAACGCGGCGCTCGCCCTGGTGTGCGGCAATCCGGTGATCTGGAAGCCGTCGGAGAAGACACCGCTGTCGGCCATGGCTTCCATGAAGGCCCTGGGGCGGGCACTGCAACGCTTCGGCGACGCGCCCGAGGGGCTGGCACAACTGGTGATCGGCGGTCCCGCCATTGGCGAGGCGCTGGTGGAATCGCGCGATGTGCCCATCGTCTCGGCCACCGGTTCCACACGCATGGGCGCCGTGGTCGGACCCAAGGTGATGGCGCGCTTCGGGCGGCCGATCCTGGAGCTGGGCGGCAACAACGCCATGATCGTGGCGCCGTCGGCGGATCTGGATATGGCGGTACGCGCCATCGTGTTCTCGGCGGTGGGGACGGCGGGCCAGCGTTGTACCTCGCTGCGGCGCCTCATCGTGCACCACTCGATCCGTGGGGATTTGGTGGACCGCCTGACCAAGGCCTACGCCAGCCTGCCCATCGGCGATCCGCGCCACTCCGACACGCTGGTCGGCCCGCTCGTCGACGGCGCGGCAAGCGAGCGTATGCAGGCGGCGCTGGCGCAGGCCAAGGCGGAGGGCGGCGCCGTCCACGGAGGCCGGGCGGTCACCGCGGGTGTTCCGCAGGGCGGCGCTTACGTGGAGCCGGCCATTGTCGAAATGCCGGCGCAGACCGAAACGGTACGTACCGAGACCTTCGCCCCCATCCTCTACGTCCTCGGCTACGAGACCCTGGAGGAGGCCATCGCGCTGCAGAACGACGTGCCGCAGGGGCTCTCCTCGTGCATTTTCACGCTCAACCTGCGCGAGGCGGAAACCTTCCTTTCCGCCGCCGGTTCCGACTGCGGTATCGCCAACGTCAACATCGGTCCCTCGGGCGCCGAGATCGGCGGGGCTTTCGGTGGCGAGAAGGAGACCGGCGGCGGGCGCGAGAGCGGTTCCGATGCCTGGAAGGGCTACATGCGCCGCCAGACCAATACGGTGAACTACTCTGCCGAACTGCCGCTGGCGCAGGGGGTGAAGTTTGACTTCTAGAGTGATCGGCAACCTGTGGGAGGACACCTGCCGCGAGCACGTCGATGCCCCACCTCTGGGGGTGCGCAAGACGGTGGATCTGGTGGTGGTGGGCGGCGGATTTACCGGTTGCGCCGCGGCGCTGGAAGCGGCGCGCTCGGGGGCCAGCGTCTGCCTGGTCGAGGCGGCGCAGATTGGCTACGGCGGTTCGGGGCGCAACGTAGGTTTGGCGAACGCCGGATTGTGGTTGCCGCCGGAGGTGATCCAGAAAACGCTGGGGAAGGCGGAGGGTGAGCGCCTGATGGCGCATCTGGACACCGCTCCCGCGCGCGTGTTCGATCTCATCGAGCGCCACGCCATCGACTGCGAGCCGGTGCGCAACGGCACCCTGCATTGCGCCCATTCCGCGGCGGGTCTGCGCAACCTGGAGGAGCGGATGCGCCAGCTGCGGGCGCGCGGGGCTCCGGTCACGCTGCTGGATGCCGGCGAGACGGCACGGCGCACCGGGTCGTTGCGCTATCACGGCGCGCTTCACGATGCGCGCGCCGGTACCGTGCAGCCTCTGGCGCTGTGCCGCGGATTGGCTCGCGCTGCGGTTGAGGCGGGAGCGTCCGTGCACGCCCAGAGTCCGGTGCGCCGCTTGGAGCAGATCAACGATACCTGGGTGGTGGAGACCGAAGGCGGCACGATTAAGGCCCGATCACTACTTTTGGCAACGAACGCTTACCACCGCTTGGCGATAGGAACACCGGCACCGCAAACCGTTCCGTTGCACTTTTTTCAGGCTGCGACCGCGCCATTGGATAGCAAGGAGCGCGACTGCGTGCTGCCGGGCGGGGAAGGATGCTGGGATACCGCACTGGTGATGTCTTCGTTCCGCACCGATCGAGCTGGGCGCCTGATCATCGGCGGTATCGGCAATCTGGAGGGACTCGGTGCCGGGGTGCACGCAGGGTGGGCGAAACGCAAACTTGGTCAGTTATTTCCCTGGCTGGGACAGCGTCGCCTGGAGCATGCCTGGTGTGGCCGAATTGCAGTAACCGGCGACCACATACCGAAACTCGTGGCAATCGGCACCCGCGGCTACGGCTGCTTTGGTTATTCCGGCCGCGGGATCGGACCCGGGGTCACCTTCGGCACGCTGGCGGCGCAGGCGTTGCTGCGTGAAGCCCCGGCGCTGCTGCCCCTCTCGCCGGTCGCTGGGCATCACGAGAGCTTTCGCTCGCTGCGCGAGGGTTGGTACGAAGCTGGGTCGGTCGTCGCTCACGCGGTAACTGGGTGGTGACAACAACATCCGCAACCGGCGTCTGGGGTTTGTTCTTCGAGGGTCCCATGCGGTGCGACCCGACGTCGTCGAGGGGGCGGCCGGTTTCGGTGCGGATCTCCCCTCAAGGACAGTTCGCCGCCACCCCCGACTCTCGACGCGCGTCTCGCCCCGCAGGACGTATGACCTGGCTGGCCGGAGGCCGGATCATTCCACGGATAAAGCAGAGAAAATTGATCAATAGTATTGAGTTTACGGGTGATGTTCGTCGGTGATCGATTTTTTTCGGACATCGGTCACATTTCGATACATGCGCCCTAAAGTATTGGCGGCTCCTGCCGACAAAATTGTTAGGGATACTGTATGCGCGAGCACGTACGGCAGAGACGCGCCGCCTGCGTTGGTGTAGCCGACTCCCAACTTAGACCCTACCCCGGTGGATTTGCCGGTTCGTTCGACTTGCCGAATGAGGTGGACCATTCGGAACCGGCGGAGGTTTCAGTCTAACGCTGGAAGTTGGGCGAGAAGAGTTTGAGCACTATGGGACCAGTGCCGGGCCAACCAAACACCAAATACAGGATAGGGCGTTTCATGGTTGAACGCCCGTTGGGTAGTGGCCTTCAAGGTGCGGTTTTTCTCGCGTTTGATCCTGACCTCGAACGACGTGTTGCGATCAAGCTCCTGAAGCTGCAGGACAAGTATGCATCGGCGATGCCTTTGCGCCCCGCGGAAGCCCGCATCACGGCGAAGCTGACGCATCCCAATATCATCCCCTTATACGAAATCGGCCTACACAAGGGGCGTCCGTATCTGGTGTTTGCCTATGTCGATGGAACCACCCTCGGCAAGCAGCTCTGCAAGCGCCCTGTGTTGACCGTTTCCGAAGCGCTCAACTTGTTCCGGCCGGTTCTGGAGGGTATGGCTCATGCCCATGCCCAAGGCGTGGTACATCTGGATTTGTCGCCGGCGAACATCATGCTCGACAAGGAAGGGTTGCCCCGGATTATGGATTTCGGCTTGGCGAAGGTGGTTGGTGGGCCCGACGACAACCCGGCCGGGAGTGATGTGATTGGCACGCCTTTTTATATGTCACCGGAGCATTTCAATGGGGAGCCGCTCACGCCGGCCACCGATGTCTTCGCCCTGGGGCTGATTCTTTACGAGTTGCTGGTTGGCAAGCCCGCTTTCAAGATCGGCAGTCTTCACGGGGTCATTCGCGCTATTGCGGAGGGCAAACTGAATCTGGATGTGCTTGAGCAGATCGGTCTCGATCCCGATTTGCAGGACATCTTGCAGCGCGCGCTGAGCCACGATGCGCACCGCCGCTATGCCGACGCCGCCGAAATGAAGCGGGCGCTGGACAGCTGGTGTGAGAAAACGTTAGGCGATGCGCGGCCGCATGGGACGGTGGAGTTTTTACTTCGCCGTATGCAGCGCAAATCCGATTTTCCGGCCCTGACCAACAACCTCCTCGAGATCAACCGGCTGACCGATGACGACAGCCGCGCCAGTGCCGATACCCTGGCCAAGGTTGTGCTGCGTGACTACGCCATTACCAACAAGCTGCTGAAGCTTGCCAATTCGGCCTTCTACGGACGCGTCGGTCAGGGGGTCAACACTGTCTCGCACGCTATCCGCCTGCTCGGCACAAAGCAGATCAGGATGACCTGCAACGGGCTGATCTATTTCCACCATCTGCAATCCGGACAGGTGGAGCTGCAGAATGCCCTGATAAGTTCCTTCGTCAGTGCGTTGATAGCCCGCCACCTCTCGGTGCAGACGGGCCGCAAGGATCTCGCGGAAGAGGCCTTTATCTGCGGGCTGTTCCACAAGCTGGGTAAGAGTCTGTGCATCTTCTGTTTTCCCGAGGAATACCGGGAGATTGTGCACCTGCATACGGCCGAAGGTCTGCCGGAAGAGGTGGCCGCCCACCGCGTGCTGGGCATTGGCTATGGCGAACTCGGTGTTGCTGTAGCGGAGACCTGGAAGTTTCCGGAGACGCTTCGTTGCAGCATGCGCTACCCGGGCCCCGGCGAGTTACCAAAAGCGGTCGATGTTGCCCAAATTCAGCAACAGTATGCGGCCTTTGCCAACGAACTCTGCGACCTGCCACTGATGGACGATCCGGTGTCTCCGAACGAACGTCTGGAAGCGTTTGTGCGGCGTTTCAAATCGCTGGTCGCAACGACGCCGGCGGGTGTCGTCAAGCTATTGGATGCTGCTTTGGATAAGTTCGCCGAGTTTGCCCCCGTGCTGGGCATCGACGCGCGCAAGAGCGAGTTCATTACGGCGGCCGAGCAGTTCGTACTGAGTATGGATGCCGCTGCGAGCGGAAAGAAACGCCCGAGCACGCCTCCCGTCGAAAAGAGGGGGTATCGCAGCACGACGGGGACGGAGGTGGGGTGACGATGGTAGCAGGCTCCAGCAGAACCGTTTGGCCGGTTCTTTCCGCTCACCACCCTTCATGAAAACTGTCCCCGGAACCACCGTGGCAAAGGCCCGTTGTCGGGAATTCCCCCAAAGCGCCCGTCATCAGAAGATAGCCACGAACGGCTTGGGTAAGCAGCAAGACCTGCGCGGGCGACCGGTAGGGAAGCAGGGGAGAGTGAAATCCCGAACCAGGCGGGTTGCTGGCCGAGGGGCAGGGTCCGGCTCTTCGAGCCTGCCGCTGACAGGGGCTGTGTGTTCTGAAGGTTGCCAGGCGCCTGCTTGCCCGTTCGCGAACGGGTGTGACCCGCGTGTGGCAGACAATCGCCCAGGAACCCCAAACGATGCCGTCGTGGTTTCTAACTGATTGATTAGATTGGTTTTCGGTGCTGGGATTGAACCGGTGACACCTGCCGTGTGAACCTGAAATCGCACTCCTTCAGTATCAGGTAGCTAGAGAATCACACAAGAAACAACCATCACATCGCTTGTTTCTGCATAACATCGCATCTCCCCGAATTCCGTTGCCGGCGTGACGGGATTGTGACGATACGTGCCCGTTTTATGCTTTGCGGGGACTGAAGGAGAACCGTCTGGCGACGCAAAAGGTCGCTTGACCCAATGCGGCAAAGCGCGACGTGATAGAGGAGATCCTCGCCCACCGGATACGAAAGCGGCCGAGCCTGAAGCGCGCACTGGCGAACGAAAACGCTGCGTATACTGTTTACATACCGCCGAATCGGTATCCTGGGAGTGCCGGACAAGAGTCGATGGTGTGCCGACGGTGTCGCTCGCTGCTCAACGTGATGTGAAAGCGTCTAACCCGCTGACATCGAGGTTTGTTCATGGCCGTAGACAAAGTGACCATCGCCGGATTTGAGCTGATCTCCATTGTCGGCGAGGCGGGACATTTCACCGTCTGGCGGGCGCTGTCGCCGCGTCGCGAGTCTGTCCTGCTGAAGGCGCCCGTTTCGACCCACCCACCAGCTGCGGCAATCATGCAGTTGGAGAGCGAGTATGAAGTGGCTCGCGGACTCGATCCCACGTTTGCGGTAAGGCCGTTGCAACTTGAACGCCATGGCGGCACCTTGGCGTTGGTTCTGGAGGATTTTGCCTGCCACGCGCTGGCCGATGACTTGGCGGGGCCGTTGCCGTTGGAGCGGTTCTTCGCGGTCGCAGTTGGCGCCACCCAGGCTCTGGCGGCTCTCCATCGGCAGGGGGTGGTGCACAAGGACATCAAGCCGGAGAACATCTTGGTCGCCGCCGATGACTCTGATGGCGGCGTTCAGGTGAAGCTCACGGGCTTCGGCATGGCGTCCCTGCTGGCCCGCGAACGCCAGGCCCCCGATGCGCCCGAACTCATCGCCGGCACGCTGGCTTATATCGCGCCGGAGCAGACGGGCCGCATGAACCGCTCGGTCGATTCCCGTAGCGATCTCTATTCACTCGGCATCACGTTCTACCGCATGCTAGCCGGGCGCCTTCCCTTCGCCGCCACCGAGCCGATGGAATGGGTTCACTGCCATGTGGCGCTGAAACCCGCGCCGCCGAGCCAATATCGGGCGGAGATTCCCGCGCCGCTCTCGGACATCGTCCTGAAACTGCTGGCGAAAAACCCGGAGGATCGCTACCAGACCGCTGCGGGCCTGAAGGCCGATTTGGAGAGTTGTGCCGCCAAGTGGCGGCAGGGCGGGGACATCAAGGCATTTGCGCTCGGCACGCGCGACATTCCTGAGCACCTGTTGATTCCTGAGAAGCTGTACGGACGTGAGCAGGAAATCGGGACGCTGCTCGCCGCCTTCAAGCGGACGGCGGAAGGCGGCAGGCCGGAAATGGTGCTTGTGTCTGGCTACTCTGGGGTTGGCAAGTCCTCGGTCGTGAACGAGTTGCACAAGGCGTTGGTTTCGTCGCACGGCCTCTATGCATCGGGCAAGTTCGACCAATCCCAGCGCAACGTCCCTTATTCCACGCTGGTGCAAGCCTTCGAGAAGCTGATCCGCCTTCTGCTCGGCAAGAGCGAAGCCGAACTCGACGGCTGGCGCCGGACCCTCGAGACGGCGCTGGAACCCAACGGGCGGCTGATCATGGAGCTTGTCGGGGACTTGAAGCTTGTTCTCGGCGAGCAGCCGCCGGTGCCGGAATTGGAACCGAAGCAGGCCAAGGCCCGTTTTCAGCGGGTGTTTCGCCACTTCGTCGGCGTCTTCGCCCGTCGCGAACACCCGCTGGTTCTGTTCTTCGACGATTTGCAATGGGCCGACGCCGCGACGCTGGATGTCATGGAAGATCTCCTGACTCAGCAGGACACCGGCTGTCTATTGTTCATCGGCGCCTACCGGGACAACGAGGTCGGCCCCGATCATCCGCTCACGGCAAAGCTGGAGTCCATCAGCAACGCGGGCTTGTTGCCGCAGGAGATCAAACTCGAACCGTTGGCCGTCGTGGACTTGACGCAATTGGTTGCCGACACCTTGCATTGCGGCGTCGTTCGAGCCGAACCGCTGGCGCGGCTTGTCCATACCAAGACCGCGGGCAACCCGTTCTTTGCCATCGAGTTCCTGTCGGCTCTTGCCGACGAAGGGTTGATCGCCTTCGACCGACGCAAGGGTCAGTGGTCTTGGAATCTCAAGCGCATTCGCGCAACGAAATACACTGACAACGTGGCGAACCTTTTGGCGCGCAAACTGACGCGCCTGTCCGGCCAGAGCCAGGACACCTTGCAAAAGCTTGCCTGCCTTGGCAGCGCCGCAGGGATTTCAACGCTTTCCTTGGCGTTGGAGATGTCGAAAGAGCAGGTGCCGCAGGCCTTGGCGGAGGCTATCCGACAAGAGCTTGTCCAGCGACTCGGCGGTGCGTACCGATTCGCCCACGACCGAGTGCTCGAGGCTGCTTACGCGCTGATCCCCGAAGCCTCGCGCGCCCAGGTTCATCTCAGGATTGGCAGGCTGCTGCTGGCGGGAACGCCCGAAGAACACCGGGAGGAAACGGTCTTCGAGATCGTCAACCAACTCAATCTTGGTGAGGCCTTGATCGATTCGGTGGCCGAACGCGAAGAACTGGCGCGATTGAACCTGGTCGCGGGCAAACGCGCCGAGGCGTCGACGGCCTACGCTTCGGCGCTCAAGTATTTTATTGCCGGCCGGGCGCTGCTGGCGGAAGACTGCTGGCAGGACCCGTACGGTCTCGCCTTCACGTTGGAATTGCACCGGGCTGAATGCGAGTTTCTCACCGGCGATGTGGCTGCGGCGGAAGAGCGGCTCGCCATGCTTTGGGGGCGTGCGCAGAACCTTCCAGACCTCGCCGCGCTGGCCTGTTTGCGCATGCCGCTCTACATGACCCTGGACCAGAGCGACCGGGCCGTCTCGGTCGGACTCGAATACCTTCAGCGTGTAGGGATCGTTTGGTCGCCGCACCCGACGGAGGACGAAGTCCAGCGGGAATTCGACGAGATGTGGCGTCGGATTGGAGACCGCGCCATCGAAGCACTCGCCGCCTTGCCTCAAGTGGACGATCCCGTTCTGCGCGGGACCCTGGACGTGCTCGCTCAGCTGATCCCACCGGCGGTGTTCACCGATGGCAATTTACATTGTCTCATTACGGCCCACATGGCGAACTTCAGCCTGAAGCACGGTAACGGCGCTGGTTCGTGCTTTGCCTATGTCTGGCTTGGCATGCTTCTGGGGCCGCTGTTCGGCGACTACGAAGCGGGGTTCCGTTTCGGCCAAGTCAGCGTCGATTTGACGGAAAAGCACGGGCTGCTCGGTTTCAAGGCCAGAGTCTACCTTGGCTTCTCGCATGTGGTTCCCTGGACGCGGCATGTGCGCACGGCCGTGGCATCGGTGCGCACGGCCATCGAGACGGCGCAGCAGACAGGCGACTTGAGTTTTGCCAGCATCTCGCGCGGCGCCCTGATCACGCACCTGCTTGCCAGCGGCGAGCCGCTCGAGAGCGTGCAGTTGGAAGCCGAAGCCTCTCTCGAATTCGCGCAAAGCGCGCGCTTCGGTCTCGTTGCCGCCGTGGTCAAGGCGCAACTCGGACTGATCCGAACGCTTCGGGGACTAACCCCCGAGTTCGGCTGCCTTGCCGACGCTGCGCCGGACGAGCGGCAGTTCGAGGAGCATGTCGATGGTGATCCGCGCTTGGCGTACGCGGCTTGGCGTTATTGGATACGCAAGTTGCAGGCGCGCTGGTTTGGTGCCGACTACGCGTCCGCCATCGAGGCGGCGGAACAGGCGCAACGGCGGTATTCTCGGTCTTATTGCGCCTATTTCGAGATCGCCGAATACCATCTTTATGCCGCGCTCGCGCTGGCGTCGTATCTGGAGAGCGAATCAGTCGAACGGCGCCAGCGCTACCTCGACCTGCTTGCCGATCATCACCGGCAACTCGAGACCTGGGCGCGGCATTGCCCCGACACTTTCGAAAACCGTGCCGCACTCGTCGCAGCGGAGATCGCCCGCATCGAGAATCGGCCGCTCGACGCCATGCGCCTTTATGAACACGCCGTCCGCACGGCCCGGACCCATGGATTCGTGCACATTGAGGCCCTGGCCCACGAAATGGCAGGACGCTTCTACTTGGGTAACGGGCTAGAGCGGATTGGTCTTGCCGAAATGTTCGAGGCGCGCGCCGGTTACGCCGAGTGGGGCGCGAACGGCAAGGTCAAGCAACTCGAAGCCTTGTATCCGAGGCCTCTCGAAAGCCGCGCCACGGAAAAGGGCTCCGTCGCCGACCGAACCGAATCGCTGGATGTGACCGCGATCGCCAAGGCCCAGCACGCGATTTCCAGCGAGATCAGGCAAGAGCAGCTCGCCCAAACCCTGCTGCGCATCGTGCTGGAGAATGCCGGCGCCCAGAGGGGGTATCTCTGGGTCGAGCCGAATTCCGAGTTATTCGCCGAGCTTGGTCCCGGCGGGCGGGTCGAGTTTTCCCGCGCGCCGTCGGGAACGGCGCCCGGCGTTGCAACGACCATCCTCAACTATGTCCGGCGTACCCGCAACAACGTGTATCTGGCCGACGCGAGTTCCGAGGCGGGGGATTTCTCGGCCGATCCCTATCTGCTGAATGCAAGACCGAAATCCGTCCTTTGCCTGCCTATTCTGCGTCAGGCGAAGCTGCTGGGGATTCTCTATCTGGAGAACAATCTGGCGGCGGGTGTGTTCACGCCGGGCCGCCGGATCGTTCTCGACGTTCTCGCTTCGCAGGCGGCCATTTCCCTGGAGAACGCCCGGACCTACGAAGCCCTGCGGGAAAGCGAGGCGAAATTCAGCCGGATCGTCAACACGGCCGCCGAAGGGATCCTGGTCTCGGATGCGGATGGTGTGATCACCTTCGTCAATCCCAAGATGGCCGAAATGTTGGGGTATTCGGAACACGAGATTCAGGGAAGGCCGGTGATCGATTTCCTGTTCCCGGAGGATCTGCCGGATCATTCGAATAGGATGGGAAGGCGTCACGAGGGTAAGGCGGAAGTCTATGAACGCCGCTTCCGGTGCAAGGACGGCCAAGCGGTCTGGGCCTCGATCTCTGCCAAGCCGATCTTTGACGATGAAAAGCGCTTCCAGGGTTCCTTCGGCATGGTGACGGACATCTCCGAGCGCAAGCGAGCGGTACAAGAGATGTCCTTGTTGAATTTTGCCCTCAGCAATGTCCGGGAAGGGGTCGCCGTACTCGATGAACGCGCGCGCTTCCGCTACGTCAACGACGAGTTGTTACGAGAGCTTGGCTACGGCAAGGACGAGTTTCTCGGCTTCGGCATACCCGACATCAATCCCGACTATCCCATCGAGCGGTGGCAGGATCATTGGCGCAGGATGAAGGAGCAGCGTGCCATGACCTTGGAGACCCGTCACAAGGCAAAAGACGGCCATCTCGTTCCGGTCGAGATCAACACCACCTACTTCGAATATGACGGCGTCGGCTATATCCTGTCGCTGGTGCGGGACATCAGCGAACGTCGGCAGGTGGAAGCCGAACTCAGCCGCTACAGGGAGCATCTGGAGGAGACCGTCCAATTGCGCACGGCTGAGCTGCGCCTGGCGCTGGACGCGGCCGAGGCTGCCAATCGGGCCAAGAGCGTTTTCCTGGCCAATATGAGCCACGAACTTCGCACACCACTCAACGCCATTCTCGGCTTCTCCACCATGATGCGGCGCGACCCGCAAGTGCCCGTCACCCAGATCGAGAATCTCGACATCATCAACCGCAGCGGCGAACACCTGCTGGCGCTGATCAACGACGTGCTCGAAGTGGCCAAGATCGAGGCCGGACGCGTGCAGTTGGAGATGGCCCCCTTCGACCTGGGCGGCATGATCCGTGATGTCACCGACATGATGCGCTTGCGTGCCGAACAGAAGGGGCTGTTCCTGAAACTGGACCAGGCCTCGGAGTTTCCGCGCTACATCCGCGGCGACGAGACCCGCCTGCGGCAAATCCTGGTTAACCTACTTGGCAACGCGGTGAAGTTCACCCGCAGCGGCGGTGTTATCGTGCGCCTCGGCGTTGGGCAGAACGACCGGCAGCAACTACTGATCGAGGTAGAGGACACAGGCCCGGGCATTCGTCCGGAAGATCGGGAGCGAATTTTCAAGCCCTTCGAGCAGGTGATGGAAGGAGGGGAGCAGAAGGGCACGGGCCTGGGGCTGACCATCACCAGGCAGTTCGTCGAGCTGATGGGCGGCACTCTCGCCGTCGAGAGCACGCCGGGCCAGGGTTCGCAGTTCCGGGTCGAACTACCGGTGGAATTGGCCGAGGCACCGGGGGCGGAACCGGTGGAGTATCGCCAAGTCATTGGCTTGGCCCCCGGTCAGCCCGCCTACCGGATTCTGATCGCCGAGGACCAGCGCGAGAACCAGATTCTGCTCAGCCGGCTGATGGAAGCGATCGGCCTCGAAACCCGAGTGGCGAACAATGGCGCGCAGTGTCTCGAGATCTTCCGGGACTGGCCGGCCGACTTGATCTGGATGGACCGGCGCATGCCGGTCATGGACGGCGTCGAGGCGGCGCAGCGCATCCGCCAGCTGCCTGGCGGCGAGTCGGTGAAGATTATTGCGGTGACGGCTTCCGCTTTTAGGGAGCAACAGGACGAGATGCTGGCCGCTGGCATGGATGAGTTCGTCCGCAAGCCTTATCGTGCGAGCGAGATCTACGAATGCATGGCACGGCAGCTGGGGCTGAAGTTTGTCTATGGCGAGGAGCCGGATACGGCGCCGACCGCTATCGTGATGGCGACAGCGGAGCAGATGGCCGCGCTACCGGTGGCATTGCGGCAGGAGCTGGCGGAGGCGTTGACGGTACTCGACAGCGAGCGCATAGCGGCCCTGCTCGATCAGGTCCAACAACTTGATTCGCAACTCGGAGGTTTCCTTTCGCGACTGGCCGAGGGCTTCGATTACCCCGCCATGCTGAATCTCCTGCAAAAGGCCGGTGACCTGGAACATTCTTGATCTTGACTTCGCAGGTTTGCGATTGCGCCGAAGCCGGCCAGTTGCGGAGTATGAGATGCGCCAGTGCAAAGCTGCCACGCTGGTGGCCGCCCTCATCTCGAAGGTCTTGGTCGGGAGGGGATGGCCTTTTTCCGGACCTGTGCCTGCCTCGGGTGGGGACCACGTTTTCTGAAACGTGCCACGCGCACACCCCGTTCGTTTGCGAACGGGTGTGACCCGAATGTGGCTAATACGCAGTCAGGAACCCCAACCGATGCCGTTGCGGTTCCTAACTGGTTGATTTGATTGGTGGGCGGTACTGGGATTGAACCAGTGACCCCTGCCGTGTGAAGGCAGTGCTCTCCCGCTGAGCTAACCGCCCGAAAGAGGCGGGTGAGTATATACAAGGCGGCAAGAGAGCGTCAATTTGCCTTTGGCCAAGGAGAAGCCGGGCGATCCTGGCGGCCGTGAAAGCGGCGTTGCTACAATACGCCCCTTTTCACGCAACCGTTGATCCCGCAGCTGCCCATGACCACGATACGTACCCGCTTCGCCCCCAGCCCCACTGGTTATCTTCACATCGGCGGCGCCCGCACCGCACTGTTCTCGTGGCTCTATGCACGCCGCCATGGCGGGACGTTTGTGTTGCGCGTGGAGGATACCGATCTCGAGCGTTCGACCGCGGAGTCGGTCAATGCCATTCTGGAAGGCATGACCTGGTTGGGGCTGGCGTACGACGAGGGACCGTTTTTCCAGACCAAACGTTTTGACCGTTACCGTGAGGTGATCGACCAATTGTTGGCCGAGGGCAAGGCCTACCGCTGCTACTGTTCGCGCGAGCGGCTGGATGCGCTGCGCGAAGAGCAGATGGCCAGGAAGATCAAGCCGCGTTACGACGGCCTGTGCCGCGGTCGCAACGATCACCCGGAAAACGAACCGCATGTGATCCGCTTCTGTAACCCGAGCGACGGGCAAGTGGTGGTCGACGACCTCGTACAGGGGCGCATCGTATTCAGCAACGAGGAGATGGACGACCTCATTATCGCCCGTTCGGACGGAACGCCCACCTACAATCTGACGGTGGTGGTCGATGACCTGGACATGCAGATCACCCACGTTATCCGCGGCGCCGACCATATCAACAACACACCGCGTCAGATCAACATCATCGAAGCGCTGGGCGGTGTGGCGCCGCGTTACGGGCACGTGCCGCTGATCCTGGGGCCGGATGGGGAGAAGCTCTCCAAACGGCACGGCACGGTGAGCGTGATGCAGTTTCGCGAGGACGGGTTTCTGCCCGAGGCGCTGCTCAACTACCTGGTGCGCCTTGGGTGGTCGCATGGGGATCAGGAAGTGTTCAGCATCGATGAGATGAGCCAGCTCTTCGACGTCGCGGACGTCAACAAGGCAAACGCGGCATTCGATCGCGACAAACTGCTGTGGCTTAACCAGCACTACATCACCAACGCCGATCCGGCGCATATCGCGCAACAGTTGAGCTGGCATCTGGGCAATCTGGGTATCGATCCCACCCAGGGCGCGGATTTGATGGAGGTGGTCGTCGCACAGCAGGGGCGGGCGAAAACGCTGGTGGAGATGGCCGAGATTAGTGCCTTCATCTACACCGATTTCGACGACTTCGAGCCCCAGGCGGCGAAAAAACACCTGCGTCCGGTGGCGCTGGAACCTTTGCGGGAAGTGCGAGCGGCGCTGGAGGCGTTGCCGGAGTGGGCGCCGGAAGCGATCCACGGTTGCGTAAACGGGGTTGCCGAGGTCCTAGGCGTGAACATGGGCAAGGTGGCGCAGCCGCTGCGCGTGGCCGTGGTGGGACGGGCGGCCTCGCCGGGCATCGATGTGACGCTACAGTTAGTGGGACGTGAGGCGACCTTGCGGCGAATCGACCGGGCGTTGGACTTCATACGCGCACGTGGCGAATCGGCGATTTGAGGCGGGAGCGGTTATGAGCAGCACTGAGAGCAGTGGAGCGTCAAATTTCATCCGCGACATCATCGACGAGGATCTGCGTAGCGGGAAGCACGAGCGTATCGTCACCCGCTTCCCGCCGGAGCCCAACGGTTATCTGCACATCGGGCACGCCAAGTCGATCTGCCTCAATTTCGGCATTGCCCGTGATTACCCCAATGCGGTGTGTCACATGCGGTTTGACGACACCAACCCGCACAAGGAGAATATCGATTTCGTCAACGCCATCAAGCAGGATGTGCGGTGGTTGGGATTCGATTGGCAGGACAAGCTCTTCTACGCCTCCGACTATTTCGAACAGCTGTACCGCTATGCCGTAGGGCTGATCGAGCAGGGCAAGGCTTTTGTCTGCGAGTTGAGCCCCGACGAAATGCGCGATTACCGCGGTACGCTGAAAGAGCCGGGTAGGAATAGCCCCTACCGCGACCGGCCGGTGGCGGAAAACCTGGATCTGTTCCAGCGCATGCGTGCTGGCGAGTTTCCTGACGGTTCGCGCACCCTGCGGGCCAGAATCGATATGGCGGCCTCCAACATCAATATGCGCGACCCGGTGCTCTACCGTATCAAGCACGGGGCGGTGCATCACCAGACCGGCGAGGCGTGGTGCGTCTACCCCATGTACGATTTTGCCCACAGCCTTTCCGATGCCATCGAAGGGATCACCCATTCGCTCTGTACCCTGGAGTTCGAGGATCATCGGCCGCTCTACGACTGGTTCCAAGAGCACTGCGGAATCGTCGCCCGTTCGCGGCAAATCGAGTTCTCGCGCCTGGAACTGGAGCACACAGTACTCAGTAAACGCAAACTGACGCGCCTGGTCAGCGAGGGGCATGTCTCCGGCTGGGACGATCCGCGTATGCCTACGCTGGCAGGTATGCGCCGCCGCGGCTACACGCCGGGCGCCATTCGCGATTTCTGTTCCCGCATCGGCATCACGAAGTCATTTCACCGCATCGAGATGGGTGTGCTGGAAAACTGTGTGAGGGAGGATCTCGATGCCACAGCACCGCGGCGTATGGCGGTACTCAATCCACTCAAGGTGGTGATCGAGAATTACCCGCTCGACGGGGAGGAGGTGTTGAACGCACCCAATCATCCCAAGGACAGCAGTCTGGGTGAGCGTAAGGTGATGTTTACGCGAGAGATTTTTATCGACAAGGACGACTTCAGGGAAGAGGCGCCCAACAAGTACAAACGCCTGGTCAGCGGCGGCGAGGTGCGCCTGCGGAACGCCTACGTGATTCGCTGTATCGAGGCGGTAAAGGACGCTGCCGGTGAGGTCATCGAATTGCGTTGCAGCTACGATCCCGAGACGCTGGATGGCAATCCCCCGGGACGCAAGGTGCGAGGGGTCATCCATTGGGTGTCAGTCAAATATGGAGTGCAAGCGGAGGTGCGCCTCTACGACCGCCTGTTCGTCAATCCCAACCCTGATGACATGCCAGAAGGGAAGGATTTCACGGCTGGTATCAACCCCGGTTCCCTCAACGTCCTGCATCACGCGGTGGTGGAGGCCAGTGTGGCGGACGCAATGTCGGGACAGGCGTTTCAGTTCGAACGCGAGGGCTACTTCTGTTGCGAGACGTCCGCTGCGGAAGATGCCAAATTGGTATTCAATCGGGTCGTCACGTTGCGTGATTCGTGGGCCAAAATTGAGAATTCGCCGAGCATCTAACGTTCGAGGAAATAAAGGAATAATGGGTGTCGGAAAATTTCTGCCGCAGTGCGGAAACCGCCTTGACACTCACCAATCGGTAGCGTAAAGTTCCGCGTCTCTTTTGGGGCTATAGCTCAGCTGGGAGAGCGCTTGAATGGCATTCAAGAGGTCGGCGGTTCGATCCCGCCTAGCTCCACCAAAAGCCAAGGGTTGGTGGTACCACCAACCCTAACTTTTGTCCCCTTCGTCTAGAGGCCTAGGACACCGCCCTTTCACGGCGGCGACAGGGGTTCGACTCCCCTAGGGGACGCCATC
>JBNKCG010000006.1:0-27311 GCA_050287605.1 Gammaproteobacteria bacterium | reverse complement strand
GCTCTTCCGGTCGTCCGCCATCGTATTCTCCTCTGGTCCATGTTGCGCCGCAGCGACGCGTGGCCTATCTCGACCGCGAGATATTCCAGAACCCGAGGACTTGCACAAGATGACCCAGTTCAGCGCCGCCGATCCCGTCGTGATCCTTTCCTATGCCCGTACGCCGATGGGCGGCATGCAGGGTGCCCTCTCCGAAGTTTCCGCAACCGATCTGGGCGCCACTGCAGTCAAGGCAGCTGTGGAACGTTCTGGCGTTGCGCCTGAGAAGTTCGACCGGACCTATATGGGCTGCGTCCTGCCCGCGGGCCTCGGTCAGGCTCCCGCACGCCAGGCCTCGATCAAGGCCGGCCTGCCAAAATCGGTACAGGCGACAACGGTGAACAAGGTTTGCGGCAGCGGCATGCAGACGGTCATCATGGGCGCCGAAGCCCTTGCCAGCGGGACGGTCGACTATGTCGTCGCCGGCGGCATGGAGAGCATGACCAACGCGCCCTACGTGCTGCCCAAGGTGCGCGCCGGACTGCGCATGGGACACGGGCAGGTGCTCGACCACATGTTCGTCGACGGCCTGGAAGATGCCTACGACAAGGGCAAGCTGATGGGCGTCTTCGCCGAACAGTGCGCCGAGAAATACGGCTTCACCCGCCAGCAGCAGGACGAGTTCGCCATCGCCTCGCTGACCCGCGCCCAGCAGGCCATCACCGACGGCACCTTCGCCAAGGAGATCGAACCCATCGCGGTGCCGACCCGCAAAGGTGAGGTGACGGTCAGCGACGACGAGCAACCCGGCAACGCCAACCTGGAAAAAATCCCCACGCTCAAACCGGCGTTCAAGAAAGACGGCACCATCACTCCGGCCAACGCCAGCTCCATCTCCGACGGCGGCGCCGCGCTGGTGATGATGCGCCGCTCGGAAGCCGAGCGCCGCGGCCTGACGCCGCTGGCGGTAATCCACGGCCACGCCACCCACGCCCAGGAGCCGGGCTGGTTCACCACCGCGCCGGTGGGTGCCATGAAGAAGCTGCTCGACAAAGTGAGCTGGGGCGTCGGTGCAGTCGATCTGTTCGAGGTCAACGAAGCCTTCGCGGTGGTCACCCTGGCGGCGATGCACGAGCTGGAGATTCCCCACGACAAGGTCAACGTGCACGGCGGCGCCTGCGCCCTGGGCCACCCCGTGGGCGCCAGCGGCGCGCGCATCATCGTCACACTGATCAACGCGCTGCAGAAGTACGACCTGAAGCGCGGCGTGGCCTCGCTCTGCATCGGCGGCGGCGAGGCGACGGCGATCGCTATCGAGCGAGTTTGATACTCGCGCCAAGCAGCGTAACCGAACCCAAGCCGAGGGCAACGCTTCCATGCTGACCGACGAACAGAAGATGATCCGCGACATGGCCCGCGACTTCGCCCGCGAGCGCCTGGCGCCCAAGGCCGCGGAGCGCGACCGCAGCCACGCCTTCCCCAGAGAGGAGCTGGATGAAATGGCGCGCCTCGGTCTGTTCGGCGTGCTGATCCCCGAGGCGTGGAACGGCGCGGGTGCCGACCACGTATCGCTGGCCCTCGCGTTGGAGGAGATCGCCGCCGGCGAAGGGGCCGTCTCCACCATCATGAGCGTCACCAATTCGCTGGTGACGGTCCCCATCTTCAAGTTCGGTACTGAAGCGCAGAAAGAGCGCTTCCTGCGCCCGCTGGCGGAGGGCCGCATGCTGGGCACCTTCTGTCTCACCGAGCCGCACACCGGTTCCGACGCCGGCGCCATCCGCACCCGCGCCGTGCGCGACGGCGATCATTACGCGCTGAACGGCACCAAGCAGTTCATCACCTCGGGCAAGAACGCCGACGTGGCCATCGTCTTCGCCGTAACCGATCCCGACCAGGGCAGCAGAGGGATCAGCGCCTTCATCGTGCCCACCGATACGCCGGGCTACACCGTGGCGCGCATCGAGGAGAAGCTGGGACAGAACGCCTCCGACACCGCGCAGATCCTGTTCGACGGGATGCGCCTGCCGGGCGAACTGCGCTTGGGTGAGGAAGGTCAGGGCTACAAGATCGCATTGAGCAACCTGGAGGGCGGACGCATCGGCATCGCCGCCCAGTCCGTCGGCATGGCGCGCGCCGCGTTCGAGGCGGCCATGGCCTACGCCAAGGAACGCGAAACCTTTGGCAAACCCATCATCGAGCACCAGGTCATCGCCTTCAAACTGGCCGACATGGCCACCCAGATCGAAGCGGCGCACCACCTGGTGCTCAACGCGGCACGGTTGCGCGATGCCGGCGAGCCGTGCCTCAAAGAGGCCAGCATGGCGAAGCTGTTCGCCTCGGAGATGGCCGAACGGGTCTGCTCCGATGCCATCCAGATCCACGGCGGCTATGGTTATACGCAGGATTTCCCGGTAGAACGTATCTATCGCGACGTGCGCATCGCTCAGATCTACGAAGGTACCAGCGAAATCCAGCGTCTGGTGATCGCGCGCCAGATCGCCAAAGAATAAGCAGCGCCCACGGTAACGGCGTAAACGGGGAGCAACCATGTCACGGCCCATCGAATTCTATTTCGACTTCTATTCGCCCTACGGCTACCTGGCCAGCCTGCAGATCGACCAACTGGCCGCACGCCACCACCGCACCGTAGATTGGCGTCCCATCATGCTGGGCGCCATCTTCAAGGAAGAGGGCCTGACCGTGCTGGTGGACATTCCGCTCATCGGCCCCTATTCGCGCCACGATTTCGACCGTAGCGCACGTCTCATCGGCGCAAATTTCAGCTTCCCCAAGGAGTTTCCCAAAGCGGGGCTGGCACCCAGCCGCGCTTACTACTGGTTGCAGGAACGCGATCCCACCACGGCGCACCTGCTGGCGCAAAAGGTCTACCACGCCGTATTCGCCGAGCAGCGCGACGGCAGCGATCCACAACTGGTGGCCGAGCTCGCCGAACCGCTGGGCGTGGACCGCGACGAATTGCTTACCGCCATCCAGCAGCCCGAGATCAAGGAGCGGGTGAAACAGGAGACCGGGCGTGCCATCGAACGTGGCGTCTGCGGCTCGCCCTTCTTCTTCGTCGACGACGAACCCTTCTGGGGCAACGACCGCCTCGGGCAGGTGGAGAAGTGGCTGGAGACGGGTGGCTGGTAACCGCATCGAACAACGACTGACCGCCGAATCGCCATGACGACCCTGAAGACCGCACTCAACACCCGCAGCGACGACTACCAGGCCAACGCCGCGCACAACCGACGACTGGTGGAGGAGCTGCGCCAACGCGTCGCCCAGGCCGCGCTGGGCGGACCGGAGCGCGCACGCCAGAAGCACCTGGAACGCGGCAAACTGCTGCCGCGCGAGCGCATCCGCCAACTGCTCGATCCCGGCACGCCGTTTCTGGAGTTTTCGCAGCTCGCCGCCCTGGGAATGTACAACGACGAAGTGCCGGGCGCCGGCATCATCACCGGCATCGGGCGCGTCTCGGGCGTGGAGTGCGTCGTCGTCTGCAACGACGGCACCGTGAAGGGCGGCACCTACTACCCGCTGACAGTGAAGAAACACCTGCGCGCCCAAACCATCGCGCGCGACAACAACCTGCCCTGCATCTACCTGGTGGAATCGGGCGGCGCCAACCTGCCGGAGCAGGACGAGGTGTTTCCCGACCGTTTCCACTTCGGGCGCATCTTCTACAACCAAGCCAATCTGTCGGCGGCGCGCATTCCCCAGATCGCCATCGTGCACGGCTCGTGCACCGCGGGCGGCGCCTACATCCCCGCCATGTCCGACGAGAGCATCATCGTGCGCAATCAGGGCACCATCTTTCTCGGCGGCCCGCCATTGGTAAAGGCGGCCACCGGCGAGGTAGTAAGCGCGGAAGAGCTGGGCGGCGCCGACATCCACTGCCGCACCTCGGGCGTCACCGACCACTACGCCGACAACGACGCCCACGCGCTGGCCATCGGCCGACGCGTGGTGGCGACGCTGAACCGCACCAAACCCGCGCAGCTCAACTGCCGCGCGCCGCGCGAACCGGTCTACGACACCGACGAACTCTACGGATTGATCCCCAGCGACGTACGCAAACCCATCGACGTGCACGAGATCATCGCGCGCATTGTCGACGGTTCGGAATTCGACGAGTTCAAGAAGCTCTACGGCACCACGCTGGTGTGCGGCTTCGCCCACATCTGGGGCTATCCGGTGGGCATCATCGCCAACAACGGCATCCTGTTTTCCGAGTCGGCGCTCAAGGGCGCGCACTTCGTGCAGCTCTGCAGCCAGCGCGGCATTCCGCTGGTCTTTCTGCAGAACGTCACCGGCTTCATGGTGGGCAGCAAATACGAAGCGGGCGGCATCGCCAAGGACGGCGCCAAGATGGTGACCGCCGTCTCCTGCGCGCAGGTGCCGCGCCTCACGGTGATCATCGGCGGCAGCTTCGGCGCCGGCAACTACGCCATGTGCGGGCGCGGCTACGATCCGCGTTTCCTGTGGATGTGGCCCAACGCGCGCATCTCGGTAATGGGCGGTGAACAGGCGGCCAACGTGCTGGCCACCGTGAAGCGCGACGGCATGGAGGCACGCGGCGAAGCCTGGAGCACCGACGAGGAGGAGTCGTTCAAGCGACCCATCCGCGCCCAGTACGAGACCCAGGGCAATCCCTACTTCGCCACCGCGCGGCTATGGGACGACGGCATCATCGATCCGCTGGACACCCGCATGGTGCTGGGGCTCGGTCTGTCGGCCGCGCTCAACCGGCCCATCGACAAGACCGATCACGGCATCTTCCGGATGTAGCCCTATGGCCAGCGATCCCCTACTCCACGACACCGATGCCGACGGCATCGCCGTGGTGACGTTCAATCGCCCCGAGGTGCACAACGCCTTCGACGACGATCTGATCGCGCGCATGACCACGCTGTTCCACGAGCTGGGCAGCGACGACGCCGTGCGAGTGGTGATGTTGGCAGCCAACGGCAAGAACTTCTCCGCCGGCGCCGATCTCAACTGGATGCGGCGCATGGCGGACTATTCGGACGACGAGAACTATCAGGACGCCATGCGGCTGGCCGACATGCTGCGCACCCTGAACGAGTTGCCCAAACCGACGCTGGCGCTGGTGCACGGTGCCGCCTTCGGCGGCGGCGTCGGGCTGGTGGCTTGTTGCGACATCGCACTCGCCACGCCCGCGGCAAGCTTCAGTCTCTCGGAGGTGAAACTCGGCATCATTCCCGCGGTGATCAGCCCCTACGTGGTCGCGGCCATCGGCGAACGCGCCGCCCGCCGCTACATGCTGAGCGCCGAACGGTTCGGTGCCGACGAAGCGCACCGCATCGGGCTGGTGCACGAAGTGGTGGATGCGCAAACGCTGCGAGCACGCGCCGCTGCCCTCGCCGCAACCCTGCGCGCCAACGGCCCACACGCGCTCGGTGAATGCAAAGCGCTGATCCGATCCGTGGTGCACAGCCCCTGCGACCAGGCCATGATGGAAGACACCGCCCGGCGCATCGCCCGCCTCCGCGCCAGCAGCGAGGGCAAAGAAGGGTTGGGCGCGTTTTTGGAAAAACGCAAACCGGATTGGAACCACTGAAAGACCATGCTCTCGCCAAAACGCCAAGTTTCGCGCATGCCGATTCACGGATTTTCCTGGCGCACTTGGCGCTTCGGCGAGAGCCCTCTTTAGAAACGGATATGTTCAATAAAATTCTGATCGCCAATCGCGGAGAGATTGCCTGCCGCGTCATGCACACCGCGCAGCGCCTGGGCATTCAAACGGTGGCCGTCTATTCCGAGGCCGACGCCCACGCACTGCACCGCGAGCTGGCCGACGAGAGCTACTGCATCGGTCCGCCCGAAGCAGCCGCCAGCTACCTCAATATCGGGGCGATACTCGAAGCGGCGCGCGCCAGCGGCGCCGAGGCCATCCACCCGGGGTACGGATTTCTGGCCGAAAACGCCGCCTTCGCGCAGGCCTGCGGCGATGCGGGCATCACTTTCATCGGCCCGCCCGTCAAAGCCATCGAGGCCATGGGGTCAAAGATGGCCGCCAAGGCGCTGATGGCCGACGCCGGCGTACCGCTGGTGCCCGGCTATCACGGCGAAGATCAGGCGTTGGAGACGTTGCAGCGCGAAGCCGAACGCATCGGCTATCCGCTGCTGCTGAAGGCATCGGCCGGCGGTGGCGGGCGCGGCATGCGCATCGTCGAACGCGCCGCCGGACTCGAAGAGGGCATCGTCGCGGCGCGCCGCGAAGCGGAGGCGGCCTTCGGTGACGGGCGCCTGTTGATCGAGACGCTGGTGGCAAGACCGCGCCACGTGGAGATCCAGGTCTTCACCGACGCGCAGGGCCACGGCGTCTACCTGTTCGAACGCGACTGCTCCATCCAGCGCCGTCACCAGAAGGTGCTTGAGGAGGCCCCTGCGCCGGGCCTGTCGCGCGAACTGCGCCAGCGCATGGGCGAGGCCGCGCTGGCCGCCGCCCAGGCCATCGACTACGTGGGCGCGGGGACCGTGGAGTTTCTGCTGGAAGCGGGTGGCAATTTCTATTTCATGGAGATGAACACGCGACTGCAGGTGGAGCATCCGGTCACCGAACTGATCACCGGCACCGACCTGGTGGAGTGGCAGCTACGCGTCGCCGCCGGCGAGCCTCTGCCCTGCGGCCAGGAGGCGCTCACCGTCAGCGGCCATGCCATCGAGGCGCGTCTCTACGCCGAAGACCCGGCGCGCGGCTTCCTGCCCGCCAGCGGCCGCCTGGAGCATCTGCAGATGCCCATCGACGGCCCCCACGTGCGCATCGACACCGGAGTGCGCGCCGGCGACCCGATTTCGCCCTACTACGACGCCATGATCGCCAAGCTCATCGTCTGGGACGAGAACCGGGACAAGGCGGTGGAGCGGCTGCGCGAGGCGCTGGCGCAGTGCGAGATCGTCGGTATCGCCAACAACATCGAGTTCCTGGCGCGCTGCGCGGGGCATCCCGCCTACGCCGCAGCGCAGTTGGATACCGGCTTCATCGCGCGTCACGAATCCGACCTGCTGCCGCCGCCGCAGCCGGCACCCGACGAGGCCCTGGCCTTCGCCGCGCTGCACGTAGTGTTGACCCACCAATGCCAGGCGCAGGCACAGGCCGCCGCCTCTCCCGACCCCTACTCGCCCTGGCACCTGACCAGCGGGTGGCGCCTCAACGCCGACACCTTCCATCTGGTGCACCTGGCCGACGGCGAACGCACGCTGGTGATCACCGCGCACTATCGCGGCGACGGCTACCTGCTGGAGCTCCCCGGGGGGCATCTGCAGGTACGCGGCGAACTGCAGGAGGGCAACCGGGTGCAGGCGCAACTGGGCGACCGACGCATGAGCGCCACCATCGTGCGCCAGGGCGAGGTGCTGACGGTGCTGCTGGCGGGACACAGCTACCCCCTGACCAGCGTCGATCCGGCGCTGCGGGCCATGGAGCACGAGAGCGCAACCGGCGGGATCACCGCGCCCATGCCGGGGCGCATCGTCGACATCAAGGTCAAGGCGGGCCAACAGGTACGCCGCGGCGAGGCGCTGCTGGTGATGGAGGCGATGAAGATGGAACACACCATCTACGCCCCCGACGACTGCCGCGTCGAAGCGCTGTACTACGGCGTCGGCGATTCGGTGGAGGAAGGCAAGGCGCTGGTCAGCTTGAGCGTGGCGGAACCGGAGTAAACGCATGGCCCTCCCCCCGCGCGTGAAAATCGTCGAAGTGGGGCCGCGCGACGGGCTGCAGAACGAACGCACGCCGGTCGCCACCGCCATCAAGCTGGAGCTGATCCGGCGCCTGGCCGAGTGCGGCCTGCCGGTGGTGGAGGCTACCAGCTTCGTCTCGCCCAAGTGGGTGCCGCAGATGGCCGACCAGCGCGAGGTGATGCGCGGCATCGCAAAACGCCCGGGGGTGCGCTATCCGGCACTGGTTCCCAACATGAAGGGCTTCGAGACGGCGCTGGAATGCGGGGTCGAGGAGATCGCCGTCTTCGCCGCCGCCTCCGAAACCTTTTCGCAAAAGAACATCAACTGCTCCATCGCCGAGAGCATCGAACGCTTTACGCCGGTGATCGCGGCGGCAGCCGAACACGGCATCGCGGTGCGCGGCTATGTCTCCTGTGTGCTGGGTTGCCCTTACGAAGGCGAGATCGCCCCCGCCGCCGTCGCCGCCGTCGCGCGCCGGCTCCACGAGCTGGGCTGCTACGAGATCTCGCTGGGCGACACCATCGGGGTCGGTACCCCGCTCAAGGCGCAACGCATGGTGGAGGCGGTGGGCAATCAACTCCCCATCGAATCCCTGGCGGCCCATTTCCACGACACCTACGGTCAGGCGCTGGCCAATCTCTACGCAGTGTTGCAGCTGGGCGTTGCCACCATCGACAGCTCGGTCTCGGGACTGGGCGGCTGCCCCTACGCGCCGGGCGCCGCGGGCAACGTGGCCACGGAGGACGTGGTCTACCTGCTCGACGGGCTGGGCATCGAATCGGGCGTGGACCTGCGGGGCCTGGCCGAGACCGGCCTGTGGATCTGCAACGCGCTGGGGCGCACCTCGGCGTCGCGGGTAGCGCTGGCTCTTACCGCACACTGACCACCCAACCGCCGAGGCAAAAAAAAGCCGTGCCCCAGGGGCACGGCCACAAGACTACCTCTCCTCCTCGTTATTCGGAATTACGCGTGCGCGGCTGCAGCCGAAAACTGCTCCTCTTCGGTCGAGCCGGTCAGCGCTGTGACCGATGAAACGCCACCTTGGATGGTGGTGGTCACGTCATCAAAGTAGCCCGCGCCCACTTCCTGCTGGTGCGACACGAAGGTGTACCCCTTCTCACGCGCTGCGAACTCGGGCTCCTGCACCTTCTCCACGTAGTGCTTCATGCCCTCCCCGCGCGCGTAGTCGTAGGCGAGGTCGAACATGTTGTACCACATGTTGTGGATACCGGCGAGGGTAATGAATTGGTACTTATAGCCCATGGCGGCCAGTTCGTCCTGGAATTTCGCAATGGTGGCGTCGTCCAGGTTCTTCTTCCAGTTGAAAGAGGGCGAGCAATTGTAGGCCAGGAGCTTGTTGGGATTCTGCGCCAGCACGGCCTCGGCGAACTCGCGCGCAAAACCCAGGTCCGGGGTGCCCGTCTCGCACCACACCAGGTCGGCGTAGGGCGCGTAGGCCAGACCACGGGAGATGGCCTGCTCCAGACCGTTCTTGACGCGGTAGAAGCCTTCCGCGGTGCGCTCACCGGTGACGAAAGGCTTGTCGTTGGCGTCCACGTCGGAGGTGATCAGGTTGGCCGCCTCGGCGTCGGTTCGAGCCAGTACCAAGGTCGGCACGCCGCAGACGTCGGACGCCAGGCGCGCGGCGACCAGCTTCTGCACCGCCTCCTGGGTGGGCACCAGCACCTTGCCACCCATGTGACCGCACTTCTTGACCGCCGCCAGCTGATCCTCGTAATGCACGCCGGCAGCGCCGTTGGCGATCATGTTCTTCATCAGCTCGAAGGCGTTGAGCACGCCGCCGAAACCCGCCTCGGCATCGGCCACGATGGGCAGGAAGTAGTCGACATACCCCTCGTCGCCTGGCCCGACGCCGCGCGACCACTGGATCTCGTCGGCGCGCTTGAAGGCGTTGTTGATGCGGCGGACCATGGTGGGCACCGAGTCGTAGGCGTAAAGCGACTGGTCGGGGTACATGGTCTCGGAGGTGTTGCCGTCGGCCGCCACCTGCCAACCCGACAGGTAGATCGCCTCGATGCCTGCTTTGGCCTGCTGCATCGCCTGACCGCCGGTGATGGCGCCCATGCTGTTGACGTAGCCTTTTTTGGCGTCGCCGCGGATGAGCTTCCAGAGCTTCTCGGCGCCGTTCTTGGCGTAGGTGTACTCGGGCTGCACGGAGCCACGCAGCCGAACCACGTCTTCGGCCTTGTAACCGCGCACGACGTCATTCCAGCGGGGATTCTCGGCCCAGTCCTGGTTGAGTTCGGCAATCTGCTGTTCGCGGGTCTTGTGGGTCATGAGTCTATCCTCGAAAAGGCGTTGCGAAATGCGATGCTCCGAGTCTAGAAGCCCCTGCTACAATTCACGTAATTTATTGTTTTTATTTCCAGCATTCCTCGTATGAATGTAACAAAAATCGACCTTAACTTACTGATTTATCTGGATGTCCTGCTGCGTGAACGGAGCGTCACGCGGGCCGCCGACCAGTTAAAAATCACCCAGCCCGCCATGAGCAACAGCCTCAAACGGCTGCGCGCGCTGCTCAATGATCCCGTTCTGGTGCGCACGTCGGAGGGCATGGTGCCGACGGAGCGGGCGCTGGAACTGGAACCCATCGTGCGCGGGGTGCTGCTGACCCTGGAAGAACACCTGCAGCAAGAACGCGATTTCGATCCGCGCGAGAGCCAAAAGGTGTTTCGCATCATGGCCAGCGACTACGCGGCATCCACGTTGATCCCACCGCTGCTCGCCAAGCTGCGCTACCTGGCGCCCTACACCACCCTGGACCTGATGACCCCCAGCGACGTTACCTTCCACGACGTGGAGAACGGCAAGGTGGACATGGCGATCAACCGCTTCGACCAACTGCCGCAGTCGTTTCACCAGACCGTCATCTGGCGCGACGATTTTTCCTGCCTGCTCAGCTCCCGCAACCCCATCCGCGACGACTTCACCCTGGCCAACTACCTCAAGGGGCGTCACGTGTGGGTCAGCAAAACCGGGTTCGGCGTCGGTGTCGGGATGAATCCGGAAGACGTGCAGAAACTGGGCTGGGTGGACGAGGCGCTGGCGCGCATCGGGGAGAAGCGCAACATCTGCGTCTTCACCCGCAACTACCACGTGGCACTGCATCTGGCCAAGGAGCAGGACCTCATCGCGACGCTGCCCACCCGCGCCGCCCGCCTCTACCAGGACGACCCCAACGTGGTCATCCTGCCGCCGCCGTTCCCCATCCCGCCCATCGACCTGCAGTTGATCTGGAGTCCGCTGCTCAACAAGGATGCCAGCCACATCTGGTTGCGTCGCCTGATCACCGAGACCGCCGCCACACTCAACGAACCGTAGGCGACATCGGCGGGGGCATCAAAACGAAAACGGCGGGGCCACTGGCCCCGCCGTCGCATGCGTGGGAGTAACGCCGCCTATTGGTTGCGTAGTTTTTCGATGGTCGTTTGCAAACGCTCGCGCGCCTGCTTCTGTTTTCCCGCCTCGGCCTCGGCCTCCAGGGCCTCTTTGCGGGCGAGGATGTTCTCCGCCTCGCTGTAAGACATCTTGCCGTCCACCATGGCGGCCTCGAATACGGTGGTCAGCTGCGGAAAATCGACCAACACCTGTTGCAGCACACCGTACTCCTCGCCGGACACCTCGTCCCCCCCACCGGGTGGCTGAGCGCCCTGCTCTGCACGGAACTGCTCTTGCACATCCGTCGTACTGCCATGCGAGTCCGACGCCATCGGCGACGAAAAACCGATGCCCGCGCGCATGGTGATCAACAACACGACCCAGAGTCCGATCATGATGACCAACACCGCCAAGGCGGGTTTTGAACTTTCGGTTTCAGCCATCTCGATATCCCTTCCCCGCAGTAACATCCAAGGGTATGCGGCTAGGTCGCGCCGCACACCGGTCTCGCTCATCATAGACCACAATCCGACCTGCCTTCAAAAGCGCGCGGCGCAGTGCCCAGCCGGCTACAGCGACGGCTGTCAGCCGCTAGTCGGTTGCTGGAAACGGTAGGTTCCGTCGGCGTCCAGCGTGCGCTCCAGGCGTCCTTCGGCCTGCAGGTAGTTGAGGTGCGCGATGGCCTCGCCCATGGCGAAGCTGAGCTGGTGCACGTCCAGTTCGCGGCGGAAGATGACCTCCAGCAGCTCGGCGGCACAGCGGGGCTCCTGACATGCCGCCACCACCTCGTCGCAACGCTCCTCGTGATGTTGTTTGAGCATCGCGATGCGGCGGTGCAACCCGCGAAACGGGCGCCCGTGCGAGGGCAGCACCAGCACGTCTTCCGGCAACTGGAGAAACTTGTCCAGCGAATCCAAATAGTAACGAATGGGATTGCCGTCGGGTTCGATGTGCCAAACACTGACGTTGGGCGTGATCCGCGGCAGAATCTGGTCGCCGGAGATGAGTACGTTGAGTGCCGGACAGTACAACGAGGCGTGTTCGGGCGAATGGCCTTGGGCGGTGAGTACCTGCCACTCGTGTCCGCCGACGGAAACGAGTTGGCCATCGGACAAGCGATGGAAGCGGATCGGAAGACCCGGCACCCCGCGCCGGTAGTAGTTGCCCCGTGCCGCCAGCGACCGCGAGCGGCCGTTGCGCAAACCGTGCTGGCGGAAAAAGGCCACGCGGGCCTCGACGTCACCGATGCCGATATCGTTGCGCGCCAGGTTGGCCATGAGGTACTCGCCCTCGGTCATCCACAGCTCGCACTGAAAACGCTCTGTCAGCCACTCGGACATGCCAACGTGATCCGGATGACAGTGGGTCACAATCACCTGCTTCACCGGGCGCCTCGCCATCACGCCAGCCAACAGGTGCTCCCACAGTTCGCGCACTTCGTCGCGGCTGTAACCGGTATCCACCACCGTCCAACTATCCCCGTCTTGGAGCAACCAGAGATTGATGTGGTCGAGCTGAAACGGCAACGGCATGCGGATCCAAAACACACCGGGCGCGGTCTCGATGGCCTGCGCCGCCGCCGGCGGTTCGGCATAAGGGTAGCTGAGAGTCTGATTCACTTCGGCGTCCACGGCAGTCCGCCCCATCAACAGCGGTCCGGCCCTCCCAGCCTGACCGACGGGTACTTTAGAGATAGGAGCCTGTCGGGCAGATCGACGCAAGCGTTGCCCGATCACGAAAGCCCGGTTCCTGGCTGGGGCGTAACAGTAGCCCTTTGCCGGTCATGTTGCAAGGCACAAATCTCAAGCACATTCCGCAAAGAAAGTCACAAAACTCAGCCCGCTACCGCAGGCAAGGCGATCCGTGCTGTGCAGTAGATATAGGACAGGAAATCTCTTGGACTTCCGCAAGTTAGGTACTCACCTTCAAGTGAACTGCCATGTCGGAGGGACTCACTCTTGCCGTCGGGAACCCTCGGAAACCGCCTTGCCGAGGAGCCACCGCACAGCTTTGGCAGCGACTACGAACGCTCGGGTGGGATGGAATAGGTGGCGGTCACGTGGGCGACCATCTCGTCGTCGCCTTCCGAATAGAGTTCCACTTCACCCACGGCCAGCCGTCGCCCCAGTTTCAGCATCCTGCCCTTGGCGATGACTGCCGCCGGTTGCGGGCGGCGTAGAAAATTACAATTGAGGTTGGTGGTTACCGCCAATTCCACACGGCCGATCAGGCTCAACACCAGCGCATACATGGCGAGGTCGGCCAACCCCATCAGCACCGGCCCGGAGACGGTGCCGCCGGGGCGCAGAAAATGGTCGTTGAACGGCAGCCGCACCACCACCTTCCCACCGCCCAGTTCGATGACTTTGGGCCCTAGCGTACCCACGTAGGGAACGTGCTCGTAGGCCAGCGTCTCAAACTCTTCGGGGGTAATCTTCGACACCGCATCACCTCGCGTCGACTACAGCGCGGTCGCTCAGAACGCCGCTTCGTCCAATTCCATGACCACCTCGCTACCCGCCTTAACGGTTTCCACCAGCGCGGCCACCGCCGGCAACAGCCGCTGAAAATAGAAACGTGCGGTCGTCAACTTCGCGCGGTAAAACTCGGCCTCTGAACCCTGCGCATTGTCCAGGGCCAGCCGCGCACTACGCGCCCACATATACCCCAACGCGACCAGACCAAAAATACGCAGATAGTCGACCGCGGCGGCGCCCAATTCGTTGGGGTCGCTCTGGTTACGATCGACGATCAGTCGCGTGACGTCCTGCAGCCTCTTCAGTGCCGATTCGAGGGGAATGAGGAAGGGCTCCATTCCGGTGGTGCCGCGCTCCTGTTCGACGAACTCCGAAACTAGATCAAAGAAGCGCATCGGCAGGCGACCGCCGTTCTGCGACAGCTTGCGCCGCACCAGATCCATGGCCTGAACGCCGTTGGTCCCTTCGTAGATCTGCGCGATGCGCGCATCGCGCACGAACTGCTCCATGCCCCATTCGCGGATGTACCCGTGGCCACCGTAGACCTGCAGCATGAGGTTGCAGTTCTCGAACCCCAGATCGCTGAAAAAGGCCTTGACGATGGGGGTGAGCAGCGCGACCAGATCGTCCGCCCGCGCGCGCTCCCCGGCGTCGGGATGGCGGTGGGAACAATCCAGCTCCAGCGCCACCCAACCGGCCAACGCGCGGCATCCCTCGTTGTAGGCACGCGCCGTCAGCAGCATGCGCCGCACGTCCGGGTGCACGATGATGGGATCGGCCGGTTTATCCGGATAACGCGCTCCCTGCGCCGCCCGCCCCTGCAGCCGTTCGCGGGCGTAGGCGACGGCGTTCTGGTAGGCGATCTCCGCCAGACCCAGTCCCTGCAGACCGATCGCCAGCCGCTCGGTGTTCATCATTGTGAACATGCAGGCCATGCCCTTGCCGGGCTCACCCACCAGGTACCCTTCGGCGTTGTCAAAGTTGATGACGCAGGTGGCCGCCCCCTTGATACCCATCTTGTGCTCGATGGAGCCGCACTGGACATCGTTGCGTTCGCCGGGAGCGCCGCTGGCGTCGAGCTTGAACTTGGGCACCAGGAACAGGCTGATCCCCCGCACCCCCGGCGGCGCGTCCGGCAACCGCGCCAGCACCAGATGGATGATGTTTTCGGTGAGGTCCTGCTCGCCGCCGGTGATGAAAATCTTGCTGCCGCTGATGCGGTAGCTGCCGTCGGCGGCCGGCTCCGCCTTGGTGCGCAACAGACCGAGATCGGTGCCCGAGTGCGGTTCGGTGAGGCACATGGTGCCCGTCCAGCGGCCCTCGACCATCGGGGGAAGAAAACGCTGCTTGAGCGCATCCGACGCGTGTGCCACCAGTGCCCGGTAGGCGCCGTTGGTGAGCACCGGATAGAGACTGAACGCCACGTTGGCCGCGCACCAGATCTCCGCGACCATGAACTCCATAACGGCCGGCAGCCCCTGCCCTCCGTATTCGGGATCGCAGCCCAGACCGTTCCAACCGCCTTCGATGAAGGTCTGGTAGGCCTCCTTGAAGCCGGCTGGGGTGCTCACCGCACCGCCTTCGAAACGACACCCCTCCGTGTCCCCGCGCTGATTGAGCGGCAGCAGCAATCCCTCCGCCAGCTTGCCCGCCTCCTCCAGCACCGCGTCGATGAGGTCGGCGCTCACCTCGTCGAAACCATCCAGGCTCTGCAGCATCGATTCCGCGCCAAACAGCTCGTGAATCACGAAACGCATGTCCCGCAGGGGGGCACTGTAGATCGGCATGACGTTCTCCAGACAGGCAATGGGGCTAGTTAACAGTGACGCGATATTTTCACAGCACGACAGGTAGCGTCTACCCTTTGACCGACGGTGGCGCGCTGCACGCGGCAGGCTGCCAAGCACCGACCGGCATCAACACCATAGCACCTCGGCGACGGGCACTCTGTCTCCGAACCGACAAAAGCCCCGAATCCCGCACAGGCCGCAAGCGGCATGAAGGGACGGATGCACCGACCGCCCCCGCAGCTCCGTCTACGGTAAATTGACGATAGCGGCGTGCTGACGATTGCCGGACCCCCTTTGATGGTATAAAACTCGCAAGCGCAGGTATTTCGGGAGATTCGATGAACACCACTGCTGGACAGGACACCGTTGCACACAGCATCGCCCAGGCGATGATGGACGGTTTCGACAAGCACTACCGGATATTCCGCGAATGCGGGGTCAAGGCCAAATCCCTGTTCGAAGCGGGCGATTGGCACGGCATCCAGCAACTGGTGAAGAACCGCATCCAGTTCTACGACGATCGAGTACGCGAAGTGGTCGATCGCATCAACTCGGAATTCAACACCGCCGAGTTAAACGACAACGTGTGGCAAAAAGCCAAATTCATCTACGTCGGCCTGTTGATCAATCACAAACAGCCCGAATGCGCAGAGACCTTTTTCAACTCCATCAGTTGCAAGATCCTGCACCGCACCTATTTTCACAACGGCTTCATCTTCTTCCGGCCGGGCATCTCCACCGAATACCTGGAATCCGACCCGCCCTCCTATCGCGTCTATTATCCCCAAGACCCCACCATGCGCGGGTCAATGCGGCAGATGTTCATGGATTTCGGCTGGCAACAACCGTTCGAGGACCTCGACCGCGATATCACCTACGTCCGCGAGATGGTGTCACGCTATTTCGCGCAACGCGGCGGGCGCCCGTCGGCCGAGGCCAACCTACAGTTGCAAGTGCTGCATTCGCCGTTCTATCGCAACAAAGCCGCTTATGTAGTGGGCAAAGTGGTCAACGGTTTCGTCGAATATCCGTTCGTCATTCCGGTGCTGCGCAGAAGCGACGGCCAACTATACCTAGATACCGTGTTGCTCGACGTTGACAGCATCCACCTGCTCTTCAGCCTCAATCGCGCCTATTTTCTGGTCGACATGGAGGTACCCTCGGCATACGTCCAGTTCCTGCGCAGCATCATGCCCAACAAGGCCAAGGCTGAGCTCTACACCATGATCGGACTGCAAAAGCAGGGAAAAACACTCTTCTACCGCGACCTCTACTACCACCTCTATCACTCGCGCGACAACTTCATCATCGCACCGGGAATCAAGGGTATGGTGATGCTGGTCTTTACGCTGCCGTCCTACCCCTACGTGTTCAAAGTGATACGCGATGTCATACCGCCCCCCAAGGAGGTAGACCGCGCGACCGTCAAAGCCAAGTACCTGCTGGTCAAACAGCACGACCGCGTGGGCCGCATGTCCGACACCCTGGAGTTTTCCGATGTCGCCCTGCCCAAGGCGCGCTTTGATCCGGAACTGATCCGTGAACTCAAAGAACTTGCACCCTCCCAGTTCGAGGACGAAGGCGATTCGCTGGTGATCCATCACGTCTACATCGAGCGGCGCATGAATCCGCTCAACATGTACCTCAATTCCGCCGGCGAGCACGACGCGGAAAACGCCGTGCGCGAGTTTGGCAGCGCCATCAAGGAGCTGGCCAGCGCGAATATTTTCCCAGGCGATCTGCTATGGAAGAACTTCGGCGTTACCCGCAACAAGCACGTCGTCTTTTACGACTACGACGAGATCGAGTACCTGACGGACTGTCATTTCCGCCGCATTCCGCCCGCTCCGTCCCCTGAGTACGAATTGGCCTCGGAACCGTGGTATCCGGTCGGCAAAAACGATATCTTCCCCGAGGAGTTCGAACACTTTCTGCTCGGCGAACGCCGAGTCCGGCAATGGTTTATGAAGTACCATTCCGACCTGTTGTCGCCCGATTTCTGGCAGCGCATGCAGGAGCAGATCAGGGCCGGGCACCTGGTCGATTTCTTCCCCTACCCGCAGGCGCAGCGCTTCTGCCATCTGTTCCCCCACAGCACCCAGGAAGGCCTGCAAAAAGCCGGGAGCGAATGCTGATGCGACGCGCCCAACACACCTCGCTCTGACCACATACCGACTGCACAATGCCTCAACCCCTGCATCCCGACCTAGCCCTTTTCGGCGGCGAGAAACCGCCGCTCTCACTCCCGGTATGCGAGCACTTCGCCGGCACGCAGAAACTGATGGAGAAAGCCCTCACGCTGCAACAACAGACGGGACCGCTTTTTGACGTCACCTGCGACTGCGAAGACGGGGCACCTGCTGGGCGTGAGGAAGCACACGCCCATATGATTGCCGATCTGCTGGGCTCCGACCGCAACCATTTCAGAATGGCGGGCGTGCGCATCCACGACCACACGCACCCCTGTTGGGAAACGGATCTCGACATAGTGGTGGGACGCTGCGGTCATCTGCTGTCGCACGTGACACTGCCCAAGGCGACCTCGGCAGACCAAGTCATCGACATGATCGACTACCTTCAGCAGGTGGAGGAACGCATTCAAACCAGCCGCCCGATCCCGGTCCACGTTCTCATCGAAAGCCAAGCGGGGTTGCGCGAAGTATGGAAGATCGCTGCCTTGAATCGGGTTCAAGTGATCGATTTCGGGTTGATGGACTTCATCAGCGACCACCGCGGTGCGATACCTGCACGTTGCATGCGCTCGCCTGGGCAGTTCGAACACAGACTGGTGATTCGAGCCAAATCCGAAATTGTCGCCGCCGCGCTGGCGAACGGCTGTATACCCGCCCACAACGTTACGCTGGATCTGAAGGACCCCAATACCACCTACAGCGATGCGTTGCAGGCCCGCAACGAATACGGCTTCCTGCGCATGTGGAGCATCCACCCCAACCAAATCGCTCCCATTCTCGAAGCCATGCGCCCGGATCTTTCCGAAGTTACGCGCGGTTCGGCCATTCTGCTCGCCGCACAGCGCGCCGACTGGGGCCCCATCCAACATCACGGCGAACTGCATGATCGCGCGTCTTACCGCTATTTCTGGCAGACGCTGAAAGAGGCTCACAGCACAGGCGTTCCTCTGCCACCCGACGCCGAAGCAGCCTTTTTTAGTGACTTATAGCGTCGCGATGTCGTTCTAGGGCGACATTCAAGCCTTCACTAAAGGTGAGTGCGCCGTATGGAGACCCGCTATACGCACTGCTGCGCAAAAAAAGGCGGCGCTAGCGCCGCCCTCACTGCATTCCATCATTGAGTCGATCAGGTCAGTTTATAGACGCCACGTCCGGCGGAAGCAATCTTCCCCTGTCGCTTCAGACTGGCGAGCGTCTGGGCAAGATACTTGGTGGCAATACCTTCGGCCTCCAGCTGATTCTTGATATCTTTGGAGCTGACCGACTTGGCCTGGCCAATCAATTCGAGAACGCGGCCAGTGGTGGATCCGCCCTTGGAGTTGCCACCCCCAGTGGCGCGCTTCACTCCTCCTGCCTTCTTGCGAAGTTTGCGCAGCGCTTTATCCAGCTCGCCGATGGCGGCCTTGTATTCTGCGGCGATCTCCTTTTTCTGGGCCTCCAGTTCCGCTATCTCTTCCCGCACCGACTCCTTCTCAAACTCCTTTTCTTCCTTTTCCCGCTGACGGGCCAGCTCATATAGTTCGTCGGCGCTCAACTCATTGATATCGCGTTTTCTTGCCATTGAATTCACTCTTGCTTGTTGATGTTGGGGTATAACTTACTGCAGCCATAAATATATATTCGGCTGCCGAATATATCATAGACTGGGCACAAGTAAACAGCCTAACGACATGATGCGCCCCTCACAACACTAGCAACGCAATACAGTATCGGAGGTTCCATCATGCTATGCGATTGGTATATGCTTCGTGACGGCGACTATTAGCTCAATTCAGTTGATATATATCCCCAGCCCCGCTCAACACTATACGCGGAGGTGCGTGGGCATAGTGGCATGGGCGCAGCTGAGCTCGAGCAAGGTCTAACAAGACAATCACCCTACAGCAAAGAATATCCACCGAACGGAGTTGGTCACTCGGTGGGTTTACGCCCGCTCAGACACACACATAGGTTTCTCTACACCGCGGCCAACGCACATCGGACCCGTCGGCGCTCTTCTCCCAAGCCTCGAATCGCTTCGATCGCGGTATCACCGATACCCATGCGAAACGCCGATCGCAACCAAATTCCCCGCAAACGGTCAAAAGCGGGGTCAATGGTTTAGTTTTTTATCCGGTTATGGTAATGATGGGTGGGTTTTGACGATGGGAAAGGTAGCGTTCCAATGATCGGCGAAAACGCCTCGAACCCCAAAATCCTGCGCCTCGACAGCTCGGGGCAGCCGGTGCGGTGGTTGAGCTGGCAGCAGGCGACGATCCTATATTCCCTGGATAAAATCGCCTGGACTTTAGGGAACCACGAATTCGAATACCACGGCGGCTACAACCGGGTTACCGGTTTGCGCTCGACCATCACCATCAACTCCATTATCGCGATCAAGGGTCATACACACCGCAAGGGCGTGACCCGCAAGACCCCGCCGCTGACCAATCGCGCCCTGTTCCTGCGCGATGAACATATGTGCATGTACTGCGGGGGCCAGTTCGACACCTCGCTGCTCACACGTGACCATGTCATCCCGGTATCCCGAGGCGGGCAAGACAGCTGGTGCAACGTGGTCACCGCCTGCCGGGCTTGCAACACCCGTAAGGGGGGCAGAACGGCCGATGAGGCGCACATGCCTCTGCTGGCGGTACCGTTCGTACCCAATTTTGCGGAGTACCTGGCGCTCTCCAATCGACGCATTCTGATCGATCAGATGGAATTTCTGCGCGCCCAGTTCGGCAGCAACAGCCGGCTGTTGAAGAACCTTCAGACACTCTGAAATGGAATCGGCGCCGCAAGCGGTAGACGATCGCCTGGTCGATCTCGAAATCCGTTTGGCGCATCAAGACGCCGCCATCGAGCAGCTCACCCGGCAACTGCTGGACAGTGAACGCGAAGTTCGAATGTTGCTGGTGCGCATCGAACATCTGGAGCATCAGTTGCGCTCACTGGGTACCACCGAGATCGCAGCACCGCAGGAAGAGACACCGCCACCGCATTACTGATCTACCACGGCTTCGGGTAGCAGCTAGCCCTCGCCCACCACGGCCGGCCGCGGCGACAACAGACCATTGCGACGCCGGATCGCGGCGACGATGCCCGCAGCATCCAGTCCCACCTGGGCGAGCACCTCCGATCGGCTTCCGTGCTCGACGAAACGGTCGGGAAGACCAAGATGCAGCAGCGGGACGCTGACGCCGTGTTGGGCAAGCAGCTCACCAACCGCACTGCCCGCGCCACCGGCGACGACGTTGTCCTCCACCGTGACAAGCAGCGGATGATGCTCGGCCATTTGCAGGATGAGTTCTTCGTCCAAAGGCTTCACGAAGCGCATGTTGACCACCGTTGCGTCAAGCTGCTCGCCGGCCTCCAACGCATGCGCCACCATGGCGCCGAACGCCAATAGTGCGACACCCGCACCTTCGCGCCGCACCTCCCCTTTGCCCATGGGCAACGCCGTCAGTGATGATTGGATCTCCACTCCCATCCCCGTTCCGCGCGGATAGCGCACCGCCGCACAGCCGTCGTGGAGAAAACCGGTGTAAAGCATCTGACGGCACTCATTCTCGTCGGCAGGTGCCATGACGACCAAGTTGGGCACCGCGCGCAGATAGCTGAGGTCGAAGCTGCCAGCGTGGGTGGCACCGTCGGGACCGACGACGCCGGCACGATCGATCGCCAACAGCACCGGCAAATCCTGCAGCGCCACGTCGTGGATCAGTTGATCGTAGGCGCGCTGCAGAAATGTTGAATAGATAGCCACCACCGGCTTCTGTCCGTCGCAGGCAAGACCGGCGGCGAACGTCAGTGCATGCTGCTCGGCGATCGCGACGTCGTAGTAGCGATCGGGAAACTGCTGGGAGAACGCCACCAGACCCGACCCCTCGCGCATCGCTGGCGTGATCCCCACCAGGCGCTCGTCCCGGGCGGCCATATCGCACAGCCACTGCCCGAACACCTCCGTGTAGGAGGGACCCGTCGCGGGCGAGGATGACGATTTCGGTGGGCTCAGCGCGTGATACTTGACCGGGTCCGCCTCCGCCTCGGGAAACCCCTTGCCCTTGCGGGTAACCACGTGCAGCAGCCGCGGACGCTTCATGCGCCGCAGGCCGCGCAACGTCGCCAGCAGCGTGGGGAGATCGTGACCATCCACCGGGCCGAAATACTCGAATCCCAGCTCCTCGAACACCGTGCCGGGCACCAGCATGCCTTTGGCGTGACGCTTCGCCAGTTTGGTGAATTCGAACACCGGTGGTACGTGGCGCAACAACTGCTCGCTTCCCTCACGTACCGTGGAGTAGAAACGACTCGCCAACAGGCGCGACAACGAGGTCGACAATGCGCCCACGTTGGGCGAGATGGACATCTCGTTGTCGTTGAGAATCACCAGCAGATCCACATCCAAATCGCCGGCATGATTGAGCGCTTCGTAGGCCATGCCGCCGGTCAGCCCGCCATCGCCGATGATGGCCACCGCCTTGCGGGCGCTGCCCTGCTGTTTGGCGGCGACGGCCATGCCCAGGGCGGCGCTGATGGAAGTACTCGAGTGGCCGACACCGAAGGCATCGTAAGGACTCTCTTCGCGCCGCGGGAAACCGGACAGCCCGCCCTGCCGGCGCAGCGTATCCATGGCATCGCGCCGGCCGGTAAGGATCTTGTGCGGATAGGCCTGGTGGCCCACGTCCCAGACCAAGCGGTCATCGGGGGTGTCGAAGACGTAGTGCAGCGCCACGGCGAGCTCAACGGCGCCCAGCCCGCCGGCGAAGTGGCCGCCCGACGCCTTGACCGACGCGATGACGAATTCGCGCAACTCCTTGGCCAAGGCCGGCAGCCGCGCCTCGGGCAACTGACGCAGCGCCTCGGGTGAGTCCACGTCACTAAGGAGAGGATACGATTTTGCGTCTGACATCGTCTGCGGGGAGCGCTGCTGACCAGTGGCCGCTACTCTACCACGGATGGCGCCACCCCGCCCTGATCGGACCCGCCCAATAGTGTAGGATGTAGCCGCCGCCCATTCCGGGCATTCGTCGCCAACTGCATCAGACCATGCCCGAACCGGTTACCTCCCCATTGCCCACGGACGAGGACCTCACCTTCCAGGAGGAGAGCCTGCAGGAGGTGTCGCGCACCTTCGCGCTGACCATCCCCCAACTGCCCGCCGGCCTCGACACCGTAGTGGGCAACGCCTACCTGCTGTGCCGCATCGCCGATACCATCGAAGACGACAGCGGCCTCAGCGGAGCGCAGAAACGGGAATTCTCCGACCGATTCATCGCGCTGCTGCACGATGGCGAAGATGCGCAGGCATTCGCCCGCGAGCTGCACGCCCGCCTCACCGCATCGACCCAATCGGCAGAGCACGCCCTGGTACTGCAAACTCCGCGCGTACTGCGCATCACCCGAGGTTTCCCGCGCGCCCAACAAGCCCAGTTGGAACGGTGCGTGCGCATCATGTCCCAGGGGATGGCGGAATTTCAAAACCGCAGCGACCATGCCGGTTTGCCCGATCTGGCCGCCTTCGACCGCTACTGCTACCGGGTCGCGGGCGTGGTGGGGGAACTGCTTACCGAACTGTTTTGCGACTACTCGCCGCACATCGCCCGTCACCGTCACCGGCTGCTGCCCCTGTCGATCTCCTTCGGGGCGGCGCTGCAGATGACCAATATCCTCAAGGACGTGTGGGAGGACCGCCAGCGCGGCGCCTGCTGGCTGCCGCGCGACCTGTTCGCCCGCCACGGCTGCGATCTGCGCCACCTGGAGCACAACCGTGCCGACGCCGCCTTTCGCGCCGCCATGCGGGAGATGATCGGGATTGCACACGGCCACGTGCGCAACGCCATGGGCTACCTGTTCCTGATCCCGGCCCACGAGACCGGCATCCGCCGCTTCTGCCTGTGGGCACTGGGCATGGCGGTGCTCACCCTGCGCAAGGTCAACGCCAACAGGGGCTACACCTCCGGACAGCGGGTTAAGATCTCGCGCGCGGCGGTGCGCCGAACCATCGCCCTCAGCAACCGCTTTTGCGCCAACGATACGATGCTACGCACGCTGCTGTGGCTCACCACCCGCGGCCTGCCGCCGGCGAACATGCCCACCGCGCAGGCGCTGGCGGCCTGCCGGGGGGAGGCAGCGGTTTAGTCGAGATTTGCAATTGCTCGTGCGGCAACGCCGCGCGTTGATTGAATCGGGGGCAGGTCCCCGCATCAAATCAACACGCGGCGCAGCCGCCCAACCTACCCTCTCAACCCCTCCTTCGCCTCTCGCCGCATGCGATGCAGCGTCGGCTCGGTGTAGCCGTTGGGTACTTCACAACCTTTGAAGATCAGATCGCAGGCGGCACGGAAAGCCACACCGTCGTAGCCGGGTGCCATATCGATGTAGGCGGGGTCGCCGGCGTTCTGCCGGTCCACCACTTCGGCCATGCGCTTCAGGGTGGCCATCACCTGGTCGCGATCGACGATACGGTGGTGCAACCAGTTGGCGATGTGCTGACTGGAGATGCGCAGCGTGGCGCGATCTTCCATCAATCCCACATCGTGGATGTCCGGCACCTTGGAGCAGCCCACCCCCTGGTCGATCCAGCGCACCACGTAGCCGAGAATGCCCTGGCAGTTGTTGTCCAGTTCCTGCTGGATCTCCTCGGCCGTCCAGTTGGGGTTCTCCGCCACCGGCAAGGTGAGAATGGCATCCAGACTGGCGCGCGCGCGCGTGGACAGTTCGCTCTGACGCGCCGCCACGTCCACATGGTGGTAGTGGATGGCGTGCAGGGTGGCGGCAGTGGGCGACGGTACCCAGGCGGTGTTGGCACCGGCCATGGGGTGGCCGACCTTGGCCGCCATCATCGCCTTCATCTCGTCCGGCATGGCCCACATGCCCTTGCCGATCTGCGCCTTGCCCCGGAATCCGGCGGCGAGGCCCTGATCCACGTTCCAGTCTTCGTAGGCGAGTATCCACGGGGCGCCCTTCATGTCACCCTTGCGGATCATGGGGCCGGCCTCCATGGAGGTGTGGATCTCGTCGCCGGTGCGGTCCAGGAACCCGGTGTTGATGAAGATCACCCGCTCCTTGGCGGCGCGGATGCACGCCCTGAGGTTGACGGTGGTGCGGCGCTCCTCGTCCATGATGCCCACCTTCAGGGTGTTGGAAGCGAGCCCCAGCGCCTTCTCCACCCGGGCGAAAAGCTCCACGGTGAAGGCCACCTCTTCCGGGCCGTGCATCTTGGGTTTGACGATGTACATGCTGCCGGTGCGGCTGTTGCGGTGCTCACCCACACCTTTCAGGTCGTAGAGCGCAATCAACGCGGTGACCATGGCATCCAGTAGCCCCTCGAACACCTCCTCGCCGGCGGTGTCCAGCACGGCGGGGTTGGTCATCAGGTGGCCGACGTTGCGCACCAGCATCAGGCTGCGTCCGGGCAGAGTGAGCACCCCGCCGTCGGGCGTGGCGTAGCTGCGATCCGGGTTCAGGGCACGAGTCAGGCTCTTTCCGCCCTTGTCGAAGGTCGCCTCCAGATCACCGCGCATCAACCCCAGCCAATTGCGGTAGACCTGCACCTTGTCTTCGGCGTCCACCGCAGCCACCGAGTCTTCACAGTCCTGGATGGTGGTCACCGCCGACTCCAGCACCACATCCTTCACGCCGCCGGGACTGGTCTGGCCTACCGGATGCTTGGGATCGATATGCAACTCGATATGCAATCCGTGGTGCCGCAATACGATCACCGTCAGACGCCCCTCTTTTTCGCGGAAACCGACGAAACGACGGGGTTCGGTCAAGCCGGTGGTCGCGCCGCTCTTGAGCGTCACCGCCAGGGCGCCGCCATCCAGGGCATAGCGTTCCACATCGGCGTAGCTGCCGTCGGCGAGTGGCACCGCGCTGTCGAGAAACGCATTGGCGTAGGCCACCACCTTGGCGCCGCGCACCGGGTTGTAGCCGCCGCTCCTGCCCGCGCCCTCCTCCTCGGAGATCACGTCGGTGCCGTAAAGCGCGTCGTAGAGACTGCCCCAGCGTGCGTTGGCGGCGTTGAGTGCGTAGCGGGCGTTGCTCACCGGCACCACCAACTGCGGGCCGGCCAGGGTGGCAATCTCGGCGTCAACCCCTTTGGTGGCGATGTGAAACGCCTCGCCCTCGGGAACCAGATAGCCGATCTCTTCCAGAAACGCTTTGTAGGCGGCGGCATTGTGGGGCTGGCCCCTGCGCTCGCGGTGCCAGGCGTCGATCCGCGCCTGCAGTTCGTCACGCTTGGCGAGCAACGCGCGGTTCTTGGGAGTGAGGTCGGCGACGATCGCGCCGAAGGCACGCCAGAAATCGTCCGCGTCGACCCCTACGCCCGGCGCGATCTCGTGCTTCACCTGGTCGTACAAGGGTTTTGCGATCTGCAGATCGCCGATTGTGATCCGGTCAGTCATGGTGGTGCTCTCTCCTCGTCGTCATACAGCGGAATTCGCGGCGGGCGCCGCTGCGACATCCAGCAGCTCCAGCCAGTGGCGTACGGGAACCGTCGCCTGGGATTGCAGATGGAGCTGGCAGCCCACGTTGGCGGTGACAATCAGCTCCGGCGCGCCGGCCTCCAGGTGGCGCACCTTGTTCGCCAGCAGTTGCTGGGACAGCGGTTCCTGCAACAGCGAATAGGTACCGGCCGAGCCGCAGCACAGATGGGCGTCTGCCACCGGTGTCAAAGTAAAGCCCAGCCGCCGCAGAATGGACGGCACGGCATCGGGCAACTGCTGCGAGTGCTGCAGGCTGCAGGGAACGTGGCAAGCGACCTTGAGGCCTCGCCCCTGCACGCCCAGCGCATCGAGCGCCTCGTCGCGCAGGATCTCGCTGGCATCGCGGGCCAACGCCGCAATGCGAGCGGCGCGTTCGGCGTAGGCGGGATCGTGGCGCAGCAGGTGGCCGTACTCCTTGACCGTCGCGCCGCAGCCGCTGGCGCTGATGACGATCGCTTCGGCCCCGGCCTCCACCAGCGGCCACCAGGCATCGACGTTGTTGCGCATCGCCGCCAGTCCCGCCCGATGTGCGCCCAGATGATAGTCCACGGCACCGCAGCAGCCCGCCTCACGCACCGGGACGAGCGCAACGCCCAGGCGGTCCAACACCCGCGCCAACGCGGCGTTGGTGTCCGGCGTGGTTACCGCTTGCACACAGCCGTCGAGCACGATCATGCGGCGGCGGTGACGGGCCGGCGGGCGTGACGCTGCCGGCTTATACGCCGGGATACGCCCGCTCAAGCGCCGCGGCAGCAGCGGCGCCAGCCCACGCGCCATCCCCAGCAGCGCGGCGAAACGCCGCGGATAGGGCAGCACGATGCGCAGCAGAGCGCGCTTCGCCCGCTCGCCCCACGGGCGCGCCACTTCGCGCTCGACGATGCCGCGCCCGATGTCCAGCAACCGATGGTAGTTCACCCCCGATGGGCAGGTGGTCTCGCAGGCGGTGCAAGTCAGGCAGCGGTCCAGGTGCAGTTGCGTGAGCCGCGACACCGGCCGCCCCTCCAGCACCTGCTTGATCTGGTAGATGCGCCCGCGCGGTCCGTCCAGCTCATCGCCCAGCAGCTGGTAGGTGGGACAGGTGGCGGTGCAGAAACCGCAGTGAACGCAGGCGCGCAGGATGGCGTCGGCCTCACGGCCCAGCGGCGTGTCGCGGTATTTCGGGGAGAGTGCGGTTTCCACGGCGCTCAGAGATCGGCGTACAACACGCCCGCGTTGAACAGCCGCTGCGGGTCGAAGGCCTGCTTGAGACGCCGGTGCAGCAACGCCAGCGCCGGGGTCAGCGGG
>JBNKCG010000005.1:0-47226 GCA_050287605.1 Gammaproteobacteria bacterium | reverse complement strand
TCCCCCGCCTTGATCTCCATCTTGGCGATGCTGCGCAGGTGCACCTCGTCGGGCCCGTCGGCGTAGCGCAGGGCGCGTGCCCAGGTCCAGAGGTCGGCCAGCGGCGTGTCGGGACTGATGCCCATGGCGCCAAAGGCCTGCATGGCGCGGTCGATGACGCGGGTCTGCATGGCCGGCACCAGCGCCTTGATCATGGCCACCTCCTTGCGCGCCGCCTTGGCGCCCACCTGGTCGATCATCCAGGCGCAGTGCAGCACCAGTAGCCGCGCCTGATCGATCTCGATGCGGTTGTGCGCGATCCATTGCGCCACAACGCCGTGCTGGTGGAGGTAGCGGCCGAACGCTTTGCGCTCCTGCACGCGCTCCACCATCAGCTCCTGCGCCACCTCGGCCTGGCCGATGCAGCGCATACAGTGGTGGATGCGTCCGGGACCGAGACGCGCTTGGGCCATCATGAAGCCGTCGCCTTCGCCACCCAGCAGGTTTTCCCGCGGCACGTGCACGTTGCGGAAGGTGATTTCGCAGTGTCCCTCGGGGGCGTGGTGGTTCATGACGCGGATGTTGCGCACCACGGTGACGCCCGGCGTCTCCATGGGCACCAGGATCATGCTCTGCTGGCGGTAGGGCTCGGCGTCGGGGTCGGTCTTGCCCATGACGATGAGCAGTCGGCACTGCGGGTGGGCGGCGTTGGTGATGAACCACTTGCGGCCGTTGATCACGTAGTCGTCGCCGTCGCGGCGGATCAGGGTCTGGATGTTGGTGGCGTCGGAGGAGGCGACGTCGGGCTCGGTCATGGCGAAGGCGGAGCGGATCTCGCCGGCCAGCAGCGGCGCCAGCCAGTCGCGGTATTGCGCATCGCTCGCGAACAGATGCAGCAGCTCCATGTTGCCGGTGTCGGGGGCGTTGCAGTTGAACGCCTCCGACGCCCACATCACGCGGCCCATGATCTCGGCCAGCGGAGCGTATTCGAGATTGGTGAGGCGCGTGCCGGGTTCGTCGTCGCGCAGTCCCGGCAGAAAGAGATTCCACAGCCCCTCGGACTTGGCCAGCGCCTTGAGGTCCTTCATGAACGGCGGTGGGTAGTGCCCGCGTTCCACCTCGCGCTGCCACTCGCCGATGCGCGGCACGATGTGATCGTCCATGAAGTCGCGCACGCGGCGGCGTAGCTCCTCGACCTTGGGGGTGTAGGCGAAATCCATCGCGGTTCTCCGGGGTGGGCGCGATCGCGCCGTTACACTTTGCCCTCGATGACTTGCATTGCCATCTCTGCCAGTGGCCGTGCCAGCCTGCCCACCTCCATGGCCCGCGGGCTGGAGGCATTGCCGTCCAGCGCCCGTTTGTAGACGCCTTGCGCGATGGCCGCGAAGCGGAAGAAGCTGAACGCCAGGTAGAAGGTCCAGTGCGGTATGTGCGGCAGGTCCATGTGCTTGCAGTAGGCGGCGATGTAGGCGCAGTCGCTGGGAATGCCCAGGGCAGCGCGGTCGATCCCGCCCAGCCCGGGCAGGATGTCGCCGTCGGCCGGCAGGTGCCACTGCATGCACTGGTAGGCGAGATCGGCAAACGGGTGGCCCAGGGTGGAGAGCTCCCAATCCACCACGGCGATGACGCGCGGCTCGCTGGGATGGAAGATCAGGTTGTCCAGGCGGTAGTCGCCGTGGGCGAGCACTACGCGGCCGTCGTCGGGCGGCAGGTGCGCCGGCAGCCATGCCATGAGCTGGTCCATAGCGGGGATGGCCTCGGTCTGCGACGCGCGGTACTGCACGGCCCAGCGGCTGTACTGGCGCTCGAAGTAGTTGCCGGGGCGGCCGAAGTCGCCGAGACCCACGCGCTCCACGTCGACGCGGTGCAGCGCCGCGAGCACGCGGTTCATCTCGTCGTAGACCGCACTGCGCTGGGCGTTGTCGAGTTCCGGCAGCGCCGGGTTCCAGAACACCTGTCCCGCCTTGTACTCCATGACGAAGAACATGCTGCCGATCACCGACTCGTCCTCGCACAGGTGGTGAACCTTGGCCACCGGCACCTCGGTGTCGCTCAGCGCGGCCATAACGCGGAATTCGCGGTCGACGGCGTGGGCCGATTTCAGCAACTGCCCGGGCGGTTTGCGGCGCAGCACGTAGTCGCCGCTGGCGGCGCGTAGCCGGTAGGTGGGGTTGGACTGGCCGCCGGTAAATTTCTCGGCCGTTAGCGGACCTTCGAAACCGGGTATGGCGCGCTGCAGGTAGTCGGCCAGGCGTGCTTCGTCGAGGGTGTGGGTCGAGGGGCTCATGAGTATCAACCGTAGCTGATGGCGTCGCGTCGCGCCGGGGTGTCCAGGTGCGGCACGGCGTTGAACCCGGCCAGCACCATGCGCCGGTCGTTGAAGAACAGCCGCGACACGCTGGTGTTGTAGAGCTGCAGATTGAGTTCGATGGCGTGGGTGTCGGCGAGCTCGAGCACTGCCCCCAGCATGGCCGCGATAGGGCCGCCGGAGCTCACCACCAGCACCCGTTCGCCCGTCGCGGCGTCGCGCTGGAGGCGCGCGATGGCTTGCGCGGCGCGGTCGCGGAACGCCTCCCACGTTTCGCAGGGGCCGCCGTCCAGCTCGCCGGCGGACCAAGCGATGAGCGTGCGCTTCAGCAGCCGGTAGTAGGCGGTGTGATCGTCCAGCGGCGGTGCCTCGGCATCAGCGAGCTCACGGTAGCGCTCCACCAAAGCGCCGAAATCGTATTCGTTGAATCCTGCGTGCTCCTCGGTGGCCAGCGTGGTGCCCAGGCCCTCGCCGATGGCACGTACCGTGGCGCGCTGCCGTTGCAGCGTCCCGCAGTAAACACGGTGGAACGTCTCGCCGCGTGCGGCGAAGTATTCGCCCAGCCAGCGCGACTGCTGTTCACCCAGCAGCGAAAGCCGATCATAGTCGTCGGTGCCGAACGAGGCTTGTCCGTGGCGGATCAGGTATAGCTCGGCCATGGCGCGTCGTGTTTCTTCCTTGCAAAGCGTGAAACAGGAATTAACCACAAAGTGCACGGCCTGCACAAAGCAAAAAGTCCGGTGCACCACCGCGGCTGAATGGTGGGGACGACCGCGTCGGGTCTGGCGACGCGCGGGCGGCACTCATAACCACGCCGGAAAGTGTGCTAGAAGTGGAACCGTCACCGTCAGGCAGGGGGAGTAGACCGATGTCGAATATCTTCGACCGGGACCTGGACCCGAATCCCGCCAACCAGCGGTCCATGTCGCCGCTCAGTTTCCTGCGCTGGTCGGCGTGCACCTACGCCGGGCGCACCGCGGTTGTCCACGGCGAACGGCGCTACACCTACCGCGAGTTCGATCAGCGCTGCCGGCGCCTGGCCGATGCCCTGGCGCAATGGGGCGTGGGGTGCGGCGATACGGTGGCCGTTATGTCCCCCAACACCCCGGCGATGCTGGAGGCTCACTACGGCGTGCCCATGACGGGTGCCGTGCTCAATGCCCTCAACTTCCGGCTCGATGCCGCCGCCATCGCCTTCATCCTCGAGCACGGCGAGGCCAAGGTGCTGATCACCGACCGCGAGTTCTCGCCGGTGATCGGCGATGCCCTGCGCCGGCTGGGGCGGCCGATCCGGGTGGTCGATGTCGACGATCCGCTGGCCATGGGCGGCGAATTGCTGGGGGAGATCGAGTACGAGGCGTTCCTCGCCGCGGGTGATCCGGATCGCGACTGGCCGTTGCCGGAAGACGACTGGCAGGCCATCGCGCTCAACTACACCTCGGGCACCACCGGCAATCCCAAGGGCGTGGTCTACCACCACCGCGGCGCCTACCTCAATGCCCTGGGCAACGCGCTGATGTTCGAACTCAACAGCGAGTCGGTCTATCTCTGGACCCTACCCATGTTCCACTGCAATGGCTGGACCTATACCTGGGCGGTGACCGCGGTGGGCGGCACCCACGTCTGCCTGCGCCAGATGGAGCCGGCGCGGGTCTTCGAGCTGATCGAGGCGTACGGCGTGACCCACCTGTGCGGCGCGCCCATCGTGCTCAATATGCTGGTCCACGCCCCGGCCGAGGCACAGCGCCGTTTCGCGCGCACCATCGAAGTGGCCACCGGCGGCGCGGCCCCGCCCAGCGCTGTGATCGCCGCCATGGAGGCGATGGGCTTCCGTGTCACCCACCTCTACGGGCTCACCGAGACCTACGGCCCGGCCACCTTGTGCGCCTGGCAGGGCGAGTGGGGCCGGCTGCAGCCGGAGGCCAAGGCGCTCAAGATGGCGCGCCAGGGGGTGCGCTACCCCACCCTGGACGAGTACGCCGTGTTGGACCCCCAGACGCTCGCGCCGGTACCCGCCGACGGCGAAACCCTGGGTGAGCTGATGCTGCGCGGCAATACGGTGATGAAGGGCTACCTCAAGAATCCCAGCGCCACCGAGGCGGCGTTCGCCGGCGGCTGGTTCCACACCGGCGACCTGGGGGTGATGCACCCCGACGGCTACGTCGAGATCAAGGACCGCTCCAAGGACATCATCATCTCCGGGGGTGAGAACATCTCCAGCCTGGAGGTGGAAGAGGTGCTTTATCGCCATCCCCAGGTGATGGAGGCCGCCGTGGTGGCGATGCCCGATGACCATTGGGGCGAGACCCCGTGTGCCTTCGTCACCCTGAAACCGGGTTCCGAGGCGGTGGACGAAGCGCAGATCCTGGCGTTTTGCCGCGACAACCTGGCCCACTTCAAGGTGCCGAGCAGGGTGGTGTTCGGTCCGCTGCCCAAGACCTCCACCGGCAAGATCCAGAAATACGTCCTTCGCGAACGGGCGACCGGCGTCGTCGGATAGCACCGCGTCCCGCTTCTGCGCGGGTGTCCAGCCCGCTGGGTCGAATCTACCCCTCTCCTCCCAGGTGAGGCGCTCCGCTCAACCGTGGAAAACCTTGGACTATAATCTCAGGTAACTTGATAAAAGTTTGACTGGGGAGGCAGCATCTTGCCTATAGCGGGGCTCACCCGCAGACGACAAAAATGAATCGAGAGGAGGCTGGAAAAATGACCACCGATCCCCGCGATCTGATCGATCGCTCGCCCATGTCGAAGTGGCAACTCGGCATCATCACCGTTTGCATCGTGTTGATCTCTCTGGACGGCTTCGACGTCCTGTCGATCAGCTTTGCCGCACCGGGCATCGCCCGGGAGTGGGGCATAAACCGGGCGGAGCTCGGCATCGTGCTCTCCGTGGAACTGATCGGCATGGGCTTTGGTTCCGTGCTGCTCGGTCACCTGGCCGACCGATTGGGGCGCAGACCGATCATCCTCTCGAGTCTCGCGATGATGTCCGTCGGCATGTACCTGGCATCGGTCGCCGGCAGCGTGACGATGCTGTCGGTGGTTCGTCTTTTCACGGGGTTGGGTATCGGCGGCATTCTCGCCACGGTCAACGCCATGGTCGCCGAATTCTCCAACCACCGCAGCCGCAACCTTTCCGTTTCGCTGATGGCGGCCGGCTATCCCATGGGGGTGATCATCGGCGGTTCCATTGCCTCGCTGCTGCTGACGAGTTTTGATTGGCGATCCGTCTTCCTGTTCGGCGCGATTCTTACACTGGCCACCCTGCCTCTCGCCTGGCTGCTGATGCCCGAGTCGCTCGCCTATCTCGTTCACAAGCGCCCGGCTGACGCCCTGCGGCGGATCAACCGCGTCCTGAGGCGGATGGGCTACGCGGCCATCGAAACCCTGCCGGCGCCCCCCGTCGAACCGGTCCGCACCCGCATGACGCGGCTCTTTCAGCCCGATCTGATACGCACAACCCTGCTGCTCTCCGTCGCCTACCTCAGCCATATCATGACCTTCTACTATCTCATCAAGTGGATACCCAAGCTGGTGGTCGATATGGGGTACACGCCCGCCCTGTCCGGCAGCGTGCTGGTGTGGGCAAACGTGGGCGGGGTCTGCGGGGCTGTCTTGCTCGGGCTGCTGACCCGGCGCTACCCGGTTCGCAACCTGGTGATCGGCTCGCTGCTGGCGGCGACGGGGATGGTCGCCGTCTTCGGCAGCGGTCAATCGGGGCTGGTGCAGCTTTCATTGGTCGCCGGGATCGCCGGCTTTTTCATCAACGCCGCGATCGTCGGCATTTACGCCCTCCTGGCTCAGGGCTTTCCCACCGACGTGCGTGCCGGCGGCACCGGTTTTGTGATCGGTGTTGGACGCAGTGGGGCGGTGCTGGGTCCGGTCCTCGCGGGGTTCCTGTTCGAGAGCGGCCAGGGCAGTTTGCTGACGGTCTCGATGATTATGGCGACCGGCTCGCTGATCGCCGCCGCTGCGCTGCTGGCCCTACCGCACAAGGTTGCCCATGGATCGCTGGCGCGCGCGGCCGGTCAAGCGTGACGTGAGTGAGCGGTGCTCCCGGCCTGCGCCAATTTGTCTAGGCGCTGCTACGCATCCACCGTTCGAGAAGGGCTGACACCTTGGCCGGCCGCTCCATCGGCGACATGTGGCCGCAGTCGTCGATGAGGCGCAGTTCGCTGCCGGGTATGAGCTCGGCCATGTGCTGATGGCGTTGCGGGGGGCTCCAGCTATCCTGCTTGCCGCACAGGAGCAGGGTGGGGCAGCGGATCGTGGATAGCACGGGTGTGGCGTCGGGGCGCGTCAACAGCGCCTGGGTCTGTCCGGCATAGATCGCTCCCGACATCCTGCCCACCATGCTCAGTATGGCGTCGAGCAGCTCGGTATCCCGTTGGCGGGAGGGGGCGATCATCGGCCGGGCCCAGGTCTCGGCGATGGCGTCGATGCCTTCCGCCAGGGCCTTGCGCACCAGGACACCCCGCTTTTCCTGCTCCTCGTCGGCCGCAGGGCCGTAGCCGGTGTCGAGCAGCGCGAGCCGCGCGACGCGTTGCGGCGCCTGCCGGTAGGCCTCCAGGGCGACTCTTCCGCCCATCGAATGCCCTGCCAAAGAGAAGCGGTCCGGCGCCTGTTCGAGCAAATGGGCGGCCATGCCGCCGATGGAATCGAAACCCTGAAAACTCAGCGGTCGCGCGTCGTAACCCTGCTCGTTCAATGTCTGGATTTGAGTTTCCCAGACGGTTTTGTCACAGAGCAAACCGCAAAGCAGATAGACCGTCTTTGCGTTGTGCTCGAGCCCCGTCATTGGGGTGCGGTCTCCACCGGGCCGAGGCTGAGGGCGCGGATGCCGGTGCTGAGATATTGTCGAAAGTTCTGACGCTCACGCGCCGTGAATCCTTCGAGCATCTGTTCTTCGAACCGGGCGGTTACGGCGTGCGCCTGCGTCAGGATCTCGTTGCCCTCGGGTGTCAGATACAAACGGATGACGCGTCCGTGGTTGGGATCGGCGGAACGTCCAATCCAACCGCGCTTGACCATGCCCTTGACCAGCTCGTTCGCGCTTTGAGGCGTCACCAGGGAACGCTCTGCCAACTGTGCGTTGGAGAGTTGGCCGCGGGTGTTGAGCATTGCCAGGGCGGTGTACTGCTGAATCGTCAGTCCAAGCGGTGAGAGGGCCTCATTGAGGCGCCGCCGCACCATCCGTTCAAGGTGTCCCACCAGATAGGAGATGCCCGAAGGCGAGACGGTTTGAGGTGCGGACGGTTTCATTGAAGGCTCCTTGCATCGAAAAACGGCGCTATCTATACTATATCAAGTATCAGGCTACCTGATAACTAACGAATAACTTGAGGAGGTGAGTATGACCGATTATCAGGGGCGTTGGGAAACGGTGGAAGTCGCCATTGAAGAAGGTATCGCCTGGGTGACGTTCAACCGTCCGGAAAAGCGCAACGCCATGAGCCCCACCCTTAACCGCGACATGACCGATGTGCTGGAGACGCTGGAGCTCGACGACGAGGCCGGGGTGGTGGTGCTCACCGGCGCGGGTGAGTCCTGGACTGCCGGCATGGATCTCAAGGAGTATTTCCGGGAAATCGACGGCCGGTCCGAGGTCTTCCAGGAGCGCATCCGTCGCGACTCCTGCCGCTGGCAGTGGCAGCTGCTGCGCTTCTACAACAAACCGACCATCGCCATGGTCAACGGCTGGTGCTTCGGCGGCGCGTTTTCGCCGCTGGTGGCGTGCGATCTGGCGATCGCCGCCGACGAGGCCACTTTCGGCCTGTCGGAAATCAACTGGGGTATTCCCCCGGGCAACCTGGTCAGCAAGGCGGTGGCGGATACCATGGGCCACCGGCAGGCGCTCTACTACATCATGACCGGCGAGACCTTCACCGGAAAGCAGGCAGCGGAGATGGGGCTGGTCAATAAGAGCGTGCCCCTGGCCCAGCTGAAGGAAGAGACCAAGAAAATGGTGGCCAAGCTGCTGGAGAAGAATCCGGTGGTACTGCGCTACGCCAAGCACGGCTTCAAGCGTTGCCGCGAGCTGACCTGGGATCAGAACGAAGACTACCTCTACGCCAAGGTCGATCAGTGTGTCGGTCGCGATCCTGAGCAGGGGCGTGCCAAGGGCCTCAAACAGTTCCTGGACGACAAGACCCTGAAGCCGGGATTGCAGAGCTACAAGCGCTGACCGGTTGCTGCGTGACATGCGGGGTGCGGTTTTGCCGCACTCCGCTATTGCACGAAGGCGGGCCGATGGATCCTCGCCCTCGAAGTCACAACTCCTTGCGCCCCAGTACGGGATACGGTGGTCCGGTGCGCGCACCTGTCACGCCGGCTGCCAGAACGGAGATCTGCCACCGACGGCATCCCGCCATTTCTCCACGCATGTTCAGGGTTGATGCGTAGCTCATTGCTATACAGGCCGGGAGAGTCGGGTCCCTTCATGCAGGCTTTTAATAGGGCAGAGGCGCGTGTCGCGTTGTGTCAATATCGACCCAGAATTTGCGGTATTTGATGGATCTCCTTTTGTGAGATCGGCTTGCGACTGGCGGCGGAAAACGGTGGCCAAATCGCAATCCGAAAATATCACTCTGTTTTTTATCGAAGTTTTTTCGCTGTTTATAACGACCTGTCGCGAACACACAACACAGCAGAAATAGCTCGGCGGTCGTATCCCTCTGCATGCCGCAACAGTAGCCGACGTGTATGGGCGTGTTGCATCGCATCAAAAAACAAAACCATCTATAGCTAAATCTTATACCTCGCCATAGGTTTTGAAATTGAAAAGTTATCAGTTTGCTTGATACTGATACCCATGCGCCGTCGTGCGCCGCCGGAACGGATGACGGCACCAGAACAGAAATTCAAATTACTACATCTAGGAGGAGGGAGCATGATCACCAACTTGACCGGTCGTGCGGTTTTGGCGGCGGCTGTACTGCTTACCGTACCGGCGGCGCACGCCTTCAAGATCCAAACCGACGATCCAACGTTGAAAATACGTTGGGACAACACGTTCAAATACAGCACCATTTACCGGCTGAAAGATCCCGACGAGACGCAGTTGGCAGACTATATCGGGACTGGTGCCGGCGATGGTGACCGCAACTTCGCCAAGGGTATCGCCTCGAACCGTGTCGACTGGTTGACCGAGTTCGATGTCACCAAAGGCAACAAGGGCGCCCGGATCAGCGGTGCCGCCTGGTACGACAGCGTTTACCATTCCGGCAACGACAACGACACGACCATCACCCACAACGTCAGTGCCCCCGCCGACGAGTTCACCGACGGCACCCAGGACGCGGTGGGACAGGATTCGCGCCTGATGGACGCCTTCGCCTTCGTTAAGGGCTACGTGGGTGGCATGCCGGCGCGCCTTACCGTGGGCCGGCACACGGTGATCTACGGCGAAACCCTGATGTCGGGGGCCAACGGCATCGCCAACGCCCAGGGGCCTGTCGATATCGTCCAGGCCGCTACCGTGCCCGGCGCTCAGGTTAAGGAGTTTCTGCTGCCGACCAATCAGATCTCCGCTACCTTGCAGCCTAACAGCAAAGTCTCGCTCGGCGCTTACTACCAGTTCCAGTGGGAGGAGTCGCCGTTCTTCGCCCCGGGCAGTTTTCTCTCGCCCAACGACACCATGGGTGAGGGTACCGAGGCGTTGGTGAGCACACCGGGGGGTGGCCTGTTCCTGCACGGCGACGACTTCAAGCCGGACGATACAGGCCAGTGGGGCATGCAGCTGCGCTACCACCCCGAGAGCGTGGATGTCGAATTGGGATTCTATGCGGCCAACTACCATGACAAGGTAGCCTCCGCCCTCTATCTGGATCCGATCAGTGGTACCTTTTCGCGGGTCTTCCAGCAGGACATCCGCACCTATGGCGCGAGTGCCAGCACCGTATTGGGTGACGACAACGTCTCCGTTGAAGTGTCCGTGCGGGAGAATCAGCCGTTGACCGGCGGTTTCTGCGCACCGACCTTCGACTGCGGCTTTCTCCAGATTGGTATCGGCGCCGACAACAAGGACAACCAGACGTACGCCGTAGGCAAGACTGCCCATATTACCCTGGTGGATATCCACCTTTTCCGGCCCAATGCGTTGTTGAAGGACGGCGGCTCGGTTGCCGTTCAGTATGACTGGCATACGGTGACGAGCGTCACCAAGAACGAGTCGGCGATCGATCCGACCACCACCAAGAGTGCCCAGCAGCTCACGATCGCCTTCACCGCCGACTACTTCCGGGTCGCCGAGGGGCTCGATCTCTCGGTACCCATCGTCCTCTCCTACTCCACCGGGCGCTCACGCGTCTATGCCGGGTGGGTCGAAAACGGGGGTACGGTCGATCTCGGCTTGAAGGCCACCTACCGGAACGTATGGAAGTTCGGTGCCAACTGGCGCCACTTCTACGGCAGCCACGGTACCAGCATCGGCGGTGGGGATTTTGACCAGACGCTGTGGGACCGCGACTACCTCTCGTTCAATGTTTCACGTACGTTCTAAGTGGGGATAACGACATGAAATTCAGATTATCCGTTTTCGCCATCGCCGTTGCGATGACGTTTGCAGGCGGTGCCCAGGCTGCCGTTTCCGCCCAGGAGGCGGCCAAACTCAAGACCACCCTGACCCCGCTTGGAGGCGAACGTGCCGGCAATGCCGACGGTAGCATCCCGGCCTGGACAGGGGGCTACATCAAGGTGCCTGAGGGCTACAAGGAGGGCGATCCGCGACCGGACCCCTTCGCCAGCGAGAAGCCACTGTTTTCGATCAGCGCGGCGAACATGGCGAAGTATGCCGACAAGCTCACCGAAGGTCAGAAGGGGCTGCTGAAGAAGCTCCCGAACTACCGCATAGACATCTACCCTACCCACCGCAGCGCCGCCGCGCCCCAGTGGGTTTACGACAACACCTTCAAGAACGCCACCAGCGCCAAGTTGACCGGTGACGGTTACACCTTCGAGGGGGCGTATGGCGGGGTGCCGTTTCCGATCACCCAAAATCCCTACGAGATGATCATCAACCACCTGACGGCCTGGACCCGGGGCGAGTCCTCCACCAGTCCCTCGCGCTGCTTCACGGTATCGCCCAGCGGCAGACTGAGCATGGTCAGCGACGGCACCCAGGACCTCCAGTATCCGTACAACTACCAAAACGGCAGCGTGGAGGACTACAGCGGCTTCTACAACATCGGCCGCTACGTACAGTCGGCGCCGGCCTCCAAGGCGGGCGAGTCGATCCTCGCCCACTTCCCCTCGGTGGCGGGCAAACGCATCGGCCTGTGGCAGTACCTGGTGGGCCAGCGGCGGGTACGCCGGGCGCCGTCGGTCTCCTACGACACGCCCGATTCGGTGACCTCCGGCATGGGTTTCTTCGACGAGGCTTTCATGCTTTTCGGGCCCTATGATCACCACGACTTCAAGCTGCTGGGCAAGAGGGAAATTTACGTTCCCTACAACAACAACCGGGCCAACGCGGCAGCGCCGGAGGATCTGTTCAAGCCGGGCTTCATGAATCCGGATCTGCTGCGTTGGGAGTTGCATCGGGTGTGGGTGATCGACGCCACGCTCAAGCCCGGCAAGCGCCACGTGGTGGCCCATCGCCGCTTCTATCTGGATGAAGACAGTTGGCAGATCCTGCTGACCGACGGCTGGGACGCCAATGGGGATCTGTGGCGCATGGTCTACACCCTGACCGAACTGGCGCCCGACGTGCCGTCGGTGGTGGGCAATATGGCCTGGGGTGTCTACAACCTGCAGACCGGAGGCTACTACCTGAACGCGGCGACCAACGGCGCCGGCCAGTTCAAGGCGGTCGAGCGCCGTCCCGAGACCTTCTTCTCGCCCGAGGAGTTGGCCAACGTGGGTCTGCGCTAACACTTGGCTTCACTCACAAACCCGGCGGGGGTGGCTGCGGCCGCCCCCGTGCGTCTGCCGAGCCCCATGAGCCATAGATTACACCTCACAAGACGAGTCACCCTGGCTGCCCTGCTGCTCGTAGCGCCGCTGGCCTGGGGCCAGCCGGCGCCGACGACCCCGGCAGCGATGACGAGCCCGGCCCTGCGTACCGTCAAGGGTGAGCACGCCACCCTGCTGGCGGTGAGTCGCGCCGGCAAGCGCCTGGTGGCCGCCGGCGAGCGGGGCCTGATCCTCACCTCCGACGACGAGGGAAAGAGCTGGCGCCAGGCTCAGGTACCCACCAGCGTCAACCTCACGGCTCTGCGCTTCGTCGATCCCCGCCAGGGGTGGGCGGTGGGCCACATGGGGATCATCCTGCATACCACCGACGGCGGACTCACTTGGCAAAAACAGCTTGACGGGGTCGAGGTGGCCCGGCTGGCGGTCGAAGCGGTCAAAGACAGCGGTGACAAACGCCAGATCAAACTGGCCGACTACCTGGTCAGCGACGGCCCCGACAAGCCCTTCTTAGACATCTGGATGGATGCCCGGGGCCGGGGTTTCGCGGTGGGCGCCTTCAACCTGATCTTCCGCACCGACGACGCCGGCGAGCACTGGCGCTACTGGTCGCCGCGGCTGGAGAACCCTTACGGGTTGCACCTCTACGCCATCACCCGTCAGGGGAGCGATTTCTTCATCGCCGGCGAGCAGGGACTGCTGCTGCGCTCGCAGGACGGCGGCGAGCATTTCACAGCCCTGGAATCGCCCTACGAGGGGAGCTGGTTCGGCATCCTGGCCAGCCGCGCCGGAACCCTGCTCACCTACGGCCTGCGCGGCAACGCCTACGTCTCCCACGATGGCGGCGAGAGCTGGCAGCCCTGCGAGACGGGCAGCCGGGCCTCGTTCTCCGCCGCCACCCAGATGGCCGACGGCCGCCTGGTGCTGGCCAACCAGGCGGGTCAGCTGTTCGCCAGCGCCGATGAGGGGCGGCACTTCCAGCCCCTCACGGTCCTGCCGGGCATCCCCTTCGCATCCCTGACCCAGGCCGACTCGGGTGAACTGATACTCGCCAGCCTGCGCGGTTTGGGACGCGTGTCCCCCGGCAACTGACTAGTTTGAACAAGCCCTAGGAGAATCCCGTGAGCGCTCACGTCGATGCACCGCAACAGCCTATCGTCGAACGGCTGGAGGATTTCGACACCCGCTCGGGAAATCTGGTCGAGCGGGCCCTGTTCAACAACCGCCTGCTGGTGGTGATCCTGTGCCTGATCGCCACGGTCGTTTTGGGCTGGCAGGCCACCCACATCCGGCTCAACGCCAGCTACGAGAAGATGATCCCCACCCACCACCCCTTCGTGGCCAACTACCTGGCCAACAAGGGGGATCTTTCCACCCTGGGCAACGCCATTCGCATCGCGGTGGAAAACACCCGGGGCAGCATCTTCGACAAGGATTACATGGAAACCCTGCGGCAGATGAACGATGAGATCTATCTGTTGCCCGGGGTCGATCGCCCCTTCATGAAATCGCTGTGGACCAGTGCCACCCGCTGGACCGCGGTGACCGAGGAGGGTCTGGAAGGCGGCACCGTGGTGCCCGACGGCTACGACGGCTCCCAACAGAGCCTCGATCAGGTTCGCGCCAACGTGCAGCGCTCCGGCGAGATCGGCCAGCTGGTGGCGGCCAACTTCAAGTCGAGCATCATCTTCGTGCCCCTGCTCGACATCAACCCCAAGACCGGCGCGGCGCTGGACTACCATGCGTTCGCCCAGCAAATCGAGCAGATCCGCGACAAGTACCAGAACGACAAGATCCGCATCCACATCACCGGCTTCGCCAAGGTGGTGGGCGACCTTATCGACGGCCTGCTGCAGATGCTCGGCTTCTTCCTCGTCGCCATCGCGGTGGCCACCGCCACCCTCTACTGGTTCACCCGCTGCGTGCGCTCGACGCTGCTGGTGGTGACCTGTTCGCTGGTCGCGGTGCTCTGGCAGTTCGGCCTGGTCACCCTGCTCGGCTACGAGCTCGACCCCTACTCGGTGCTGGTGCCCTTCCTGGTCTTTGCCATCGGCATGAGCCACGGCGCGCAGAAGATGAACGGCATCATGCAGGACGTCGGGCGCGGCACCCACCGGGTGGTGGCCGCGCGTCACACCTTCCGCCGCCTCTTCATGGCCGGGCTCACCGCCCTGCTGTGCGACGCGGTGGGATTTGCCGTGCTCTCGATCATCCAGATCAAGGTGATCCAGGATCTGGCGGCCATCGCCAGCATTGGCGTGGCGGTGCTGATCTTCACCAACCTGATCCTGCTGCCGATCCTGCTCTCGTTCACCGGGGTGAGCGCCAAGGCGGCCAGGCGCAGCCTCAAGGCCGAGCAGCAGGACCTGGCCGGGGCCAAGCATTGGCTGTGGGCCTTTCTCGACCGCTTCACCCAGCGCCGCTGGGCCACCTTCTCGGTCATCCTCGGCCTGCTGATGGCCGCCGGCGGACACCTGGTCAGCAGCCACCTGCAGGTGGGCGACCTCGACCCCGGTGCGCCGGAGTTGCGCCCGGACTCGCGCTACAACCGTGACAACGCCTTCATGGTGGAGAACTACGCCGCCAGCTCCGACATCTTCGTGGTGATGGTCAAAACGCCGGAAGACAGCTGCAGCCGCTACCAGAACCTCTCCCTGATCGACGAACTGGGCTGGCAGCTCGAACAGCTGCCGGGTGTCGAGGCGACCAACTCCCTGGCCAAGCTCTCGCGTATCGTCTCGGCCGGCTACAACGAGGGCAACTTCAAATGGATCGGCCTGGTACCCAACAACGCCGTGTTGGGCGGGGTGCAGAGCCGCGCGCCGCGGGAGGTGATCAACACCACCTGCAGCCTCACCACGCTCTATGTCTACCTCAAGGATCACAAGGCCAAGACCCTGAGCCGGGTGGTCGATGCGGTGCAGGGTTACATCGCCGCCCACCCCGCCCCCGAGGGGACCCGTTTCCTGCTCGCCGCCGGCAACGCCGGCATCGAGGCGGCCACCAACCAGGTGGTGGAAAAGGCCACCCGCGAGATGATGTATTGGGTCTACGGCGCGGTCATCATCCTGTGCTGGATCACCTTCCGCTCCTGGCGCGCGGTGGTTGCCGCGGTGCTGCCGCTGGTGCTCACCTCCATCCTCTGCGAGGCGCTGATGGTGGCCTTCGGCATGGGGGTCAAGGTGGCCACCCTGCCGGTGATCGCGCTGGGCGTGGGTATCGGCGTGGACTACGCGCTGTATGTGCTGTCGGTGATCCTCACCTACATGCGCAACGGCGAGAGTCTCTCCAGCGCCTACTACGGGGCGCTGCTGTTCACCGGCAAGGTGGTGCTGCTCACCGGCGCCACGCTGGCCATCGGCGTCGGCCTGTGGGCCTTCTCGCCCATCAAGTTCCAGGCCGACATGGGCATCCTGCTCGCCTTCATGTTCCTCTGGAACATGCTCGGCGCCCTGCTGCTGCTGCCGGCGCTGGCCTATTTCCTGCTCGAACGGCCGCGACGGAAGGCGCAGGGCCGCAAGGCGGAGAAGGCGGACAAGGTCGAGATTCCCGAGATGATCCAGCAGCGTGCCGTCGGTTGAGTCCGAACCGGAGGGGGCAATGCAGACACGAGTGATCCGTTTTCACGAGACCGGCGGAGCGGAGGTGCTGCGCATCGAGGCGCTGGCGCCGGTTGAACCGGGTCCGGGCGAAGTGCTGCTGCGGATCGAGGCCATCGGCCTGAACCGGGCGGAGGCGGCCTTCCGCGCCGGCCAGTATTTCGAGCAGCCGGCATTTCCCGCCAGGATCGGTTACGAGGCGAGCGGCCGGGTGCTCGCCGTCGGCGACGGTGTGAGCGGTTTTGCGCCGGATGAGGCAGTTTGCGTCGTGCCCGGTTTTTCCATGAACCGTTACGGCGTGTACGGCGACTGGGCGCTGGTGCCGGCGGAGGTGCTGATCAAACGCCCGCCGGGCGTGAGCGCGGAGACGGGTGCGGCGGTCTGGATGGCCTATTTGACCGCCTACGGCGCCATCGTCGGTCTGGCCGATGTCGGCGCAGGCGACGCGGTGGTGATCACCGCCGCCTCCTCGAGCGTGGGCATTGCGGCGATACAGATCTGCAAGCGGCTCGGCGCGGTGCCGATCGCGCTGACCCGTGACGCGGCTAAGGCCGACGCATTGCGCGCCCAGGGGGCGGATCACGTGGTGGTCGGTACCGCCGAGTCGGCGGTCGAAGCGGTGGCGCAGGCGACCGGGGGACGCGGCGCCCGCCTGGTGTTCGATCCGGTGGCCGGCCCCCTGGTGAATTCACTAGGGGAGATGGTCGCGCCCGGCGGTCTGCTGGTGCTCTACGGCAATTTGAGCGGGCAGGCCGCGGAGACCCCCTTCCCCTTTGTCGCCGCGGTCGGCAAGGGATTCGCGGTGCGTGGCTACCTGGTTTTCGAGCTCATTCGGGACCGGGCCCGGCTCGACGCAGCGATCCGCTTCATCACCGAAGGATTGGCCGAGGGCGGCCTGCAACCGGTGATCGCGAGAACCTTCCGCCTGGACGAGATCGTCGAGGCCCACCGCTACCTCGAGTCCAATCAGCAGATCGGCAAGATCCTGGTCACGGTCGGCGACGATCGGCAGCCGGATTGACGCAATGGATGTCACGGCGCCCCGATCGGAAATGCGGTGTGCCACCGATTCCAGGTTCGGCTGACGACGATTCCCTGCTGAGAACGACCACTTTCCGGATACGCACATGAACCAAGCCCGATCCTTCGAAATGTCAGCCATCCAACGCCTGCTGCGCCCGCGCTCGGTGGCGATTGTCGGCGCCTCGGCCAGTCCCGGCGCCCTGGGGGCGGCCGTGCTCGCCAACCTGGAACGCGCCGACTACGGTGGCGAGATCCATTTGATCAATCCCAAGCGCGACGCGATCGACGGGCGCCCCTGCCTGAAGTCCATCGACGACCTGCCGCAGGGCGTGGACTGCGCCGTGCTGGCGATCCCCCGGGTGGCGGTGCTCGACTCGGTGCGCGCCTGCGCGCGGCGCGGGGTGGGCGGCGTGGTCATCTTCTCCGCCGGTTTCGCCGAGGGGGGCGAACAAGGCCTCGCGGAGCAGCGCGAGATCGGCCGCATCGCCCACGAGCACGGCATGGTGGTGGAAGGTCCCAACTGCCTGGGGCTGGTCAACTATGCAGACGACATCGCCCTGACTTTCGCTCCGACCCGGCCGTGGCCGCTGGATGGCCGATCCGGCATCGCCGTGATCTCCCAAAGCGGCGCCATGGCGTCGGTATTGGCGAACGGTCTGATGGCGCGCGAGTTGCCCCTCTCGTTTTCGATCTCCACCGGCAACGAGGCGGCCAGCGGCATCGAGGACTATGTCGAATACGTGCTCGACGAGCCCAACACCCAGGCCATCAGTTTGATCGTCGAGCAGTTCCGCAATCCGCAGCGCTTCCTGGAGCTGGCGCGACGGGCGCGCGACGTGGGCAAGCGCATCGTGCTGCTCCACCCCGGGCGCAGCAGCGCCGCGCGCGCCTCCGCCGCGACCCACACCGGGGCCATGACCGGGGACTACCAGGTGATGCGCTCGCTGGTGGCTCGCACCGGCGTGGTCATCGTGGATACCCTGGAGGAACTGCTGGACGTCTCCGAAATCGTCGGCCGCTGCGCCTCCCTGCCGGGCGCCGGCTGCGCGCTGTTGACCGACTCCGGTGCCTTCAAGGCGTTGACCCTCGATCTTTGTGAGGATGTGGGGCTGGCGCTGCCGCCCCTCAGCGAGCAGTCCCACGCCGGCCTGCTTGAGGCGCTGCCCGAGTTCGTTCCGCCAAGCAATCCCCTCGATCTGACCGCCCAGGCCCTGGTCGATCCCGGCCTTTATCGCCGCACCCTCGACGTGCTGCTGAAGCAGGCGGATTTCGGCAGCATCGTGTTGGGCATCATCCTCAACGACGAGTCGATCAGCCACCTGAAGCTGCCGCACATCATCGACGCCATCAGGGAGCTCGCTCCCGACAAACCGGTGATCGTCGCCGATATCGACGAGGGGGAGCCGGCCCCTCGTCACTACGTGGAAGAACTGCGCAAACTGGGCGTGCCCTTCTTCGCGTCGGCGGAGCGGGTGTTCCGCGCCCTGGCCCGGCTCTCGGCGTCGCAGCCGGTGGATCCGGGTCCCATCGTCAGGGGGGATATCCCGCCGGTATTGGCTCAGGCCAGCGGCGTGGTGCCGGAGTACCGCAGCAAGGAGATCCTGGCCGCCTTCGGCGTTGCCCTGCCCAAGGGGGCGTTCGCCCGCAGCGTCGACGAGGCGGTGGCCGCGGCGGAGCACATCGGTTATCCGGTGGTGCTGAAGGCCCAGTCGGCGGAGCTCTCGCACAAGAGCGATGCCGGCGGCGTGTTGTTGGGGCTGGAAACCCCGGAGGCGCTGCGCGCCGGTTGGGCACGGCTTTTTGAGAATGTCGCACACGCCCGCCCAGGACTGGAGCTGGACGGCGTGCTCATCGAAGCGATGGGACGCAAGGGCGTGGAGCTCATCGTCGGCGCCCGCAACGATCGCGACTGGGGACCAGTGTTGCTGGTGGGATTCGGTGGCGTCATGGCCGAGCTGTTTCACGATGCACGCCTGATCCCCGCCAACCTGCCGCCGCGGGAGATTGCGCTCGAACTCGACAAGCTGAAGAGTGCCGCCCTGCTGCGCGGCTTCCGTGGTGCGCCGGCGGTGGACGTGGCTGCCGCCGCCGAGATCGTGGCGCAACTGGGAACACTGATCCAGTCCGATCCCCGGATTCGCGAGATCGACGTCAATCCCGTGGTGGTTTATCCCGCAGGGGAGGGGGCGGTCGCCCTCGATGGGTTGCTCTACATCGATTGAACACTAAGAAGGGTGTTTCCGAGCACAGGCAGAGTCGTTCTGAACGATCAACGAGATATCCCTGGCAAGCGCCACTCGGGAGGAGAGGAGAAGATGACAATGAAAGAGTATCAGCTGTTTATCGGCAACGAGTACACCCCGTCGGCATCCGGTGAATACAGCGATGACATCAATCCGGCCACCAACGAGGTCTACGCCAGAATTCAGAATGCCGGCAAAGCGGATGTCGAGCGTGTAGTCGCCTCCTCCGCCAAGGCCTTCGAGATCTGGAAGGACCTCAATCCGACCGCGCGCGAGAAGCTGTTGTTGGATGTCGCGGATCTGATGGAAGAGCGCAGCCAGGAACTGGCCGACGTGCTGATCGACGAAGCCGGATCCACCCTGTTGAAGGCGGGCTACGAAACGCACCACACCCCGACGTTTTTGCGTTCCATGGCGGGCGAATGCCGGCGCGTGAAAGGCGAGACCTATCTTTCGGACTACCCGGGGGTCAAGTCGTACTGCATCCGCCGGCCGCTGGGGCCGGTGTTGGCCATCGCGCCGTTCAACTTCCCCTTGCTGCTGGGCATTCGCAAGATCGGCTTCGCGCTGGCCGCGGGTAACACGGTGATTCTCAAGCCCTCGGAAATGACCCCCGTCATCGGGTTGAAGCTGGGCGAGCTGTTCCGCGACGCCGGTTTTCCCGCGGGTGTGGTCAACGTGGTGCCGGCGCTCGGCGCGGAACTGGGCGACGGCCTGATCACCGACAAGCGCGTGCGCTTCGTCACCTTTACCGGCTCCAGTCGCGTGGGCTGGCAGGTGGGGGCGAAGGCGGCGGCGCACGGCAAGCGTTTCGCCCTGGAGATGGGCGGTAAGAATCCGATTATCGTGCTCAACGACGCCGATGTGGACTACGCCGTGGATACGGCGGCGTTCAGCAACTACATGCACCAGGGACAGATCTGCATGACGGGTTCACGGGTGATCGTCGAGGCGGGTGTTTACGACGAGTTCTGCGAAAAGTTGGCGGTGAAGGTCGCCGGCCTGAAGTATGGGTCCAATCCACGCGAGCCCGGTCTGATTGTCGGCCCGCTGATTCGTCCCACCCAGGGTCCGTTTATCCGCGAGCAGGTCAAGGAAGCGGTCGCCGACGGCGCACGGCTGCTTACCGGCGGCGGTTTCGAGGGCAATGTGTTCGAACCCACCGTGGTCGCGGACATCACGCAGAAGATGCGGATCTTCCGGACCGAGTGTTTTGGCCCGGTGGCTTCGGTCAGCAAGGCCGACGACTATCGGCACGCCCTGGCCCTGGCGAACGATTCGGATTACGGTCTCTCTTCCGCGGTCATTACCAACGATCTGCAGAAGGCCATCGCCTTGTCGGAGGGCCTCGAAGCCGGTGCGGTGCACATCAACGGTCCGAGTGTGCGCGACGAGCCGGTGATCCCCTTCGGTGGCGTCAAGCAGAGCGGGTACGGTCGCGAAGGTGGCCACTTCTCCATCGACGAGATGACGGAGCTGAAGTGGATCACCATACAGACCGGCCAGAACAAATACCCCTTCTGATCGACTGAAGGACACACAGAAAACCGCGGCATCCGCCGCGGTTTTTTTTCGCCTGATGAGTAGAGAGGGGATGACCTTGGCACGAAGCGGGTCGATTTCCGGCATCGGACTCACACCTTCCGATTCGGCAGTAAATGCACTATAGTACCTTTTCCGAATCAGCCTACGGCAATTAACTGCATGTTGCTGCCGTTTGAATCGATATTCAGCGATGGGATGAACAACCATGACACCTGATGATTTCACAAGCCTTATCGCCGATGTGACGGGCAAGATCGCCGGGCGCGAGCTGGGGCCGGAGCTGGCGGCCTACCTCAACGCCACCTTTCCGGTCGACGGCGAAACCTTTCAGGCCATTGAAAGCGCCTGCCACGCCGCCGTCGCAGCGGGCTGGATGTGCAGTCAAGAGGCGGGCGGTATCCGCTACGGGCGGGTGATCAAGCCCGGAGAGGGCACCCACGGCTTCAGCGTCGACGTGGTCCAGATGAAGGACATCAAGGGTCCTCACCACCGCCACCCAACGGGCGAGATCGACATGATCATGCCCCTCACGCCGGACGCAAGATTCGACGGCCACCCCAAGGGCTGGTGCGTCTACGGTCCTGACAGCGCCCACCACCCGACGGTGAGCGGCGGCGAGGCGCTGGTGCTCTACCTGCTGCCCGACGGTAAGATCGAATTCACCAAGCGCTGAGTGGAGGGCCGCACCATCATGACAGCAGAGACAGAGAGCGGGTTCTTCACTATCGAAGGCGCGCGCCTGGAGTACCAGCGCATCGCCGCGCGCCAGCCGGGGCGGCCCACCCTGGTGTTCCTCCACGAGGGTCTGGGATGCGTGGCGCTGTGGAAGGATTTTCCGGCGCGGGTGGCGGCGGCCACCGGCTGCGAGGTACTGGTCTACAGCCGCATCGGCTACGGCAGGTCCGACCCGGTGGAGGTGCCGCGCCCCCTCGCCTACATGCACATCGAGGGGCTGCAGGTGGTCGCCAAGGTGCTGGATGCCGCCGGCGTGGACGAGGCGGTGCTGGTGGGGCACAGCGACGGCGGTTCCATCGCGCTGGTCAACGCCGGCGGGGTCAGGGACCCGCGGGTGACCGGCCTGGTGCTGCTGGCGCCCCACGTCTTCAACGAAGAGCTGTGCGTCGCCAGCATCCGTAAGGCCAAGGTGGCCTACGAGACCACCGACCTGCGCGCCAAGCTGGCGCGCTTCCACGGCGACAACGTGGACTGCGCCTTCTGGGGTTGGAACCACGCCTGGCTGGACCCCGGCTTTATGCAGTGGAACATCGAGGAGTACCTGCCGGGGGTGCGCGTACCGGTGTTGGCCATCCAGGGCGAGGACGACGAGTACGGCACGCTGAGCCAGCTCGACGCCATCGAACGCCAAGTGAACGGCCCGTTCGAGCGCCGGGTCTTGCCCGCCTGCGGCCACTCGCCGCACCGCGACCAACCCGATGCGACGCTGGAGGCGATCGTGGATTTTGTGAGCGCTCACTATCCGCAGGCGCAACAAAGTCGGTCGGCGCTCTCGTAGGAGCGACGCAAGCCGCGAAGGGTTTTGTTGAGGTTCTTTTTCGCACCAAGAAATCCTTGTGCCCTTCTTTGCGTTGCTTTGCGCTCTTCGCGTCTTTGCGCGAGACCGATCTCAACCCTACGCGGCGTTCGCCGCTCCACATCCCGCTACCGAAAATCGACCACGAGGAATATCGGATGCAACTGGAAAACTATCTCGAAGGCCGATGGGTGGCCGGTGCTGGCGCCGGCACGGCGCTGATCGACCCGGTCACCGGTGCCGAGCTGGCGCGCGCCGGCAGTGACGGCCTGGATCTGGCCGCCGCCCTGGCCTACGCCCGCAACACCGGCGGGCCGGCCCTGCGTGCCATGAGTTACGGCGAACGCGCCGCCATGCTGCGCGCCGTGGCCGACGTGCTGGTGGCCAACCGCGACGCCTACGCCCGCATCGCGCTGGAGAACTCCGGCAATACCGCCGGCGACGCCGTCATGGACATCGACGGCGGCATCGGCACCCTCAAGTACTACGCCGCCGTCGGTAAGGGGTTGGGCGAGGCGCGTTACCTGATGGAGCCTACCCTGGAACGCTTGGCGCGTGACGAGGCGTTCCAGGCCGGGCACCTCTGGACCTCCATCACCGGCGTAGCCATCCACATCAACGCCTTCAACTTCCCCTCCTGGGGGATGTGGGAGAAGGCGGCGGTGGCGCTGCTCGCCGGGGTGCCGGTGTTCGAGAAGCCGGCCACCGCCACGGCGCTGCTGGCCCACGCCATGGTCAGGGACGTGGCGGCGGCCGGCGTGCTGCCGGCGGGCGCGCTGTCGTTGATCTGCGGCGGCGGCCACGACCTGCTCGATCACGTGCAGAGCAACGACGCGGTGGCCTTCACCGGTTCGGCGGACACCGCCGCCCGGCTGCGCGCCAATCCCAACGTCATCGCCAGCAACGTACGTTTCACCGTTGAGGCCGACAGCCTCAACACCGCGCTGCTGGGGCCGGACGTGGAGCCGGGTAGCGAGGAGTTCGCGCTGTTCGTCAAAGAGGTGGCGCGCGAGATGACGGTCAAGGCGGGCCAGAAGTGCACCGCCATCCGCCGCATCCTGGTGCCCGTCGAGCGCATCGATGCATTGCAAGAGGCACTGTGCCAGCGGCTGGCGGGCGTCACCGTCGGCAATCCGCGCAACGAAACGGTGCGCATGGGCCCCCTGGTCAACCGCAGCCAACAGCAGGCGGCATGGACGGGTATCGAGCGCCTGAAAGCCGAAGCCGCCGTGGTGTTCGGCGGCACGTCCGATTTTGTGTTGGTGGATGCCGATCCCGAAACCGGCTGCTTCGTGTCGCCCACCCTGCTGCGCTGCGACGCTCCGGAAGGTGCGCAGGTGGTCCACGAGGTGGAGGTGTTCGGCCCGGTGGCCACGCTCATGCCCTACCGCGACGCCGACCAGGCGTTCGCGCTGGCGGCGCGCGGCGGTGGTTCGCTGGCCGCCTCGGTGTTTACCGCGGACGATGCCTTTGCCGCCCAGGCGGCGGTGGCGCTGGGACCCAGCCACGGCCGCGTCTACATCATCGACGCCGCCGTCGGCACCAGCGGCACCGGTCACGGCGTCGTGATGCCGCAATGCGTGCACGGTGGGCCAGGGCGCGCCGGCGGCGGTGAGGAGCTGGGCGGGCTGCGCGGCTTGCGTTTCTACCACCAGCGCAGTGCGGTACAGGCCAATGTCGCGCGGCTGGAGGCGATGAAGGCGAAGGCGGCGGTGGTCACGCTCTAGGCCCGCTCGGAGGCTCCATGTCATACGACAATCTCATCTATGAAGTGCAGGACGGCGTTGCCACCCTCGCGCTCAACCGTCCCGACGCCCGCAACGCGCTGAACAACGCCCTGCTGGGCGAGATAGCCGCGGCCCTGGACGCCGCCGCAGCGGACGAGGCGGTGCGCGTTGCCATCGTCACCGGCGGCCCCAAGGTGTTTGCCGCCGGCGCGGACATCAAGGAGATGGCAGCCCTCGACATGATCGGGGTGATGAACGACCCGCGCCCCGGCTGGTGGCGGCGTATCGCCGCGTTCCCCAAGCCGCTGATCGCCGCGGTCAACGGCTATGCGCTGGGTGGCGGCTGCGAGCTGATGATGCACGCCGACATCGTCATCGCCGGCGCGGGTGCCCAGTTCGGCCAGCCGGAGATCAACCTGGGCATCATCCCCGGTGCCGGCGGTACCCAGCGCCTGATCCGTGCTGTGGGCAAGCCGCTGGCCATGAAGCTGGTGCTCTCCGGCGAGTTCATCGACGCTGCCACCGCCCTGCAGGCGGGGTTGGTGGCGGAGGTGGTTGCCGACGATCAGCCCCTGGAACGGGCGCGGGCGTTGGCCGCCAAGATCGCATCCAAAGGCCCGGTGGCCGTGCGCCTCGCCAAGGAGTCGCTGCTCAAGGCGTTCGAGACCACGCTGGAATCGGGGCTGGCCTTCGAACGCAAGGCCTTCATTCTGCTGGCCGCCACCGAGGATCGCGCCGAGGGCATCGCCGCGTTTACCGAGAAGCGCGCGCCGCAGTTCAAGGGGCGTTGAAGCCGCGGCTGATTCAGCCGTGTGGAAAACTTAGGTAGGTCGGGCTAGCGCAGCGTAACCCGACGCACCGTAACGCACCGGACGACTCCAGGGTTGATGCAGGTAGAACGAGGTCTGGAACACGGGATCGCGGGGTTCGATCCACAGTGTCGGGTTACGCTGCGCTAACCCGACCTACGGCTTAAGGGTCTCTCGCCAACGATGCAGGGATGCAGGAGGTCGAACCGAGTCAGGAGACCCAAGCCGGGGAGCCAAGCTCGCCAAGCAAAGCCAACGCTTGCGGTCTTGGCGTCCAGGACCCTTGGCACATATCGACAAAACCTCGCAGTTTTCGCCCCTCCCAAGCGCCTGTTTCGGTCCTATACGGTCTTCTAGAGGCACTATAGTGCTTTATTTGTGCAGGTTTATCGTTCGCCATCTCCCACTTTATGTATGTATACCAATAACATACCGGAAGTGCGACAAGTTGCCACGCGAGTAACGGCGTTATAGTGCATTTTGCGGTTGCAGCCTGCTATATAGTGCACTATAGTACCTCCCACACGTGGCGACTGCGTTCGCCTCACCGCCAACCAGAGGAATAACGAGGATGATCGATTTTCAGACCCATCCGGATCGCTACCGGCACTGGAAACTCGAAGTGCAGGCGCCGATCGCCTACCTGACCATGAACGTGGACGAGAGCCAGGGGCTGTTCCCCGGCTACGAGCTGAAGCTGAATTCGTACGACCTGGGCGTGGACATCGAGCTCTACGACGCGATCCAGCGTCTGCGCCTGGAGCACCCCGAGGTGCGCACCGTGGTGATCAATTCCGAGAAGGCGCGCATCTTCTGCGCCGGCGCCAATATCCGCATGCTGGGTGGCTCCACCCACGCCCACAAGGTGAACTTCTGCAAGTTCACCAACGAGACCCGCAACTCCATCGAGGATGCCAGCGAGTTCTCGCACCAGCGCTACCTGTGCGCCATCAACGGCACGGCGGCGGGCGGCGGCTACGAGCTGGCCCTGGCCACCGACTACATCATGCTGGTGGACGACGGCAATGCCGCCGTCTCGCTGCCCGAGGTGCCGCTGCTGGCGGTGCTGCCCGGCACCGGCGGGCTCACCCGCCTGGTGGACAAGCGCAAGGTGCGCCGCGACCTGGCCGACATCTTCTGCACCACCGAAGAGGGCGTGAAGGGCCAGCGTGCCGTGGACTGGCGTCTGGTGGACGAGGTTGCGCCCGCTTCGCAGTTCGCCGAGAAGGTGAAAGCGCGGGCCCTGGCGATGGCCGAGGGTTCCGATCGACCGACCGATGCCAAGGGCGTCACCCTCACTCCGCTGCAGCGCGAGATCACCGACAACGACGTCACCTACCCCCACCTGACGGTGTCCGTGCAGCGCGACAAGCGCCAGGCCACGGTCATCGTGAAGGGCCCGGCCGCTGCCGCGCCGGCCGACCTGGCGGGCATCGAGGCGCAGGGCGTCGAGTTCTGGCCGCTGGCCCTGGTGCGCGAGCTGGACGATGCGTTGCTGCACCTGCGCCTCAACGAAGGCGAGATGGGCACCCTGATCTTCAAGACCGAGGGCGACAGCGATCGGGTCGCCGGCTATGACGCGCTGCTCGCCGCCCACGCCGACCACTGGCTGGTGCGTGAGATCGTGCTCTATTGGAAGCGCACGCTGAAGCGTATCGACGTCACCTCGCGAACCAGCTTCACGCTGGTGGAGCCGGGCAGCTGCTTCGCCGGCTTCCTGGCCGAACTGGTGTTCGCCGCCGACCGCAGCTACATGCTCGACGGCCAGTTCGAGGGCGATGACCGCCCGGCACCGACCCTGCGGCTGACGGCCTCCAACTTCGGACCGCTGCCCATGTCCAACGGCCTTACACGCCTGCAGACCCGCTTCCTGGGCGAGCCCGAAAGCGTGGGCGCCGCCCAGGCATTGATCGGCCAGGCCATCGACGCCGCTGCGGCATTGAAGGCCGGCCTGGTCACCTACGCGCCGGATGACATCGACTGGGAGGACGAGATCCGCCTGGTGCTCGAAGAGCGCGCCAGCTTCTCCCCCGACGCCCTGACCGGCCTCGAAGCCAACCTGCGCTTCGCGGGCCAGGAGACCGCCGAAACCAAGATCTTCGGGCGCCTCAGCGCCTGGCAGAACTGGATCTTCCAGCGTCCCAACGCCGTGGGCGAGCGCGGTGCGCTCAAGCTCTACGGCACCGGGGCGCGTCCTGAATACAACCACGAGAGGGTGTGAGGAAAATGAGCGAAGCAAGCAGCGAAGCAGTTGTCGAAGTCAACTACGACGATCTGATCCCCAACAACGTCGATCTGTCGGAAGACCGCCGCCTGAAGAAGGCGCTGGAAGAGTGGCACCCCGGCTACATCGACTGGTGGAAGCAGATGGGTCCGGACGGTTTCCAGGAGGCCGATGTCTACCTGCGCACGGCCGTCGGCGTCGATCCCAAGGGGTGGGCCAAGTTCGGTTACGTGAAGATGCCCGACTACCGCTGGGGCATCCTGCTGGCTCCCAAAGAAGAGGGCCGCACCATCCCCTGCGGCAAGCACAAGGGCGAGCCGGCCTGGCAGGAGGTGCCGGGCGAGTACCGCGCCCAGCTGCGCCGTCTGCTGGTGATCCAGGGCGACACCGAGCCGGCATCGGTGGAGCAGCAGCGCCACCTGGGCAAGACCACGCCCTCGCTCTATGATCTGCGCAACCTGTTCCAGGTCAACGTGGAAGAGGGCCGCCACCTGTGGGCCATGGTCTACCTGCTGGTGAAGTATTTCGGTCGCGACGGCCGCGAGGAGGCCGAGGGCCTGCTGCAGCGCCGTTCCGGCGATGCCGACAAGCCGCGCATGCTGGGGGCGTTCAACGAGGCCACCCCCGACTGGCTGTCGTTCTTCATGTTCACCTACTTCACCGACCGCGACGGCAAGATGCAGTTGGAGGCGCTGGCACAGTCGGGCTTCGATCCGCTGTCGCGCACCACGCGCTTCATGCTGACCGAAGAGGCGCACCACATGTTCGTGGGCGAGTCCGGCGTGGGCCGCACCATCCAACGCACCTGCGAGGCGATGAGGGAGGCGGGCATCACCGACCCCAACGACGTGGAGGCGGTGCGCAAGCTGGGGGTGATCGACCTGCCGCTGATCCAGCGCAAGATCAACTTCCACTACGCGGTCACCAAGGATCTGTTCGGCGCCGAAGTCTCCACCAACGGTGCCAACGCCTTCATGGCGGGACTCAAGGGTCGTTTCCAGGAGACCAAGATCGACGACGATCACGTGTTGGAGAACGCCACTTACCCGGTGCAGAAAGTGATCGACGGGCAGATCCAGACCGTCGAGGAGCCGGCGCTCAACGCCATCAACGCGCGCTTGAACGACGACTACACCAAGGATGCCCAGGGCGGCGTGAACCGCTGGAACAAGATCATCGCCAAGATTGGCATCGATTTCGAACTCAAGCTGCCGCACGCCGGTTTCAACCGCCGCGTTGGCGAGTTTGCCGAGCACTGCATCAGCCCGGCGGGCGAGGTGTTGAGCGAGGCCGACTGGAACGCCAAGCGCAACGAGTGGCTGCCCAGCCAAGCCGATCTCAAGTTCCTGGCCGATCTTATGCAGCCGGTCACCGAGCCGGGCCAGTACGCGGGTTGGATTGCCGAACCCAAGGTGGGCATCGACAATCAACCGGGCGAGTTCGAGTACGTGAAGTTGGCGTCCTGATTGCTGTAGGGGACCGGCGGGGGTGGCGCTACGGTGCCACCTCCCGCCACCTTATCGACGCACTGGAGGAATCATGCAGCCCACACGCCAGCACCTGATCGATCCGGAGATCTGCATTCGCTGCAACACCTGCGAAGAGACCTGCCCCATCGATGCCGTCACCCACAACGAGGACAACTACGTCGTCGACGCGGCCAAGTGCAAATACTGCCTGGACTGCATCGCCCCGTGTCCCACGGGTGCCATCGATAACTGGCGTATGGTGACCGAGTACTACTCGGTGGAAGATCAGTTCTCGTGGGACGAGCTGCCGGAACAGCAGGCGCTGGACGCCGCCAACGAAGAGGGCGGCGAAGCCGAGGCTGTGGAGACCGAGGTCAGCGAACTGCTGCAGGTGGCGCACGCCGCCGAGGGCGGCAAGGTGCCGCCGCCGTGGTCCGCTGCACACCCGTACATCAACCTCTACACTCGCGAAGCGCCCATCACCGCGCGCGTGGCGGGTAACTACCGCATCACCGACGAGGGCGCGGAGTCGGACATCCACCACATCGTGCTCGATTTCGGCACCACCGCCTTCCCGGTGCTGGAGGGACAGAGCATCGGCGTCATCCCACCCGGCACCGACGCCAACGGCAAGCCGCACCAGATGCGGCTCTACTCCGTGGCCAGCCCGCGCGACGGCGAACGGCCCAACCACAACAACCTGGCGCTGACCATCAAGCGTGTGCGCGGCGACAACGGCGTCACGCCCGGCGTCGGCTCCAACTTCATGTGCGACGTGAAGAAAGGCGACGAGGTGCAAGTCGCCGGACCCTTCGGTGCCACCTTCCTGATGCCCAACCACCCCACCGCCAACATCGTCATGATCTGCACCGGCACCGGGTCGGCGCCGTTTCGCGCCATGACCGAACGGCGCCGGCGCCACATGCCCGACGCGCCTGGCAAGATGCTGCTTTTCTTCGGCGCCCGTACGCCCGAGGAGCTGCCCTACTTCGGGCCGTTGAAGAAACTGCCCGACAGCCTTCTTGACAAGGAGCTGGTCTTTTCGCGCCTCGACGGCCAGCCCAAGGAGTACGTGCAGGACCGCATGCTGAAGCGCGGTGCGGACGTTGCCGAGCTGCTGAAGAGCGAAGACACCTACGTCTTCATCTGTGGCTTGAAAGGGATGGAAGAAGGCGTTGAGGCGTCGTTGGGCGAGATCTGCCGCCAGCGCGGCCTCGACTGGCCGACGCTACGCCCACAGATGCGCAAGGCGGGGCGCTACCACGTGGAGACCTATTGAGCAGGCGCAGCAGACAGAGAGGCGAGAAACCCGGTTTTTAAGGCCGAATGAACAATAGGTCATGCGAATCGGAACTGTGTAACATGTGCCCATTCCACCAGGCGGACGAGCAATGGCCCAGGACAAACAAGAGGCGGAGCTGCTGATCGACGACGAGGCGCTGGAATCGGTTGCCGAGTACATCGAGCGCATCGGCCAGCGGGTGCGTGGCGTGCGCGCCCAGCGCGGCATCACGCGCAAGGATCTCGCCAAACACTCGGGGGTGTCCGAGCGCTATCTGGCCCAGGTGGAGACCGGACAGGCCAACATGTCCATCTCCATGCTGTGGCGCATCGCCGAGGCGATGGACGTGGGCATGGGCGATCTGCTGCCCGGCAACGAAGGCGCCGAAATCGATTTGGCGCCGCTGCGCGATTTTGTCGGACGGCTCTCGCGCGACGAGCAAAAAGAGGCCTACAAGCTGCTGCTCAAGCACTACGCCGGCCCGCAGGGTCCGGTGGGCGGAGTGGCGCTGCTCGGACTGCGCGGCGCCGGCAAAACCACTCTCGGCGAGCGCCTCGCCGCCGATTTCAAGATTCCCTTCATTAGGCTGAGCGACGTCATCGAGCGCAACGCCGGCATGGAGATCAGCGAGATCTTTTCGCTGCGGGGCCAGCGCACCTACCGGCGCCTGGAGCGTCAGGCGCTGCAGGAGGTGCTGGACAGCCACGACAAGGTGGTGCTGGAGGTGGGCGGCAGCCTGGTCTCCGAGAAACAGACCTTCGACATGCTGCTGAGCAGCTTCTATACCGTCTGGGTGTGCGCCACCCCCGGCGAGCATATGAGCCGGGTGGCGGCGCAGGGCGATTTTCGCCCAATGGAAGGCAAGGCGGATGAAGCCATGGAAGACCTCAAGCACATCCTCGCCGAGCGCGAGCCCTACTACCAGGCCGCCAATTACATCCTCGACACTTCGGGGCGTAGCGTCGAAGAGTGTCTGCTGGAGCTGAAAGGCAAGTCCAAGTGCTACACCTGCGAGTGGCAGTGGAGTTAGCTGACGCCCGAGGCGGTTGAATACCAGAACCGCAGTTGCTCAAGATCCATCGGGTCCCTTTCCAAATCGTTTACCACCCGGACCGCCCCGCTGAAGTCGTTGCTTGGCGTGTAGGCGCTCCTGACGATAATCGTCGCGATCTTCGCAGCCATTGCGGCGCGTAGTCCGTTGGCGGAATCTTCGATCGCCAGGCAGGCGCTGGGTGAGAGTGCCAGTCGTTGCAGCACCCAGCGATAGATGTCCGGTGAGGGTTTCTTCGCGGCGGCTTGTTCGCTAGCGCCGATCACTTCGAAGAGATTGCGGCCTTCGGGACCGAGCGTAGCGTCGAGCAGCGCGAAGACGTTTTGCAGGCTGGTGGACGTGGCGATGGCCAGGCGCAGTCCGCCCGCGCGTGCCTCTTCCAGCAGTCGCTCCACGCCGGGGCGCAGTGTGACTTCGCCGGCCGCCACGCGCTCGGCGTAGCGGCGCGTTTTGTCGGTGTGGACGGCCTCGATCATGTCGTCCAGATCGGGCGCTTCCAGCCATCGCGTTTGCAGTGTACGGATGTAGTGGCGGATGCGTTCGCGACTGCCGGCTACCGCGAGCAGCCGCAGATAGAGATCGGGGTCCCAGTGCCAGTCCAGACCGGCGGCGCGAAAGGCGTCGTTGAAGGCCTGGCGATGTGCCTCTTCGGTTTCGGCCAGAGTGCCGTCGACGTCGAAGATCAGCGCTTCCAGCCCCATGGGGCTACTGTCCGGACTCTGGCGGGCCCAGACGCTGTTCAAGGTCCTGTTTCATCAGTTCCAACACCTTGCCCCTCAGCTGGCTGGCCATGAAGTGGTAGTAATTGAGCGTGCAGGCCACGGGCTCGTGCAGCGCGTCACGGCCTTCGCTCTGGAAGCCGATCCAGGCGAGTACCGGCATGTCGTACTGGCGTTGGTCGATCACTACCCAAGCGTCGTCCTCCAGGATCAGCGCCATCTCTTTGAGACTCGGAAGCGGGATGCGTAGCGGCGAACCGAAACGCCGGCGTGCGCGGCGCCACAGGTTGTAGCATGCGGCCTCCAAGCGATCGGGGCGGCTGGCGAAGACCGGCACGTCGTCGAGGCGCGTGGTCATCAGCGCGTCAAACTGGCAAACAGTGTGGGCAGCTTCTCCGGCAGGCGCTGCACGTGATCGACGATGGTGTAGTGGTTGGCGCCGAAGATGAGTTCGACGTAGCGGTCGGCTTGCGGGTCGAGGGTCAGGCAGTAGCTGAGCACGCCTTGCGTGCGCAGCTCCTCGGCGGCCTTTTTGGCGTCCATGCGCAGGTACTGGGGATCGCGCTCGTCGATGTCGGCCGGTTCGCCGTCGGTGACGATGAGCAGCAGCTTGTGACGCTCGCTGCGTTGCAGGAGGTGACGCCCGGCGTGACGCATGGCCGCGCCCATGCGTGTGGAGAGGCCGCCCTTCATGCCGGCCAGCCGGCTCTTCACCTCGGCGTCGAAGCGCTGGTCGAAATCCTTGAAGCGGAAGTACTGCACGTCGTGGCGCCCGTCGGAGGCGAAGCCGTGGATGGCGAAGGGATCGCCGATGCCGGTGATGGCGGTGGCCACCAGCGAGCACGCCTCGCGCGTCAGCTCCAGTACCGTCTTGTCCGAGCCGCGTACCTTTTCGTTGGTGGACTCGGAGAGATCGAGCAGGATCACCACCGCCAGGTCGCGGCGGTTCAGCACGTTGCGTAGCGTGATGCGTGTGTCCGGATGCAGCCCCATGCGCACCGCCACCATGGCGTCGACCGCGGCGTTGATGTCCAGTTCGTCGCCGTCTTCGAGCTTGCGCTGGCGGCTCACCCCCTGCGGGCGCAGGCGGTCGATAATCTGCTTGATGCGGTGGCTCACGCCCTTGTGCGCGGTGAGCACGTCGTCGATCACCTGCGGGTCGGCGCGTCCCTGGCGCCGCTCGTACACCGTGGCCCAGTTGGGGCGGTGCAGCTGCACCTGGTAGTCCCACTCCGGGTAGTGATAGGGATCGGAGACCGGCTCCTTGCCCTCCAGCTCGTTGTAGGAGACGCCCATGTCTTCGTAGGGTAAGAGTTCGCTGCCCAGCACCCAGATCTCCTGGGCGTCGTCGCCGGCGGTCTCCACGTCCACCTCGTTGATGAACTCCATCAGGCCGACGCGTTTGCGCACCTGGCGCTGGCTGGCGGGAATGTAGGCGGTCGACTCCGACCAATCGTGTTGGTCGCGTGACCAGATGAAGCGGTTGTCGTCGCGGTAGGGGATGCGCAGCTTCTCCAGGATGCGCAGGCTGGGCATCGCCTTGCGCTGCGTGAGGCAATTGAAGAACTCCAGGCCGACGTGCCAAGCGAAGGCGCCGTCCGCGGCGTGCTCGCCGATGCCTTGGTGAAAACGCGCGGCGATGGCGTCGATCCCGGCGTCGCCGGTGCGTTCTTGGGGATCGAGCAGGGCGAGCGCGATCTGCTCGATGAGCGGCAGGCTCTCGTGCTCGGCGTTGCCCGATTTGGGCGCGACCATGAAGTCGCGCCACAGGCGGTGCATGCCGGGAAAGTCCTGAATGGCGCGGTATTCAACCCGCGCATCCTCCACCAACCCGACGAAGAATTGTTGCGCCGGGGCCAGCGCCTCGGCCGACTGCGGTTCGGTGGTGTAGACCAGATGCGCGGCCATGTGGGCGCACATGGCGCGGTAGAGGTCGAGGCCGCTTAGCCCTTCGATATCGTCCACGGCATCCGGCAGGTGCAGGTTGCGCGTCTCGATGAAGGGACGGAAGCCCAGGTAATCGGCAGCGGCAGGTCGCAGAAAGAACGGCCGGCCCCAGAAGGCGCGCAGGTAGAAGTTGAGCTTGCGCTGGCTGTCGATGAACAGGGTGCCGCGCCGCTCCTGCTGCAGCACCGCCTTGCTGTCCTCGGTCTCCAGCCCGAAGTAGGCGGCCTGCTTGGGCAGGTCGCGGCGGTAGGCCTCGGCGCCGAAATCGGCCCAGCGCCGCAGGCCCGAAAGCGTGAGCTTGCCGAGCAGTTCGTCCAGCCGGTTGAGCATGGGCCGCAGCCCGCGCGGGGCCTTGGCGCTGAGCCGGTGCAGCAGCTGCAGGTAGCCGCGCAGCAGCTCCGGGTCGCCCAGGCGGCGTGCGGCGGTGGGCAGGGTGGCGAAGACCAGGGTCAACACCTCGCCCGAGGTCATGGAGGCGAGCTTCATCACCGCATGCACGCAGTCGCGGATCACGTCTTCGCCGCACTCGCGCGCCACCAGCGGCATCTCTTCCAGGTAGGTGGTGAGCAGCTGCGGGCCCTTGCCCAGGTTGACCAGGCCGCGGGCGCCGTCCAGGTAGTCCTTGAGTCCGGCGGGCGACAGCGTGCGCGCCGCCTCGTGGAAGGTGGCCTCCAGGGTGTCGGCCAGTTCGTGGGCTGCGCTGACCAGCTCTTCCCGGTAGTCGTCCAGGTTGACGGTCATGGTTGACTCGCGGGCCTTAGGCGTAGGTCGGGTTAGCGAAGCGTAACCCGACGTTCAACCAAAAAAGGTCTTTACCGCCGCATCCAGCGTATCGCGCATGTCGGGATCGTCGGTGAGCGGTTCCACCAGCGCCATCTCGCAGGCGGCGGCGGGCGCGATGCCCTTGGCGATCAGTTGCCCGGCGTAGATCAGCAGGCGGGTGGACATGCCCTCGTCCAGCCCGTGGCCCTTGAGGTTGCGGCTGCGCTGCGCCACCTGCACCAGGCGCTCGGCGGTGGGGCCGTCGATGCCCGCCTCGTGGCCGACGATCTCGCATTCGACCTCGGTGGGCGGGTAGTCGAAAGACATGGCGCCGAAGCGCTGCTTGGTGGATTGCTTGAGATCCTTCATCAGGCTCTGGTAGCCGGGGTTGTAGGATATGACGATCTGGAAATCGGGGTGCGCTTGCACCAGTTCCCCTTTTTTCTCCAGCGGCAGCACGCGGCGGTGGTCGGTGAGGGGGTGGATGACCACGGTGGTGTCCTGGCGTGCCTCCACCACCTCGTCCAGGTAGCAGATGGCGCCGATGCGTGCGGCGGTGGTGAGCGGGCCGTCCTGCCAGCGGGTGCCGTTGATGTCGAGCAGAAAGCGTCCGATGAGATCGGAGGCGGTCATGTCTTCGTTGCAGGCCACGGTGATCAGCGGCTTGTCCAGTTTCCAGGCCATGTACTCGACGAAGCGCGATTTGCCGCAGCCGGTGGGGCCCTTGAGCATCACCGGCATGCGCGCGTCGTAGGCCGCTTCGTATTTGGCGATCTCGTCGCCCACCGGGCGGTAGTAGGGTTCGCGGGTGATCTGGTATTGGTCGCGGTCGCTCATGGGTGGGGTTCCAGATTGTCGGGTTACGCTGGGATCGTCGGGTTACGCTGCGCTAACCCGACCTGCCTCGACCTACGTTCCCGGGTGGGAAGATGACGGGCGGCCGCCGGCCGCCCGTCATCGATACATCCAGTTCAGATTTCGATGGGCGCCCGATGCACCAGCATGTTCGCCCCCTGGGACTGGGCGATGTTGTCGTAGCCGATGAGGCGCACGTGGTGGCCGGGGTTGGCCTTCTTGCACGCCTCGATCTCGGCCAGGATGCGTTCTACGTCGGACTCGCCGAACATGGGCAGCTTCCACATGTACCAGTAGTTGCTGCTCGCGTGCGCCGGTTCGGTGTGCTCGATGGCCGGGTTCCAGCCCTGCTGCACGATGTACTGGATCTGCTTGCGGATCTGCTCCGCGCCCATCGGCGGCAGGTAGGAGAAGGTGCCCAGCCGGCGGCTGTTGGGGTCCGACAGGCGGGACGAATAGTCTTGGGGTTCGCTCATGATGTGACTCCTCGGCATTCAATGTAGGGCGGGCTAGCGGCATAGCCGCGTAACCCGCCGCACGGGTTCTATTTGTGCGACACGTCCAGCTTGTCCACGGTGTCGAACTCGAACTTGATCTCTTTCCAGGTCTCCATGGCCATCTTCAGCTCGGGGCTGTGCTGGGCGGCGGTGGTGAGGATGTCCTTGCCCTCCTTCTCCAGCACGCGGCCCTCGTTGCGTGCCTGCACGCAGGCCTCCAGCGCGACACGGTTGGCCGCGGCGCCGGCGGCGTTGCCCCACGGATGGCCCAGGGTGCCGCCGCCGAACTGCAGCACCGAGTTGTCGCCGAAGATCGACACCAGCGCCGGCATGTGCCAGACGTGGATGCCGCCCGAGGCGACCGGGAACAGGCCGGGCATCTGGCCCCAGTCCTGATCGAAGAAGATGCCCTTGGCGCGGTCTTCCTTGGTGTAGCGGTCGCGCATCATGCCGATCCAGCCGATGGTGGCCTCGCGGTCGCCCTCCAGCTTGCCCACCACGGTGCCCGAGTGCAGGTGGTCGCCGCCCAGCAGTCGCAGCAGCTTGGTCAACACGCGGAAGTTGATGCCGTGGCGCGGGTTGCGGTCGATGACGGCGTGCATGGCGCGGTGCACGTGCAGCAGCACGCCGTTGTCGCGGCACCAGCGCGACAGGCTGGAGTGCGCGGCCCAGCCCAGGGTCAGGTAGTCGGACATGATGATGGGCGAGCCGATCTCCTTGGCGTACTCGGCGCGCTTGTACATCTCCTCGACGTTGGGCGCGGTGACGTTGAGATAGTGACCCTTGCGCTCGCCGGTCTCCTTCTCGGCCTTCTCGATGGCTTCCTGGCAGAAGTCGAAGCGGTCACGCCAGCGCATGAAGGGCTGGGAGTTGACGTTCTCGTCGTCCTTGGTGAAATCCAGACCGCCGCGCAGGCACTCGTAGACGGCGCGGCCGTAGTTCTTGGCGGACAGCCCCAGCTTGGGCTTGATGGTGCAGCCGAGCAGCGGACGGCCGTACTTGTCCAGCTTGTCGCGCTCCACCTGGATGCCGTGGGGCGGGCCGTCGCAGGTGGCGACGAACCAGAGCGGGAAGCGGATGTCTTCCAGGCGCAGCGAGCGCACCGCCTTGAAGCCGAACACGTTGCCGACGATGGAGGTGAAGACGTTGACGATGGAACCTTCCTCGAACAGTCCCATGGGGTAGGCGACGAAGGCGAAGAAGGCCTCGTCATCGCCCGGCACGTCCTCGATGGCGTAGGCGCGGCCCTTGTAGTAGTCGAGGTCGGTGAGGAGATCGGTCCACACCGTGGTCCAGGTGCCGGTGGAGGATTCGGCGGCCACGGCGGCGGCGGCCTCTTCGCGCGGTACGCCCGCCTGGGGAACCACCTTGAAGCAGGCCAGGAGGTCGCTCTCCTTGGGTGAGTAGTCCGGGTCCCAATACGTTTCGCGGTACTCTTTGACGCCCGCTTGATAGGTCTTAGCCATTCGTGGCCTCCTCACAGTGCATAATCGTCGGTCTAGGATGTTGGTGTGCGCCCGGCCCGCGCGGCGGGGTGCCCCTGGTAGGGGTAAGATTATTCGCCGGCTTTGCCATAAATTAAAATAGATAATAATGATATTTTACATTAGCTAATCATTATGATGTATTTGTGCACTCTACAAGCGCTGATCGCCGCCAAGACCAAGGGGTTCGTTCTACCGGCCGCACCCGCCCCTGTAGGTTTGCTGCTGGCCTACCGGGACGGCGCCGTCTACGCCTACCGCAATGTCTGTCCCCACGCCGGGACGCCGCTCAACTGGTTGCCCGATCAGTTTCTGGACAGCGAAGAGAGCCACCTGCAGTGCGCCACGCACGGTGCGCTGTTTCGCATCGAGGATGGGTATTGCGAGTATGGCCCGTGTGCGGGCGAATCGCTGCAGGCGGAAACGGTGGAGGTCCGCGACGGTGCGGTCTACTGGCCGGACGCACCGCGTTGACGACGTCAGGCCGAGACCGGTTCCTTCATCACGTCACAGATCTGCGCGCCGACGATCTCGCGTAGTGCATCGTAGGTCATCGGCACGCCCGAGGCGTCGGTCCCCGCCGCGGGATAGACAGTGTCGTAGATGCCCAGCCCCTGATCGACGAAGATCGCAATGCCCTCCACGCCGAACGGGCAGACCGCGCCGGGGCGAAAACCGGTGACCGCTTCGGTCTCTTCGGCGGTGGCCATGCGCGCGTTGACGCCCAGGGTGTTTTTCAGCTTTTTGTTATCCACGCGCCGGTCGCCCGGACAGACGATGAGCCGGAATACCCCGTCCTTGCCCTTGAACAGCATGGATTTGGCGATCTGCCCTACCGCGCAGCCGATCTTGGCTGCGGCCAGTTCCGAGGTGGGTGTGCTGCCGGGCTCGAATTCCAGCGGCGCGAGACCGTGGTTGCGGAGTACGGCTTGGACTTTCGTTGGAATCATGATGAGGACCTGCCAATCGATGGTCCGCACCCTAACCAATCGCCGCAGGAACGCCAAGTCTTTCTTCGCCCCGGCATTGCGGTAGAGTGATCTCCCCGGCGCTCCATGCGAAAGGCACAAACCATGTATCTCGATCTGCGCTCCATGAACCCCGCCCAGGTCTACTTCAACATGATCCAGACCCTGATTCCGCGTCCCATCGCCTGGGTCCTCTCGGAGAACGAACTGGGCGGCTACAATCTCGCGCCCTTCTCCTATTTCAACGCGGTATGCAGCGATCCTCCCATCGTCATGGTTTCGGTGGGCAAGCAATCGGACGGCTCGCACAAGGACACGTGCGTCAACATCGAGGCGCGTAACGAGTTCGTGGTGCACATCGCCCACCGCGAGATGCTGGAGGCGATGAATGCCAGTTCCGCGACGCTGCCTCCCGAGGTCTCGGAGGTGGAGCAGCTCGGTCTCGCCACCGCACCCATGCAGGGCTCGCGCCTACCGCGGCTGGCCGATTGCCGCATCGCCTACGCGTGCGAATGCCATCAGATTCTGGAGGTGGGCAACGGCCCGCAGTCGCTGATTCTGGGGCGGGTCAACGGCATCTACGTCGACGACGCCGTTGCGCACATCAACGAAAAGGGGCGCGTCAAGGTAGACGCCGCCGCCATCGATCCCCTGGGCCGACTCGGGGCGAACGAATACGCCACCTTCGGCGCAGTGGTGAGTTTGGCGCGGCCCGAGTAGGGGTGGTGCGATCTGCCGGGCTGCGGCGTTTGGCTGGAAATCAATCCGCCGTGGGTTACCATAGGTCCATGCCCACGATTGACGATGCGGCCGAGGCCGACCTGCCGGCCATCCTGGCGCTGAACCAGGCCTCGCTGCCTCACGTAGGCGATCTGAATCTGGATGAGCTGCGCCGACTCGCCGACTGGGCGTGCTACTTCCGGGTGGTGCGCGACAGCGGGCAGGTGGCGGGTTTTCTACTGGCACTGCGCGAAGGGTGTTCCTATCACAGCCTCAACTATCGCTGGTTCGCCGAGCGTTATGCGAGTTTCGTCTACATTGACCGCGTGGCCATTGCGGACTCGCACCATCGCCGCGGATTGGGATCTAGGCTCTATGAGGATTTGCACCGTTTCGCCGATCCGCAGGCCCCGCTGGTCGCCTGCGAGGTCAACACGCGGCCGGCCAACGACATCTCGCTCGCGTTTCATGAGCGTCAGGGTTATCGTGCCGTAGGCAGCCAGGAGACCGAGGGCGGTGCCAAGGAGGTGTGCCTGATGATCCGCCCGACCCGCAGCGCGGGATAACCATAAGAACGACAGCGGGAGTTATCGACCGTGAACGGTGCTACAGACAGCGCAGCCGCGACCCCAGTCGACGCGCGCGCGCCCGCCCTGGTGGTGGAAGAGGTCCACAAACGCTTCGATCAGCTCGAAGTGCTCAAAGGGGTGTCGCTCACCGCGCACGACGGCGACGTGATCTCCATCCTCGGCAGCAGCGGCTCGGGCAAAAGCACGCTGCTTCGCTGCATCAACCTGCTGGAACAGCCGGACGCCGGACGCATCTGGGTCAACGGCGAAGAGATCGCCATGCGCCAACGCAAGACCGGCGGACTGGAGCCTGCCGACAAACGCCAGGTGGAGGCGATCCGTGCGCGCCTGGCCATGGTGTTCCAGAGCTTCAATCTCTGGGCGCATATGACCATTCTGGAAAACGTCATCGAAGCGCCCATCCACGTGCTCAAACTCGACAAGGCGGAGGCCGTTGCGCGCGCCGAGGCGCTGCTGGAAAAGGTGGGCATCGCTGACAAGCGCCATTTCTATCCCGGTTCGCTCTCCGGCGGCCAGCAGCAGCGCGCCGCCATCGCCCGCGCGTTGGCCATGGAGCCCAGGGTGATGCTGTTCGACGAACCCACCTCGGCGCTCGATCCCGAACTGGTGGGCGAAGTGCTCAAGGTGATGCGCAACCTCGCCGAGGAGGGGCGCACCATGATCGTGGTGACCCACGAGATGGGTTTTGCCCGCGAAGTCTCGTCGCAGGTGATCTTTTTGCATCAGGGGTTGATCGAAGAACAGGGCGAACCGACCCAGGTCTTCGGCGCACCCAAATCGGAACGCTGCCGCCAGTTCCTGGCGAGCCAGTTGTAGAGAGGCGCCGACCCGCACCCATGTGCGGGACCGGCGGGTATTTGGCAATAACAACATGTTGCAGAGTGAGTACTCAACGAGGAGCTTGACGATGAAACAACTCAAACTGATCCTGTTATCCCTGGCGCTGATTGCCGGCGGCAGCGGCGCGGCGCTGGCCGACACCGTACGCATCGCCACCGAAGGCGCCTATCCTCCCTTCAACATGAAGAACGCCAGCGGCCAGCTGGAGGGCTTCGACGTGGATATCGCCAAGGCGCTGTGCGCCGAGATGAAGGTCCAGTGCGAGATCGTCGCCCAGGATTGGGACGGCATCATCCCCGGTCTGCTGGCCAAGAAGTACGACGCCATCATCGCCAGCATGTCCATCACCGACGAGCGCAAGCAGAAGGTGGCGTTCTCCGATCCCTACTACTCCAACTATCTGCGCTTCGTCGCCCCCAAGGGCAGCGGCCTCACCGCTACTCCCGACGGACTCAAGGGCAAGACCCTGGGCGCGCAGCGCGCCACCATCGCCGCGCAGCAGCTGGAAGACAACTACCGCAAGAACTCCAGCGTGAAGGTCTACGATACCCAGGAGGCCGCTTACCTGGATCTCAAGTCCGGGCGTATCGATGCGCTGCTCTCCGATATCTACCCCGCCTATGACTGGTTGCAGAGCGCCGGCAACGAAGGGTTCGAGTTCGTCGGCGACTCCATCGACATCAACGACAAGATCGGCATCGCCATGCGCAAGGGCGACAAGGATCTGCGCGCCAAATTCAACGCGGCGTTGAAGGCGATCCGCGCTAACGGCGCCTACCAGAAGGTCAACGCCAAGTATTTCCCGTTCGATATTTTCTGATCCAGCTGACTCGCTACACGGCCGGCGGCACATGCCGCCGGCCCTTGGCCGCTAGGCGACTGCAGGAACAGAATTTTCACCACAAAGTACACGAAGTACACAAAGTTTCAGGACAACAAGGGTCGACATACTGCGTCCTCTTTTGCACCTAATCAAAATCTATTGATTCGGAATAACTTTGTCGGGTTTTTCTTTTACTTCGTGAACTTTGTGTACTTTGTGGTAAACAGTTTTTTCGTCCCAGGGTGATTGGCTGACACATGTGGGAAGCACTCAGTTTCGGCGACCAGGGTTTCGGCGATGAGATTCTTGCCGGCGCCTGGCTGACGCTGCAGCTCGCCGTCGCTTCGTTGGGCGTCGGCCTGGTGCTCGGCCTGGCGGCCGCCTCGGCGCGCCTGTCGCACTCGCGCATCGCGCGCGGCATCGCCCGCGGCTACACGGAACTGGTGCGCGGCGTGCCCGAGATGCTGGTGGTGCTGGTGGTGTTCTTCGGCGCCTCGGCATTGCTGCAACACGTGGTGGCCTGGTTCGGCTACGAGGACTACATCGAGGTCAATGCCTTTTTTGCCGGCACCTTCGCCCTGGCGCTGGTGTTCGGCGCCTTCGCCAGCGAGGTGCTACGCGGCGCTTTTCTCGCCGTGCCCTACGGTCAGATCGAGGCGGGCATCGCCTGCGGCATGACGGCCTGGCAGGTGTTTCACCGCATCCGGTTGCCGCAGATGTGGCGCTTCGCGCTGCCCGGTCTCGGCAACCTCTGGATGGTGCTGCTCAAGGATACGTCGCTGATTTCGGTCATCGCCCTCGACGAGTTGTTGCGCTGGTCCAAGGTGGCGGCCGAAACCACCAAGCAGCCGTTTACCTTCTACGCCGTTGCGGCATCGGTTTACCTACTGCTGGCCATCGTCTCCGACAGCGCGCGCCTGCGCATGGAGCGCTGGGCGTCGCGCGGCGTACCCAGGGCGGGTTAGCGTTCGATGGACCTGGAACTTCTCACCCGCTACGGCGACCGCCTGTTCGACGGCACGCTGATCACCCTCAAGCTGGTGTTGCTGGCCTCGGTGGTGGGCCTACTGTTGGCCGTGCCGCTGGCGCTGGCGCGGGTGTCGCGCCACCGCGGGTTGTGGATACCCGCCTACGCCTACATCTATTTCTTCCGCGGCACGCCGTTGCTGATCCAGCTGTTTCTCATCTACTACGGCCTGGGGCAGTTCGAAGCGGTGCGCGACAGCGCCGCGTGGGCGGTATTGGGCAGCGCCGAATGGTGTGGGTTTCTCGGCCTCACCCTCAATACCGCGGCCTACACCGCCGAGATTCTGCGCGGCGGTATCCTCGGCGTGCCCCGCGGCGAGGTGGAGGCGGCCCGCGCCTGCGGCATGTCCTATCCGTTGATGATGCGCCGCATCGTGCTGCCGCGCGCCGCGCGCATCGCCTGGCCGGCCTACGGCAACGAGGTGATTCTGCTGCTCAAGGGCAGCGCGCTGGTGAGCACCATCGCGGTGTGGGATCTGATGGGCGAGACCCGCTCCATCTTCTCGCGCACCCTATCGCTGGATACTTTCATCTACGCCGGCATCATCTACTTTCTGCTCACCTTCGTGCTGACGCGCGTGTTTTCGCGCATCGAGGCGCGCATCAACCTGTATCTGGCGCGGGGTACCACCAAACCGTCCAAGGCGTAATTCCGCCTTGCGGCGTGTTACTCATGGGTAGTTGGTAGGTCGGGTTAGCGTAGCGTAACCCGACAATTCCCGAATCAGCCAAACGTCGGGTTACGCTGCGCTAACCCGACCTACCGCTCCCGCGATGTTTTCCTACGCTTTGCGGCGAAACAGCGTCACGAATTCGTAGACCACCCCGATAAAGGCGTTGAAGCGCGTGGCGCGGTAGACGAACTGGTGGGTCGACAGGGTGCGCCGCGGCTTGCGCACTTCGCGCACGCGGCGCAAAAACAGCAGCGCCACCAGATAGCGGGCGGCGCTGGAGATGAGAAAGATCCACAGCAGCGGCGTGAGCAGCCCGGCGTCGCCCCACAACGTGGGTCGTGCCGGCAGCACGTTGAGCAGCGCCGCGCCCACCATCCCGCCGAGGAACACACCGCCCGCCGTCACGATGCCGTGCAGGGTCACGTAGCCGGTGCGCTGCGCACGCGGCACCAGGTCGTAGAGCAGGTTGCTCGCGCTCAGGCTGAATCCCGCCCAGCTCAGGCCGGAGAGGCATTGCACGGCGATCAGGTACCAGAAGTTGTCCGTCACCACCCACAGCGCCGGCAACAGCGGTACCAGCAGACTGGTCGCGGAGAGTATCAAGCGGTTGCCGAAGGCGTCGCCGATGCGTCCCCAGTAGTTGAGCGTCAGGAACTGCACCAGCACCGCGGTGCCGGTGTTGGCCATGAACTGCAGATAGCTGAAGTGCAGGTCGCGCAGCATGTAGACCGAAAAGAACGGCGCCGAGATGCCCACCGAAGTCTGCATCAATGCGAAATAGGCGGTGAACCAGAAGGCGCCGGTCTGGCGCAGGTTGGCGAACCACTCGCGGCCCAGCGGCACTCGCGGCAACGTCCCGCCATGCGCCGGCTCGTGCATGCGCGACAGGTGGTAGACGGAGACCAGGCGCGCCACGCACCCGGCGCCGAGCAGCAGCGCGAATCCCAGCGCCGTGCGCTGTGCCGCCTCGCTCAGGTGCAGGATCACTCCGCCTGCCACCAGCGAGCCGAACGCGGTGATGGTGGTCCAACGGGTGCGATGGCCGAAGAAACGGCCGCGGCGCTGTTCGGGTACCAGCTCGCCCATCCAACTGGTCCACAGCGGGGCGCCTACGTTGCTGCCCCCGAAGTAGAGGGTGATGCCGACGAGCAGCGCGGCAAATGCTGTGTCGCCGCTCCACCAGATGGCACCCAGTAGCGGCAGCAGGATCAGTCCCTGCGTCAGCGCCGCGCCGATGATCACCGGCTTGCGCCGTCCCGCCCAGCGCGCCAGCAGCGGTGCCAGCAGCGCCAGCACCGCTCCCAGCAGGGTGGGCAGGGTGGCCAGTACGGCCACTTGCTGGGCGCTGGCGCGCAGGAACAGGGCGAAGGCGGAGAAGTAGGTTTCGCAGCCGCCGGTCATTACCGAGTAAGCCATTCCGTCGCGCACCGAATGGCGCAGAGTACGGTTCAGCGTGGGGTCTTTGGCGTAGTGCATTGCGGGGCGAACGGCGGCGGAGCCTGACCAAACCGACGGGGGGCGGCAAGCATACGCCGTGGCCGCGGCTTGCGCCAGATGCCGCGGCGCGCTGTCGGTGCGGGTTGCGCTTCGCCCGCTGCGCCAAGCGGCGCTTCGCCCGCAGGTGGGTTACTATTGGCGCCAGGGAAGAGCGAAGCGACAGGGACCGTGCCCCGATCCACACCGTGACAGGTTCCTGGCAATGTCCGAGACGAGCGCTCAATTCTGCATTCAGTGCAACAACCCGTTTCGCTGCGGGAGCGACGACGAAGGGGGATGTTGGTGCGCGCGCGATTTCCCCGCACTGCCCGATATCCCGGCACCGCAACGCGCGGGGTGCCTGTGTCCGAGCTGTCTGACGCAGGTGGCGGCACGTTTTCTCAATGCGAACGACGATGCAGGCTAAGTCCTGCCAAGGAGGGAAGCATGGCCAAGCTGGGTAGCATTCGGGGGTTGACGCTGGGGCTGGCGCTGCTGGTCGCCGGACAGGCCCCCCTGGCACAGGCCGCCGGCGACGCCAACGCCGCCAAGGGATTGATCGCCAACCACTGCGTCAAGTGCCATGAGACGCCCTACTCCAAACCCGGCGAGCGCACCGAAGCGGTGGATGCGCCCTCCTTCCGGGTCATGGCCGACGACCCCGCCAGTTATTCCCCGGACAAGCTGCGCGAGTTCCTGCACCGTCCCCACTACCCGATGCAGCAATTCAACCTGTCGAACCGGGACATCGAAAACATCCTCGCCTATCTCGCTAGCCTGCGCCGCGACTAGTTATGGGAGACGTGCTGCCGTTCACCAAGCCGGCGCCCGCCGACAAGGCCAAGGGCAAGACGCTGTGCCGCCACGGGTTCCACAAGTGGCGGGTAGACAAAAACCGCCGCTTCGAGGTGAAAGAGGGCAAGCTGCTCACGGTGTACCGCTGCGAGCGCTGCGGGGTGACCAAACACAAGGCCGAGTAGTGGAATTCCAACTCCACCCGCGCCTCGCCGCGGATACCGTCGATTTGGGCCGTCTGCGGCTGTGCCGCGTGCTGCTGATGAACGATGCGCGTTTTCCCTGGTGCATCCTGGTGCCGGAGCGCCCGCAGGTGACCGAAATCCATCAGCTGAGCGACGCCGATCAGGTGACGCTGATCCGCGAATCATCGTTCGTCGCCGCGCGCATGGCCGATGCCTTCGGCGCCGACAAGATGAACGTCGCGGCGCTGGGCAACATCGTGCCGCAGCTTCATCTGCACCACGTGGCGCGGCGCCAGGGCGATGCCGCGTGGCCGGGCCCGGTGTGGGGCAGCGGTGCGGCCGTGCCCTACGGCGCCGACGCCCTGCGCGAGGTGCGCGAGCACTTCGCGCGTCTGCTCGCCCAGTAGGCAAACCGCCCCCCGGCGGTCAGGAAAAAACGCAAGCAAGGAACAAAACAATGACGTTAACGGCACGCGGTAGTATCGCCCTCCTCTCCCTGTTCTCCCTGGCGCTAGGCGGTTGTCCGTGGTCGGACAACGCCGCCCAGGACGGCATGCTGCGCCTCTCCGGCACGGTGGAGGCGCACGAGACCGATCTGGCGTTCCAGGTGGCGGGGCGCATCGAAAAGCTGCCGGCGGACGAGGGCATGGCCGTCACGCCCGACATGCTCATCGCGCAGCTCGACGCCACGGATTACCAACTCACCGTGCAGCGCCTGGAGGCCGAGGCCACCGCCGCGGAAAAGGCGCTGGATCTGCTCAAGGCCGGCGCCCGCATCCAGGAACTGCGCGTGGCCGAGGCGGCGCAGACCCGCGCCCAGTCGGAACTCAAATACGCCGAGGGTGAGCACCGTCGCGTCAAGAACCTCGCCCAGCGCAACCTCGCCTCCCCCGACCAGCTCGACCAGGCGCGCCTGCGCGAGGACGTCGCCCGCTCGGCCCTGGAGCAGGCGCGGCAGAATCTGCAATTGCTGCGCGAAGGCGCGCGCCGCGAAGAGATCGAACGCGCCGAGGCGGAGCTCGCCGCGCGTCGCGCCGCGCTGGAGAGTGCCCGCCGCCAGCGCGACTACACGCGGCTGATGAGCGGGGTCAGCGGCTACGTCACCGTGCGCATGGCCGAGGCCGGCGAGGTGGTGGCGCCGGGGCAGCCGGTGGTGCGCGTCGCGCAGCTCGACCGCCCGTGGATACGCGCCTATCTCAGCGAGGCCGACCTGGCGCGCGTGCGCCTGGGCCAGAAGGTGCGCGTCACCGCGGACGGCGTACCCGATCACCCCTTCGACGGCACGCTGGTGTTCATCGCCTCCCAGGCGGAGTTCACACCCAAGACCGTGGAGACCCGCGAGCTGCGCGTCGATCTGGTCTACCGCATCAAGGTGGAGGTGGACAACCGCGACGGCCTGCTCAAGCTGGGCATGCCCGCCGACGTCGCCATCGAGACCGCGTCCGCTTCGTGAGCGCCGCCTGCATCGCGATCGGCGACCTGGAGTTTCGCTATGGCGACACTCCCGCGCTGGAGGAGATCGACCTGACCGTCGCGCCGGGTGAGATCTACGGCCTGGTAGGCCCGGACGGCGCGGGCAAGAGCACGCTGCTGCGCATCGCCACCGGCCAGGTGGCGCCGGCGGCCGGTTCGGTGCGCGTGCTGGGCCTGGCCGCCGACGATCCCTCGCTGCGCGACGACATCGCCTACATGCCGCAGGGCTTCGGCCTCTACCCCGACCTCGGCGTGCTGGAGAACCTGGAGTTCTTCGCCGACCTGCACGGGCTCAGCGCGGTCAGTGCGCGCGAGCGCATCGACGATCTGCTGCAGCGCACCGGTCTGCGCGGGTTCGAGACGCGCCGCGCCGGCAACCTCTCCGGCGGCATGATGCAAAAGCTGGCGCTGGCCTGCGCCCTGGTCACCGAGCCGCGCGTCATGTTCCTCGATGAGCCCACCACCGGCGTCGATCCGCTGTCGCGGCGCGCCTTCTGGCGCCTGTTGCTGGGGGTGCGCAGCGAAGGCGTGGGCATTCTCTACGCCACCGCCAACATGGACGAGGCGGAGCGCTGCGACCGCGTCGGGCTGCTGCAAAACGGGCGCATTTTGCGCGAGGGCACGCCCGAGGAACTGGCGCAGGTGGAAGGGATGCAGCTGTTCGCCGTCTCGGGCGAACAGGTGCGCGCG
>JBNKCG010000004.1:0-7170 GCA_050287605.1 Gammaproteobacteria bacterium | reverse complement strand
CCCTGGCATTGGCAATCACCACACAGGCCCCGTATCCTGCGGTGCGAAGGAACGATATCCGCGCGCCGAGTCCGCCATGACCTTCGATCAACTGTTTCTGTTTGTCTTGCTGCTCGCACTGTTCGCCATGCTGGTGTGGGGGCGGGTGCGCTATGACGCTGTCGCCTTCAGCGCGCTGGTGATCGCCTATGTCGGCGGCGTGGTGCCCAAGGAGGCGGTGTTCTCCGGCTTCGGACACCCCGCTACTCTCATCATCGCCCTGGTGCTGATCGTCAGCCGCGGACTCTCCAGCTCGGGCGCAGTAGAACTGCTGACGCGCTTTCTGGTGAACGCCGCGCGCAGCACCGGCGCGCACATCGGCATCATGGCCGGGTTTGCCGCCGCGCTGTCGGCGGTGATGAACAACGTGGCGGCGCTGGCGCTGCTGATGCCGGTGGACATGCAGGCGGCAGCCAAGGCCAAGCGCAGTCCTGCGGTGACGCTGATGCCGCTCTCCTTCGCCACTATCCTGGGCGGCATGGTGACGCTCATCGGCACGCCGCCCAACGTGGTCATCGCCACCTTCCGCGAACAGGCGCTGGGCGAGACCTACGGCATGTTCGATTTTGCGCCGGTGGGCCTGGTGGTGGCGGTGGTGGGCATCGCGTTCGTGGCGCTGGTGGGCTGGCGCCTGATTCCCGTCGAGCGCCGCGAACACGACACGCGCGCCGAGTTGATGGACCTTGACGGCTACATAGCCGAAGCGCGCGTGCCCGATGGATGCAACGCCATCGGCCAGCCGCTGCGCGAACTCCATCCGCTGGCCGAAGAAAACGACGTCAGCGTGCTGGGTGTGGTCCGGCGCGGCAAGCGTCTGCCCGGCACTGCTATCAACGAAACGCTGCGTAAGAACGATCTACTGGTATTGGAAGGTGGTCCCGAGGCCATTGAGCAGTTCGTCGGCGCCGCAGGGCTCAACTACGTCGGCTCGGAAAAGCACGAGTCGCTAAGCAGCGAAACTCTGGCACTGGTGGAAGCGGTAGTGCCTGCCGGCGCCATGATCGAGGGGCGCTCCGCCACGGAGGTGCGCCTGCTCTACCGCCATGGCGTCACCCTGCTGGGCGTCTCGCGGCGCGGGCGGCGTTTTCGCGAACAGGTGCGCAAGCTGCGCATCGTCGCCGGCGACGTGCTGTTGCTGCTGGGGCCCGAACAGCGCCTGCCCGACGTCATCGCCTGGCTGGGCGGTCTACCGCTGGCCGAGCGCGGTCTGCAGGTGACCCAACGCCACAAGGCCGGTCTCGCGGTGGGCGTGTTCGCCGCGGCCATCGTCGCTGCCAGTTTCGGCTGGATCTATCTGCCGGTGGCGTTGGGTGCCGTGGTGGTCGCGTACGTCGGTTTGCGTATCGTTTCGCCGTCACAGATCTACCACTCGGTGGAGTGGCCAGTGATCGTATTGCTCGGGTCGCTGATACCCATCGGATCGGCGCTGGAGGCGAGCGGCGGAACCACACTCATCGCCAACGCCATCGTCGGCTGGACCGCGCACACTTCCCCGGTGGTGGTGCTCACCGTCCTGATGATCATCACCATGACGCTCTCGGACGTGCTCAACAACGTCGCCACCGCCCTCATCGCCGCGCCCATCGGTGTCGACATCGCGCAGCAACTGGGCGTCAATCCCGATCCGTTTCTGATGGCGGTTGCCGTGGCGTCGTCGTGCGCCTTTCTCAGTCCCATCGGACACAAGAACAACACCATCATCATGGGGCCCGGTGGCTATCGGTTCGGCGACTACTGGCGCATGGGATTGCCGTTGGAGGTGCTGGTCGTGGCGGTGGGGGTGCCGATGATTCTTCTTATCTGGCCGTTGTGATGCGTGAAATCATGCCGCGAAAAGCAGCGGTTCCGCGTACGACGCTGGGCGCTTGTTTCGCATCGTCGACGGTGTAGTGATCGTCTTCATCAGATCGATTCGGCGGTGTAATCATTCTTGACCGGAAGCCGTGTCGTGACGGATTCCGCGCAGACGGTGCCAGCGCTGCACCATTCTTTCACCGAGAATCAACATGCAGGGGGTGAGTACCAGGGTCAGCAGGGTGGCAAAGGCGAGCCCGCCCGCGACGCCGGTGGCCAGTTGCGCCCACCACTGGGTGGAGGGGGCGCCATAGGTTACTTGGCGATGGAACAGGTCGAGATTGAGCTTGAGCACCATGGGCATCAGACCCAGGATGGTGGTGATGGTGGTGAGCAGCACCGGACGTAGGCGTTGCGCGGCCGTGCGCAGGACCGCTTCCACCACTTCCATGCCCTGGCGGCGCAGGATGTTGTAGGTGTCGATCAGGACGATGTTGTTGTTGACCACGATGCCGGCCAGGGCGATGACGCCCACGCCGCTCATGACGATGCCGAAGGGTTGGCCCGTGGTGAGCAGCCCGAGCAACACGCCCACGGTGGAGAAGATCACCGCGGTGAGAATGAGAAAGGCCTGGTAGAAGCTGTTGAACTGGGTGACCAGGATGATCGCCATGATGAACAGCGCGACGAGGAAGGCCTTGCTGAGAAACTCTTCGGCTTCGCGTTTGTCCTCGTCTTCTCCCTTGAAGGTGAGGTCGATGCGCGGGTCGAGCTGGACGTTTTTGTCCAGCCACTGCTGAATCTCCGCCACTTTGGTGGCGGGCAGGATGCCTTGCGGTACATCGGCCTTGACCGTCATCACCCGCTGGCCGTCCACCCGGCTGATGTCGCCGCGCTTGGGGGCTGGGGTGCTGGTGACGAAGTTGCTGAGCGGAACCAGACCGTAGCGGGTTTGCACGCGCAAGCGATCCAACGCACCCAGGTCGCGTTGGCCTTCCGGCAGCCGAACGATGATGTCCACTTCGTCGTCGGCGTCGTCGGGCCGGTAGTCGCTGACCTTGATGCCGTTGGTGACCAGTTGTACCGCGTTGCCGACGATGGTGATGTCGGCGCCGAAACGGGCCGCTTTGGTGCGATCCACGCTGATCTGCCACTCGATGCCGGACAGCGGCCGGTCGTCTTCCACGTCGACGAAACCACCAACGCCGTCCAGTAGTTCGCGGATCTTGGCCACCGCCGGTTCCAGCAGTTGCGGATAGCGGGAGCCGATCTGCAACTGCACCGGTTTACCGGCGGGAGGACCGCCCTCCTGCTTGCGCGTCTCGATGTGGATGCCGGCGATATCGGCGGTGCGGCGGCGGATATCGGCCAGGATGGCGTCGGCGGGCGGGCGCTTGTTCCATTCGTCGAACTCCATCTGGATCACGCCGACGGTATCCGGCGGTACGTCTTGCCCGCCGCTCGCCAATCCCATGCCGCTGCGACTGTAGAGGGTCTTGATGCCCTTGAGGCCCAGGATGCGCTGTTCGACCTTGCGCACCAGTGCATCCTGTTCGTAGACGGAGAGGTTGCCGCGCGCCAGGACGTTGACCGCGGCCTGCTGCGGTTCCACGGTGGGGAAGAACTCCACCCCTTTTCCGTACAGGGCGTAGATCACGTAGACCAGCAGCAGGAACACGAAACTGCCGGTCAATATCCTGCCGGGGAAGCGCACCAGTTTTCCCAGGGTGCGGATGTAGAGCCCGGTCAGGCCGCCGATCTCGCTCAGCTCTCCCGTTTCCGCGGCGGCTAGGCTGCGTTGTGCCTCGTCGCTCAAGGGGCTGCGTTTGCCGATCAGCTCGCCCAGGGTGGGTACGAAGATCAGCGCCATCAGCAGCGAGGCCGAGAGGGTGGCCAGCAGGGTGATGGGCAGGTATTTCATGAATTCCCCCATCACCCCCGGCCAGAACAGCAGGGGCATGAAGGCGGCCAGCGTGGTGGCGGTGGAGGCGGTGATGGGCCAGCTCATGCGCCGGGCGGCGAAGGCGTAGGCGCGCTCGCGGGGCATCCCCTCGGCCATTTTGCGGTCGGCCATCTCGGTGACCACGATGGCGCCGTCGATCAGCATTCCCACCGCCATGATCAGGGAGAACAGCACCACGATGTTGATGGTGAGTCCCATGGAGTCGATGATCAGGATGCCGGTGAGAAACGAGCCGGGAATCGCCACGCCCACCAGCCCGGCGGTACGCAGGCCGAGCGCCGCCACGATGACCACCATCACCAGCAGTACCGCGCTCAGGACGTTGTTCTGCAGATCCGAAAGCATGTCTTTCACATCCTTGGAACGGTCCTGGGAGAAGCTGACCTCGACTCCTTGCGGCCAGGTGGCTTGTTCGGCGGCGACAATGGCGCGGACTTTGTCGATGGTCTCGATGATGTTCTCGCCGACCCGCTTGGATATCTCCAGGCTGATCGCCGGACGGCCGTTGACCCGCGCGAAACTGGCGGGATCTTTGAAGGTGCGGTGTACCGTGGCGACGTCGCCAAAAGTGACCACGCGGTCTTCCACCACCTTGACCGGCAGGGAGAGAACGTCCGCGGCGCCTTCCAACAGACCCGGCACCTTGACCGAAAAGCGACCCTTGCCGGTGTCCAGTGCCCCGGCGGCCACCAGCTTGTTGTTGCGCCACACGAAGTTGATCAGCTCCTCGTAGGAGATACCGTAGCTGTCCAGTACCCGCGGTTCGACCACGATATCCACCACTTCTTCGCGATCGCCGCCGATCTTGGCCTCCAGTACTTCGCGCAAGCCTTCGATTTCGTCCTTCAACCCTCGCGCCAGGGTGACCAGGGTGCGCTCCGGCACGTCGCCCGCCAGGGTGACCACCAGCACCGGGAAGAGCGCGACGTTGACTTCGTTCACCGTCGGTTCGTCGGTCTCAGAGGGCAGTTTGCCCTTCGCCAGATCGACCTTCTCGCGCACATCGTCCAACGCTTCACTGCTGTTGAAGCCGGCGTCGAACTCCAACAGTACCGAGGCATGCCCTTCCTGGGCGTTGGAGCGCATCTCCTTCACGCCCTCGATGCTCTGCAGCTCTTTCTCCATCGGCCGTACCAGCAGCCGCTCGGCATCTTCCGGCGAAATCCCCTCGTGGTGCATGGAGACGTAGATGATGGGGATCGCCACGTCCGGGTCCGACTCCTTGGGGATGGTGTTGTAGGCGACGGTGCCGCTGATCAGGATCAGCACCAGCAAGGCGAGGACCGTGCGCGAACGGTCGAAGGCGGCGTTTATCAGCGTTTTCATGTCACAGGACGGCCTATTCCCGGGCCAGCTCCACTTTGTCGCCCTCGCGGACGAAGCCCTGGCCGACGGTGATCAGGTCCATGCTCTCGGGCAGGCCGCCGAGCCACAAGCCATCGCGTTCGGATTTCAGGACATCAACGGGATGGAAGTGCACGATGCTGTCGCCATCGACGGTTTTTATGCCGAGCACACCGGCGTCGTCGAGCGACAGCAGCGCCGGCGAGACCTTGTGCGCGGGCGTCGAATCCAACGGTATGCGGAGGGTGGCGCTCATGCCGCCGCGCTGGCGCGGCTCCGGGTTGGATGCCTCCACCTCGACGGCGTAAGTGCGGGTGTTGCTGTCGGCTACCGGGGCAACGAAGGTGAGGGTGCCGGACATTTCGGCGCCGTTGCTGAGTTCGATGTGGGCGGTCAGTCCGGTCTTGAGGCGGTCCACCTCGTGCTCCGATACGTCGCCGCGAAACACCAGCGGATCGAGGCTGACCAGCGTGTAGGCGGGATCGCCGACCTTGAGGTAATCGCCTACCGCAGCGTGGCGTGCCTGGATGACGCCGTCGAAGGGCGCCGGCACGTTCTGACGCGCCATATTCAGCTCAGCGCTTTCCAGGCGCGTTTCGGCGCTGCGCAGCTGGGTCATCGCCTCGGCCAGCTGCCGTTCCGCCTGGAGCCCCTTGCCCTCCAGTACTTTGACCGCCTTGTATTCCAGTTTCCGTTGAGCGAGCAGGGCGCGCGCCTCTTCCAATTGCCGCGGGCGCTCGTCCGTTTCGAGATGCAGGATTGCGTCGCCCTGCCGGACGGCAGCGCCCTTGTCGGCCAGCACCGCGTTCACCTGTCCGGCGGCCTGGGCCTTGACCACGACCTCGCGCTTGGCCACGCTTTGCCCCTGTACAATCACTTCACGCTGCATGGGTTGGGCCTGGAGACGGACTACCTGTACCCGGGTCAAGACATGAGCCGGGGTGGCCTGGGGTGCACTCTGTTCCTCACCCTGGCTGAAGAGGCCGGTCACCATCCACAGGGTGACTAAAATAACGATCGCTGCCGCGATGAGGTAAGAGCGTTTCACGATGTGTTCTCTCTAAAGATCGGGCGGCCGATGGGGCGCTCGCTATCGGCATACTGCTTGCGTTTCTTGGGCGTTCGGCTGGCCGCGCATCCCCAAATCGAACTCTGCAGTGGATCCGGCATTTATCCTTGCCTGGTTCTTTTTCAACAGCTTGTTGGGATGGTGGATCGGAGACGGCGAATCGCCTTCCCCATGTTGTTGCCGATGGCCAAGGCCAGGACAACGCGTTTGGGCTGCGGTTGGCTATTCTAGCCCAGTCGATGGAATGACGCATGCCAGTTCGTTGCGGAGTACCGACAGGCTGAATCGTCGAGTTGCCTGGACCGGGCGGCTGCTCCTCGTTCATTTGTGTGAAGGGTTGAAGCTGGTCGAACTGCCCCATTCGGATTGCGTTGACTCGGACGGGGTTTGACGGCAAGGGGTGGTGGCGAAGTGGATTGCACTGTCGGTAAAGTGAGACCCTCAGCGCCAACGAGGACGCCGGGGCGAGTTCCATTATCCCGATTCTGATTCAAATTCACCAGAAATCCTGACGTTCAACGAATCCGCATACGATGGTCCACGGTCTCAATCTGAATTCGCGCTGGAAGCTAGTGCTGGTGGGCGTCGCACTGCTGGCGCTGTGGGCGTTCGGTGATCTGCCGGGCAACAGCCAGTTGTCGAGGGTTGTGTTCGATGCGGCGCATTTCCCGGTCTTCGGTTTATTGGCCGCGGTGATCTTCTACTACCGGCGATTGCGGCCGTCGGAGCGGACCGCGCTCCCGCGGGAGACCGTTGCCTCGGCGAGCGGCGCGCACGGCGCTGGACCGTGGCGCGACTACCTCGTCACGGCACTGATCATGGTCGTGGTCTCAGGTGTGACGGAATTGGCGCAGATCCCCACCCCGCGCGATGCTTCCGTGTCCGATTTTTTTGCAGACCTTTTCGGAACGGCGGCGGCGCTCGCTATCGTAGCGATGCGCGATTCCGGACTGCGCGCGAA
>JBNKCG010000003.1:0-9351 GCA_050287605.1 Gammaproteobacteria bacterium | reverse complement strand
GATCCTGCCGCTTTTACGCTGCTCAAGCGTTGCGCCACCACCGCGGTGTTCCAGTTGGAATCGCGCGGGATGAAGGATCTGATCAAACGCCTGCAGCCCGACTGTTTCGAGGACATCGTGGCCCTGGTCGCGCTGTTCCGGCCCGGTCCGCTGCAGTCGGGCATGGTGGACGACTTCATCAACCGCAAGCACGGCCGTGCCAAGGTCGATTATCCGCACCCCGACCTCGAGCCCATCCTCAAGCCCACTTACGGCGTCATCCTCTACCAGGAGCAGGTGATGCAGATCGCCCAGGTGCTAGCCGGCTACACGCTGGGCGGCGCCGATCTGCTGCGTCGCGCCATGGGCAAGAAGAAGCCCGAGGAGATGGCTAAGCAGCGCGGCATCTTCCTCGACGGCGCCAACAAACGCCAGGTCGAAGAGAAGACCTCGGGCTACATCTTCGACCTGATGGAGAAGTTCGCAGGGTACGGGTTCAACAAGTCCCACTCCGCCGCCTACGCGCTGGTCTCCTACCAGACGGCGTGGCTGAAGGCGCATTACCCGGCCGCCTTCATGGCGGCGGTGCTGTCGGCGGACATGGACAATACCGACAAGGTGGTGGGACTCATCGACGAGTGCAGCCACATGTCGCTGCAGGTGCTGCCGCCCGACATCAACAGCTCCCAATACGCCTTTACGGCTGTCGACGAGGTCCACATCCGCTACGGCCTGGGCGCTATCAAGGGGGTGGGCCAGGCGGCACTGGAGGGCATCATTGCCGAGCGCGGTGCCAACGGCCCGTTCCACGACCTGCTGGAATTCTGCCGCCGCATCGATTCGCACAAGGTCAACCGACGCGTGCTGGAAGCGTTGATTCGCGCCGGGGCGCTGGACGCCCTGGGGGCCAACCGCGCTACGCTTATGGCGCAGCTGCCCACGGCGCTGCAGGTGGCGGTGCAGCACACGGCCATGGAAGCGGTGGGGCAGGAGGATCTGTTCGGGCTGGCCGACAGCGGCGCGGCGGCAACGCGGGCCATCCCAGACGCGCTGCTGGAACTGGAGGAGTGGGACGAGGAGCAGCGGCTCGCCGGTGAGAAGGAGACCTTGGGCCTCTACCTCACGGGTCACCCCATCATGCGCTACGAAGTGGAGCTGGGGCGGTTCACCAGCGGGCGCATCGCCGAGTTCATCGGCGAGGAGGATGCCGGCAACGGGCGTGGCGGACGGCGTGAGCAGAGCGTGGTGCTGGCCGGGCTAGTGGTGGCGCAGCGCCTCACCACCACCAAACGCGGCGGCAAGATCGCCTTCGTCACCCTGGACGATCGCAGCGGGCGCATCGAGATCACCCTGTTCAGCGAGACCTTCCAGCAGTACCGCGACCTGCTGGCCAAGGACCGGCTGGTGGTGGTCGAGGGGACGTTGAGCTTTGATGACTACTCGGGGCGTCAGCGGCTCACGGTCGATCGCCTGATGGACATCGAGCAAGCGCGGACCTGTTACGCGCGCCATCTGCGCATCCGCGTGTGCGGCTCGTTGGACGGCAACGGCGTTGCCGGCAAGCTGGCCAAGGTGTTGGATCCGTTTCGCGAAGGCAACACCCCGGTGTGGCTCGATTACCGCAACGAGACCGCCGCCACGACACTGGTGCTGGGCAAGGAGTGGAACGTCTTGCCCAGCGACGAGCTGTTGGGGCGTCTGGCACGTTTCGAAGCGGCGGAGAGCGTCGAACTCGTCTACTAAGAGTTGGTAGAATCGGCGCGGTGTGACAATTGACATCCGAAGGTTCATAATGTGGACCCACTGGTTTGTCTAAGTCAAAAATCTTTTCTTAAAAGCCAGTTACGGTAACCAGTTAAAGTTTATTCTCACATGAATCTCAATTTTCTCGATTTCGAACAGCCCATCGCCGAGCTGCAGGCCAAGATCGAAGAGCTGCGCCTGGTGGGCGATGACAACGAAATCAACATCAGCGAAGAGATCTCCCGACTGGAAGCGAAGAGCCGTTCGCTGACCGAGTCGATCTTCAGCACGCTGAAACCGTGGCAAGTGGCGCAGTTGTCGCGCCATCCGCAGCGCCCCTACTCGCTGGACTACATCGAACGTATCTTCACCGATTTCCAGGAGCTGTGCGGCGACCGCGCGTTTGCCGACGACCCGGCCATCGTCGGGGGCGTGGCGCGTCTCGATGGCCGTCCCGTGATGCTGGTCTGTCACCAAAAGGGCCGTGACACGAAGGAAAAAGTGCGTCGCAACTTCGGCATGCCGCGGCCCGAGGGGTATCGCAAGGCGCTGCGGCTGATGCAGATGGCCGAACGGTTCCGGTTGCCTATTCTGACCTTCATCGACACTCCCGGCGCCTATCCCGGTGTGGATGCCGAGGAGCGCGGTCAGAGTGAGGCCATTGCCCGCAACCTGCTGGTCATGTCCCGGCTGCGGACCCCCATTGTCTGCACCGTGATCGGTGAGGGCGGATCGGGTGGTGCGCTTGCCATCGGCGTCGGCGACCGGACGTTGATGCTGCAATACAGTATCTACTCGGTCATCTCGCCGGAGGGTTGCGCTTCGATCCTGTGGAAGAGCGCCGAGCGGGCTGCCGACGCGGCGGAAGCCATGGGGATCACCGCCGATCGGCTGGAAAAGCTGGAGCTTATCGACGAGGTGGTGGAAGAGCCGCTGGGCGGAGCACACCGCGATGTGAACGCCATGGCCGCGTCCCTCAAGCGAGCTTTGATCGCCAGCCTCGACCCGCTCGAGTCGTTGAGCGCCGATGCGTTGCTGCAGCAGCGCTATCAGCGCCTGATGGATTACGGCGCGTTCAAGGCGTAATCCCAGCCGCGGGCATACCTGCCCCATGAAGTCTTTTCAACCCGACGCCCTGCTGCCCTTTTTCGAGGCGCTGCAGGGCGTTGCGCGTCTGCGCGTGGCGCTTAGCGGCGGGCTTGACTCGACAGTACTGCTGCATGCCCTGCACGCGTTGCGCGAGGCGGGTTTGATTGGCCCCACGCTGGATGCCATCCATGTGCACCACGGGCTCAGCCCGGACGCCGATGCCTGGTCGCGGCACTGTGTGAACCTATGCTCGGCGCTCGGTGTGCCGTTGCGGGTGCACGAGGTGAGTGTGGACCGCGCTGCGAAGAGCGGACTGGAAGCCGCCGCGCGCCACGCGCGCTACGCGGCCCTGGAGCAGGAGACCGGTGCGGGCGACTGCCTGCTGATGGCGCATCACGCCGACGACCAAGCCGAGACGCTGCTCTTGCAACTGGTGCGCGGCAGCGGTCCACACGGTCTGGCCGCCATGCCCGCGCAGCGCCAGTTTGGCGGCGGACGTCTGGCACGCCCCCTGCTGCCGTATCGACGCCAGCAGTTGGCCGCCTGGGCGACCACTCAGGGCCTGGACTGGGTCGAGGACGAGAGCAACCGCCAGGCGCGGTTCGATCGCAACTTTCTGCGCCTGCAGGTGGTACCGCTGCTTGAGCAGCGGCGCCCGGGCGTGGCGTTGACCCTCTCGCGCAGTGCACGCCTGTGCGGCGAGGCGACGGCCCTGCTTGACGAGCTGGCGGCCGAGGATTGGCGGCGTGCCGCAACGGAGCATCCCCGGGAACTCACGTGGTCGGCGTTGTCGGGGCTCTCGCAGCGCCGCCGGCGCAACCTGCTGCGCTACTGGATCGCTGCGAGCGGATTCGCCTTGCCGAGCGCCGGGCGACTTGAACAGATGGCGCACGATTTCTGGAGCGCCGATCCCGACCGCCAACCCTCCATGGCGTGGGGCGACGCCGAGCTGCACCGGTATCGCGATCGCCTGTTTCTGATGGAGCGCCGTCCGGCGCCGGATCCCGATTTTGTTCGCCAATGGGACCTGGAGGTGCCATTGGACCTCCCGGGGGGCGGGCGGCTCGTCACCGAGCGGTGCCGTGGCGCCGGCCTGAGCGCGGCGCGGGTGGAGGGTGTCGGCGTGGAGGTGCGCCTGCGTCGCGGCGGCGAGCGCTGCCGGCCGCAGGGCCGCAACGCCACGCACACGCTCAAAAAACTGCTCCAGGAGTTGGGCGTTCCTCCCTGGCAGCGGGATCGCATCCCGCTCCTCTATGTCGGCGATGAGCTGGTTGCCGTCGCCGACCGGCTGCTCTGCGAGGGATTTGCCGCGGGGCCCGACGCGGCGGGCTGGATACTCAGCTGGGAGCCCGAAGCTCGCTGACCGCATGCTCGCCGTGCGACCGGCGGCGTTGTGGAGCAACCCCTCTTTCTGGTATTTTTACCTCCCGTCCGTTGTACTCACGAATCCACGGAACTACGCCGTTTTTCGTCCGTTTTCACCCCCGAAGAGCGGCGCGTGTTCCCTCAATCCGAAAGCCGGATTTCCATGACCAAGTACGTCTTCATAACGGGCGGTGTCGTTTCCTCATTGGGGAAGGGTATCGCGGCCGCGTCGCTGGGCGCGTTGCTGGAGGCCCGCGGGCTCAAGGTAGCGATGCTCAAGCTCGATCCCTACATCAACGTCGATCCCGGCACCATGAGTCCTTTCCAGCACGGCGAGGTTTTCGTTACCGATGACGGCGCCGAGACCGACCTCGATCTGGGCCACTACGAACGCTTCACCCGCTCGGCCACCGGGAAGCAGAGCAACTTCACCACCGGCCAGATCTACGAGAGCGTGATCCGCAAGGAGCGCCGCGGCGACTACCTGGGCGGCACCGTGCAGGTCATCCCCCACATCACCGACGAGATCAAGGCGTCGGTGCGTGCCGGTGCCGGTGACGCCGACGTGGCTATCGTCGAGATCGGCGGCACAGTGGGCGACATCGAATCGTTGCCGTTTCTCGAGGCCATCCGCCAGATGGGCGTCGAACTGGGCCACGACCGCGTGGTCTTCATCCATCTCACCCTGGTGCCTTACATCGGCACCGCCGGAGAGATCAAGACCAAGCCCACCCAGCACTCGGTCAAAGAGCTGCGCTCCATCGGCATTCAGCCCGATCTGCTGCTGTGCCGCGCCTCGCTGCCGCTGCCGCAGCAGGAGCGACGCAAGATCGCGCTGTTCACCAACGTGGAGGAGAAGGCGGTCATCTCGGCCCAGGACGTGGACAACGTCTACAAGATTCCGGGCCTGCTGCGCGACCAGGGTATGGACGACATTGTGGTGGACAAGCTGCGCCTGGACGTGCCCCAGGCCGATCTCTCCGACTGGGAGCGGGTGATCGATGCCATGGAGTATCCGGAGGCCGAAGTGCGCATCGCCATGGTGGGCAAATACGTCGACCTCACCGAGTCCTACAAATCGCTCAACGAGGCGTTGGCCCACGGCGGCATCCATACCCGCACCCGGGTCCGTATTCACTACATCGATTCCGAAGCGCTGGAACGCGAGGGCGTCGAGTGCCTTACTGGGATGGATGCCATCCTCGTCCCCGGCGGGTTCGGCGAGCGGGGCGTCGAGGGTAAGATCGCGGCGGTGCGCTATGCCCGCGAACGGGGCATTCCCTACCTGGGGATCTGCCTCGGTATGCAGGTGGCGGTGATCGAGTTCGCGCGCCACGTCGCCGGGCTGGGCGGCGCGCACAGCACCGAGTTCAACCGCGATACCCCGCATCCGGTCATCGCCATGATCACCGAGTGGGAAGAGGCCGACGGCACCGTGCAGCACCGCAACGAGGAGTCGGATCTGGGCGGCACCATGCGCCTCGGTGGGCAGGAGGCGCGCCTTGCTGAGGGCAGCCTGGTACGCCGTCTCTACGGCAAGGCGGCGATCCGCGAACGCCACCGCCACCGCTACGAGTTCAACAATCTCTACCGCGAACGTCTGAGCGAGGCGGGCCTGTCGCTCACCGGGTTCAGCAAGGACGGCACTTTGGTGGAGGTCGTGGAGATCGCCGATCACCCCTGGTTCGTGGGCTGCCAGTTCCATCCTGAGTTCACCTCCAATCCCCGCGACGGCCATCCGCTGTTCAGCGGTTTTATCCAAGCGGCCCGTGACGCGAGCGTCGGTCGTGAAAAGGCGGTGGCTACGGCATGAAGTTATGCGGCTTTGATGCCGGCATCGAGCATCCGCTGTTCCTGATCGCCGGCCCCTGCGTCATCGAAAGCGAACAGCTGGCGCTGGATACCGCGGGATTGCTGCGTGAGATCACCGCGCGCCTGGGCGTGGCGTTCATCTACAAATCCTCCTTCGACAAGGCCAACCGCTCATCGCACGCCAGCCCGCGCGGTCCCGGTCTGGAACAGGGCCTGAAGATCCTCGAGACGGTGAAACGCGATATCGGTGTACCGGTGCTCACCGACGTCCACGAGGACACCCCGCTGGGCGAAGTTGCCGCCGTGGTCGACGTGCTGCAAACCCCCGCGTTTCTCTGCCGCCAGACCAACTTCATCCAGGCGGTGGCCCGCCAGGGGCTGCCGGTCAACATCAAGAAGGGGCAGTTTTTGGCGCCCTGGGACATGGGCAACGTGGTGGAGAAGGCGCGCGCCACCGGCAACCGGCAGATCATGGTGTGCGAACGCGGCGCCTCTTTCGGCTACAACAGCCTGATTTCGGATATGCGGTCGCTGGCGGTAATGCGCGAGACCGGCTGCCCGGTGGTGTTCGATGCCACTCACTCGGTGCAGTTGCCGGGCGGGCAAGGCGACCGTTCCGGCGGTCAGCGCGAGTTCGTCCCGGTGCTGGCTCGTGCCGCCGTGGCGGTGGGCGTGGCCGGCCTCTTCATGGAGACCCATCCCAACCCCGAACAGGCGTTCAGCGACGGACCGAACGCGTGGCCGCTGGGAGAGATGGCGAGCCTGCTGAGCGTGCTGGTGGAACTGGATCGCGTCGCGAAACGCCACCTCTGATCACGCAAATCGACTTTAATTAAGCTGCACAATTAACTGAGGATAAAGGGAAATGGCAAATATCAAGCACGTCGTGGGCCGCGAGATTCTCGACTCCCGGGGAAATCCCACCGTCGAAGCCGATGTGATCCTGGACAGTGGCGTCATGGGACGCGCCGCGGTGCCCTCCGGGGCCTCCACCGGTTCGCGCGAGGCGGTTGAACTGCGCGACAACGATGCTCAGCGCTACCTCGGCAAGGGCGTGCTGCATGCGGTGGCCAATATCAACGGCGAGATACGCAACGCTGTCGTGGGCATGGCCGCGGAACAGCAGGGCGAACTTGACAACGCCCTTGTCGCGTTGGACGGCACCGACAACAAGGGGCGCCTGGGCGCCAACGCACTGTTGGCGGTCTCAATGGCTGCAGCGCGGGCGTCGGCGACTCAACAGGGGGTATCGCTGTACCGCTATCTGCAGCCCCAGGGGCCCTATTCGTTCCCCGTACCGATGATGAACATCCTCAACGGCGGCGCCCACGCCGACAACAATGTCGACATCCAGGAGTTCATGGTGATGCCCGCCGGGGCGCCCGACATCGCCGAGGCGATCCGCTGCGGGGCCGAGGTGTTCCACGCCCTGAAAGGGGTGCTCAAGGCGCGCGGGCTCAATACCGCCGTGGGCGACGAGGGCGGGTTTGCGCCCAATCTGCGCTCCAACGAAGAGGCCATCGAGGCCATCGTGGAGGCCATCGGCAAGGCAGGCTACCAGGCCGGCAAGGATGTGTACCTGGCGCTGGATGCCGCGGCTTCCGAGTTCTACAAAGACGGCCTTTATCACCTGAGCTCCGAAGGCAAACGCCTCGACGCGGCCGCCTTCACCGCCTATCTGGAGGATTGGGTTGCCAAGTATCCCATCGTCTCCATCGAGGACGCCATGGACGAGAGCGACTGGGCGGGATGGAAACTCCTCACCGAACGCTTGGGTACGCGCTGCCAGCTGGTGGGCGACGACGTCTTCGTCACCAACACCAAGATCCTCAAGCGCGGTATCGACGAGGGGGTCGCCAACTCCATTCTCATCAAGGTCAACCAGATCGGCACCTTGACCGAGACCCTGGATGCCATCGGCATGGCCCACGCCGCCGGCTACTCTTCGGTGATCTCCCACCGCTCGGGTGAAACCGAGGACAGCACCATCGCCGATCTGGCGGTGGCCACGGCGGCCACCCAGATCAAGACCGGCTCGCTGTCGCGGTCCGACCGCATCGCCAAGTACAACCAGCTGCTGCGCATCGCCGAAGAGGTGGGTGGCGACGCGAGTTTTCCGGGTCTGCGCGCGCTGTCGCACAGCCAGGGCTGAGCACGCGACTCGCGGAGTATGCACCACGGCGTCCGGCGCGGGTTTTTCGCCCGCGGCGGCTCTTGGTAGGCTCTGTTGCTGATACGCTGAGACCCAAGGGCCACCCAAGAGGGCGTTGCAGGCGGTGTGGATGAGAATCCTGGTCACCATCCTCGTTGTGCTGCTGTTGGTATTGCAGTACCGCTTGTGGGTGGGCGATGGCAGCCTGGCCGAGGTGTGGCAGCTGCGCCGCGAGATAGCCGCGCAGGAGGCGGAGAACCACCGCCTGCTGGAGCGTAATCGCGTCCTCGAGGCGGAGGTCCGCGACCTCAAGAAAGGCGTCAAAGCGATCGAAGAGCGTGCGCGCAGCGAGCTGGGCATGATCCGCAAGAACGAGACCTTCTACCAGATCGTCGAGCCCAAAGACAACGCCCCCCCGGCCCCCGATGCCGCAGGTAACGGACGGTGAGCGAAAACCCGTCCGCGTGGGCCGTGGTACCGGCTGCCGGTGCCGGAAGGCGTGTGGGGGGCGAGCTACCCAAGCAGTACCTGACGCTCAACGGCCGACCGTTGCTGGATCATACGCTGCGGCGATTGCTGGGCTACCCGCGCATCGCCGGGCTGGTGCTGGTGGTCGCTCCTGGTGATGAGCGTTGGGCACCGGTTGTCGCGGCACTGGGCGACACGCGTCTGCAGGTGGTGGCGGGTGGCGCGGAACGGTGCCATTCCGTTGTCAACGGACTGCGTTTCCTATCCGATCGCGCTGCCGCCGATGACTGGGCGCTGGTGCACGATGCGGCGCGACCCTGCGTGCGTCACCACGATCTCGACCGGCTCTTCGCGGCGCTGGAGGATCACCCGGTCGGCGGTCTGTTGGGCATCCCGGTGCGCGATACCATGAAACGCACCGATGCGGCGTGCCGCGTGATCGAAACGGTGGATCGCGAGCGACTGTGGCATGCGCTCACCCCGCAGGTGTTTCGCTACCGGCGGTTGTTGCAGGCGCTGGATGGCGCCCTTGCGGCGGGGGTTGCGGTCACCGACGAGGCCAGTGCCATGGAACGCGACGGCCACCGCCCGCTGATGGTGGAGGGCCATGGCGACAACATCAAGGTGACCCGCCCCGAAGATCTGGCGCTGGCGGGTTTCTATCTGCGCCAGCAGGAGCAGGCATGAGCATGCGTATCGGACACGGCTACGACGCCCACCGCTTCGGACCGGGCGACCATGTG
>JBNKCG010000002.1:0-14042 GCA_050287605.1 Gammaproteobacteria bacterium | reverse complement strand
GTTGGCCAGGATATGGGCGAGGCCGCTGCGCGCCACGCCGCCGACCGTGCTGAAGGAGCCGCCGATGTAGTAGCCACCGGCGCCATCGGACGCCACGGCATTCACGGAGCCATCGACCCGCGGGTAGGCGCCATCGGTTTTGCCGCTGCTTGGCGACAGTGGCACGCCACCCCCGGTATACGGACCGACGGCGGCAAAATTGCCGCCCAGATAGACGTTACCGTCGGCGTCATTGGCGATGGCAAGGACCGAACCATCGGGCATCCAGCGATTGGGGTGCGCCCCCTTCTCATCGGAGACCGCGTTACCCCCTTCGGCCACCGCCTCCAGGTAGAACCAGTAGTTCTGATCGTTGTCCAGCCCATTGACGACATAGGGCGATTCGACATCCGCGATCATCACGCCGCCGACGCAACTGGCGTAGTTGGCGATGTCGCAATTGGGCTCCGTGGCGTAGTAGAGGTTGTAGCGGGTCGCGTTGGCGGCAGCCGCCCCGGAGCCGTAGCGGGGCGCGACGGCGTTGTTCCAGCTCAGCGTCACCCGGCCGGACTCGGCCACCGCACTCAGGGTGGGTGACGCGGCGGCCGCAACGTCGCCGCCCGAGCCACCCCCGCCACCACAAGCCGTGATCAGAGTGCATACAAATAGAACAGCGATTTTGTCGAGATATTTCATGTTCAGCATCCCCTTACCTCAGGCGGTATCCGGTTTCTTCTCTACTACTATTCCGGGACTTAGATGCTACGAGGCGATTGTGTGGGAACTGTGCAAAAGTGTGGAATATGTCTGAACGAAACAGGGAGCTAGCCCGCATATCGCATGAAGGGTTCGGTCTCGGGGTCAAGCTGGCAAAGCAGGTTGGACGATCGTCCGCCGGAGCATAGCCGTAAGCTATGTTTCAAGGGGATCGTTCAAGATGCACAGCCAGATTGGGCCTGAGATCGAACAGGACAAACTATCACCCGGTGAGTCCGGTCGAATTTTCTACTAAAGCACTATTTTCTAGGGCAAAACTTAAAGCGCGCGGTCCGCCTTCGTGCAATAAGCGGGCTAGCCAACGCCTACTCATCATTCGACTCTCCCAGCACGATGCGATAGCCGACGCCGTAGACGGGGCGGATCGGGTTTTCCATCCCGGTGGCATCAACCAGCTTGCGGCGTAGATTCTTCACATGGGAGTCGATGGAGCGTTCGCTGACAACACGCCCGTCATCATAGATGTGGCGCATGATTTGCTGGCGCGACACGGTACGTTTTGGCGTCGTAGTGAGTAGCTCGAACAGACGGAATTCCAGGCGTGAGAGCGGGATCGCCGCACCGTGCCAATAGGCCGTGTAGGCGTCGTGTTGCAGCTGCAGCCGCAGATCACGCACGCTCCACGGCTTTTGCCGCAGACGGCGCAACAGCGCCTTGACCCGCGCCACCACCTCCAGCGGCGTGACCGGCTTGAAGAGGTAGTCGTCCACGTCGATATCCCGGCCCATCAGGTGCTCGATCTCGTACAGCCGGCTGACGACCATGATGATGGGCACGCTGGAGAATTCGCGGATCTGTTTGCAGAGGGTAACCCCGTCCAATCCGGGTAGCAACGAATCGATCAGCAGCAGATCGGGAGGGGTATGACGCACTCGCTCGACCACGCCAATTCCCGTCTGATGTTGCCTTACACTGAAGCCGGCGCTGTGCAGTTGATCGGCAAAACTCATGGCGAGTTCCGCGTCACTTTCGACGATGAATATGCTGCCCGATGATTTCATTCCCGTTTCTTTCGGCTTTGGATGCCGCTGATTCGAACCACTCCACACGCCGGACTATCCTATCGACCAACTGTGTGCAGAGCGTGCAAAAATTATGGAAAGAGTATGGAAATGAAGGTGCCAGACGGGGGGGGAATGTGACCGGTTTTATCAGGGGATCGGGTCGGCATCAACCGCGGCGTGGCGCTGCTCCTACATTGTTCATGCTGCCGTTGGCCTTGTAGGAGCGACCGCTGGTCGCGAAACGGTGAGTCGTATCAACACCTATCGCGAGCGGCGCTCGCTCCTACAGTACTCGTGCCGCCACCCTGTAGGAGCGACCGCCGGTCGCGACACCCGCCCGAGGCGGGTTCAATCGTCCGGTTGCCCGCTCAGATCGAGACGATAGCCAACACCGTAGATGGGTCGAATAGGGTTTTCTATCCCACTGGCGTCGGCCAGTTTCTTCCGCAGGTTCTTTACGTGCGAATCGATCGAGCGTTCACTGACGTAGCGCCCGTCTTCATAGATGGCATCCATGATCTGGCTGCGTGAATGGGCCCGCCGCGGCTCACTGGCCAGCAGTTCGAGCAGGCGAAACTCCAGGCGCGACATGCCTATCTCCTGTCCGTTCCAGCTTGCCGCATAGTGTTTGCTGTCCAGTTGCAGTGGATCACCGGCTTTGCTCTCATGCCCCTTCATTGTCCGCCGCAATACGGCCCTGACACGCGCCACCACCTCCATCGGCTCGGCCGGTTTGCAGATGTAATCATCGGCACCGATATTGAGGCCGAGCAGACGATCGACCTCATCCACCCGGGCTGTGACCATGATGATCGGCAGCTCGGAAAAGCCGCGTATCTCCCGACAGAGGGTGACGCCGTCGACTTCGGGCAACATCAGATCCAGCAACAGAAGATCCGGGGGATTGTTACGCACCGCATCCACCACGCCGGCGCCCGTGTGCATCATGCTGACCTCATAGCCGCCAAGCCGCAGATAGTCACCGAATATCTCGGCCAGTTCGATCTCATCCTCGACAATCAATACTTTTGCTGTGGACACCATTTGCAACGGCCCCTAGTCATCGTTTTCATTGGCAAGCGGCAATTGGATGCGTATCCCCAAACCACCTTCACTGCTGTGGTATGCGTCGACCTGCCCGTCATGCGCAGCGACCAGCACCTTGACCAGCGAGAGCCCGAGACCCGATCCGCCCCGTTCGCGTGCGCGGGAGCGATCGACCCGGTAAAAGCGCTCGAACAGGTGCGACAATGCCTCGTCACCGACGCCGGGACCGCTGTCACTCACCGTCAACACGGCCATCCCGGCCGTGCGTTTCAGCATCACTGTCACCGTACCGCCAGGCGTGGCATAACGGTAGGTGTTGCCCAACAGATTTTCGGTAATCTGCCGCAAATGTTTGGCATCGCCGTTGACGAAGAGCGGCGACTCGATAGCGGTCTTCAGCGTCAGTTGGCGCTCAGACAGCATATCGCGCGACGCCGACGAAACATTATCTACAATGATATCCAACTGCTCCCGTACCTTGTGACAGACCAGAGCATTCACATCGGCCAGCGTCAGCATATAGAGGTCGTCAACGAGCCGGCCGAGGTGCTTGGTGGAGTGATAGAGCGAGGTCAGTTGTTCCTGGTTCAGCGGTCGGACACCGTCACGCATCGCCTGGATCTTCGCCAACTGATTGGCCAGAGGCGTGCGCAGTTCGTGCGAGGCGTTCGCCATACTCTCGCGCCGCTGCTCCTCGCTCTGCGCCAGGCGCATTTGCTGACGGATTATCACGCGCACGAAGATACCCGAGAAGATGCTGGTAATCAGCAGGGTGACCGTAATCCTTGCAGCCACAGGCGGCTCGATCAGTATCCAGGCGTTGGTGATGGCCATCACCAACAGCAGCAGGTTGGCAAACCAGGCATGACGTTCCGGCAGAATGAAGTAGAAGGCCGGCACGGCGGGGAAACACCAGAGGGCACCGACTATCCCCTGCTGGTGGTACGAAAGGATCAGAAACGAGATAGTCGTTGGTACCAGCCCGGCGAAGATCAGCCATACGTGGTAATGACCCCGGCGCAGCGTCCAGGCGATTAGCGCCAGGATAGTGATGATGGCTACCGAGGCCAAGCCCAGTTCGATGCGTCCTCGGTAGAAGTTATTGATAGCAAACGGGGTAAGGAAGATCAGCCCGGTAACGGCGACTCCCATGGTAGCCTTGTGGCGAAATTCTTCTACCGACTCTTGGTGCAGTACCTGTTCCGCCATCTCTCTCGCTGTAGCTCCCAATAGGGCTTCGACCGACACCGCAGTATACCGGTAACGTTCACTAGCACGACAATTGCTTTAGGGTCTCCGCCAATGTGCTGTGGGGGATAGCGACTCACTGCGTCCAGCGGGCGTAAATCTCCTCGTAGCCACCACTGGCCTTGAGTTCGTCCAGTGCCTGCTGAAAACGTGCCACGACCGCATCCGGTGTGGTGCGACTGAAGGCAAGGTAGTAATCGCCATCGCTAGGCAGTTTCAATACGGGCTCGACGAGTTCCGTACCCTTGCCCAAGCCCCGCAAACTGTACGCCATGCCAAGGCGGGTTTTTAGTACGAAATCGTTTCGCCCCAGTAGAAATGTGGTCATGGTCTGCGCATCGTGAGGCATGTAATCGAGCTGTTGCTCGTTAAACCCGTGCGCGGAAAGGTAGAGCTCGCCAGCCGATTTGGGGACGATAGAAAAGCTGTAGCGCTTGGCATCCTCCAGGCTGGCGACGTGAACGTCGGTACGTTCCCTGAGCTTCCAGATCCACATATTGCGCTCGCCGACCGGTCCGACCCACTTGAACAACGTCTCTCTGTTTTTCGTTCTGGCGGTAGTATAGAGCAGGACATTGCCCCGCTCTTGAGCCACTTTGTACGCCCGCGCCCAGGGGAACAGCTCAATGGGCGTCGATTCGTTACCGGTGACTTTCAGCAAATGCCGGACAATTTCCGTCACACAACCGGTTACCGCGCCACCCTGCGAATAGTTCAGCGGCGGGTTTTCTTCGGTCAGTACCAGCAGGTTGTCCCCCGCACCGGCATGCAATGGGTAGAGCACCAACAATACGGCAATGATTACGCCCTTCACCATCTACCCCCTTCAACACTCATATTTGTAACCGACACCGTAGACGGCCCGTATGTACTCTCGTTCACGGTCAAGCTCAGCCAATTTCTTGCGCAAATTCTTTATATGACCATCGACGTTGCGCTCGGTCACCGCCCGATTATCCGCATACACCTCATCGATTATCTGCGCGCGTGTATAGATGCGCTTGGGGTGGGCATATAGCAGATTGAGCACACCGAATTCGATGCGCGACAGTTCGATCTCCTTGCCCTTGCTGCTGACCGTATAGCGGTTCGCATTGAGGGTGATCGACTCATCGAGCTCGTTTCCGCGGTTATAGAGACGCACCAGGCTTTTAATGCGCGCGATCACTTCACGTGAGCTGTAGGGCTTGCAGATATAGTCCGTCGCGCCCCTTTCGAAACCGATCAGACGATCGAGCTCATCGACCTTGGCGGTGGTCATGATGATCGGGATATCGGTGAACTCGCGGATCTCGCGGCAGATCACCAGTCCATCCTTGCCCGGCAGCATGAGGTCCAGCAATATCACGTCGGGGTGATGCCTTTTCACCCACTCCACCACCTCGTTGCCGTCGCCGAGGATCTGCGCGCTTATTCCCTCGGCCTGCACAAATTGCTGCAACAAAAGGGCAAGCTCCCGTTCGTCTTCAACTATCAATACACTTGTCATGGCTCGGTTTCTTCACACTTCCGAAGTGGCAAAATCACACTTGCCTGCAGCCCCCCGAGCGACGAATGCGCCAAAATTAATTCGCCGCCATGGGCCATAACAATACTCCGACATATGGCCAACCCCAGACCGGACCCGCCCGTACTACGGTTGCGCGATGCTTCGACGCGATACAGTCTTCTGGTCAGTTTCGGCAACTCTTCGTCACTGACCCCAGGCGCCGAATCCTCCACAATCGCCTCGACCCGGCCAGCGATGGTTCGCACTTCGATTCTTATGCTGCCTCCCGGATTGGTGTACTTCAGGCTGTTGTCCAGCAGGTTGGAGAATACCTGTGACAGGCGCTCCCAATCGGCACTCACCAACGGTTCTTCGTCGCCGCTGCTGTGTAGTGAGAGTGTGATCTGCTTGCGCGCTGCCAGTTGTTGGTACGCATCCCGTAATTCATCCAACAACAGCATCACATCGAACGTTTCGGATTTCAGGGATAGCTGGCTGATATCGACCTGCGACAAGGTATAGAGATCACCAATCAACCGCTCCATCTGTTCGATCTTGCGCTGCAGCGTCTCGCGACCGGTCACTTCGTCGCTAACCCCCTGCTCCATCGCCTCAAGCTGCAATTTTGCCACGGCGATAGGGGTACGCAATTCGTGCGAGATATCGGCAATAAACTGCCTCTTTTCTTCGAGTATAGTCAGCACGTCATCGCGTGCCTGCTGCAACGCCTCATTGGCCATACGCAGGTGCTCTTCGCGGTTAGCCAGCGCGTCGGTGCGCTCGGCCACCTCCTTTTCCAGATCGGCAGAATAGCTCTTCAGTTGCTCATGTGCCTGGGCTAGCTTGTCAAGCATATTTTTAAAGGCATTTCGGAGCAGTTCCAACTCATCGTTTTCTTTAGGCGGAGGATCGTCACCGTCGCCCGAGGCCAGGTTACCGATATTCGTGTTGCGGATCAGTGCCGTCAGCTCCTGCAGTGGTCGGCTGATCATGACGCGGGCAAAAATGACAAACAGCACCAGTAGCGCAACGCTCTTTATCAGTGAATTCACGACTATCAGAAAGAAGTTCAACCGCACCCGATGTAGCACCACATTCGGGCCGGTGTAGAGCACAAAGCGACCGAGGGAATAGTTGCGGCCGTTTTTTACGAAAAACAGCGGTTCACTATAGTGAAAACCATCCAGCTTGCCGGTGCTGACTACGACCTCTCCGTTTTCATCCTCGACATTGATACCGGTAACGATTGGCATACGCGCGACGCCCTCGACGATGGCATCGACTTGCTTGAAGTTGATGTTCCACAACGCCGTCACGAGACCAGGCCGCAGCGCCGAGGCGACCGTCACCAACTCCTGCTCGATACTCCGCTTGGTGTTGTTGAACTCCAGCACCATATGGACGACCGTGACCGCAACAGCGATCAGCAGATAGAGCGGAAAAACCGTACGAAACAGCCTGGTACCAACCGATTGCTTGATGGAGACGTGGTCTGCTTCTTTCATGGGAATGGCGGATGTCGATCCACATATGCTGGGTACATGATATTCTCAACGCCCGCCCAACGCACGAACGGGTGCCAGGCGGGGTCTTTGATAAGGTTCTCCTCGCGCAACCCACAGGAAAACTCCAGTGCCGGGACCACTTCGAGGACCTCCAGCCGCTCGGCGGAACGATCTTCGCGAGCAGCGATCGCTCCTGCGATTACTGCAATCTGATCCGTCAATCCACTCATGGAAGTTCCAGTTTGTATCCCACACCGTACACCGAGTGGATCGGATCTCCTCCGGGCATGTGCTCCACCAGCTTTCGCCTCAGGTTCTTGATGTGGGTATCGACACTGCGATCGCTGACCACCCGGTAATCGTCGTAGATCGCATCCAGCAGTTGCTGGCGCGAAAAGACGCGCCGAGGTTGGGCAGCCAGTTTTTGCAGCAGACGAAACTCGGCCAGGGTCAGTGCCAGCGGTTTACCGTCGACCGTTGCTTCCATCTTCGCCGTATCCAGGTGCAGACCAGGCAGTGGGGATTTTCCATATCCGATAGCAGTGCGCCGCAACACCGCCTTCACCCGTGCCACCACTTCGCGCGGTTTGAACGGCTTGCAAACGTAATCGTCGGCGCCCAGTTCCAAGCCAAGCAGCCGATCGATTTCGTCGACCCGCGCCGTGACCATGATGATGGGTACTTCGGAGAAGGCGCGCACCTCGCGGCAGATGGTCAGGCCGTCGACGCCGGGCAGCATCAGGTCGAGCAGGATCAGCGCCGGGGGATGGTCGCGTACGACATCTACCACACCGTCGCCGCGATGGCGCATCGCCACTTCATAGCCGTCGTTCAGCAAATAGTCGCGCAGCAACTCGGCCAATTTGACCTCATCTTCCACCACCAGGATGCGCAGGGGGTTGTCGTCGTTCATCTTGCTCCCATTGGTTCGTTGTCCCACCCATGACCGGCGCTCTGTTTGCAGGAGCGGCCGTTGGCTGCGATCAGACCCTTCGCGAGCAGGCCGTTCCTGGGCATCCTCGGCAACTGCTCCCTGAGTTGCTCTACCTCCTGCGTCCATGCAGTCGTGCCCCATGGCATTAGCCCATCCCTGGGCGTCACGCTCGCTCTTACGACAATCGCTCGATGGCGATGGTCACCGCCAGCCCGCCTGACGGTGCGTTGACGGCGGTGACGCTGCCGCCGTGGGCCGCTACGATGGCCTTCACCAGGGCGAGCCCAAGGCCGGCGCCGCCATGGCTGCGGTTGCGCGAGCTTTCCTCGCGGCTGAAGCGATCGAACAAAGTACCGAGGGCGGCGTCACTCACACCCGGCCCACTGTCACCGATCTGCAGTATCGCCCGTCGTCCATCGCCGCGCAGCGTCACCGTTACCGTGCCGGGCGCATCGGCGTAGCGCCAGCAGTTTTCCAACAGGTTGAGCACCACCTGGCGCAACCGCAACGGATCGCCGAGAATTCGCGTATCCGGCTCCAGCTCCAGCTTCAGTTCAAGACCCCTGCCCTCCAGCTTGCCGCGCATCGACTCCGCCGCTTCGCCAATCTCCTCGTCCCACTCGATCAGGCCCTTGTCGCAGACCAACTCGCCGACATCCGCCAGGGCCAATTGATAGAGATCGTCCACCAGGCGGTTGAGATGCTCCATGCTCCCGGCGAGATGGTCCAACTGCGCGTTGTCGAGCGGCCGGATGCCGTCCCGCATCGCCTCCACCTCGGCGATCATGGTGCTCAGCGGCGTGCGCAATTCGTGTGAAATACTGGCCATGCCCTCGCGGCGCAGCGTTTGCGCACGCTCCAACGCTTCCGCCAGTTCGTTGAAATCGCGGGCAAGGTGTCCCACCTCATCCTGCCGCCCTGTGGGTAAACGCACGGAATAGTCGCCGCCGGCAAGGCTGTGCAGTCTTCGGGTCAGCCGTTGCAGCGGCCTGAGGAAGTGAAACCCCACCGGCACGGCGATGATCACGGCGAACAGCAGGGCCGGGATTGCCGCAAGATAGAAAGCGCGCAAGCGGTCCCTGCGGAACTGCTGATCGATCCCCTGCGTCGGCACCGGGGTCGGGACCATTTTCAACCATCCGACCTGCCGTCCGGCAGCAACTATCGGCCAGGTCTCCAGCTCCGCTGCACTACGCGTGTACGGCTGCGCAGTGCTCGCGCCCAAAGCGACCGCATTGTCACCCACGAGGTTTGCCGGACCGCCGAACGGCGGACGAACGATGGCCTTCCCGTCCATATCCGTGACGGCGAGACGCGGAATCATGGCGAATACTTCCCTGGGCGGCACGTCGCCGGGCTGCAGGGGGATGCCGAGGGCCTCCGAGACCAGACTGCGCCATCTCGCCGGTGTTTCGTGAATGAAATCCCAGTTGTCGCGTTCGGCGTAGCCCTGTCCCAACAGTGTCGCCAACGGCGCTACCTGCTTGCGCTCTACCCGGCGCAGGTAGGTCGACAGGTCATCCTCAAAAGTCCAATAGACCGCCGCCACCAGCCCTGAGATCATCACAACGAGGACCAGTAGGATCGACAGCACCAATTTGGGTATCAGACCGATAGGCATGCGTCCAGCGTACACGGGAACGATCGCCGATGGTGAGCGCTTCGCTTTCCGCAGAGATTGACAGATAGCCGCACCGCGGGAAAGACTCCGCCACCGTCCGCTTCGCGCTCCGCATGCCGGCTGTATATCAGGATCAAAGGCGACGCCCCCCGCTGACGACTCAGGGTGATTTGACATGCGCCGCATCCCCCACTGTTGTGCACACCGGGGCAAGACTACGAGTGAAATGTGGAGAAAGTGTGGGGCGCGGACAGAAAAGCCAGCCCCGCACTTCACCACTACGAGTCTGCGGGCAAATCGTCGGCAGCTGAGATCCGTTTCCGCCTTCTGAGAACAACCACGCCGCTCAAGAGCGGCGTGGAGTGTCCTGCAACAGTTACTACTTCCGCCGCGCTATGACGCCCGACGCCGCAAACGGCTGATGGAGAGCCGGATGCTGGTCTGCATCAGCGAGATGGCGTGGGCCAGCTCGCCGATCTCATCCTTGGATTTCACATCCACCGTAGACTCCAGATCGCCCGCACTAATGCGCTCGGCGTGACGGGTCAATGCGCTGATCTGACCCGTGAGGCGCACCGCGTACACCATCACGATGGTACCCACCAGCACCAGCGTGACCACTAGAGCGCCGATCGCGTATTGGCTGATGCGGTCGGTGATGTCGCCGGCGCGCGCCTGCAAATCCTGAATGGGTTTGGTGAACTCATCAACGTAGGTGGTACTGGCGACCGAATAGGGGGTGTTGGCGATGGGCGCCGTCGCCATGAATTTCTGACGGATACTGCCGTCGGCTTCCTGCCAACCGTAGTAGCCCTGCGACTCCGCGCCGTCTTTGGAGGCTGAAACCACGCCCCACAACCCGGCAAAGTTCTTTTTCCCCAGGGGCTTCTCCAGCTTCAAGGTGTCGACGCCGACCACCTTGGCGCTGGGATGTCCCCAAATCGGCCACTCGCCCTTCGCGTTGCCGCGCTCATAGATCACCGTATAACCGGTTTGACCCACGCTCTGGATGGCGACCTCACGCAGACCCGGATCGCGCGAGAAATCGGCCTCCTTCAGTCCCGGATGATTGTCCAGGTAGAGCCGCAACTGCTTGGCCACGGATCGCGCCTTCTCCTGGATGATGTTGGCAGCCAGCTTGGTCACGACCTGGGAGCTTTCGGCCGTCAGCAGGCCCGACAACCCCTTGAGCTCTTTGAGGTAGACGAAACTCGCCCCCGCCATCAATGCAATCGGCACCACCAGGAACAGCAGCGTCATCTTGAAACGCAACCCCAACCTGCCGCGCTTGTTCTCGTAGCTGGCAGCCGCCTGGTCCACGGCCGCACTCAAGGCCTCGCTGTTTTCTGCCGGCGGTGGTTCGCTGGGAGCGCTGGGCGCCCGTGCGGGATGATCCTGCACGTACGCTCCGTTGTTGGCGGCCTTGGTCTCGCGATGAACCACGATGCGTTCGCCACACCCCTTGCAGCTGAACCACGCGCTCTCGCCTTTGATAAACGATGTATCGATCTGGTACTGCTTGCCGCAGTAACTGCAATTGGTCTTCATGCACCACCCCTTTTGCAAAAGCAACTCTCGCCGCCGCAGTGATCGCTCATTGCGGTGCAGCCCACTCCCTCGCGTCTGCGAGGGTTGACGCCAACGTCCATTCGATCAATCTTTGCTGTCCGATATCCAGGATCGCATCGCCGCGCGAAACTGCTTGCGCCGCTCCAGGTCCGGCACGTCGTCCGCGAGTTGATGGACCAGATGTTCCACCATGGATTCCGGCAACGTATCGGGCACATAGCCGAGATCCGCAATCGCATCTTCAACCATCACGTGAGCGATGGGGCCCACCGCCAACGAATAGTTGGCCATCAGCTGTTTGACGAAATCGCCATCGACGGCTTTCTTGCTGCGCGGGTTGACCCCTGCCGGTTCGGCAAGCTTCAGCTTGCACAGCTTGCTGACGACCTTGATCGCTGCCGCGATCTCCAGGCGCGCAAAACGGGCCACCGTTGCCAAATCGCGTTTGCCGTCCAGCAAGCGCAGCACGTGCATCGCTGTCTGATCCGAGGCGAGTTCTTCGGCGCCGCGCGACGAGACCCGGCGGAACACCACCGCACTGACCTCTTGGACACTCAAGCCCATCGCATCTCCTTTAGGGGTAATCACGTGAAGTCGAAATTATAGTTGTTGAACGGCGCGGTCAGATTTATCGGCCGTCAGCGCGAATACTGTATAGTTTATTTTTCTTTCAGTTTCTCTAGCTTACGTCTGCCACCCACGATTCGATGAGGGCCCGGGCAATGGAATCGGCCCGCGGAATGCAGCGCTTCCTACTACCATCCCACCACTCGCCGAATTCTTTGACCTCGGTCGCAGTAAACCAGTGGGCCTCGTCGAGCTCGTCATCGTCGACCCTAATCTGCGTCGTTAGCGCGCGGGCACGAAACCCAAGCATCAGCGATGCGGGAAACGGCCACGGCTGCGATCCCTGGTAGCGCACGTCGGTGACGTCGACGCCCACCTCCTCGCGCACTTCGCGCGCGACCGCCTCCTCCAATCCTTCGCCCGGTTCCACGAACCCGGCCAGCGTCGAATACATGCCTGCCGGCAGACGCCGGTGGCGACCCAGCAGACAACGCGGTGGCGAACCATCCTCGGGACGATGTTCCACCAGCATGATCACCGCAGGATCGACACGCGGAAAATGGCGCTTGTCGCATTCGGGATTGGTACAGTGGCGCGAATGCCCACCATCGCAGCTGATCGATGCAGCGCCACAGCGCGCGCAGTAACCGTGTTGCCGATGCCAATAGAGCAGCCCGCGTGCGTAAGCCAGTAGTGCAGCGTGATCGGGCGTCAGCAGCGGACCGATCTTGCGCAGGTCAATGAACTCGCCCTGAGCCGCCAGCGCGTCGGGCTGAGACTCGTGCGCAGCGGGTAGATCCGCGGCAAACACCGGCCGCTCGCCGTCGAGCCCCAACAGAACCAACTCCGTGGCCTGCTCGATAATCGGACCGGCATTCTCGCGCGCAACGAAAACGGGATCGCCGAAGTCGCCCGCCTGCGTCTTGCGCACCAGGTTGAGGTTGCGCCACAAGGGCAGGAATTGCGCAGCAGAGTCGTCGCGCGCCGCGCGCACCCATTGCGCATCGCCGCGCAGACCCGCGGCGCGATCCAGCGGCATTCCGGTGTAGGCCAGCCCGCTGCGGGTCACGCCGCCAGCCACAGCCCCACCGACAGCAACAACCCGTGGCCGAGCATGGCGCCGATGGTGCTCTGGATGGCCGACGCCAGGCGCTCCGGTGTCTCCGCATAACGCACCAGCTCCAGCGCGGCGCGCAGCGACAACGGCAATCCCAGCAGCCCCAGCAGGCACCAGGCGGGAAGTACGCCGCCCATCACCATGCCCACCAATCCGGCGTAGGCGGCGAACACCATCAGCAGGTAGCCCCAGCGCGCGCGCCGTGCACCCAGCCGCACCACCCAATGATGCTTGCCCGCCGCCGCATCCGCCTTGCGGTCGGGGAACTGGTTGATGTAGAGCAGGCTGGCCACCAGCAGCGCAAACGGTGCACTGGCGTAGAGTGGCAGGAGATCGAAACTGAGCCGCTGCACGAAATCGGCGCCCAGCGGAATCACCGACCCGAAGCCGACGGCGACGCACAGCTCGCCCAGGCCGTGGCTGTTGAGCGCCAGGGGCGGCGCCGAATAGGCCCAGCCGATGAACAGCCCCGCCAGGCCGATGACCGCCAACCCGGCACCGGCGCGCGGCAGCAGTAGCGCGCCGATCAGCATCGTGATTCCCAGCAGCGCGAAGCCGTAGCGCTTGGTCTGCGCGCGGCTCAGCACCCCGTTTTGGATGAAACGGCTGCCGCCGGTAAAGGGAAACAAACGTTCGGTATTGAGCTCGTCGGTCCCGTTGAGGGCATCGTAGTAGTCGTTCAGCACATTGATGCCGGCATGCGCGATCACGGCACCCACCACGGTCAACGCCGCCGCCCACCACACCATCGCTCCACCCGAATAGTGGGCAGTGGAAAGGCCAATCAGCGCGGGGATCAGACTGGCGAGCAGAAACGGAGGACGCGTTGCCGCAATGTATTTGCCCAGCGGATTGCCGGCGAACTGTTCAACGGTCGGTTCGAGTACGGCCACGCGCGACTCCTCTGCGTTGCAACGATCACAAGGCCACCCGCGCCCGGCGCGATCGGCAACCTCAATTGCACTGCACCCTACAAGGAGATACCGCGCGCCGCAATACCGCAGCGCCGCACTCAGAGTCGAACGAAATAGGGCACGGCCATGAGCGCCACCCCGATCCCCACCAGCAGCAGCGTGTTGGAAACGAAGTAGGGAAAGATCATCAGCACCAGTCCGCAGGTCAAAGGGACCACCGCACGTTGCCGTTTACCGTAGACGAAGAAGCCGAGCCCGACGGCGCCGAACA
>JBNKCG010000001.1:0-64847 GCA_050287605.1 Gammaproteobacteria bacterium | reverse complement strand
CTGGTCTCGCTGCAGGCGGCGCAACAGAGCTACGTGAAGATTCAGGGGCTGTCGTTGTTCAACTACTTCTGACCGTATTCCTTCCGCCGCTTCGGCGTCCGCCAAGATTCCGTCGGCGCCCTCTCTCCCATTCCGCTGAATTTTTGACTTTGCCGTCGAGGTGGAGTCTTATGTGATTGTTATCGCGAAGAAAAATTATTGGCACAATAGTTGTTTGCCGGAATTGTGCATATGACAGGCGCCAGGGAGCATCATGTCGAGTGACGACCATCAGCGGTTCGCCAATCTGAGCTTTGACGATTTCCGTCGTCGCGCGTCGGATGTCACCTTGAGCGCCACCGAAAAGGTGGGCTTTCCCGACGATTACCGCGACGGCAAGGAACAGGCGATTCTTGCCGACGTGGTCGCCAAGCTGCCCGTGCTCGCCGGACGGAGCTGCAGGGTCGTCGATATCGGCCCGGGTTGCAGCGCGTTTCCCCAACGGTTGATCGAGTTTTGCGTGCAGCATGAGCACGATCTGACGCTCGTCGATTCCCAGGAGATGCTCGATGCGCTGCAGCCACCCGCCGCTGCGCATTGTGTCGCCGCACGCTTTCCCGACTGCGCGCCGTTTCTGGAACACTATGCCGGACGGTTCGATGCCGTGCTCTGTTACAGCGTGTTTCACTACGTCTTCTATCACGACTGCGCCTGGCGCTTCGTCGACGCGGCGTTGAACCTGCTGGCACCCGGCGGTGGGTTGCTGCTGGGCGACTTGCCCAATCATTCCAAACGCAAGCGCTTCCTGGCATCCGAGGCGGGCAGACGGTTTCACCGCGAGTACAGCGGCCGCGACGAAGATCCGCAGGTGGCGTTCAACCTGCTCGAACCGGGGCAGATGGACGATGCCGTGGTGGTCGGACTGCTGCAACGGGCGCGGGCTGCAGGCTACGACGCCTATATCCTGCCGCAGGCGCCTGACCTGCCGATGGCCAACCGCCGTGAAGACCTGCTTTTCGTACGACCGTGAGGTGTGACATGGATACGACGCCCCAGAAGGTTGTGATCGTCGGCGACAGCGCATTCGCCGAGATCGCCCACGAATATTTCGACCACGATTCACCGCTGTCGGTGGTCGGGTTTGCAGTGGAGTCCGCGTACCGCAAGCGCGACTCGCTTCACGATTTGCCAGTGGTGGACTTCGAGACCATGGAGCAGCGGTTTGCACCGCAGGAACACCAGGTCTTCGTCGCCGTCACCTACGGTCAGCTCAATCGGTTGCGCGAACGGTTGCTCGGTGCAGCCAAGGCCAAGGGATATCGGCCGGCCAGTTACGTGAGCAGTCGCGCCTTCGTCTGGCGCAACGTGGAGATGGGCGAACACGTCTTCATCTTCGAGAACAACGTGGTGCAGCCCTTCGTGAGGATTGGGGACAATACCATCCTGTGGAGCGGGAATCATATCGGGCACCACTCCACCATCGGCGATCACTGCTTTGTCTCCTCGCACGTGGTGGTGTCGGGTTTCGTGACCGTCGGTGCACACTGTTTCCTGGGCGTCAACGCCACCATCGCCAACAACGTCAACATCGCGCCCGACTGCTGGCTGGGCCCCAACGTGGTGATCTTCCGCGACACCGAGCGCGGTGCATTTTACAAGCCGATCAAACCCGAGCTGGCGCGCGTTTCGGCGCTGGATTACTTCAAGATCGTGGAGTAGCCGGGTGCGGTGGCACAAACTGGGCCGCGTCTACTGCGCCGACAACGATTCGTCGTGGGCGCGCAGTCGCGCCTACCTGCCCACCAGCTGGCTGCGCGATGAGCGCACTGTCCGGGTCTACGTCGCGTTCCTGGACGACGATCAGATTGGACGCATCGGTTACGTGGATGTAGCGGCGGAGGATCCCACGCGCGTGCTCGCCGTCTCACCCGAGCCGGTACTCGACGTGGGACGCAACGGTACGTTCGACGAGCACGGGGTCAGTCCGACCTGCGTCGTTGCCGATGCCGGGCGCCTCTGGTTGTATTACGTCGGTTGGCAGCGCGGGGTGGATTTTCCATACACCCTGCTCGCCGGGTTGGCGGTGAGCGAAGACGGGGGCGAGCATTTTCAGCGAGTTTCGCAGGTGCCGGTGTTGGAGCGTTCCGACCAGGAGCTCTATTTTCGCACCGCCCCCAACGTGATGCGTGAAAACGGCCGTTGGCGCATGTGGTACGTGGGCGGAGACAGTTGGTTGGATAGTGGCGGCAAGGCGATTCCCGGTTATGAAATCCGTCACCTGGAATCGCCCGACGGTCGCCGCTGGGGCGCAGTGGGGCAAGTCTGTTTGCGTCCGCGGGGTGGAGACGAACACGGCTTGGGCCGACCTTGGGTGGTGCGCGACGGGGAGCGCTACCGGATGTGGTTCAGCGCCCGTTCGCAACGCGATGGCTATCGTTTGGCGTACGCTGAATCGCAAGACGGTTTGCACTGGGAGCGCGACGACGCCAAGGCCGGCATCGAGCGCTCGGCGCAGGGCTGGGATTCGCAGATGCAGGGTCTGGCCTGCGTCCAGCCGACAGCCTTCGGCACCTATCTCTTCTACAACGGCAACGGATACGGTGCGACGGGCTTTGGCGTCGCCCGCGCCGAGGCGTAGCGAATGGAATCGTCTCACGTCGATACGCTGGACGCCGTGGCCTTCACGCCCGAGTGGGCGGAGTCTTGGGATGAGTTGGTGTCGCGCTCCCCCAACGCCACCTTTCTCCACAGCCGGCGCTTTCTCTCCTATCACGGTGACCGGTTTCGCGACGCATCGTTGCTGCTGCTTCAAGGGGAATCACCGGTGGCGGTGTTGCCGGCGGCGGTGGATCCCGCGGAGCCGGCTTGTGTCGTCAGCCATCCCGGGGCGACCTACGGCGGGTTGGTCGTGTCCCCGTCACTCGACGACGACGCGGTGCGTGCGGCGTTGAATGCCGCAATTCGCTGCTATGCGGATCAGGGTTTCGCACGGTTGCACTACAAGGCAGTTCCGCACTTCTATCACGCCATGCCGACGGAGGTCGACCGCTACGCGCTGTTTCGCAGCGGTGCCCGGTGGGTGCGCAGCGATCTTTCCGCCACCATCGACCTCGCGGCGCGAGGTGCGCTCAGTACGCGCCGCCGTCGCGCTCTGCGAAAAGCGGATCAGGCGGGCGTGCGGGTGGTGGAGGGCGTCGGGCACGCTGCGGCGCTGTGGCCGGTGGTGACCGCTACGCTGCAGGCGCGTCACGGAGTCCATCCGGTCCACAGCCTCGAAGAGATGCTGGATCTGCATACCCGTTTCCCGACGCAGATCCGATTTCTGGCCGCCGTGTACGGCGATACGGTCGTGGCCGGCGCTGTGTTGTTCGCATGCCCGCGGGCGGTGCACGTCCAGTACAGCGTCGCCAGCGAAGCCGGCCGTGCGGTGGCGGCGCTCGACGCCGTTCTGGAACACGCCATCGCGGCGGCGCAAGCGGACGGTGCGCGCTATTTCGATTTCGGCATCAGCACGGAAGAGGGCGGACGGCGGCTCAACGCTGGGTTGGCACAGTACAAACGCGAATTCGGCGCCGGGACCTGCACCTACGACCACTATTCGATCGATCTTAAGGGAACCGAGCATGAGCGTTGAGCAGTGCCGTATCGTCGAGCTCCCCATCGTTCACGATCAGCGGGGCAACCTCACCTTCATCGAGGGTGGACGCCACATCCCTTTCGAGGTTCGGCGCGTTTACTATCTTTACGACGTGCCTGGCGGTGCCGAACGCGGCGCGCACGCCCATCGCACGCTGCATCAGTTCTTCATCGCCATGTCCGGCAGCTTCGACATCCATCTCGACGACGGTCGTGACAAGCGCAGCTTTCATCTCAACCGCTCGTACTATGGGCTGTACGTGCCGCCGATGATCTGGCGCTGGATCGACAACTTCTCCTCGGGATCGGTGCTGATGGTGCTGGCGTCAGATTTCTACGCCGAGCAGGACTACTACCGCGACTACGACGCCTTCGTGAGGGCGGTTCATGAGTGAGCCGGTTCCCTTTCTCGACGTAGGGGCCGGGGTCCGCGAACTGGAGCCGGAGTTGACGGCGGCCTGGCGACGCGTCATGGAGAGCGGTTGGTTCGTGTTGGGGCCGGAGCTGGAGGCGTTCGAAACGGAGTTCGCCGCCTACTGCGGCACACGCGGCTGTGCCGGCGTGGGCAGCGGTCTGGATGCGCTGCGCCTGATCCTGTGGGCCTACGGACTGGGCCCTGGGGACGAGGTGATTGTCCCCGGTTTTACCTTTGTCGCCACCTGGTTTGCGGTGAGCTTGACGGGCGCCACGCCGGTGCCGGTGGATGTGGATGCTGCGACCGCCAACCTCGATCCGGATGGGATTGCCGATGCAATTACGCCGCACACGCGCGCTGTGATCGCCGTGCACTTATATGGTCAGCCGGCACCCATGGATGCTATCGCGGCGGCGGTGGCCGGGCGCGATATCCGTATCATCGAAGATGCGGCGCAGGCTCATGGCGCGACCCTGCGGGAACGACGCGCCGGTGCGCTGGGCGATGCCGCCGCGTTCAGTTTCTACCCGGCGAAGAATTTCGGCGCGTTTGGTGACGGGGGTGCTGTGGTGAGCGACGATGAACGGCTGCTCGAGCGGGTCCGCTGCCTGCGCAACTACGGATCGCCGCACAAGTACCGACACGATACCGTTGCCGTCAATTCGCGGCTGGACGAGCTGCAGGCGGCGTTGCTGCGCGCCAAGCTGGCGCAACTGGAGGAGTGGAACCGGCGGCGTGCGCGTATCGCGCAGCGCTACACGGACGCGCTGCGCGGCCGGGAGTGGCTGCAAACCTTTGCCGACACCGCAGGTGCGTCCAGCGCGCATCATCTCTACGTGGTGCGCAGTCGTGCGCGCGAGGCGCTGCGCCGGCATCTCGACAAGCACGGAATTCAAACCCAGATCCACTATCCCGAGCCGCCCCACCGCTGTGCCGCTTATCGCGCGGATTTCGGCGGGGCGAGACTGCCCGTTTCCGAAGCCTTGGCCGGCGAGGTGCTGAGCCTGCCCCTGGGGCCGCATCTTAGCGATGAACAGTGTGATCGCGTCATCGCGGCGCTGGACGGGTTCGGACACTGAGGAGACCTGATTCATGACCCATGCCGATTCCGACCGTCCCTTGGTGACCGTCGTCATCCTCTCCTACAACCACGAGCGCTACATCGCGCAGTGCATCGAAAGCGTGCTGGCCCAAGAGGTGGAGGGGCTGGAGATTCTCGTGCTCGACGATTGCTCCCCGGACGGCACCGACGCCGTCGTGCGCCGCTACCTGGACGATCCCCGCCTCACCTACGTGCGTAACGAATCCAACCTGGGCATGGTGGAGAACTCCAACAAGGCGTACCGCTCCGGTCGCGGCAAATACCTCGTCATCCTCCCCTCCGACGATTTCTGGTACCCCGGCCATCTGGCACCGTTGGTCGAAGCGCTGGAGCAGCATCCCGAGTGCAGCCTGGCCTACAGCCAGTGCCGTTGGATTGACGACAACGGCCAGGTGCTCAAGACCGCGGTGCACCCCGGGCACCGTGCGCAGTCCTATTGCGGGGGGCGCGATGAGCTTGCCGATCTGCTGATCTACGATAACTACATCACGCCGCCCGCCGCGTTGCTGCGCCGCTCGGTGCTGGAGACGGTGGGCGTGGTGGATCCGCAGGTGACCGGTGCCGGTGACTGGGATCTCTACGTCCGTTTCGCGCAGCACAATCCGCAGTTCGCGTTCGTCGCATCGCCTTCGGTGGGTTACCGCGTGCACGAGACCCAGTATTCGCAGCAGTTCTACGCCTCCGCGGAACCGCTGCTCGATCATCTGCGTATCCTGGAAAAAGCGCTGGAATCGCCGCGTGCGGTCGATCTGGTCGTTCACGCCGATGTCATCCTCGCGCACCTGGAGCGGCGTGCCGGTGGTTTCCCGCCGCAGACCCGGGCACCGCTGGACGAACGCATCGAAGCCGTGCGGCGGCGGTTTTACGCGTTGCGCGTGCATGGCTTTGACGCTTCGGACGAGCCGCTGGTCAGCGTGATCATGCCCACCAAGGATCGTCCGGATTTCCTCAGCGACGCGCTGCGGTCGGTCGTGGCGCAAACCTATGGGCATTGGGAGGCGGTGATCGTCAACGACGGAGGCTGCCCGGTGGAGGAGATAGTGCGCCGCCTGGCACCCGATGCGCGCATCGTGTACCTCTCGCACGATGCCTCGCGCGGCTTGCCCGCAGCGCGCAATTCGGCGCTGCGTGCCGCCAGTGGCGAGGTGATCTGCTATCTCGACGACGACGACCGCTTCGAACCTCACCATCTGCAGACCGTGGTCGATGCACTGTGCAGCGGCGGTGCGGAGTTCGTCTATACCGACGCCGAGTACATCGTTGAGGAGGTCAAAGAGGGACGCCGCGAGGATCGCCAGCGTGGCATGCCGTATGCCCATGACGCGTACTCCAAGGAGCGGCTGCACGTGCAGAACTACATCCCGGTCAACAGCTGGGCGCACCGCCGTGCGCTGCTCGATCGCGTCGGTCTGTTCGATGAGACGCTGAGCGCGCTGGAGGATTGGGATCTGCTGCTGCGAATCTCGCGCGCCACCGAACCGCAGTACCTGCGTCGCACTACGGTGCAGGTGCGGTTGCGGGAAGCCGCCGGCGACAACATGTCGGGACGTGAGCGCAAGAATTTCCCGGGCCTGTTCCGCACCCTGTACCGGCGCTACGACGATTTTGGCTCGACGTGGGTGCGCGACGAACGGGTCAAGGCGCTGAATGGCCTGGATCACGCCCAGGTCGCCGAGCGCAGTGCGCAGCAGACCTCGGACAACGCGCGTGCGCGGTACGCGCATTGGGTCGAGTTGCACGAACTCACCGAAGGCGCAGCGCAGATACTTGCCGAGCGCATGCTGGCCTGGACCCAGCATCCGGCGGTGCACCTGTTGTGCGTGGTGCAGCCGGGCGATGAGCCGCGCTTGGCGCAGACGCTGGAGAGCCTCGCGCAGCAGTTTTACAAGGGTTGGGGACTGAGCGTGGTTGCGCGCCATCCCGCGCCGGACGACGGTTGGGGGGGTACGGGTGCGCTGGAGTGGCTGCAAGTGCCCGCCGATCAACCCCTGGGGGCGGCGCTGCTGGAGGCGATCCAGGCGACGGGGGCTGATTGGGTGGGGCTGATCGAGCCGGGGGACCGCCTGGCGCCGCAGCTGCTGCTGCGCCTGGGCGACTACGTCAACCGCTATCCGCAGTGGCAGCTGATCTACTGCGACCATGACCACATCGATGCCGCGGGCGGGAGAGGCACGCCGCACTTCAAACCCGATTTCAATCTCGATCTGCTGCGCTCCACACCTTACATGGGACCTTTTGCCGTGATCCGGCGCGAAGCGCTCGAGGCGGCGGACGGCTATCGATGGCTGGGAACTACCGGCGTCTATGATCTCGCGTTGCGCATCTACGAGGGTCACGGCGGGGAATCCATCGGCCATATCGCCGAGCAGCTGTTCCACGTGAGTGCCGCCAACCTGACACGTTACGATGCGGGCGAATCGGAGGCGCACGCCCGCGAGGCGCTCACCGATCACTTCCTGCGCACGGGCATCGCGGCGCAGGTGCGGCAGGGTTATCTGCCGATGAGCTTCTTCGTCGAGTACCAGCACGACACCCGCCCCAAGGTCTCCATCATCATTCCCACCCGCGATCAACCCGACTACCTGATCCCCTGCGTCGAAAGCGTTCTGGGCAAGACCGACTACCCCGATTTCGAGCTGATCATCGTCGACAACGACACGGTCGATCCCATGGCACTGGAGTTTCTGGAAGAGATCCAGGAGCGCGATCCGCGGGTGCGCGTGATTCCCTATTCGTCGCCTTTCAACTTCTCCGCCATGATCAACCTGGGCGCACGCCACGCGGCCGGCGATTACTTGTTGCTGCTCAACAACGACACGGCGGTGCTGCAGGACGCCTGGCTGCGGCGCATGATGGATCACGCTCAACGCCCCGAGGTGGGTGTCGTAGGCGCGCGGCTGCTGTTTCCCGATCAGCGTGTGCAACATGCCGGCGTGATTGTGGGCATGGGCGGCAGTGCCCATCACGTGGGTGCCGGGGCTGCGCTCGACGAGCCCGGCCCAATGGGTCGCGCTCAGATGACGCAGAACTATTCCGCAGTGACCGGTGCCTGTCTGCTGACGCGCAAGTCCCTGTTCGATGCCCTGGGCGGTTTGGACGAGACCCGTTTCGGCGTGCTGTTCAACGATGTCGACTACTGCCTGCGGGTGGGCGAACAGCACAAACTGGTGGTCTGGACGCCGTTCGCCACGCTGGTGCACCACGCTTCGGTCTCGGTGACCAAAGAAAATTTCAGCACGGCCCAGCAGCGCAAGAGCAAGGAGGTGACGGAATTTGCCGCCACCTGGACGCAGCGCATGGCCGACGATCCCGCCTACAACCGCAACCTGAGCTTGAACGCCCTGGATTGGCGTCCCGAGATCGAAGTGGTGGGCAAATGGGATCCGCACTTCCACGATCGGCCGCGCTTGCTGGCCGCGCCCGTCAATGCGTCCGGCTCGCCGCGCTACCGGGTGCTGTGCCCGCTGCTGGCGCTGGAGCGCGCAGGCAAGGCCCAGATCGGCATACTGCCGGAGGAGACGCGGGCGCGCATACCGACGCTGTGGGAGGTGGCACGGCTGGCGCCGGACACGTTGCTGGCGCAGATGTATATCCACGACCATCAGCTCTCGGCGCTGCGCCAATATCGTGTGCTCGACCACTTGTTCAAGGTCTTTGCGTTGGACGATCTGGTGACCGACGTGCCGGCGTGGTCCCCGTTTGCCAAACAGGTCTATCCCGACATCGAACGGCGTCTGCGGGCGGCGCTACGCATGTCGGACCGCCTGGTGGTCAGCACCGAACCGTTGCGCGAGGCCTACCGTGGCTGGATAGACGACGTACGGGTGGTGCCCAACTATCTGGAGCGGCGCGTGTGGGACCCGCTGCAGTCGCGCCGTCGCCGCAGCGACAAACCCCGCGTCGGCTGGGCGGGTGCCCAGCAGCATCAAGGTGACCTGGAGTTGCTGCTGGAAGTGGTCAAGGCCACTGCGCAAGAGGTGGACTGGGTCTTCATGGGCATGTGGCTGAAGGCGTTCGAGCCCTACGTGAAGGAGTTTCACCAGCCGGTGCCGTTCGAGGAGTACCCGGCCAAACTGGCCACCCTCGATCTCGATCTCGCGGTGGCGCCGCTGGAGGCGCACCCCTTCAATGAAGCGAAGTCCAACCTGCGTCTGCTGGAGTTCGGCGCCCTCGGCTGGCCGGTGGTGTGTTCCGACATCGAGCCCTACCGCGGTGCACCGGTGTGCCGGGTCGCCAACGATCCGCAGGCGTGGATCACGGCGCTGCGTGAAAGGGTGCACGACTGGGACGCCATGGCGGCGGAAGGCGACCGCCTGCGCGAGTGGATCCAGAGTCGCTGGATGCTGGAAGACCATTTCGACGACTGGCTTGCGGCGTTGACCCCGAGTTCCGCGCAACCGGCAGCACGGGCGGCGGCGCAGCCGTGAGCGAGGTCAAAGCGAGTACCGGGCAGCGATCCCGTCGTTTGACCACGCTGGGAGTTTGCGGGTGCCGGTCAGGGGACTTCACTTGGAAACGGTCTCAGAATAGTGGACCCGCCGTATGGGGGCGCGCCAAGGGCGCCAGCGAGGGGCGATGACGGAACCGACCGACGTTCGCGAGGCATTGGTGGCTCAGGCCCAAGCGCTCTTCGCGTCAGGCAGCTACCGGGAGGCCGCGGAGTGCTACCAGCGGTTGCTGGCGGATGACGGCGGCAACGCGTTGCTGTGGTTCAACCTTGCGGTCGCTAGGCACCTGGAAGGCGATTTGGCGCGAGCGGAAACGGCCTATCGCGAATCCCTGGCCCGTGATCGACATTTCGTCGACGCCGCGCTGAATCTGGGGACGTTGCTCCAGGGGAGCCGTCGCGCCGAAGAGGCGGTGAGTGTCTACCGCGATGCACTTGCCGTGCACGCGGAGTCGGTGCAACTGCTCAACAATCTGGGTAACGCGTTGTATGGGTTGCAGCGTTTCGAAGAGGCGTTGGCGTCTTACGATGCGGCCGCGCACCACCAGTCCGACTATCCCGAAGCATGGAACAACCGTGGCGTTGTCCTCAAGACGCTGGGGCGCTTGGAGGAGGCTGCGGAGAGTTTCGTCAAAGCGCTGCGCTGCAAGCCAGACTATGCCGAAGCGTGGGGGAACCTGGGCAATGCGCGTAAAGCGGCCGGCGATCCTGCCGGTGCCGTGGAGTGTTATCAGCATGCGTTGAAGCTGAGCCCTCAGGACGCCCACACCTATTCCAATCTGGCCAATGCGCTCCAGCAGTTGGGGATGCTGGACGAAGCGCTGGAGTTCTACGAAGTTGCGCTGAGTTTCGCACCCGATCTCGCCATCGCCCGCTGGAACCGCGGACTGTTGCAGCTGCAGCGGGGCAACTATGAAGCCGGGTGGATCGACTACGAAAGCGGGTTTGCGGCCGGCGAGCGCCCGTCGCGGGTAGTCGCGGCGCCACGCTGGGAGGGGCAGCCGCTGCGCGGGCGGCGTCTGCTGGTGTACGCCGAACAGGGGTACGGTGATACGCTGCAGTTCGTTCGCTTTCTCGCGCCGCTGCGGGCGGCCGGTGCGACGGTGGTGCTGGAGTGCCAGGCGCCGCTGGCGCGGTTGCTGGCCCATGCCGCCGTGGCCGATGAGCTGGTCGTGCGTGATCGGGATGCGGTGCCGCCGGTGGATATTCAGGTGCCTCTGCTCAGCCTGCCGCGCTGGTTGTCGACGACGCTTGATGCAGTGCCCGCGCCCGATTCCTACGTGCAGGTGGACCCGCAATGGGTCGCGCCGTGGCGGGCGATGCTGGACGGCTTGCGCGGCATTCGGGTGGGGCTGTGCTGGTCGGTTAATCCCGAGGCGCGCAACAGCCGCGAGCGCAGTTGCCCGCTGGCGGCGCTGGCGGCGCTGGCTCTGCCCGGGGTTGATCTGGTGAGTCTGCAGACCGGCGCTGCAGCCGAGGAATCGGTGCCCGGTGAAATGGCGGTGGCGCGGCCCGATCCGGCGCTGGACGACTTCGCTGCCACCGCCGCACTGATAGCGGAGCTGGATCTGGTGATCACGGTGGACACCGCGGTGGCGCATCTGGCCGGTGCGCTGGGCCGGCCCGCCTGGGTGCTGCTGCCCCAGGTGGCCGATTGGCGCTGGCTGGTCGGACGCAGCGATTCGCCGTGGTACCCTTCGTTGACGCTGTTTCGCCAGCCTGCGCGCGGCGACTGGAGCGGTTTGATCGAGAAAGTCGCACAGGCTCTGGAGCGCTTTGTACGACCGGGTACCGGGGAGCGATGAACACAGTCGAGGAACAGGGCACGATACTGGTAACCGGTGGCGCGGGCTTCATCGGTTCGGAGGTGGTGCGCCAGCTGGTGGGCGAATCCGCTGCGCGCGTGGTGAACGTGGATAAGCTCACCTACGCGGGAAACCTGGAGTCGCTGGCTGGCGTGGAGGGCAATCCCCGCTACGTGTTCGAGCAGGTGGATATCTGCGATCCGGCCGAGCTGGAGCGACTGTTCGCGCACTATCGCCCCGACGCCGTGTTGCATCTGGCGGCCGAGTCCCACGTGGACCGCTCCATCGATGGGCCCGATGCCTTCGTGATGACCAATGTGGTGGGCACCGCGGCGCTGCTGGAGAGCGCTCGGCGCCATTGGCGCGGCCTGCCGGCGCAAGCGGCCGAGCGTTTTCGTTTCGTGCACGTCTCCACCGACGAGGTGTTCGGTTCGCTGGGAGACGCGGGGGCGTTTACCGAACATTCGCCCTACCAGCCGCGCTCGCCCTATTCGGCCAGCAAGGCCGGCGCCGATCACTTGGCGCGCGCCTGGCACCACACCTATGGGTTGCCGGTGATCGTCACCAACTGCTCCAACAACTACGGTCCCTACCAGTTTCCGGAAAAGCTGATTCCGCTGATGATCCTCAACGCTCGCGAGGGTCGCACGCTGCCCATTTACGGGCGCGGCGACAACGTACGCGACTGGCTTTACGTGGGCGATCACGTGCGTGCGCTGCGCACGGTGCTGGCGCGCGGACGCGTCGGCGAGACCTACAACATCGGCGGGCGCAGCGAACGCACCAACCGCCAAGTGGTGGATGCCATCTGCGCGTTGCTCGACGAGCGGCTACCCGATTCGTTGCACCGGCCCCATGTTCAATTGATCGAATTCGTCGCCGACCGTCCCGGCCACGATCATCGCTACGCTATCGATTGCAGCAAGATGGAACGCGAACTGGGGTGGCGCCCCAACGAAACATTTACGACGGGTTTGGCGGCAACGGTGCAGTGGTATCTGGACAACGACGCATGGTGCCGGCACGTACAAGACGGCAGCTACCGGCGCGAACGCCTGGGATTGAAAGAAGCGGCATCATGAGAAAAGGCATCATCCTGGCCGGCGGCAGCGGCACGCGCCTCTATCCGGTGACGTTGGCGGTTTCCAAGCAGCTGCTGCCGGTCTACGACAAACCCATGATCTACTATCCGCTGAGCACTCTGATGCTGGCGGGTATTCGCGACATCCTGGTGATCTCTACGCCGCAGGACACGCCGCGTTTCGAGCAACTGCTGGGCGACGGGCAACAGTGGGGGATTTCGCTGAGCTACGCCGTGCAGGCGCGGCCCGAGGGGATTGCGCAGGCGCTGCTCATCGCCCGCGAGTTTCTCGACGGTGCCGCCTGTGCGCTGGTACTGGGAGACAACCTCTTTTTCGGCCACGACCTCGCCAAGAAACTGCGTAGTGCCTGCGCCCAGACCCGGGGCGGCACGGTGTTCGCGTATCCGGTGAAGGATCCGCAGCGCTACGGCGTGGTCAGCTTCGACGAGCAGGGGCGGGCATTGTCCATCGAAGAGAAGCCCCAGCGTCCGAAGTCCCGCTATGCGGTGACCGGTCTCTATTTCTACGACGACGCGGTGGTGGAGCGCGCGGCCTCGCTGGCGCCGTCGCCGCGCGGTGAACTGGAGATCACCGATCTCAACCAGCTCTACCTGGAACGCGGCGAGCTCCAAGTGGAGATCATGGGCCGCGGCGTTGCATGGCTGGATACCGGTACCCACGAATCGCTGCTGGAGGCCTCCACCTTCATCGAAACCATCGAAAAGCGCCAGGGACTGAAGATTTCGTGTCCGGAGGAGATCGCCTACCGCATGGGCTACATCGATGCGCAGCAACTGGAGCGCTTGGCCGCCGGGCTGGCGAGCAACGGCTACGGGGAATATTTGGCGGCGCTGCTCCGCGAGAGGGTGTTTTAGGTGGAAGTCGTTTCCGCGTCGCTGCCGGAGGTTCTGGTCATCACGCCTCGGCGTTTCGGCGACGGGCGCGGCTATTTCGAAGAGCTCTACCAAGCCGGGCGGTATGCGCGCGAGGGTATCGATCGACCCTTCGTGCAGGACAACCTATCTCTCTCCTCTCGTGGCGTGCTGCGCGGTCTGCATTTTCAGCATCCCCAGGGCCAGGGGAAGCTGGTGACCATTCTCCAGGGCGCGGTGTTCGACGTTGCGGTGGACGTGCGCGTCGGATCGCCCGACTTCGGGTGCTGGTTCGGGATCGAGCTGTCGGGCGACAACAGTCGCCAGTTGTGGCTCCCGCCGGGGTTTGCCCACGGCTTTTGCGTGTTGAGCGAAACGGCGCTGTTTCACTACAAGTGCACCACTTACTACGATCCGGACTGTGAACACAGCGTGCGCTGGAACGACCCGCAGCTGGGCATCGCTTGGCCCATCGAACACCCGTCGCTGTCGGCCAAAGATGAGGCGGCGCCTTGTTTGGCGGATATCGATCCCACGCATCTGCCGTGCTACGAGACGCCGACGCCGTGAACGGCGGCGAGTTTCGGCAGCGCGTGCTGGTCACCGGCGCCGACGGACAGCTCGGGCGGGCGCTGCGCCGCCTCGCCCCGGCCGGTGCGCAGGTGTTCGCGTGCGGGCGCAGCGATCTGGACGTCACCAACCGCGTCGAGGTAGCGCGGCGCGTTGCGGAGCTGCGACCCGATTGGATCGTCAATGCCGCCGCTTTTACCGCGGTGGATGCCGCCGAGGCGCAGCGCGAGCTTGCCTTCGCCGTCAACCGCGACGGGGCGGCGAATCTTGCCGCTGCGGCGTCGGCCAACGGCGCGCGACTGTTGCAGGTTTCCACCGACTACGTGTTCGACGGCCGCCAGGGCAGTCCCTATGTCCCGGACGATGTTCCGGCGCCGCTCGGGATCTACGGGCAGAGCAAACACGCCGGGGAGCAGGCGGCGCGGGATACGCTGGGCGAGCGTGCGTTGGTGGTGCGTACCGCGTGGCTCTACTCCGCCGGCGCGGGAAACTTCGTTCACACCATGCTGCGCCTGTTGGCCGAACGCGACGAAGTGGCGGTGGTGGACGACCAGGTGGGATCGCCGACCTGGGCCGATCATTTGGCCGCAGCCCTGTGGCGCGCCCTGGCCGTGAACCTGACCGGCATCCACCACTGGACCGATGCCGGGGTGGCGAGCTGGTACGATTTTGCGGTGGCCATCGCGGAAGAGGCTTCCGCGTTGGGATTGCTGCACCGGAGCGCGGTTGTGCGCCCCATCCCCTCGGCGCAATATCCGTTGCCGGCGCTGCGTCCGGCATACGGCGTGCTGAACTGCGCCGCCACGCACGCCGCCCTGGGTGATGCCCTTTCCCGCCCCCACTGGCGCGTTGCGCTGCGTGCCATGCTGAAGGAAAAAGGCAAGTAGCTCAGCGTCTTATCTCTTCAGTGCCAGCGTCCTAAAGTTCCCCTCCCGGGCGCCGATACCTTAGGTCGGAGGCGGTAAATACCTTCCCTGGTATATCCGCCAGTGTTAAACCAGCCGGCCAGCGAATCGACACGATCTCCTGCCGGACGGAGGAAAGTCACCATGGCACTCGTCATCAACACCAACGTTATGTCGCTGAACGCTCAGCGCAATCTTTCCAAAACTCAGAACGATCTCAGTCTTGCGGTTCAGCGCCTCTCTTCGGGCCTACGCGTCAACAGCGCCAAAGACGACGCGGCCGGCATGTTCGTTATCGAGAACATGACTGCCGATATCCGCGGTCTCAATCAGGCGGTGCGCAACGCCGCCGACGGTATCTCCGTGGCGCAGACGGCCGAAGGCGCGATGGCTGAAATCGCCAACAACGTCCAGCGTATCCGCGAGATCGCGGTGCAGGCATCCAACGGCGCCATCGGCGACACCGAGCGTTCCGGTCTGCAGAAAGAGGTCGATCAGCTGACGCAGGAAATTTCCCGTATCGTGCAGACCACGTCGTTCAACGGCACCGCGCTGCTGAGCGCCAGCAGCTCGCTGACCTTCCAGGTCGGTCAGGACGGCACCGCCACCAACCAGATCGCCCTGAGCACCGTGGTGTTGACCGGTATCAACACCTACAGCGGTACGCTCACGGCGACGGGCGTGGTCAACGTCAGCACGGCCGCCAATGCGTCGGCTGCGCTCTCCAACCTCGACACCGACATCACCACCCTGAGTCAGAACCGTGCCACCTTCGGTGCCGTTCAGAACCGGTTCGAGGCGGTGATCTCCAACCTGCAGAACTTTGCGGAGAACCTGACCTCTGCGCGCAGCCGCATCCAGGATGCCGACTTCGCGATGGAAACGGCGCGTCTGACGCGGTCGCAGATCCTGCAGCAGGCCGGTACCGCGATGGTGGCGCAGGCCAACACCCTGCCGCAGACGGCTTTGGCGCTGCTTCAGTAAGCAGGAAGGCGCAAGGGGCGTCACCCGAATGAGGTAGCGGTAACCGGGTGACGCCCTGGCTTCGTCAGAGTTAGGGGGACCACATGGCAAACGAGATCACAGCGAATGTTACGGCGCTGGTCTCTAGGTCTGCCGAAACCGCACCGAAACCGGCAAAGGCGGAAGGTGCGGTGTCTGAGGAGCGGCAAATCTTGCCCGCTGAGAGTCAGAAGCCGACCCCGGCGAATGCCCCGGCGCGGGATCAGGAAGAGGAGCTGAAGCAGGCGGTCAGCCGTATTCAGGACTTCGTCCAGAGCATTCACCGCGAGCTTCATTTCAGTGTGGATCAGGACAGTGGGCGTACGGTGATACGCGTCATCGACGCGGAGACCGATAAGGTGATCCGTCAGATTCCTCCCGAGGAGGTAATCGCGGTTTCCAAGCAGTTGCGCGAACTGTCCGATGGCATCTTGCTGCGCGTACAGGCCTAGTTGGCCTTCATTTTGCTTATTGCAGGGTGATTGAAATAACGGTTTGCAGCTGATCAGGGAGATGTGACAACGGCCCAGGGAAGGGCCGGCGAGCCGGAATGCGACAAGGTGAGGTGATGGCAACCATAACATCAGCAGGGGTCGGGTCAGGGCTGGACATCAATTCGATCGTCAGCCAGCTGATGACCATCGAACGCCAACCCCTGGTCAACCTGCAGAGCAAACGCTCCGATCTGGATTCCCAGCTGAGCGACTACGGTCGCCTGAAGAGTGCACTCTCCGATTTTCAGTCGGCACTCGGCAAGCTCAACAGCACCACCGATTTCAGTCTCTTTACGACCACTTCCAGCGATCCGGACGTGTTCACCGCCACGGCGGGCAGCGCCGCGGCGGCGGGCAACTATTCGATCCAGGTGCAGAATCTTGCGGTAGCCCACAAGATGGGCTCCACCAGTTTTGCAGACGCGGATACCACGACCGTCGGCAACAGCGGCGATACCATGACCGTGACCGTGAACGGCAGCTCGTTCACGGTGGACATCGGCGGCATGACGCTGCAACAGATCCGCGATGCAGTGAACGATGCAAGCGACAACGTCGGTGTTACCGCCAGCGTCATTCAGGTGGACGACACCACCTTTCACTTCACGCTGACCTCCGACAACAGCGGCACCGCCTACGCCATCGGCCTTGCCTTCGCCGACAGCGGCAGCAACCCGATCGCCGACCCGTTGACCATGGCGACCACCACCAGCGCCGACGATGCGCAGGTGTTGATCGACGGCACCTATACGGTGACGCGGTCGTCGAACACCATCAGCGACGCCATTGGCGGTGTCACACTCAATCTGTTGGCACAGGACGCGGTCAATACCCATACGCTCACCATCTCGCGCGACCAGGATGCCATTCAGGAGTCGGTGCAGGGGTTCGTCGACGCCTACAACTCCCTGCATGACTTGATCGGCGAATTGCGCAATGGGACTTTGGCGGGCGACAACAGCCTGCTCAGCATCGAAAACGGCATCCGCTCGGTGTTCAATTCGCCGCCGGCGGCGCTGGGCGGTTCGTACTCGTACCTGGCCGAAATCGGGATCACGGTGGACAAGCTGGGCACCATGAGCCTCAACAGCGACCAGCTGACACTGAGCGATGCGCTGTCCGCCGACTTCCCCGGCGTGGTTGCGCTGTTCAGCGATAGCACCGAGGGCTACGCCACGCGGCTCTACGATCTGATGGATCAGTATCTGACGCTGGGAGGCAACGGATTAATCGAATCGCGCGAGGACGGCATCAACAGCCGTAAAGATCTGCTCGACACGCGCATCGCGACGCTCGAGCAGCGGCTGGTGCTCATCGAGCAGCGTTACCGGGATCAGTTCACCGCGTTGGATACCTTGGTGAGCCAGCTTCAGACGACCAGCACGTTTTTGACCCAGCAGCTGACGCTGCTGACACCCAACCAGAACTGATATGCACAGACACAGAGGGCGCGGCAATGAATCCACGGGCACAAGGGGCATTGAAATCCTACCACGCGGTCGGCATTCAGGCGGCCATCGCCGATGCGACCCCGCACCGTTTGATCCAGATGCTGATGGAAGGGGCCATTGACCGGCTCAATCTGGCCAAGGGTTGCGTGGAGCGGGGCGAGCACAGCGAGCGCAGCAAACTCATCAGTCACGCCGCGTCGATCATCGGCGGTCTGGGGTCGAGCCTGGATACCGAGCGTGGTGGCGAAATGGCCGCGAATCTCGCCGAGCTCTACAGCTACATGCTGCGCAAACTGACCTCCGCCCAAATCGCGGCCGACAGCGCGGGTATCGACGAAGTGGTCGATCTGCTGGGCGAGCTCAAGGCGGGTTGGGACGCAATCCCCACCAATTTCCACTCCAAGGGCCAGGTGTCTCCGTAGCATGCAACTGCCCTCGGCAGAGGTCGGTTTGGAGTCCACCATGTTGAGCAAGTCCGCATCGATCTCGGCGCTGGAGCAGGCTCTGGTTCTCAGCCGGCGGATGCAGGAGCTCGCCGAATGTCAGGAGTGGGGGCCCCTCGGCGAGCTGGCGCTGCAACGCCAGCAGGTGCTGGGCCGGATCGAAGGCCAGCTCCCCGACGATCAAGCCGTTCGCGGTCAGCTCGAAGAGCTGCTCTCCCTCAACCGCGATCTGGAACGGATCTGCACGCAAGCCCGCGATCGGGCTGCCGTTGCTTTACGCGGTCAGAAGCGCAACGATAAGGCGATACGCAGCTATCGCGAGATGGGCCCGCGCTGAGATTCGGCGCGAACCGTCACGGCAGCGCGCTGCTGCGTCGGGAGTGGGCCAAGCGTCGCGACGGTCGCCATCCGGTGGCGGCGTCACTCTTCCAGGGCATAATCGGCTCACGCGGAACCGGGCGGGAGACGCGTGCCGCGACGACAAAGATTGGCCCCACGACGAATCTGTAACCTCCACAGGGAGCCGACGATGACCAACGAGGGCGGATCGCACCTGGGCGGCGGAGTGGTGTACGAAGGGCGCTTGCCGCTGGGGTGGAAGGCGCTGCGCGGCGAGCCCGGACCGCAGCAGATGCTGCAGCTCAACGACCACAATGATGCGGTGTTGCGCACGCTGCTGGCGTTGGAGGAGGCGGGCGGCGAATACGCTGACGACGGTGGGGTCGCCAGCCAGCAGGAACTGGCGCGTATCGAGGCCAAACTCAACCTGCTGCTCAACCTGGTAGGACAGCTCCTCGGCGAGCGCAGCGCCATCCCCGCCAAAGCCTCGGTGTGCCTGGGCGCCGAGTTTGTCGAGTGGTCCGATGCCAAGCTCCCGCCCGCCGGCCAATGGGTTGTCGCCGACATCTATCTGCACCCCAGCTACCCGCGCCCGCTGCGCTTGGTGGGTATTGCCCGGGCAGGGGAAGGGCGCTTTGAGAGTCCGTCGGCAGGGATGGCGTTGGCGGGGTTGAGCGAACCGGTCCAGGATGCCCTGGAAAAGCTGATCTTTCGGCATCATCGCCGCGCCGTCGCGCAGGCGCGGGCGCGCCGCAACGCACGCTGAGGGGTAGCGACGAAATTTTGACAGCCGTGGGCGGGGCTGTTTTACTTCCTGGGGAGTCAGCCATCTGCATCCCGGGCCCATGAGCAACGACGATATCCTGGTCCTCACCGACGATGGGCAAGAACGTGAGCGCCTGTCACACATCATCGAGTTTCTCGGCCTCAATCCCCGTTTCGACGCGGGCGAGCAGAGCAACCTGCTGGCGGTATTGGTGGGCGAACATGCCCCGGCCGACAACGGTGCGCTGGTCCATCAGCTGAACGGCTTCGGTGGCCGCCTCGCGGTGATCCAGCTCGATGGCGGCGATGCGGCCAGCGGCGACCTCGCCGAGTGGATCACCGACCGCATCGAACTACCACTGCGCCAGGACCGGATGAGCGTCGTGCTGCGCCGTGCCCGCGTACTGCGCGGCGAAGGGGCGACGGGGCGCTCGCCTGAATTGTTCCGCAGCCTGCTCGGCACCAGCCCCGTGATGCAGAAGATCCGCCGCATGATCGAGCAGGTGTCCGAGTCCGATGCCAACGTGCTGATCCTCGGGGAGTCGGGCACCGGCAAGGAGGTGGTGGCGCGTAACGTTCACTACCACTCCAAGCGGCGCGAGGGTCCTTTCGTTCCCATCAACTGCGGTGCGATTCCCGCCGATCTACTGGAGAGCGAACTCTTCGGCCACGAAAAAGGCGCGTTTACCGGTGCCATTACCGCGCGCCAGGGGCGCTTCGAAATGGCCGAAGGGGGCACGCTGTTCCTCGACGAGATCGGCGATATGAGCCTGCCCATGCAGGTGAAGCTGTTGCGGGTGCTCCAGGAGCGCTGTTTCGAGCGGGTGGGCAGCAACAAGACCATCCGCGCCGACGTGCGTATCGTCGCTGCCACCCATCGTGATCTCGAGCAGGCGGTGGAGGAGGGTAATTTCCGTGAAGACCTCTTCTACCGTTTGAACGTCTTCCCCATCGAGATGCCGCCGCTGCGCGACCGGATCGAAGATTTGCCGGTGCTGATCAACGATCTGGTGCTGCGCATGGAGCACGAGCGGGGGGAGACCCTGCGCCTGGCGCGGGCCGCCATCAATGCGCTGGCCCACTACCGCTGGCCCGGCAATGTGCGTGAACTGGCCAACCTCATCGAGCGGCTCAGCATTCTCTACCCGTCGGGCGTAGTGGACGTGGATGAATTGCCCGAGAAATTCCGTGGCGGCAAGGGAGAGATGCCGGTCTACGACGATATCCTCGAGCTGCCGGCCGCGGACTACAAGGAGAGCCCGGCGAGCGGACAGCGCCTGCCGGTGGAGGGGATAGACCTCAAAGAGCAGGTTGCCCAGTACGAGATCAATCTCATTCGCCAAGCTCTCGACGAGGCCGAGGGCGTGGTGGCCCATGCGGCCAAACGCCTGGGGATGCGCCGCACGACGCTGGTGGAAAAACTGCGCAAGTACGGTATCCAAAAGGATGAAGCGTCGATAAATTGACGGCGTTTCTCCGATAAAAAACATTAACCAGTTGAATAATAAGAGATAATTAGCCTGGCACGGTTTTCGCTTTATCCGGTTCACGTTGCTAAGAACATGAGCCTGGTCACAAGCGCAGCCGTCGATGAGCCTGACACCTGACAGTAAAACCCACGATCTGGAACACGCATTCCAGCTGTTTGCCGAGACGTCGCAGCAGATGGAGGGCGCTTACCGCGAGTTGGAGGCGCGCGTCGCCGGACTCAATCGGGAGTTGTCCGTAGCGCGCAGCGAGCGCTTTCGTCAGTTGCGCGAGAAGGAGCGCCTCGCCAATCGCCTGGAGCGTCTGCTGGCTGCCTTGCCGGCCGGTATCCTGGTGTTGGACGAACTCGGGGTGGTGGGTGAAGCCAATCCCGCCGCTTCGGAGTTGCTGGGCGAACCGTTGCAGGGGTTGACCTGGGAAGCGGTCCGCGCTCGCGTCCTGGCCCCCGAGACCGGTCATGGCCAGGAGGTGATGCTGCGCGATGGGCGGGTGGTGAGTATCGCCATGCGCTCCCTGGGCTGTGAGCCCGGCCACATCGTGCTGATACACGACCTCACCGAAACCCACAAACTGCGTGCCCTGGTGGAGCGCCAACGCAGCCTCGCGACGCTGGGCGAGATGGTGGCGCAGCTTGCCCACCAAGTGCGCACCCCGCTGACGTCGGCGGTGCTCTACACCTCGCATCTGCGCAAGTCCGGACTGGCTGCCGAGCGCCGATCCCAGATCCTGGACAAGACCCAGTTCTGCCTGCGCGAGCTGGAGCGCCAAGTCAACGACATGCTGCTCTTCGCTCGCTCGGGACAGCTGATCCGCGAACCGGTGACGCTGGCCGCACTGTCGAGCGATTTACAGCGGACCCTGGAACCGCAGCTTGCGGAGCGGCAGTGCGCGCTCACTGTGACCGGCATGGAGGGCGCGATCGAGGGCAACCACGAAGCCCTGCTGGGTGCACTGCTCAACCTGGTGGGCAACGCCCTGGAGATGGGGGCGCAGCGCATCGACTTGAGCGCGCACGTGTCCGATCAGTACGTGGAGATCCGGGTGGCGGACGATGGCCCCGGGATTCCTAGTGCTATTGCAGAACACCTGTTCGAACCCTTTTTCACCGGCCGCGCGGGCGGAACCGGGCTGGGACTGGCCGTGGTGCGCACGGTGGTCGAAGCCCACGGTGGCCAGGTCTCTCTGGCCGACAGTCCGCTGGGCGGTGCCTGTTTTCGGGTGACGCTGCCGCGTCACGCTTACCCGCAATTTCTGCCCGGCGACCTGTCCGGACGGTCTCTCAGGAGGTACTCATGAGCCAAGCAACGGTCCTGGTGGTCGAGGACGAACCGACCCTGCGCGACGCCCTGTGCGACACCCTCGAGCTGGCGGGCTATCCCGTCGAGCGGGCGGGCGACGGGAGCGAGGCGCTGTCCAAACTGGCCAGCCACGACATCGGCATGGTGGTCAGCGACCTGCAGATGCAGCCCATGGACGGACAGACGCTGCTCACCCGCATCCGCACCACCCGTCCCGATCTGCCGGTGCTCATGATGACCGCCTACGGCACCATCCAGAGCGCGGTGGAGGCGATGCAGGCGGGTGCGGTGGATTATCTGGTCAAGCCCTTTGAGGCGGAAACCCTGGTGGAAAAGGTGCAACAGTTTGCCGCTGCGGCGGCAACCGGGGGCTCGACGCTGGTGGCCGAGGATGCGCGCAGCCGCGCATTGGTGGGGCTGGCGCAGCGCGTCGCCGCCAGCGACGCCACGGTCCTGATCTGCGGGGAGAGCGGTACCGGCAAGGAGGTGTTCGCGCGCTACATCCACAACTGCTCGGTGCGGGCGGGTGGCCCCTTCGTCGCCATCAACTGCGCGGCCATCCCTGAAAACATGCTGGAAGCGGTGCTGTTCGGCTACGAGAAGGGCGCTTTTACCGGCGCCTATCGCACTACCCCGGGCAAGTTCGAGCAGGCCAACGGTGGCACGCTGTTGCTGGACGAGATCTCGGAAATGCCGCTGGCGCTGCAGGCCAAGCTGCTGCGCGTGCTGCAGGAGCGCGAAGTGGAACGGCTGGGTGGGCGTGCGATGATCAGCCTCGACGTGCGCGTGCTGGCCACCACCAACCGCCGCCTGCGCGAGGAGGTGGCGGCGGGACGCTTCCGCGAGGACCTCTTCTACCGCCTCAACGTCTTTCCGCTGGTGCTGCCGCCGCTGCGCGAGCGCGCCGCCGATATCCTGCCGCTGGCGCGCGCACTGCTGAAGCGCCACATCCCAGGCGGCGAGGCGATTCCGTCGCTGGCCCCCGGCGCCGAGCAGCAGCTGTTGGCCTACCCCTGGCCCGGCAACGTGCGCGAGCTGGAGAACGTACTGCAGCGCGCCCTGATCCTGCGCCAGAACCCGCGCATCGGGGCGGAGGATCTGCACTTCGAGACCGAGGAGTCGCCGGCGATCGCGCCGCTGCTCAGCGACGAGGCGCCAGCCAGCGTGCTGGGCAGCGATCTCAAGTCGCGCGAGCAGCGTCTGATTCTCGACGCGCTGCGCTCCCACAACGGCAGCCGCAAAGAGGCGGCCGAGCACCTGGGAATCAGCGCCCGGACCTTGCGCTACAAGCTGGCGCGCATGCGCGACGCCGGCGTGGCGCTACCGTAATCGCGTTTGGCGTGGAAACTGCATATTTCTCGATGGTTTACTGACGAGCGACGGAAGAGCGGTCATGAGCGATGTGAATGTCAACGAACTCCTGGCGCAGATGCGCGTGCTGGCGGCCCAGGCCAAGGGTGTGTCGCCGCAACCGGCCGCCGACGGTGGCTCGGGCGATTTCGCCCAGATGCTGAAGGCCTCGGTGGATCAGGTGAACACCGCGCAGCAGAATGCCCAGCGGCTGGCCGAGGCGTTCGAGCTGGGTGACAGCAGCGTCAATCTGGCCCAGGTGATGGTCGAGATGCAGAAGGCGAGCCTCTCGTTTCAGGCCATGACCCAAGTGCGCAACAAGCTGGTCTCCGCCTATCAGGAGATCATGAGCATGCAGGTTTAACTGAGGCGCGCGAACCATGGCTCTGGTCAAGACGGAAACCTTTACCCAATCGTTCACCGGCATGAGCCGCCTGACGCTGTTGCGTCAGTTCGGATTGCTGATCGGTCTCGCGGCCGCCATCGCCGTGGGCGTGGCGGTGGCGCTGTGGTCGCAGGAGCCCGGGTATTCGCTGCTCTACGGTAGCCTCAGCGAAAGGGACTCCTCGGAGATCGCCGATGCCCTGCAGCGCAGCAACATCCCCTACAAACTCGACAGCCAGACCGGCGGCGTGATGGTACCCACCGCCAAGATCCACGAGGCGCGGCTGCAGCTGGCGAGCCAGAGCCTGCCGCGCGGTACCGGCATGGGCTACGAAATCCTGCAGCAGGATCAAGGATTCGGAACCAGCCGCTTCGTGGAAACCGCGCGTTTTCAACGGGCCATGGAGGTCGAGCTGGGGCGCACCATCGGTGCGCTGAGCAACGTCCGTTCGGCGCGGGTGCATTTGGCCATCCCGCGTCCGTCGGTGTTTCTGCGGGACCGCAACAAGCCGCGCGCGTCGGTGCTCATCAACCTGCAGCCCGGCCGCGTGCTGGAGAAGGCGCAGGTGGAGGCGATCGTGCACTTGGTGGCGGCCGCCGTGCCCGAAATGGCGAGCAGCGACGTCAAGGTGATCGACCAGAAGGGGCGTCTGCTGACCAGCGACATGGACAACGGTGATCTCGCCATGACTTCGGCGCAATTCGAGATGACCCGCGAATTGGAGCAGAGCTACGTGCAGCGCATCGAAGGCATCCTGCGACCGCTGGTGGGTGTGGACGGCGTGCGGGCCGAGGTGTCCGCCGACATCGACTTCACCCTCACCGAGCGGACCCAGGAGAGCTTCAACCCGGAACAACCGGCGGTGCGCAGCGAGCAGACGTTCGACGAGCAGAGCCAGGGTGTCGCCGGCGCCCTCGGCATCCCCGGTGCGCTCAGCAATCAGCCGCCCGGCGCTGCCGCGGCGCCCGAGGTGGCGACCGGTGCCCAGGGTACCGGGGCCGCGAGCGTGGCGCCGACCAATTCCAGCAAACGCGTGGTGCGCAACTACGAGCTGGACAAGACCATCAGCCATACCCGCTTGGGCGGCTCAGCGCTGAAACGGATTTCTGTGGCGGTGTTGGTGGACGACAAGCGCACGGTGGCGGAAGATGGCACCGTGACGATAGAGCCGCGTACGCCCGAAGAGATCCAGCGCCTCACCGCGCTGGTGAAAGAGGCCGTGGGTTTCAACGAGACGCGTGGCGACAGCGTCAGCGTGGTCACCGCCTCGTTCGCGGCACCGCCCGCCATCGAGCCGCTGCCGGCGCCGTCGTTGCTGGAGCAGCAGTGGGTGTGGGATCTGGCCAAGAAAGCGGGCGGTGTGCTCCTGGTGTTGATCCTCGCCTTCGGTGTGCTGCGGCCTATGCTGCGCAGCCTCGCCGAGAAGGGGCGTGTGGCACCCCAGCGCCAGTTGGTGACCATGGCGTCCAACGGCGAGCTGGTACCGGTCTCGGACGAGATGGCGGAAGGCAACGCGATGATCCCCGGCGCCGGGGCGCACCCCAGGCGCCTAAGCGGTCCGCGGGCGGACGACTACAACGAAAAGATGGCGGCGGCGCAGGCGATCGTACAAGAGGATCCCAAGCGGGTGGCGCAAGTGGTGAAGGCCTGGGTGGCGACCGATGGCTGAGCAGAAGGGTTTTGGTCCGGGTACCGAGCGTGCCGCCATACTGTTGATGGCGGTGGGGGAGTCGCACGCCTCCGAGGTGCTCAAGCACATGGGCCCCAAGGAGGTGCAGAAGCTGGGCATGGCCATGACCCAACTCTCCACGGTCTCCAAGGACGAGGTGAAGGAGGTGTTGGGCAGCTTCGTGGAGATGGTGGAGAACCAGACCGCGCTGGGGGTGGGGACCGAAGACTACGTGCGCAACGTGCTGGTCAACGCCCTGGGTTCCGAGAAGGCCAGCGGGCTGATCGACCGTATCCTGCTCGGTTCCGGCAGCAAGGGGCTCGACTCGCTGAAATGGATGGATCCCCGTGCGGTGGCGGAGCTGATCCGCCTGGAGCATCCGCAGATCATCGCCATCGTGCTGGCCTACCTCGAATCGGAGCAGGCCGCCGAGATCCTGCAGGCGCTGCCGGAGCGTATCCGCCACGACGTGATCATGCGCATCGCGGCCATCGACGGCATTCAGCCCTCGGCGCTGCGCGAGCTCGACCAGATCATGGAGAAGAGCTTCAGTAACAAGACCAACGTCAAGACCTCCACCTCCTTTGGCGGGATCAAGGCTGCCGCCGATATCCTCAACCTCATGGACAGCTCCGCCGAAACGAACCTGATGGAACAGATCAAGCAGACCGACGCCGACATGGGGCAGGCGATTCAGGACAAGATGTTCGTGTTCGAGAACCTGGTGGACGTGGACGACCGCGGCATCCAGACCCTGCTGCGCGAGATCTCCAGCGACTCGCTGGCCGTTGCCCTCAAGGGTGCCGACGAAGCGGTCAAGGAGAAGATCTTCAAGAACATGTCCAAGCGCGCCGCCGAGATGCTGCGCGACGATCTCGAGGTGCGCGGACCGGTACGCCTGTCCGATGTGGAGGCCGCGCAGAAGGAGATCCTCATGACCGCGCGGCGCCTGTCCGATTCCGGCGAGATCTCGCTGGGCGGCAAGGGCGAGGCCTTCGTATGATCGCCGCAGCGCCTACCGGCATTGGCTGAAGCATGACCATCACCCGCGTCATTCCCAAAGAGCGCCTGGACGCCATCGCCCGTTGGTCTGCTCCCGAGGTGGCCGGCACCCTAGCCGCCAGTACGAACGGGCACGCAACCGCCGCGGCGCATCCCGAGGTGATGACCGCCCAGAAACTGGAGGAGTTGCAGCAGCAGGCGTACCGGGAGGGCTTCGAGCTGGGGCAGCGCGAAGGCTACGAGGCGGGCATGGCGCAGGCTCAAGAGCACGCCCAGCGCCTGCTGGCCATCTGCGAACTCCTGAACAGCCCGCTGGAAGAGTTGGATCAGACGGTGGAGGCGCAGCTTCTGCAACTGGTGTCCATCATCGCCCAACAGGTGATCCGGCGGGAACTGAAGGCCAGTCCGGGCGAAATCGTCGCGGTGGTGCGCGAGAGTCTGGCCCAGCTGCCGGTAGCCGCACGCGAGGTACGGGTGCGGCTGCACCCGGACGATGCGGCGCTGGTGCGCGAAGCGCTTGGGAAACCGGGCGGCGAGCAGGGCTGGCAGATCATCGAGGATCCGGTCATCACCCCCGGCGGTTGCCGGGTAGTGACCGACACCTCGCGCATCGACGCCACAGTGGAGAGTCGTCTCAACGCGCTGGCCGCCAGCGTGTTGGGCGGGGAGCGCCAGGATGACCAGCGCCCCAAAGGCTGAACACTCCGCCCGTTGGGCCACCATGCTGGCCGAGCGCGCGCAGTGGGTGTCGGGCGCGGCGCGCCCGGTGGTGGAGGGCAAGCTGACGCGCATGGTGGGGCTCACGCTGGAGGCGGTGGGCTGCCAGGCGCCCATCGGCGGGCGCTGCCGCGTGGTGGGTCCCGCGGGCGATTCCGTGGAGGCCGAGGTGGTGGGTTTCGCCGGCGACCGCCTGTATCTGATGCCCACAGGCGATATCCGCGGACTGGTGCCCGACGCACGAGTGATACCCACCGGTCACGGCGTCGAGGCGCACGTCGGCCCCGCGCTGCTGGGGCGCGTGGTGGACGGGGCGGGTACCCCGTTGGACGGCGAAGGTCCGCTGCGCGTCGACGAGCGTATTCCGTTGACCGGTCGCACCATCAACCCCATGACCCGCGAACCCATCAGCGATCCGTTGGACGTGGGGGTGAGGGCCATCAACTCCCTGTTCACCGTGGGTCGCGGTCAGCGTATGGGCCTGTTCGCCGGCAGCGGTGTGGGCAAGAGCGTGCTGCTGGGGATGATGACACGCTACACCAGTGCCGACGTCACCGTGGTGGGGATGATCGGCGAGCGTGGCCGCGAGGTGAAGGAGTTCGTGCGCAACATCCTCGGCCCCGAAGGTATGGCGCGCGCCGTGGTGGTGGCGACGCCTGCCGATCACCCGCCGCTGATGCGCCTGCACGGCGCCATGCTGGCCACCAGCATCGCCGAGTATTTCCGCGATCAGGGCCTGCAGGTGCTGCTGCTGATGGATTCGCTCACCCGTTTCGCCCAGGCGCAGCGCGAGATCGCGCTGGCCATCGGCGAGCCGCCCGCCACCAAGGGCTATCCCCCGTCGGTGTTCGCCAAGCTGCCGCAACTGGTGGAACGGGCCGGCAACGGCGACAAGGGCGGCGGTTCCATTACCGCCTTTTACACCGTGCTCACTGAGGGTGACGACGAGAACGATCCTATCGCCGATGCCGCGCGCGCCATCCTCGACGGGCACATCGTCCTGTCGCGCGAGCTGGCCGATGCCGGCCACTATCCCGCTATCGATATGGAGCGTTCCATCAGCCGCGCTATGCTGGAGATTACCGGCAAGCCCCAGCAGCAGGCGGTGCGTCGTTTCAAGCAGATCTACTCCACGTACCGTCAGAGTCGCGACCTGATCACCGTCGGTGCGTATCAAATGGGTAGCGACGCGCGCATCGACGAGGCGATCGCCTATCATCCGCGTCAGTTGGGTTTTCTGCGTCAGGATATGGGCGAAGCGGTGAAGCTCGACACCAGTATCGCGCAACTGCAGGCGCTAATGTCGGATACAAAGGCTACACTGGAATAGGTTGCGCCGCCGGCCCGTCAGGGCGGTGGGTGTGTGGTAACGAAACGAACGACAACGAGTCCTTATGAATCGATCGCAACGAATGGAGCCAGTGGTGCGCGTCGCCGGACGCCGCGAGGAGGATGCGGCACGCGAACTGGCGCAACAGCGCGAACTGCTGGCACGCCATGAGGCTCAGCTGCAGGAGCTGCTGGGCTATCGCAACGAGTACCTGGAGCGGCTACGCGACCAGGCCGGCAGCGTTGGCGTGAGCGCCTCGCGCCTTCAGGACTACCGCGTATTTCTGGACAAGCTCGATACCGCCATCCGCCAGCAGGAGCGCATCGTCGCGCACCAGCAGCGCGAGGTGGATCGTTTCCATCAGCGCTGGCTGGAGCTTCGCACTCGCTGCAACGCCATGGACAAGGCCGTCGAGCGCATGCGCCGCGAAGAGCGTCGTGAGGCCGATCGCCGTGAGCAGTCGGAGAGCGACGAGCACGCCAGCCAGCGCCACCGCCCCAGCTCCTCCTGATCCTCCCGCCCGGTAACACTGGCACATCCTTTGCTCTCAGTAGAGGTACCTCTTACTGAATCGTGCAAAGGAGGCCTTACGTGCCGAACTTGCTTACCACGCTGATGCCGGAAACGGCCGCCACGCCCCTCCAGCCGGTGGCCCCTGGTGCGTCTGGAAATCTATGTAAAACCGCTTTCTTTTCAGAAGGTTGCCAACAGGATGCAGAGGCTGTTTCGTTCGCCTCCGCGCTCGATGCGCAGCTGTCCGGGGCGACGAGCTGGCTCAATCTCACCGCCGCGGGGGAAGTGCCTGCGGCACTGCTTTTGACCGCCGACGGCAAAGCGCTGCCGCTGGACGGCGAGAATTTGCAGCCCGCTGCGGAGGCGGATGGCGATGCCGATTCTGCCGACTCCGCCTTGGCCATTATCGGGATGGCGATACTGCCGCCGGGAATGGCACCGCTGCAGAGCGCGGCGGTTGCCGACGGTGGGGACGCGCCGGCCGTCACTCTGGCGCCGTTGCTCGACGGCAAAGCACCCGCCCCGCCGCGCACCATCGCGGAGGGCGTTGTCACCCAACTGACCTCGACGGGGAAGCAGCCTGCGCAGGAGGCAGCTCCATTGGCCACGCAAGCGGCGGGCGACACCCCGGTGAAGACGCTGTTGAACGGCCACGCCGAGGCCGTGGCGGGAGATGCGGCCACGCTGCGACAAGGCACCGACGGGCAGACGCTGCAGACCCTGGTTCATGCGCTGCAGGGTGGCGAGGCCGCAACCCCGTCGGCAGCGGCGGTGCCAGTCTCCGCAGTCTACACCGCGCAGGCCACACCGGCCGCCGCCGCGGCGTCGCCGTTGCCGCAGTACACGCTCGACGTTCCGCCCGGCCACCCCGACTGGGGCGACGCGTTGGGGGATCGCGTCAACTGGATGCTCAACAACCACCAGGCGGGTGCCCAGCTCAGGCTCAACCCGCCGCATCTGGGTCCCCTGGAGATCAAGGTCAGCGTGCACAACGATCAGGCCAGTGTGAGTTTCACCGCGCACCACGCAGTGACCGCCGATCACCTGCAGGCGGCGCTGCCGCGGCTGCGCGAGCTGCTCGCCGACAATGGCATGCAACTGGCGCAGTTCGACGTGCGTCATCAGGGCAGCGGCGCTGAGGCTCAGGGGGGCAGCGGTCAGGGTGCTGCCGCCGGCGGCGAGTTCGCCTCGGGGCTGGAGGGATCCGACGAGGGCGAGGTGGCTGCGGTGAGCGTTCCGTTGCACGGGGTGGGATTGGTCGACGCTTACGCCTGAATCTGTCATTTCCTCCCAGGGAAAAGGCCCTATCGCCCTGCGCGGCGATGGGGCCTTGCTGTTTTTGGGTCCGATACCGCCTCGTCAATCCCAAAGGGGGCTTGTTACGCCGCGCTAGGGTGCGTTGTGCAGCGGCGCTAAACTTGGCTGTCGGGGGGCTGCGGCCAGCGACCGAAAACGCCAAAAATCCGGCTTGATGAGGACGAATTTTTCGTCAACGGTTTGGCGCACGGTGGATGCGATTTCATAACTCTATGAAATCAAAGCGATAGTTTGTCTTGTCGCCGCTGGCATAGCTCTTGCTTTTTCCTAACGCAAAGACACTGGGACAGACCGATGGCAGACGACGAAGATCTCGAACTCGACGAAGGCGCGAAAAAGAAGGGCGGCTCGAAACTCAAGCTGATCATCATTCTGAGTGTGGTGGGCGTGCTCGTTCTCGGCGGTGTCGTGGGAGCCACGCTGTTTTTCACCGGCGCGTTTTCCAGCCATGACACGCCGGAAGAGGCGACCAAGGCCGATCACAAGAACGCGCCGCCGAAACCGGCGCAGTATCTGCCGCTGGACCCGCCCTTCGTAGTCAATTTCGAGGACAAGACCCAGATCCGCTTCCTGCAGATCGCCGTGGAGGTGATGAGCCGTGACCCCGCTGCGCTGGAAGCGGTCAAGCTGCACATGCCCGCGATTCGCAACAACCTGGTGATCCTGTTCAGCAGCCAGGATGCTGCGGTGGTGGGCACCCGGGACGGCAAGGAGCAGTTGCGTACGGCAACCCTTTCCGAGATCAACAAGATCCTGAAAAAAGAGACCGGTGAAGCCGGTCTGGAAGCGGTCTACTTCACCAGCTTCGTGATGCAATAGCCATGTCTACCGACCTGCTCAGCCAAGACGAGATCGATGCCCTGCTGCACGGGGTATCGGATGGCGACGTCGAAACCGAAAGCGACCGCGGCCCGGCGCCGGGCGAAGCGCGCACCTACGACTTCACCAGCCAGGACCGCATCGTGCGCGGGCGCATGCCCACGCTGGAGATGATCAACGAGCGCTTCGCCCGCTACTTCCGCATCAGTCTGTTCAACATGCTGCGCCGCACCCCGGAGATTTCGGTGGGCGGCGTGCAGATGCTCAAGTTCAGCGAGTACGTGCACAGCCTCTACGTACCCACCAGCCTCAACCTGCATCAGATCAAGCCGCTACGCGGCACGGCATTGTGCGTCATCGATCCCAAGCTGGTGTTCACGGTGGTGGACAACTTCTTCGGCGGCACCGGCCAGTTCCATACCAAGATCGAGGGCCGTGAATTCACCGCTACCGAAATGCGTGTGGTGCGCATGGTGCTGGACGATGTTTTCCGCGATCTCAAAGAGGCGTGGGCGCCGGTGATGCCGGTGACCTTCGAGTACCTCAACTCTGAGGTCAATCCGCATTTCGCCAACATCGTCAGCCCCACCGAGGTGGTGGTGGTGAACACCTTCCACATCGAGCTGGAGGGCGGCGGTGGCGATCTGCATCTCACCATGCCCTATTCGATGATCGAGCCGATTCGCGACGTGCTCGATGCCGGCATCCAAAGCGACCGCTCCGAGATCGACGAGCGCTGGGTGCGCGCCCTGCGCGAGCAGACCAAGGAGGCGGAGGTGAACCTGAGCAGTATTCTGACCTCCACCACCGTCAGTCTGCGCGAGCTGGTCGATGCCAAACCCGGTGACGTGATTCCCATCGAGCTTCCCGAACTGGTGACCCTGTATGCCGAAGACACGCCGGTGTTTTTGGGGCGCTACGGTGTGCACAACGGTTCCCACGCGGTCAAGGTCGACCGGCGTGTGGAACGCCCCGAAGCGTGATCGCTGAATTGCCTGGAGACGAACGATGAGTGACGACACTGACGCTGCTGACCGCATGGACGAGTGGGCCGAAGCCATGGCCGAGCAGTCCAGCGATGACGCCGCCCCCGCCGTGGGCGGTCAGGCGGTGGAGCGCGCCCGGTTTCAGGACCTGCAGCCGGAGGGCAGGGGAGTGGGAGGCAACGACGTCAATCTCGACGTGGTGCTGGACATCCCGGTGACCCTGGCCATGGAGATCGGGCGCACCAAAATCAGCATTCGCAACCTGCTGCAGCTCAATCAGGGGTCGGTGGTGGAGTTGGATCGCCTCGCCGGCGAACCCATGGACGTGCTGGTCAACGGCACGTTGATCGCACACGGGGAGGTGGTGGTGGTGAACGAAAAGTTTGGCATCCGGCTCACCGATGTGGTGAGTCCATCCGAGCGCGTCAAGCGCCTTACATAGCACACTAGGTTCACGCAGATGGTGAGTCAGTCGCAGGTACTGAGGGGCCCGCTTGTGCCCGCAAAATGGGTGGTACACGCCACCGCGTTCCTGTTTGCGCTCAGCGCAAACGGCCTGCATGCCGCCGAGCCGGCGCCCGGTCGCGGCGCGGGACTGCCCGCCGATCCCATGGCCGCCGCCAACCTGTTGCAGCTCGTCGCCGGCCTGGTGCTGGTGCTGGGGTTGATCGGCGTCAGCACCTGGCTGTTGCGCCGCTTCAGCCGCTTGCAGAGCGCAGCCGGCGGCCAGATGAAGATTCTCGGCGGTCTCTCCATGGGCACCCGCGAGCGCGTGGTGCTGGTGCAGGTGGGCAAGCAGCAGCTGCTGCTGGGCGTGGCCCCCGGGCGGGTGCAGATGCTGCACGTGCTCGATGAACCGGTGGCGACGACCGTCGAAGGCGACGCCACCGCGGGCGGCTTCGCTCAGCGCCTGCAGGCGGCCATGCGCCAGAGGAGCAAGCTATGATTCGTCTGGTATTGCTGCTGCTCGTGCTGGTGCCCAGCCTCGACGCCGTGGCCGCGCCCATGCTCCCCGCGCTGGTGGTAACACCCGGCGACGGCGGCCAGCAGACTTACAGCATCAGTATCCAGGTGCTGCTGTTGATGACGGCGCTGACGCTGCTGCCGGCAGCGGTGCTGATGATGACCTCGTTCACGCGCATCATCATCGTGCTGGCGATACTGCGCCAGGCGATGGGCACCATGCAGTCACCCTCCAACCAGATCCTCATCGGACTGTCGCTGTTTCTCACGCTGTTCGTCATGGTGCCGGTGTTCGACAAGGTCTACGACCAAGCGCTGGTGCCCTACTTTAACGAGCAGCTTGCGCCGCAGGAGGCGCTGGCCAAGGCGGCGCGTCCGTTCCGCGAATTCATGCTGGGGCAGACCCGCGAAAGCGATATTGCGCAGTTCGCGCGCATCGCCGGGCGCGAGGGTTTCAAATCGGCCGAGGAGGTGCCATTCACCATCCTGCTGCCGTCGTTCGTCACCAGCGAGCTGAAGACGGCGTTTCAAATCGGTTTTCTCATTTTCATTCCCTTCCTGATCATCGACATCGTGGTGGCCAGCGTGCTGATGTCCATGGGCATGATGATGCTCTCGCCCATGCTGATCTCGCTGCCGTTCAAGATCATGCTGTTCGTGGTGGTGGACGGCTGGTCGCTGATCATGGGTACGCTCGCGGCAAGTTTCTACGTGACCTGACCGCGGCGAAGAGGAGGCGCAGACCATGAGTCCGGATACCGTCATTTCGTTGGGGCAGCAGGCCATGTGGGTGGTGGTGATGCTGACCGCTCCGCTGCTGCTCTCTGCGTTGCTGGTGGGGGTGCTCATCGGCATGCTGCAGGCGGCCACCCAGATCAACGAGATGACGTTGACCTTCATTCCCAAGCTGATGGTGGTTGCCGTGGTGCTGATCGTGGCGGGGCCGTGGATGTTGCAGCTGATCAGCGAGTACACGCAGGAGCTGTTCGAAATGTTGCCGTCGCTGATCCGTTATCAGTGAGGTTGCGGACGCGAACCATGCCGATCTCGGTCGCCGAACTCAATCACTTCATCGCCGGATTCTTCTGGCCGCTGGTGCGCGTCGCTGCCATGGTGGGCATCGCGCCGGTGTTCGGCGCCAACATGGTGCCGGTGCGCGTACGCTTGGCGCTGGCGCTGGCGCTGACGCTGCTGGTCCTGCCGGTGGTGCCCGCCATCACCCCCGTCGATTCGCTGAGTGCGCAGGGAGTGCTGGTGGCCGCCCAGCAGTTGGTGATAGGGCTGGCCATGGGGTTCGCACTGCGTCTGGTATTCGCGTCGCTCACCCTGGCCGGGCAGACCATCGCCACCAGCATGGGGCTGGGCCTCGCCTCCACCATCGATTCGCAGAACGGCGTACAGGTGCCCGTGGTCAGCCAGTTCTACATCATGCTTATGACGCTGGTCTTTCTCGGCGTCAACGGCCACCTGGTTCTGATCGAGATGCTGGCGCGCAGTTTCACCACCCTGCCGGTCGCCGTCGATGGTTTGACTCGCAACGGGCTGTGGCAACTGGTGGTGTGGGGCGGTGAGATGTTTGCCGGTGCGGTGCTCATCGCGCTGCCGGTGGTGAGCTCGGTGTTGCTGCTCAACATCTCGCTGGGCGTGATCACGCGCGCCGCGCCGCAGCTCAACATCTTCGCAGTGGGATTCCCGCTCACCATTCTGATCGGCTTCACCATCGTCTGGGTGGCGCTACCCAGCGTGGTCCCCTATTTCGAACAGCTGACCCGCGACAGCTTCGCGCTGATCGGCCGGCTGCTGAGTCCCCAGGGCTGAGCTCATGGCTGAACACGACGACGGCCAGGAAAGAACCGAACAGCCGACACCCAAGCGGCTGCGCGAGGCGCGCGAGAAGGGGCAGATCGCGCGCTCCCGCGAACTCAATACCATGTCGCTGATGCTGGTCTCGGCGTTGGCGTTTCTGATGCTGGGACCGCAGATGGTGCAGCGTTTGATGGCGGTGGTGACCGATGGGCTGCGCTTCGATCGCCGCCTCGCCTTCGATCTCAGTGCGATACCGGGGCATTTCCTCGATCTCGTGGGGCGCGGTCTGGACGCGCTGCTGCCGTTCCTGGTGCTGCTGGTGGTGGCCGCGGTGGTTGCCCCGCTGGCGTTGGGCGGGTGGGCGTTCAGCCTGCAGACCGTGGCGCCCCAGTTCGAGCGCATCGATCCCGTCAAAGGCATCAAGCGTGTATTTTCCACCCGCGGGGTGATGGAGATGATCAAGGCGCTGGCCAAATTCCTGCTGGTGGCCAGCGTGGCGGTGGGGCTGCTGTGGAACCTCAAATCGGACTTCATCGGTCTGTCGCGCGAACCTCTGGAGCTGGCCATGGCGCACATGGTGCGCCTGCTGGCGTGGTCGTTTCTGCTGCTTGCCGCCTCCACGATATTGATCGCCGCCATCGATGTACCGTTTCAGCTTTGGTACCACCATAAGCAGCTGCGCATGACGCGCCAGGAGGTCAAGGATGAGATGAAGGAGACCGACGGCCGTCCCGAGGTCAAAGGCAAGATCCGCAACCTGCAACGCGAAATCGCCCAGCGCCGCATGATGGCCGAGGTGCCCAAGGCCGACGTGGTGATTACCAACCCCACCCACTTCGCCGTAGCGCTGCGTTACGACCAGGACAAGATGCGCGCGCCGCGGGTGGTGGCCAAGGGGCGCGATCTGATCGCGCACCAGATCCGCTCGGTGGCGTTGCAGTCCGGCGTCTACCTCTTGCCGGCGCCGCCGTTGGCCCGCGCGCTTTACCACACCACCGAATTGGATCAGGAGGTGCCGTCGGAACTCTATCTGGCGGTGGCCCAGGTGCTTGCCTATGTCTACCAGTTGCGCATCGTGCGCCGCGAAGGTGGCCAGGAGCCCGAGCCGCCGGCCGACCTCCCGGTGCCCGAACGCTTTCATTAGTCGAGGATGAACGAGATGGCCGCGGTCCCCAGCAACCTCAATCTGCGCAGTCTGCTCAGCACCGGCCTCGGTGCGCCGCTGCTGCTGGTGATGATGCTCGCCATGGTGGTGCTGCCGTTGCCGCCCATGGGGCTCGACATCCTGTTTACCTTCAACATCTCGTTTGCGCTGGTGGTGCTGCTGGTGGGAATTTACGCGCAGCGCCCACTCGATTTTCCCATCTTCCCCACGGTGCTGCTGGTGGCCACGTTGCTGCGCCTGGCGCTTAATGTCGCTTCGACCCGCGTGGTGCTGCTGTACGGCCACACCGGCACCGACGCCGCCGGCCGGGTGATCGAGGCGTTCGGCGAATTCGTGGTGGGCGGCAACTACGCCGTGGGTCTGGTGGTGTTCGTCATCCTGGTCATCATCAACTTCGTGGTGGTGACCAAGGGTGCGGGACGCGTCTCGGAGGTGAGCGCCCGCTTCACCTTGGATGCCATGCCCGGCAAGCAGATGGCCATCGACGCCGATCTCAACGCCGGTCTCATCACCCAGGAGGAGGCTCGCACGCGGCGTGCCGAGGTGGCGCAGGAGGCCGATTTCTACGGTGCCATGGACGGTGCGTCGAAATTCGTGCGCGGTGACGCGGTGGCCGGCATCCTGATCCTGTTCATCAATATCCTCGGCGGTCTGGGCATCGGTATCCTGCAGCACGGGCTCTCCTTCAGCGATGCGCTGCGCGTCTACACGCTGCTCACCATCGGCGACGGCCTGGTGGCGCAGATTCCCTCGCTAGTACTCTCCACCTCCGCCGCCATCATGGTGACCCGCGTCTCCACCGCCCAGGACATGGGTCAGCAGTTCATGGCCCAGTTGTTCACCGACCCGCGTGCGTTGGGGGTTACCGCCGGCATCATCGGCATGCTGGGGCTGATCCCCGGCATGCCCAATATCGCGTTTCTGCTGCTCGCCAGCGCCGCCGGCGCCATGGCTTACTACGTGGCGCAGCGCAGGCGCCGTGAGCCGCAGGCCGGGGAGGTGGTGGAGGAGGCCGCGCCGGTGGAGGCACCGCCCCGTGAGCTCTCCTGGGACGACGTCCAGCCCGTCGATCCCATCGGGCTGGAGGTGGGTTACCGCCTCATTCCGCTGGTGGACCGCAACCAGGGCGGCGAGCTGATGAACCGTATCAAAGGGGTGCGCAAGAAGCTCAGCCAGGAGTTGGGTTTCCTGGTCCAGCCGGTGCACATTCGCGACAACCTTGATTTGGCACCCACCGGCTACCGTCTCTCCATCAACGGCGTGACCGCGGGCGCGGGCGAGGTCTTTCCCGACCGCGAGCTGGCCATCAATCCCGGGCAGGTGTTCGGCACCGTGCAGGGCATGGCCACCAAGGATCCCGCCTTCGGGCTGGATGCGGTGTGGATCGAACCGGCGCAGCGTGAGCAGGCGCAGACCGCCGGCTACACGGTGGTCGACACCTCCACCGTGGTCGCCACTCACCTCAGCGAATTGGTCAAGCAGCATGCCCACGAGCTGCTGGGCCACGAGGAGGTGCAACAGCTGCTGGAGATCCTTGGCCGCGGCGCGCCCAAACTGGTGGAGGACCTCACCCCCAAAACGCTGTCGCTGGGTGCAGTGCTCAAGGTGCTGCAGAACCTGCTGGCCGAGGGGGTGGCGATCCGCGATATCCGCACCATCGCCGAAACTTTGGCGGCCTTGGGGCCCAGAAGTCAGGACCCCGACGTTTTGACGGCCCATGTGCGGACCGCGCTGGGGCGCTCCATCGTGCAGCAACTGGTTGGTCCTGCAGGAGAAATTCCCGTCATCACGCTGGATCCCGGACTGGAACGCTTATTGCAGCAGTCCCTGCAGTCCCCCGAAGAGGGGGGCGTCGGGCTGGAGCCCGGACTGGCGGAGCGGCTGCACAACAGCCTCAAAGAGGCCGCCGAGCGCCAGGAGTTGGCGGGGCAGCCGGCGTTGCTGCTGGTGGCCGCACCGATCCGCCTGTGGCTGGCGCGCTTCCTGCGCCCCACCATTCCGGGATTGGCGGTGCTCGCCTACACCGAGCTGCCCGATAACCGGCAGATCCGCGTGGTCGCCAACGTCGGGCAGCCGGCGGCGCTGGAACAGATGCAGTGAACCGTGGGAAGCGAAACCGATAAGGTCCATCCATGAAAATCAAACGCTATTTCGCACCGGACATCCGTACCGCCATCCGCCAGGTACGCGAGCAGCAGGGGCCCGACGCGGTGATCCTCTCCAACCGCAGCGTGGAAGGCGGGGTGGAGATCGTCGCCGCCGTGGACTACGACGAGGAGGCGGTGATGAGCCAGATCCGTGGCGTCGGTGCCGAACGCGCCGAAACGCAGCGCGATAAAGCGCCCGAACCGCCGGCACCCGATGCGGGGGCGCAACGTCCGGCGGTGCAAAACATCTGGTCGCAGGAGCCGGTGCTGGCCGAGATGCGGCGCGAGCTCAACTCGATGCGTGGTCTGCTGCAGAACCAGCTCTCCGGTTTGGCGTGGGGCGATCTGGTGCGCAAGCAGCCGCAGCGTGCGGCGCTGCTGCGCCGGCTCGCCAACCTGGGTGTGAGTTCGCGCCTGGCGAAGCGCATTACCGAAAAGACTGAAGCTTGTGGCGACCAGGACCAGCTCTGGCGGCAGGCCCTGGGGCTGTTCGCCCACGCGCTGCCCGTCTCCGAGGATGATATTCTGTCGCAGGGCGGCATCGTCGCCTTGCTGGGGCCGACGGGGGTCGGCAAGACCACCATGGTGGCGAAGCTGGCCGCGCGCTTCTGCATGCGTCACGGAAACCGCCAGGTGGCGCTGATTACCACCGACAACTACCGGGTCGGCGCCCACGAACAGCTGCGCACCTACGGGCGTATCCTGGATGTGCCGGTGCGCGTGGTGGGTGAAGACGAGGCACTGGGGGCGGTGTTGGAACACTACGCCGATCGTCGCCTGATACTCATCGACACCGCCGGTATGGGTCAGCGCGATGCCCGGCTCGACCGGCATCTGGCCCAGCTGCGCGATCAGTTTCTGCCGATCCGCCGCTACCTGGTGCTGTCAGCGACAACGCACCGCACCGGGTTGAGCGAAACGGCGCGCCGCTTCGGCAAGGTGCCGCTGCACGGCTGCATGTTGACCAAGGTGGACGAGGCGACCCGTCTGGGCGGGGCGCTGTCGGTGATCATCGAACAGCAGCTGCCGGTAGCCTACGTCGGCGATGGCCAGCGTGTTCCGGAAGACTTGGCGCCCGCACGGGCCCATAATTTGGTTAGTATGGCGGTGTCCATGGTGCAGCACGGCGACGGCGCGTCGGCCGATGCTGCCACGACCCGCGAATTCGATGGTGTGGCGGCCAATGACCTACGGTAAGGGCAACAACGATCAGGCCGCGGGGCTGCGGCGCATGGCGAACCCGGGGCCGGTGCAGGTGATTGCCGTCACCAGCGGCAAGGGAGGGGTCGGCAAGACCAACGTCTCGGTCAACCTGGCGGTGGCGATGGCCGATCAGGGGCGCCGCGTCATGTTGCTCGACGCCGACCTAGGGTTGGCCAACGTGGACGTGATGCTGGGGCTGCATCCCAAATTCAACCTGTCGCACGTCATGAAGGGTGAGTGTTCGCTGGATGAGATCATCGTCGAGGGCCCGCAGGGGATACGCATCGTGCCTGCCTCGTCGGGGATCAAGGATATGGCCGAAATGAGCCCGGCCGAACACGCCGGCCTGGTGCGTGCGTTCGGCGAGGTGGGCGGCAACGTCGATACGCTGATCGTCGATACCGCCGCGGGGATTTCGGATTCGGTGGTCTCGTTCAGCCGCGCCTCCCAGGAGATAATCGTGGTAGTGTGCGACGAGCCGGCGTCGATCACCGATGCCTATGCTTTGATTAAACTGATGAGCCGTGAATACGGACATCACCGGTTTCGGGTGCTGGCCAACATGACCCACTCTCCGAGCGAGGGCAAAGAGCTGTTCAACAAGATCACCCGGGTGACGGACCGTTTTCTTGAGGTAACCCTTGATTACATAGGGGCGGTACCGCACGACACCTATGTGCGCAAGGCGGTACAGCGCCAGCGCGCCGTCGTGGAGGCCTATCCGGCGAGCAAAGCCGCGCAGGCATTCAAGAATCTGGCCCAGGTGGTCGATAAGTGGCCGAGGGCCAAAGCGGCCGACGGCCGCCTGCAGTTCTTCTTCGAACGGCTGCTGCGCGTCGATGCGGCGGAATGGCAGGCGGTGTGATGAAAGGCGTGGCCGGATACTCCGCCCAGCTCGAACAGTCGCGTACCGACTTGGTCGAGCAGCACGCCTCGTTGGTCAAGCGCATCGCGTGCCATCTGCACAGCCGCTTGCCGCCCAGCGTGCAGTTGGAGGATCTGGTCCAGGCGGGCGTGATCGGGTTGCTGGAGGCCGCACGCAACTACGATGCCGCGCAAGGCGCGAGCTTCGCCACCTACGCGGGGATCCGTATCCGCGGCGCGATGCTCGATGAAATCCGCCGCTCCGATTGGACGCCGCGCTCCGTGCACCGCAAGGTGCGCATGGTCGCGGACGCCGTGCATCGCATCGAAAGCGAGAAGGGGCGGGACGCCCGCGACGGGGAGGTCGCCGAACTGTTGGGGATCTCGTTGGACGAGTATCACCAGATCCTACAGGATGCCAGTTCGGCACGTATCTTCAGCGTGGAGGACGTGGGTATCGACGGTGAACTGCCCTACGTCGATGGCAGTTCACAGGGCATCGACCCGCTGGCGAATCTGCAGAACAGCGACTTCAAGGAGGGGCTGGCTGAAGCGATCAGCGAGCTGCCGGAGCGCGAACGGTTGGTGGTTTCGCTGTACTACGACGAAGAGTTGAATCTACGCGAGATCGGCGAGGTATTGGGAGTGACCGAATCGCGCGTCTGCCAGATTCATGGCCGCGCCATGGTACGTTTACGCGCGCGGATGCGCGATTGGCTGGATGGGGAGTAGCAGTCCCGACTGCGCGGGTTGAGCGCAGCGGCCGGCGTGGCCGATCGGACTTGTGCACCGGAGGTTGTTTTGGATAAGAACATGAAGATCCTCATCGTGGACGATTTTTCCACGATGCGTCGTATCATCAAGAATCTGCTCCGCGATCTGGGGTTCAACAACACCGCGGAGGCCGACGACGGCGTAACCGCACTGCCCATGCTGCAATCGGGCAATTTCGATTTCCTGGTCACGGACTGGAACATGCCCAACATGACCGGCATCCAGCTGCTGGAAGCGGTGCGGGCGGATACCAAGTTGCAGAAGCTGCCGGTCTTGATGGTGACGGCGGAGGCCAAGCGCGATCAGATCATCATGGCGGCGCAGGCCGGTGTCAATGGCTACATCGTCAAGCCGTTCACCGCGGCGACCCTCAAGGAGAAGATCGAGAAGATTTTTGAACGTCTCGAAGGCGGCGGTTAAGGCAGGCGAAGATCATGGCGAGCAGCCCCGACAACACGCAGGCCCTGCCTGATATCGACCTTGTGCGCACACTGTTGCAGCACATGGAAGCTGGTGAAGACGCCGAAGCCGAGAAAGTCATCGACGAGCTTTTTTCCTTGCGCGAGTCCCAGATGTTTCAGCAACTAGGGAAGCTGACGCGCGAAATCCACGAATCGCTCAACAATTTCTCCCTCGACAGTCGACTCACTCAGTTGGCCGACGAGGAGATCCCCGACGCCAAGCAACGGCTCCGATACGTGATCGAAATGACCGACCAGTCTGCGCATCGGACACTGAATGCGGTCGAGGCCTGTCTTCCGGTATCGGAGCAGATCGAATCCCAGGCCCGGGAGCTGCTCGACAGTTGGGAGCGGTTTCGCAACCGCCAGCTTACCCTGGACGAGTTCAAGGCCCTGGCGGGCCGGATCAGCGATTTTTTCTCCATGGCGGCCCAGGGGGCGGCCGGCATGCGCGGCGAACTCTCCGACGTGATGATGGCGCAGGATTTCCAGGACCTGACCGGGCAGATCATCCGGCGCGTCATCGCGCTGGTCCAGGAGGTGGAGGAGAAGCTGGTGGATCTGGTCCGGGTCGCCGGGGGGCAGCCCAGTGCCGCAACACCCGACAGTCACCACGCCTCGCTCGTCAACGGCGAGGGGCCGGTCCCGCCGTCCATGATGACCGAAGACCGCGTGGCCAGTCAGGACGACGTGGACGACTTGTTGTCCAGTTTGGGGTTTTGAGTCTGACGCCGGGCGCGCTCATGCGATGGCGAGGAGGGACCCGCTGGCGTCCGGTAGACAGTTTTTCTGTGATCGGCCGATGACTAGTCAAACAATCATGAATTTTGTCGACGCTCCGCGCGTATCGGACCACCGGGGCCAGGGTTGGTCCGGGTACCCACGCGCGGAGCGTGACGGTTGGCAAGGGTGAAAGGGCGAGGATTATGGCCATCGATGTCGATGACGAGATCCTGCAGGACTTCCTGATCGAAGCGGGGGAGATACTCGAACAACTGGGTGAGCAACTTGTCGACCTGGAGCGTGAACCCCAGGATCACGACCTGCTAAACGCCATCTTCCGTGGTTTCCACACGGTTAAAGGGGGCGCCGGGTTTCTCAACATCACGGCGCTGGTCGAGATCTGTCACGCCACCGAAGACGTGTTCAATCTACTGCGCCAGGGCAGCGCCGTGGTCGATGCCGGCATCATGGATGTGGTGTTGCGTTCGCTCGACTCGGTCAACGAGATGTTCGCCCTGGTGCGCGACGGCACCGAACCCGCGTCCGCGGAATCCGGTTTGCTCAGCCAGTTGCACTACATTGCCGAGCACGGCAGCGTCCCGGGCGGTGCCGAACCCGCACCTGCCGCGCCGGTTGCCGCCGAGACGGTGCAGACGGTCGCCGTTGAACCCGGCCCGGCGATAGCGCCGGCCCCCGATGACGATCTGACCGACCAGGAATTTCAGAGCCTGCTGGATGCCGCCGCCCAGGGCGACGCGCCCGCGCCGGCCGCGGCGCCAAGTGCGGCACAGAGCGAAGCCGCGGGCGACGATATCTCCGACGACGAGTTCGAGGCGCTGCTCGACGAGCTGCACGGCAAGGGCAAGTTCGGCGGCGCGGCGGCCGGTGGCGATCAGACCTCCGCGGCCAACGTCACGCCGGCCGCAACGGCAGGCGGCGACGATATCACCGACGACGAGTTCGAAGCTTTGCTCGACGAGTTGCACGGCAAGGGAAAGTTCGGCGCGGCAGCGCCCGCAGGAGCGGCGGAACCTGCGGCCAAACCGGCTAAGCAGCCCAAGTCTGCCGCCAATCGCGAAGCTGCGAAGACCACCGAGATCAAACCGGCAGCGCCGCCTGCAGCGGCGTCTCCCGCCAAGGCTCCTGTTCCGCGCCCCGAGGCCGCGCAATCGGAATCAACCATCCGCGTCGATACCAAGCGGCTCGACGAGATCATGAACATGGTCGGCGAGCTGGTGCTGGCGCGCAACCGCCTCGCGACCCTGCGCAACAAGATCCACGACGAGCAAGTGGCCAAGGCCATCGCCAATCTCGACCTGGTCACCTCGGATCTGCAGTTGGCGGCCATGAAGACGCGCATGCAGCCCATCAAGAAGGTGTTCGGCCGCTTCCCGCGCGTGGTGCGCGACCTGGCGCGCAACCTCAAGAAAGAGGTGGATCTGGAGATGCAGGGCGAGGAGACCGACCTCGACAAGAATCTGGTCGAAGCCCTGGCCGACCCGCTGGTCCACCTGGTGCGCAACGCCGTGGATCACGGCGTCGAGCTGCCCGAAGTGCGTGAAAAGGCGGGCAAGCCGCGCAAGGGGACGGTGGTGCTGGCGGCCGAGCAGGCGGGCGATCACATTCTGCTCTCCATCGAAGACGATGGCGCCGGGATGGACCCCGAGAAGCTGCGCACCAAGGTGGTGGAAAAGGGCCTGATGGAGGCCGAGGCGGCCAAACGGCTCACCAATCGCGAGTGTTTCAACCTGATCTTCATGCCCGGCTTCTCCATGAAGACAGAGATTTCCGACGTCTCCGGCCGCGGCGTCGGCATGGACGTGGTCAAGACCCGCATCGGTCAGCTCAATGGCGCGGTGGAGATCGATTCGCAACTGGGGCGCGGCAGCCGCATCTCCATCAAGGTGCCGCTGACGCTGGCGATACTGCCGACGCTGATGGTCAAGCTGGAAGATCAGGCGTTCGCGATTCCGCTCAGCAACGTCAACGAGATCTTCGATCTTGATCTGTCGCGCACCAAGGTGGTCGACGGCCAGGAGGTGGTGCTGCTGCGCGAAAAGGCGCTGCCCGTGTTCTATCTCAAAGAGTGGTTGATCCGCGGCGGTATCTCCGGCGAGCGTCCCACGTCCGGCCATGTGGTCGTAGTGCAGGTGAGCGGGCAGTTGGTGGGCTTCGTGGTGGATTTTCTGCTGGGCCAGGAAGAGGTGGTTATCAAGCCGCTCGGGGCGTTCCTGCACAAGGTGGCGGGATTGGCCGGCGCGACGATCACCGGCGATGGGCGCATCGCGCTCATCTTGGACGTGCCCACGCTGCTCAAGGCGTACGCGGGTCGGCAGTGAAGCGTGTCAACGGCGATGCAAGGCGACAGGTGAAGCGGTTGGTGATGCGAGCGACAGAACAGTGGTTGCGCGGCGGGGTGTACCGATGAGCGTACGCGTCCTCGTGGTGGATGATTCGGGTTTTTTCCGCCGTCGCATCACCGAGATTCTTGCGGCCGACCCGCGCCTGGAGGTGGTGGGCAGCGCTGAGAACGGTCTCGAAGCGGTGCGCGAGGTCAGGCGTCTCAAGCCCGACGTCGTCACCATGGATATCGAGATGCCGGTGATGGACGGCATCACCGCCGTGCGCCGCATCATGGCCGAACATCCGACACCGGTGCTGATGTTCTCGACGTTGAGCTACGAGGGGGGCAAGGCCACCCTCGACGCGCTGGAGGCCGGGGCGCTGGATTTTCTGCCCAAGCGCTTCGAGGACATGGCCCGGGATCGCGAGAGCGGTGCGCGCACCCTGTGCTCGCGAGTCCATCAACTGGGCGTACGCCGCTCCGCGACGGTGGCCCGGGCTGCGCTTCATTCGACGGCCGCGCCTCAACCGGCGCCTCACGGCGCGGTGCCGGCACCGCGTGCCGCACCCGCCATCGCCCGCCCCGCAGCGGCGGTTCGACCGGGCAGCGTGCGACTGGTGGCGATCGGTGCCTCGACCGGCGGACCGGTGGCGTTGCAACAGGTGTTGGTGAAACTGCCTGCCAACTTTCCCGTCCCCATCATCCTGATCCAGCACATGCCGGCCAACTTCACCAAGGCCTTTGCCGAGCGGCTCGACCAGCAGTGCGCACTGAGCATCAAGGAGGCGGAGGATCGCGACGAGTTGCGTCCCGGCCACGTGCTGTTGGCGCCCGGCGGCAAGCAGATGTTGGTGGAGCGCAATGGCACGCGGCTGACGGTGTCGGTAAGGGAGAGCAAACCGGAGCTGACCTACAAGCCCAGCGTCGACATTGCATTCGGTTCCGCCGCACGGGCGCTGGGGCACGATGTGCTGGCCGTGGTGTTGACCGGCATGGGCGCCGACGGCCGCGAAGGTGCGCGCATGCTGAAGGAGGCGGGCGCTTCAGTGTGGGCGCAGGATGAGGCAAGCTGCGTGATCTACGGCATGCCCGCGGCCATCGTTCATGCCAATCTTGCGGACCGCGTGCTGGCGGTGGGCGAGATCGGCGACGCCCTGGTGGCCAGCGTCTAGCGGCGGTTCGTATGGATATTCTCAGCATCCTCGGCATCCTCCTCGCACTGGGCGCCATTGTCGGTGGCAACCTGCTCGAGGGCGGGCACACCGATTCGCTGCTGCAACTCACCGCCTTCATCATCGTGATCGGCGGCACCCTGGGCGCCGTGTTGCTGCAGACGCCGGTCGCCACCTTTCTGCATGCCATCAAGATGCTGTCGTGGATCGTTTTTCCGCCCAAGCAGGAGGCGGAGGCGGCCATCGAAAAAATCGTCGAATGGAGCAACGTGGCGCGCAAGGAGGGGTTGCTGGGCTTGGAAGCGGTCTCCGAGGATGAGCCGGATCTGTTCGTTCGCAAGGGGTTGCAGCTGCTGGTCGACGGCAGTGAACCCGACGCGATCCGTAGCATCATGGAGGTGGAGATGTTTGCCAAGGAGCATCACGGTGTGCAGGCGGCCAAGGTCTTCGAGGCGGGCGGCGGCTATGCGCCCACCATCGGTATCATCGGCGCGGTGATGGGCCTGATCCACGTGATGCAGAACCTCTCCGATCCCAGCAAGCTCGGCGGCGGTATCGCCGTGGCGTTCGTGGCCACCATTTACGGCGTCGGCTCCGCCAATCTGTTTTTGCTGCCGATCGCCAGCAAGTTGAAGAGCAACATCCACCGTCAGACGCAGTATCGCGAGATGGTGGTCGAAGGCATCATCTCCATTGCCGAGGGAGAAAATCCTCGCAACATCGAAGCGAAGCTGCGGGGGTATCTGACGTGAACGGGGTGGTGACGCAACGGTGGTTTGCGGCGCGGTAGGGTTCGATGGCACGCAGAAACCGACAGGAAGAGCACGAGAACCACGAACGTTGGCTGGTCTCCTACGCCGACTTCATTACGCTGTTGTTCGCGTTTTTCGTGGTGATGTACTCCATCTCCTCCATTAACGAGGGCAAGTACCGCGTGCTCTCCGACGCCATCGTGGCGGCATTCCGTTCGCCGGCCAAGAGCCTCGATCCGGTGCAGTTCGGACGCCTGGCCAAGACCCCCAACAGCTCGCCGGTCAATCTGCCCTACGAGTACCGCCGTAAGGTCGAAGAGCTTCACCGGGAGCGCCAGTCCCTGGTGGGGATGGAGACCTCCGCCAATCCCAGCGCCGCTGCCGCCACTGCGTTGAAGAAGATCGGCGGCGAGATCAAACAGGCGATGAAGTCGCTCATCGATCAGGATTTGGTCAAGGTGCGCGAGGGCAAGGGTTGGCTGGAGATCGAGCTCAAGGCGAACATCCTCTTCCCCAGCGGCAGTGCGGCGTTGACCGAGGAGGCGCTGCCGGTGCTGCGCAAGGTGGCGGAGGTACTGGCGAAGCACCCCAACCCGGTGCAGGTGGAGGGACATACCGACAATCTGCCCATCCATTCCCTGGTCTATCCGTCCAACTGGGAGCTGTCGGCGGCGCGCGCCGCGAGCGTGGTTCAGTTCTTTGTCCAGGTGGGCGTGGACCCCACGCACATGGCGGCGATCGGTTACGGCGAATACCGCCCGGTGGCGGACAACGCAACGGCGGACGGGCGCAGCCGCAACCGGCGCGTGGCGCTGGTGATCCTGGCGACGGAGGTCGATACTCCGGCGCTGCCCGAAACAAAACCCGCTGCGCCGCAACCGCAGCCGCCCGGGCAACTGGCGCCCATCTCCGGCATCCAACTACAGCCGCCGCTGGGCGGTGGTGGGGGTGCGAAGTGAGGGTGTGGGCGGTGGCCAACCAGAAAGGCGGCGTGGGCAAGACCACCACCGCCATCACCCTGGCGGGACTGCTGACCGACGAGGGCCGGCGGGTGCTGCTGATGGATCTGGATCCCCACGGCTCGGCCACCGGCTACCTGGGGACCGATCCCGAACAGCTTCAGCACAGCGTCTACACGCTCTTCCAGCAGACCGCGGCAGGGGATCAGCCGGACCTCAATGGCGTGATCCGGCCGACGCCGATCGAAGGGCTGCAGCTGATGGGGGCATCGCCCGCGCTGGCTACGCTCGATCGGCAGTTGGGCAGCCGCGAAGGCATGGGGCTGGTGGTGACGCGCGCCATGCAGCGCCTGGCGGGGATGTTTGATCACGTCTTCATCGACTGTCCGCCGGTGCTGGGCGTATTGATGATCAATGCGCTGGCGGCCAGCGAGTCGTTGTTGATCCCGACGCAGACGGAGTTTCTGGCGATCAAGGGGCTTGAGCGCATGCTGCGCACGCTGCAAATGGTGCAGCAGGCGCGTCCGAAACCGCTGCCCTACACCATCGTTCCCACTTTCTTCGACCGCCGCACGCGCGCCTCCATCGAGGCGCTGCGTTCGTTGCGCGAGCACCACCACGAACACCTTTGGGCGGGGGTCGTCCCCATCGATACCCAGTTTCGGGAGGCAAGCCAGGCGGGAGTGCCGCTGTCGGCGCTGCATTCGCACACGCGCGGGTTGGATGCCTACCGCCAACTGCTCAACGATTTGCGTGGCGCCGACACCCAAATGAACGAGGCGGCAGCGGTATGAGCGACAAACGCGACCGCCCCGTTCTGGTCGATCAGCGCTTGGCGCTGAGCGCCTATCTCGATTCCCTGTTGCGGGAGGTGGATGTCGCGCCGGAGCCGCGGGTTGAGAAACCGGCGCCGGTCCACGTGTTGCATCAGCCGCCAAGGCCGGCGGCCGAGGCAGCGCCGGCCGCCACCGCACCCGCCGAACCGACCGGCGATGCCGAGCAGACGCCGGGTTGGGCGCAGACACGCTTTCAGTGCCTGCTGTTCAGTGTGCGGGGGTTGACGCTGGCGGTGCCGCTGGAGGCGTTGTGCGGTATCGCCGAATGGGGCGATGGCGTTACCAAATTACCGGAACGTCCGGCGTGGTTTCTTGGGGTGGCGAGCTACCGCGGCCTGCAGTCGGGGATCATCGACACGGCGGGCGTGGTGATGCCGGAACGTCTGGATGCGGACGCGGAACGGCCCGCCTACGCGCATATCATCTTCTTCGACGACGGGCGCTGGGGACTGGCCTGTGAACGGGTCGATCAGGTGATCACCTTGAACAAGGAGCAGGTGCGCTGGCGCACTTCGCGCACCAAACGTCCCTGGCTGGCCGGAACGGTGATCGATCAGATGTGTGCGTTGTTGGATATCGAGGCGTTGGCGGGGATGATCAAAGGGGATTGACCCCGAGGGTGATCGCCCCGGTGGAGTGGGGCGGTTTTGGCTGGCATGGAACATGCTTAATCCTATACGAGTGGGTCGTGGCGTCGGAATACCGTCGCACTGGGAGCAGATGCGCTGAAAAGCCGGCGCCCCCACAGACTAAGGTGAATCGATGAACCAGACGACTGAACAAGGCAAGGATCAGGTGGTGCAGTGGGTAACCTTCCGCCTGGAGGACGAAACCTACGGCATCAACGTCATGCAGGTACAGGAGGTGCTGCGCGTGAGCGAGATCGCGCCGGTTCCCGGTGCGCCCGACTACGTCCTGGGCATCATCAACCTGCGCGGCAACGTGGTGACGGTGATCGATACCCGCAAACGGTTCGGTATGCCGCCGGGCGAGCTGGACGACAACTCGCGGGTGGTGATCATCGAGAGCCAGGGCCAGATTTTCGGCATTCTGGTGGACAGTGTCGCCGAGGTGGTGGAGCTGCGGGGTTCCGAGATCGATGTGGCCCCAAACGTGGGCAACGAAGAGAGTTCGCGTTACATCCAGGGGGTGGCGACCGTCGATTCCGACCTGTTGATCCTGGTGGACCTCAACAAGCTCCTCACCGAAGAGGAGTGGGAGGAGATGGCAAGCTTGTGAGCTTGCCCGCGCATCATGGCCGACCTGCCGGAACTCGCCCCGCTGAGCCAGGTGTTGCCTGTTCAGCGCGACCAGCGGACGGACAAGCGCAAGCCGAAAGAGAAGGAAGCGCCCAAGCCCCGTCCACCGGCGGCGCGCGAACGGCCGCCACGCGACGATGATGCAACGGGTACCATCGACGAGTACGCATAGATGAGCGACTGGCAAATCTGGTTTTATCCTGCGACGACCGTCGTCGCCCTGCTGATCGCCCTGCTGTCGGTGCGCAGCGCAAGGCGTAGCGCCCACATGGCCGGAACCACGATGCACGCCGCGGACGAGGAGATGACGCGCCTGCGTCAGGATGTGCGGGCCCTGTGCGCCGGGGCGGTGGGGTTAGGCGATCGCCTGCGGCGGTTGGAGACCGAGCAGCGCGCACTGGCCGATCGTCACGAACGACTGGAACTCAAGGATCCGGGCGAGCGCCCCTACGCCCACGCTATCCGCTTGGTTCACAGCGGTGCCCAGGTGGAGGAGATTGCCGATACCTGTGGATTGACCCGCAGCGAAGCGCAATTGCTGAAGATGCTGCACGGCGTCGATAAGGCGAGTTGATCCGCGTACCTTGCAGAAAGAACAAAGCCGGCGCTAAGCCGGCTTTTTTCATTTGGTCGGGGTGACAGGATTTGAACCTACGACCCCTGCCTCCCGAAGGCAGTGCTCTACCCGGCTGAGCTACACCCCGAAACGGTACTTCCGATGATCAGTATGTCCTGGTGACGGAAAAGGTCGCCAGGCTGGCCAGGGCTTGTCGGTAAGGCGTGTCAACCAGTCCGTCGAGTCGGGATACGGCCCGGTTTGCCTCGGCCTTGGCGAGCTCGGCAGTGTACTCGATAGCCTGGGTCGATTCAATGGCGCGCAGGATCTCATCGATGTTGTCGCGGCCGCCGTTTTCGATGGCCTTGCGGATGGTGGCGACTTGTTCCGCCGAACCTTTGCGCATGGCGTAGATCAACGGCAGCGTCGGTTTGCCTTCGGCCAGATCGTCGCCGATGTTCTTGCCGATTTCCGCCGCACTCGAGCTGTAATCGAGCGCATCGTCCACCAGTTGAAACGCGGTACCCAGGTGCATGCCGTAGTCAGCGATGGCGGTTTCGGCTTCGGGTGTGCCGCCTCCCAGAATTGAACCCAGGCGGGTAGCGGCCTCGAAAAGTTTGGCAGTCTTGCAGCGAATGACCTCCAGATACTGGGCCTCGCTGGTGTCGGGGTCGTTGCAGTTCATCAACTGCATCACCTCGCCCTCGGCGATGATGTTGGTGGCGTCTGCCAACACCGTCATGACGCGCATGCTGTCGGCGTGCACCATCATCTGGAAGGCGCGCGAGTAGAGGAAATCACCCACCAGTACGCTGGCCTCGTTGCCCCACAGGGCGTTGGCCGTTTCGTGTCCGCGGCGCAGTTCTGAGGCGTCGACCACATCGTCGTGAAGCAGTGTGGCGGTATGAATGAACTCCACCACGGCCGCGAGGTTGGTGTGCTGGTCACCGCTGTAGCCGAAGGCGCGCGCCGCCAGCAGCACCAGCATGGGACGCAGGCGCTTACCACCGCTGTTGATGATGTAGTGACTGAGCTGATTAATAAGGACGACGTCGGAGCTCAGCCGATCCTGTATCAACTGATCGACCGCTCGCATATCGTCCGCGATCAGCTCACGGATTTGATCAATTTCCATCGGCTAAACAGTGTTCAACGGCGGGATTGCCCGTGTAGTGTAATGGTTCGCTACCGGTGCTGCATGGTGCAGGCCGGCCGAGCGCGGTGTGGGCGGCAGCGAAACGACGTGCCAGGATCTGCCCTGCACGCCCGGAATTCCCCCGATTCTTCCCCGCAAGCGCCGCCCCAGAGCGAAGCTGTACACTAGGCAGGGCCCCCGGGAGTGTCAAGAGCGGCCGAGCGTAACCTACTGAGCGGGTGCCTGATTTTCGGCGCATTCGCGATTGACCCATCGTGGATCAGTCAGTAGAATTGCGCATTTCCTTGCGGGAGGGCCACCGTACGCGGTTCTGGCGCCCGCCCGAATCTGCGGAGATTTCTGAGCATGTACGCGGTTATCAAGACCGGTGGTAAGCAATACCGGGTGAGCGAGGGCGATGTCCTGCGCGTCGAGAAGCTCGCTGCCGAGGCCGGCGAGAATGTGGAGTTCGATCAGGTTCTGCTCGTCACCAACGAGGGGCAGACCACGGTGGGGACGCCGCTGGTAGACGGTTCCAAGGTGACCGCCACCGTCAAGGCCCATGGCCGCGGCAAGAAGGTCAAGATCGTCAAGTTCAAACGTCGCAAGCACCACCTGAAGCGTATGGGCCATCGGCAGTCGTATACCGAGGTTCAGATCACCGGTATTCAGGCCGGTTGAGCGGCGATAGGAGAGTAGTTCATGGCTCATAAGAAGGCAGGCGGCAGCACACGCAACGGCCGCGATTCCGAATCCAAACGACTGGGCGTCAAGCTCTACGGCGGCCAGGCGGCCAGGGCCGGCAACATCATCATCCGCCAGCGCGGCACCAAGGTGCACGCGGGCGTCAATGTGGGTTGCGGCCGCGACTTCACGTTGTTCGCCAAGGCTGACGGGGTGGTCAAGTTCGAGACCAAAGGCCCGAAGAACCGTCGCTACGTGAGTGTCGTCACGGACTAGCGCGGATCCCAGCCGCGGTTTGCGAAAAAGCCCCGTGACACAGCGGGGCTTTTTTGTTGCCGCCCCAGCGCTTGGCCTGATTGCCGCGAGCCTGTAACTTCATCCCATGAAATTCGTCGACGAAGCCCTTATCCGTGTCGAAGCCGGTGACGGTGGCAATGGCTGCGTCAGTTTTCGTCGCGAGAAATACATCCCCTTCGGCGGTCCCGATGGCGGCGACGGCGGCAACGGCGGTAGCGTGTTCCTGGAAGCCGACAGCGGTCTCAATACGCTGGTCGATTTCCGCCACACCCGCCGCTTCCGCGCCCAGCGCGGCGAAAACGGCAAGGGACGCGACTGCACCGGCAAGAGCAGCGAGGACCTGGTGGTCCGGGTGCCGGTGGGTACCGCCATCGTCGATGACGATACCGGGGAGCAGCTGGGCGATCTGGTCGAGCCTGGCGCGCGACTCTGCGTCGCGCAGGGCGGCAAAGGTGGGCTCGGCAATACCCGCTTCAAGAGCAGCACCAACCGCGCGCCGCGCAAGGCCACGCCGGGTACGCCGGGCGAACAGCGCGCACTGCGTCTGGAACTCAAGGTGCTGGCCGATGTTGGGCTGCTCGGCCTGCCCAACGCGGGTAAATCGACGCTGATCCGCACCGTATCGGCCGCGCGCCCGCGGGTCGCCGACTACCCGTTCACCACCCTCTACCCCAACCTGGGCGTGGTGCGCGTCGACAGCGAGCGCAGTTTCGTGGTGGCCGATATTCCGGGTGTGATCGAAGGGGCCGCCGAAGGTGCGGGGTTGGGGCTGCGGTTTCTCAAACATCTGGCGCGCACGCGGTTGTTGCTGCACTTGGTGGATCTGTTTCCCTTCGATGCTTCCGATCCCGCGGCGAACGCGCGCACCATCGCCGAGGAGCTGCAGAAATTCAGTCCCGAGCTGGCCGCGCGCGAGCGCTGGCTGGTGTTCAACAAGACCGATCTGGGCGATGCCGAGCAGGTGGAGGCGGCGATGGCCGCGACGCTGCAGTCGCTGGATTGGAGCGGGCCGGTGTTCGCCATCTCTGCACAGACCGGTCATGGTACGCGCGAGCTGGTGGCCGCCATCATGGCGCATCTAGAGCAGCAGCGCGGTGCCGAAGGCGTTCCCGCTGTGCACCCTGAACCCGATCCTGCGGAGGGGGGATGAAGAGGCGCGCACAACTGGGTCAGACCCGACGCTGGGTGATCAAGATCGGCAGCGCGCTGTTGACCAACGATGGCCGCGGCCTCGACGGCGAGACCATCGGCAACTGGGTGGAACAGATCGCGGCGCTGCGCAAGAGCGGCGTCGAGGTGATGCTGGTCTCTTCGGGGGCCGTTGCGGCCGGCATGACGCGCCTCGGCTGGCGCGAGCGTCCCCACGCGCTGCATGAACTGCAGGCGGCGGCGGCCGTCGGCCAGATGGGGTTGATTCAGGTCTACGAATCCTATTTTCAGCGCTACGGCCTACACACGGCGCAGGTGCTGCTGACCCACGACGATCTCTCGCATCGGCGGCGCTATCTCAACGCCCGCAGCACGCTGCGGACGTTGCTGCGGTTGGGGGTGGTCCCCATCGTCAACGAAAACGACACCGTCGCCATTGAAGAGATCCGTTTCGGCGACAACGACACGCTGGCCGCACTGGTGGCGAATCTGGTGGAGGCGGAGCTGCTGCTGATCCTGACCGATCAGGCGGGTCTGTACGAGCGCGATCCGCGCCTCGACCCCAGGGCGGCTATGGTCTCTGAGCGTGCCGCAAGCGATCCTGGACTGGCGGCGATGGCCGGCGAAGGCGGTAGTGGCTTGGGCCGTGGCGGCATGTCGACCAAGGTGCGTGCCGCGCGTCTGGCGGCACGTTCCGGGACCGCGACCCTGATCGTGGGTGGACGCACCGAGCGCCTGTTGGAGCGTGTGCGCCAGGGCGAGGAACTCGGCACGCTGCTGATGCCCGATCAGGAACCGGTGGCGGCGCGCAAACGCTGGTTGGCCGGCCAGCTGCAAGTGCAGGGGCGTCTGGAACTGGACGACGGTGCGGTACGGGTGCTGCGCGATTCGGGGCGCAGTCTGCTTGCTGTCGGAGTGCGCGGGGTCAGCGGGGCCTTCTCGCGCGGTGAGCTGGTGAGCTGCGTCGATGCGCAGGGCGTGGAGGTGGCGCGCGGTCTGGTCAACTACAGCGCCGACGAAGCGCGGCGCATCATGGGGCAGCCCAGTGCGCGGATCGAGGCGCTGCTAGGATACATTGATGAGCCGGAACTGATTCACCGCGACAACTTGGTGGTGTTGTAGCGCAACGGAAAGCGCCCTGCCTCCAAACAAAAAGGCCGGTCTGAGACCGGCCTTTTCATATTTGCCTGTGACGCTGTGTTAGGCGCCCATCGCCTTGATCTTGGCGTTGAGGCGGCTCTTGTGGCGCGCGGCCTTGTTGTGGTGGATCAGACCCTTGTTCGCCATGCGATCGATGATGGGCATGGCGGCAGTGTAGGCCGTGCTGGCGGCCTCTTTGTCGCCAGAGTCGATGGCCTTCACCACCTTCTTGACGTAGGTACGCATCATCGAACGCGCGCTGGCGTTGCGTTGACGGTGCTGTTCCGCCTGGCGGGCGCGCTTGGCAGCTTGGCGTGAATTGGCCAATGGAGTACTCCTACTGGTTCCAGGGTCCGAAAGGCCGCATACTATGCGGATTTTTGGACCCATTGTCAATGGGATAGCGGGTGTTCCGGCTGCGGCCGGGGACATCGCCAGCCACAGGGGCGGCGGGTGTAGGGGGCGGTGATACCGCTCGCGAACACCCCTCAGCGCTGTGGCTGTTTTATTGGGGATGACACTGAGCAAGCGACTGGCGAAATCGACCCTGACGGTGGGGGGCAACACCCTGGTGTCGCGCGTACTCGGTTTCGTCCGCGATATGGTGATCGCGCGCTATTTCGGCGCCGGGATCGGAACCGACGCCTTCTTCGTCGCCTTCAAGATCCCCAATTTCCTGCGCCGGTTGTTTGCCGAGGGGGCGTTCTCGCAGGCCTTTGTTCCGGTGCTCTCCGAGTACCGCACCCAGCGTTCGCACGACGCGGTACGCGAGCTGGTAGGCAGCGTCAGCGGTGCCCTGGGAGCGGTGCTGTTCGCCGTGACGCTGTTGGGCGTACTGGCGGCGCCGGTGCTTATCTGGGCCTTCGCACCGGGGTTCGACAGCCACGGGCCGAAACAGGTGTTGGCGGTGGATATGCTGCGCCTCACCTTTCCCTACCTGTTCTTTATCTCCCTGACGGCGCTGGCCGGAGGGGTGCTCAACACCTTCGGACGCTTTGGGGTGCCGGCGTTCACACCGGTGTTTCTCAACCTGTCGATGATCGGCGCGGCGATCTGGCTGGCGCCGCACATGGATCGGCCGGTGATGGCGCTCGCCTGGGGGGTGCTGATCGCCGGCATCGTCCAGTTGCTGTTTCAGTTCCCCTACCTGATCGGCCTGCGGGTATTGGCGCTGCCCCGGCCGCGGTTCCGCGACGAGGGGGTGCGGCGCATCCTGCGCCTGATGCTGCCGGCCATCTTCGGCGTGTCGGTCACCCAGATCAATCTGTTGGTGGATACCTTGATCGCGTCGTTTCTCGCCACGGGCAGCATCTCCTGGCTCTACTATTCGGACCGTCTGGTGGAGTTCCCCCTCGGGGTGTTCGGCATCGCCCTGGCGACGGTGATTCTGCCGCACCTGTCGCGTGAGCATGCTCGGGAGAATCCCGCCGGTTTTTCCGACACCGTGGATTGGGCGCTGCGCTGGGTGCTGTTGATCGGCGCGCCGGCGACTGCGGGTCTGGCGGTGCTGGCCGGGCCGCTGCTCTCCACGCTGTTCCAGTACCATGCCTTCACCGGCGACGACGTGGTGATGGCGGCGCGTAGCCTGGTGGCCTATTCCGTGGGTCTGTGCGGTTTCATCCTGGTCAAGGTGCTGGCCTCCGGGTACTACTCGCGCCAGGACACGCGCACCCCGGTGCGCATCGGTGTCGTCGCCATGGTGAGCAATATCGTGCTCAATCTGGCGCTGGTCTGGTCGCTGGCGCACGCCGGTTTGGCGCTGGCGACCTCGTTGGCTGCCTTCGTCAACGCCGGACTGTTGTATTACGGCCTGCGCAAGCGGTCGGTCTATACCCCGCGCCATGGCTGGCCGCTGCTGTTCGCAAGGGTGGCGGTTGCGACTGGCGCCATGGCGGTGGCGCTGTGGTGGGGGAGCGGTGGTCTGGAACAGTGGACGGCTTGGGGTGCGTTGGAGCGCGGCCTGCGGCTGGCGCTGTGGGTGGCGGTGGGCGCGGCCATCTATTTTCTGGTGCTGCTGGCGTGCGGAATTCGGCCGGCGCATCTGCGGGCCGCCGGCACCGTAGGCGACTGATACCGCCCACCTTGGATTCCGCGGTAGGTTCCAATCATCCCGGATCGGCGACGATCGGGGCGGGATCTGTTTATAATCGCCGTTTGTGAAGACAATCGGTGACGAGGTCGCCGTAGCTGGCGCCAGTCGTCGTCGAGGTCGGGTCCATGGAGCTCATACGCGGTCATTACAGCCTGAAGCCCCAACACCAGGGCTGTGTGGCCACCATCGGCAAGTTTGACGGTGTGCACCTGGGCCACCAGGCCGTGCTCGGCCAGGTGGCGGAGAAGGCGGCCGAACTCGGTCTGCCGGCCGCGGTGATCACCTTTGAACCGCAGCCCGAGGAGTTCTTTGCCCCTGAGTCGGCGCCGGCGCGTCTGACGCGGTTGCGCGAAAAGCTCAAGGCGCTGAGCCGTTTCGCCGTCGACCGGGTGGTGTGCCTGCGCTTTAACCCCGGCCTGGCGGCGATGCCGGCCGATCAGTTCATCGAGCGCATCCTGATCCAGAGGCTGGGTGTACGCTACCTGGTGGTGGGCGACGATTTCCGCTTTGGCCGCAAGCGCCAGGGAGATTTCGCCATGCTGGAAGCGGCGGGCGAGGCGCACGGATTCGCCGTGGCGCGCATGCACACGGTACATCTGGACGGTGCGCGTGTGAGTAGTACGCGGGTGCGCGACGCACTGGCTGTCGGTAACCTGGCACTGGCGCAACAATTGCTGGGCCGGCCCTACCGAATTTCCGGTCGCGTCGCCCATGGCGACAAGCGCGGACGCACCATCGGCTTTCCGACCGCGAACATCCGCTTGCACCACAAAGCGCTGCCGCTGTCTGGAGTGTACGCGGTGGAGGTATTCGGGTTGCAGCACGAGCCGCGCATCGGCGTCGCCAACGTGGGGATCCGTCCCACCGTCAACGGGCGGCAGGCGCTGCTGGAGGTGCACCTGTTCGATTTCACGGAGGAGATCTATCGGCGCTATATCCACGTGGATTTCATCCACAAACTGCGCGACGAGCAGCGCTTCGATTCGTTGGCGGCGCTGCAGGCTCAAATCGCGGCCGACGCCGAGGCGGCGCGAGCTCATTTTTCGAGGTGATGGCAAGCTGGCGCACTTAAATCTGGAAACCTTGTTAACCGAATACCGATCGCATTGACCGAAACACATTGCACACGAAACCGACCGACGATGGCTGATTACAAAGCAACCCTGAACCTCCCCCAGACCGATTTCCCCATGCGCGGTAATCTGCCGCAGCGCGAGCCCGAGACACTGGCGCGTTGGGAGCAGATCGACCTTTACCGCCGGACTCGTGAGGCGCGGGTGGGTCAGGAGCAGTTCATTCTTCACGACGGTCCGCCCTACGCCAACGGCGAGATCCACATCGGCCACGCGGTCAACAAGGTGCTCAAGGACATCATCAACAAATCGCGCCTGGTGGCCGGCTTCGACGTCCCCTACGTACCGGGCTGGGATTGTCACGGCCTGCCCATCGAACTGCAGGTGGAAAAGACCATCGGCAAGGCGGGCAACAAGGTCGACGCCAAGACGTTCCGCAAGGCATGCCGCGACTACGCCACCTCGCAGGTGGAGAAGCAGCGCGTCGATTTCAAGCGCCTGGGCGTGATGGGTGACTGGTCCAATCCCTACCTCACCATGAGCTTCAAAAACGAGGCCGACATCATCCGCGCGCTGGGCAAGATCATCGCCAACGGCCATCTGCACCGCGGTGCCAAGCCGGTCTACTGGTGCGCCGATTGCGGATCGGCGTTGGCCGAAGCGGAGGTGGAGTACGAGGACAAGAATTCGCCGGCCATCGACGTGCGCTTTGGGGTGGTGGACGAAGCGGCGTTTGTCGCCCAGTGTTCGCCGGCAGACGATGCGGGCAGCGGCGCCATTTCGGTACCCATCTGGACCACCACGCCCTGGACGCTGCCGGCCAATCAGGCGGTGGCGCTGAATCCCGAGCATCATTATGTGCTGGTGCAGATGGACACGGCGGCCGGTACCGAGCGTCTGCTGCTGGCAGAAGAACTGATGGAGTCGGCCGTCAAGCGCTACGGCGGCTTCAATACCCGGGTGTTGGCGCGCTGTACCGGCAGCGTGCTGGATGGCCAGCAGTTGCGTCACCCCTTCTATGACCGCGTGGTGCCGGTGGTCGTGGGCGAACACGTGACCCTGGATGCCGGTACCGGCGCGGTGCACACCGCACCGGGTCACGGCCAGGAGGACTTTGAGGTCGGCCAGCATTACGGGCTGGAGGTCGTCAACCCGGTGGGCGATAACGGTTGTTTCCTTCCGGATACGCCGCTGTTTGCCGGAGAGTTCGTCTTCAAGGCCAACGATCACGTCATCGAAGTGCTCAAGGAGCACGGTGCGCTGCTGCACCTGGAGACCATCCGCCACAGCTATCCGCACTGCTGGCGTCACAAGACGCCCATCATCTTCCGCGCCACCGCTCAGTGGTTCATCAGCATGGACCAGAAGGGGTTGCGCGAGATGGCGCTGCACGAGATCGACGGGGTACGCTGGATTCCCGATTGGGGCCAGGCGCGTATCCGCGGCATGATCGAACACCGCCCCGACTGGTGCATCTCGCGCCAGCGTTCCTGGGGTATTCCCATCTGTCTGTTCGTGCACCGCGAGACCGGAGAACCGCACCCCGACACCCCGCGCCTTATCGAAGAGGTGGCGCTGCGCGTGGAGCGCACCGGTATCGACGCCTGGTTCGATGTAGCCACGGATGATTTGTTGGGCGACGAGGCCGTGCACTACGAAAAGGTGAGCGACACGCTGGACGTCTGGTTCGACTCCGGCACCACCCACTACTCGGTGTTGGAACAGCGCCCCGAGCTGCGTTTCCCCGCCGACATGTACCTGGAGGGTTCCGACCAGCACCGCGGTTGGTTCCATTCATCGCTGCTAGCCTCTGTTGCTATGAACGGCGTGGCTCCCTACCGGTCGGTGCTCACCCACGGTTTCACCGTCGATGCCGAGGGGCGCAAGATGTCCAAGTCGCTGGGCAACGTGGTGGCGCCCCAGCAGGTGGTCAACAGCCTGGGCGCCGACGTGCTGCGCCTATGGGTGGCGGCCACCGATTACCGCGGCGAAATGCACGTCTCCGACGAGATTCTCAAGCGCACCGCCGATGCCTATCGGCGCATCCGCAACACCGCGCGCTTCCTGCTTGGCAACATGACCGGATTCGATCCGGCGCAGCATCTGCTGCCGCTGGACGAGTTGATCGCCCTCGACCGCTGGGCGGTGGAGCGGGCGCGTCAGCTGCAAGGCGAGGTGATGCGCGCCTACGAGGATTTCGACTTCCACCACATCTACCAGAAAGTACATAACTTCTGCAGTGTGGACATGGGCAGTTTCTATCTCGACATCATCAAGGACCGCCAGTACACCACACCCAGCGACAGCCACGCGCGGCGTTCCGCGCAGAGCGCCCTCTACCACATCGCCGAGGCGCTGGCGCGTTGGCTGGCACCCATCCTCAGCTTTACCGCCGAGGAGATCTGGCACTACCTGCCGGGCGAGCGCGGCGAGTCGGTATTTCTCGCCACCTATTACTCATTTCCCGAAGCGACGCCCATGGGCGAGCTGGACATGGAGTATTGGCAGCAAGTGCTGGCGGTGCGCGAGGCAGTGAGCAAGGAGTTGGAACGGGTGCGCGTCGAGGGTAGGATCGGTTCGTCGCTGGAAGCGGAACTCGAGCTCTATTGCGATGACGTGCTGCTGCCGTTGCTGGGCAAGTTGGGCGACGAGCTGCGTTTCGTGCTGATCACTTCCTACGCCGCGGTGCATCCGCTGGCCGCAGCCCCGGCCGATGCCGTGGAGACGGGCCGGGCTGGGCTGCGCCTCAAGGTGACTCCCAGCGGCCACGGCAAGTGCGTGCGCTGCTGGCATCGCCGCGAAGACGTGGGCGCCCACGCCGATCATCCGGAGCTGTGCGGTCGCTGCGTGGAGAACGTGTCCGGCGCCGGCGAACAGCGCCGGTTCGCCTGAGGCGGCCCGTTTGTCGATGTCTGCGAGTTCCTCCACCACGGGCGCGCCGGCCATTGCGCATCCGCTGCGCTGGTTGTGGCTCTCCGGCGCGGTAATCGCGCTGGATCAGCTCACCAAGCAGTTGGCCGAGGCGTTGCTCAACTACGACCAGCCGCTGGTGGTGCTCTCCTGGTTCCACTTTACGTTGCGCTACAACACGGGTGCGGCGTTCAGTTTCCTGGCCGAAGGGAGCGGTTGGCAGCGTTGGTTTTTCGTGCTGCTGGCGTTGGCGGTGAGCGCGTTTCTCGGCAATTGGCTGCGACGTTTGCCGCGCGGCGCGTCGTGGGAGGCGCTGGGACTGGCGCTGATCCTCGGCGGGGCGCTGGGCAACGTCATCGACCGTGTGCTGTTCGCGCACGTGATCGATTTCATCGAAGTCTACCTGCCGTTTCTTCCCTGGCGCACCTTCAACCCCTGGCCAGCGTTCAACATCGCCGATTCGGCGATCTCGGTGGGGGTGGTGGTGCTGATCGCGGATAACCTGTTCAACACCAGGGCGCACCGCGACGAAGAGCGCGCCGACGGTTGAGTGCGTGCGGCATTGCGCCGCGGTTCCGGTTTTTCAACACAGCCCGTTTCTGAGTCGCACCCAATCGAAGGCGGGGCCGGGGTCGCTCTTGCGCTGCGGCGCGATATCGCTGTGTCCCACGATGTGTTCGGTGCGAATGTCGGGGTAGGTGGCGATCAGCGCCTGGATCACATGCGTCAGCTGCCGGTACTGGGCGTCGGTGTAGGGCACGTCGTCGCTGCCCTCCAGCTCGATGCCGATGGCGAAGTCGTTGCAACGTTCGCGTTCTCCGAAACAGGATACCCCGGCGTGCCACGCCCGCAGATGGAACGGTACGAACTGGACTAGTTCGCCGCCGCGCCGGATCAGCAGGTGGGCGGAGACGCGTTGCGACTGGATCTCCGCAAAATAGGGATGCGCGGAGGCGGGCAGGTTGTTGGTGAAGAGGGCTTCTATCCACGGTCCGCCGAATTCGCCCGGCGGCAGACTGATGCCGTGGATCACGATCACGTCGATGGCGGTGCCGGACGGGCGTTCGTCGCAGTTGGGGGACGCTACCCAGCGCGCCTCCCGCAGGCGGCCTTCCGTTCTATCGATGATCAGCGGCGGTTCGTTCATGGTTTTCAGTAGTCGCGACACAACCCGCGCAGCACCAGATCGGTGAAGCTGACCACTCCCACCACGTTTCCGTCCCCGTCGATCACCGGTGCGCGTGTCAATCCAAGATTGTCGAACAGGCGCGCGCAGTAGCGGATGTTCATCTCCGGTTCCACGCGGATCACCGGTTTGGCCATCACCTCGTAGACGTTGACCCGTTCCGGCGCGCGGTTGGGTGCGAGCACCTTGCGGGCGATGTCCGACAACAGCAGAAAGCCGTATTCATCGTCGTCGTGGCGCTTGTCCACCACCAGGCAGCGGGCGTTCAACTCCCGCATGCGCGACAGCGCCTCGCTGATGGTCGCCATCCCGTCGATGCGATCGAACTCCTGCGTCATCACGTCGCAGACGCGAACGATCTCCTCTTTCATAGCTTGTCCTCCACCAGGGGGGTTAGTGAGCGTATCTGTTCGGTGACGCCGACGGCATCCTCTACGTCCAGCTGAAAGGCGATTCCGGTGCCGGGTTTTTCTTCGAACTCGCCGACCTTGGCGATGGTCTCCAGGATGGTGCGACTGAGATGCTCTTCCACCAGAAACAGCACCATGTCGCGCTGGGTCTCCAGGTTGAGACCGAAGAAGGTCTTCGGCTTCTGTATCCCTTCGCCACGCGCCTGGGTGACCACCGTCGCCCCGGTGGCGCCCGCTTCGCGCGCGGCGTCGACGACGGCGCTGGTCTTGTGATCTTCGACTAGGGTTACGATCAATTTGAAGTGCATGCTTTAACCTCCTTGCTTCCGACTGCGCTGGGATCGACGCTTGGCGATCCATTCGCTGAGTTGGGCGTAAGCCATGACCGACATGATGGGGAACAGGCTGGCGAACGCGATGAGTCCGAAACCGTCCATCAGCGGACTGCGCCCCGGTACTGTGGCGGCCAGCCCCAGTCCCAGGGCGGTGACCAGGGGGACGGTGACCGTCGAGGTGGTGACGCCGCCGGAATCGTAGGCGAGGGCGATGATCAGCCGCGGGGCGTAAACGGTCTGTACGATCACGACGATGTAGCCGGCAATGATGAACCAGTGCAGCGGCGTGCCGGTGATGATGCGAAACACGCCGAGTGCGATCCCGACGGCTACCCCGATGGCGACAGCGATGCGCAGTCCCCAGGCGCTGATGGCGCCGCCGGACACTTGGTGCGCCTTGATGGCAACGGCGATCAGCGAGGGTTCGGCGATGGTGGTCGAGAAGCCGATGGCGGCGGCAAAGCAGTAGACCCAGAAGTAGTCGGTCCAGGTAAACCGGGCCGCGTCCAGCGCGTTGGCGCCGCCGTGCAGAAACGCGGGGTTGGTCAACTGCTGCGCCATGAGTTTGCCGAGCGGGAAAAGTGCCTCTTCGAGTCCGATCAAGAATAGCGCCAGGCCGAGCAGCACGTAACCGAAGCCGATCATCACCTTCTTCAGGTTCGGCAGCGGGCGGCGTATCACCAGGTATTGAAAACCGAAGATGATGGCTGCGATGGGGAGCACGTCGCGTACCGTGCCCAGGGTGGTGGTCCAGACGAGTGCGAGAAACTCCACTACGTCACCATCCCGTAGCCCATCACGAAGATCATGGGGGTGAGCGAGGCAAAGGCGATCAGCCCGAACCCGTCGGTGAGCGGGTTGCGGCCGCGGATACTGGAGGCCAGCCCGACGCCCAGAGCCGTCACCAGCGGGACGGTGATGGTGGAGGTGGTGACCCCACCGGAATCGTAGGCGATGCCGATAATTTCTGCCGGCGCGAAGATGGTCATGATCACCACGCCGATGTAGCCGCCGATGATCAGATACTGGATCGGCCAGCCTTTGAGGATGCGCAGCACGCCGATGACGATGGCGATGCCGACGGAGACGGCAACCGTGACGCGCAGGCCGGTGGCGTAGTCTTGTTTCGCCTGCTCGGTTTTGTCGATGGCGCCACCTTCCGCCGCGACCAGCGCCGCTTCGTCGGCAACGGCGATCAGAGCCGGCTCGGCGATGGTGGTGCCGAAGCCGAGGGCGAACGAAAACAGCAGCAGCCAAGTCAAGCTGCCCTTGCGGGCAAAATCGAAGGCCAGCGATTCGCCGACCGGGAATAGGCCCGTCTCCAGCCCCTGGATGAAGAGGGTGAGCCCCAACACGACCGCTATCAGTCCCAGCAACACGCGCCCGAATTCCGGCAGCGGTTGCTGGAGGACTACCAGTTGGAAGAAGGCGACGACCAAGACGATAGGCAGCAGATCACGCACGCTGCCGGCGGCAAATTTGAGGAAAGTGAGGAGTTGCTGTCTCACGCCGTCTTTGGGTCTTGGTATGGCCCCGTACATTACCTGAATTGCCGCCGGACTGCTAAGCTATCGCCCCCATTCCGCGACCTGGGAGCGACAGGTGAGCCCGACGACTGAACCACCGGTACCCGACTCGGTCATTTGCGAGGCGGTGCAGCGGGCGCTGGCCGAAGACGTTGGCAGCGGAGACCGCACCGCGTGTCTGGTGCCGGAGGAGGTGCGTCTCGACGCGACCGTCATCTCCCGCGAGGAGGCGGTGTTCTGCGGGCGGGCGTGGTTCGACGCGGTCTACGCCGAGCTCGATCCGGCGGTCGAGGTGGTGTGGGACGTGGAGGACGGTCAGCGCGTGCAGGGCGATCAACTGCTGTGCCGCGTGCAGGGGCCCGCTCGTAGCGTTCTCACCGGAGAGCGCACCGCCCTCAATTTTCTGCAGACGCTGTGCGGGACTGCGACACAGGCGCGCCGTTACGCCGACGCGGCGGCCGGCACCGGGGCGACGGTGCTGGATACGCGCAAGACCATCCCCGGGCTGCGATTGGCGCAAAAGTATGCCGTGCGCTGCGGTGGTTGCCGCAACCATCGCCTGGGACTCTTCGACGGAATTCTCATCAAGGAAAACCACATCCACGCTGCGGGTTCCATCTCCGCGGCCGTCAACGCCGTACGGCGCGAGGCGGGGAACATGGCGGTGGAGGTCGAGGTGGAGAGTCTCGACGAGGTCCGCGAAGCCCTGGCGGCCGGGGTCGACATCCTGCTTCTGGACAACTTC